>NZ_AGRW01000040.1 GCF_000255555.1 Treponema saccharophilum DSM 2985
CAATTCACGCACCCGTGAGGGTGCGACGACGAACAGTTTTTCTGTGCGTCAGCCCCTCTTTGTTTCAATTCACGCACCCGTGAGGGTGCGACTGAATGAATATGGTTAGTAGAAGAAATCAGTTTGGTTTCAATTCACGCACCCGTGAGGGTGCGACAAGCCGGGCGGGGGGTAAAAAATGGTTAGTAAAAGGTTTCAATTCACGCACCCGTGAGGGTGCGACCTCGGTCGTGGGATAACTTGACGGCTTTCTATACGGTTTCAATTCACGCACCCGTGAGGGTGCGACGTCGCTGTAGTCCCTCTTTTTAAACCAAACAGGTTTCAATTCACGCACCCGTGAGGGTGCGACTCGTCGCCCTTATCGCGGTCAATGCGTTTTTTCAGTTTCAATTCACGCACCCGTGAGGGTGCGACCGCGCCGAAAGGGCGCTTTCCGCTGACGGCAAGTTTCAATTCACGCACCCGTGAGGGTGCGACCTTGACAACAAAAAAATTTTTTCACCCGTCAAAATGTTTCAATTCACGCACCCGTGAGGGTGCGACCTGTTTCGCGTTCTCGCTTCTCGCGTCCAAAACGGTTTCAATTCACGCACCCGTGAGGGTGCGACTTCAGCGGTTCCGGCGTCCCACCCCCGAGAATTGTTTCAATTCACGCACCCGTGAGGGTGCGACGTCACGCTTCCCGCTCATCTTACCGTCTCGTCAAGTTTCAATTCACGCACCCGTGAGGGTGCGACATCCACCCGTATAATTTTCGGGAACGGTAAAAGAGTTTCAATTCACGCACCCGTGAGGGTGCGACGTGCCCTCTACGTTCGCGTCCCCGAGGGGCTTGAGTTTCAATTCACGCACCCGTGAGGGTGCGACCTTATCGTGCAGATGACCGTGTTCACGGACTCGATGTTTCAATTCACGCACCCGTGAGGGTGCGACAATCCGAATCGGCAGCGCGTTCGCTTTCTGCGTGTTTCAATTCACGCACCCGTGAGGGTGCGACGCAAAGGGGCTTGTAAACGACGTCAAGTCGGGCGCGTTTCAATTCACGCACCCGTGAGGGTGCGACGGCATATAGTTTACAGCATTGCTGGGAAAGGGAAAAGAACACGGATTTTGCGAACCCCTGTTTTTTTACAAAAAAACAAAGGAAAAACCGCAGAAACAAGACATCCCAAAACATGTTCACTGTAGGTTCGCAAGTTTCAATTCATATCTCTTTAAAAAAAAGAGACATCAGCATTTACAGACGAGCAAAAATTCAGAGAATCAGGACATCGTCTTGAAGATTCATAGACTTCTTCTGACCGACATGCTCCACTTTACGTTGCCAGTTCGCTCCGAGCGAGTAGAAGCGGAGACTGTCGTAATCGGGATTAATCTCGCTCAGCAGTTTCGACTTCAACTCGACCCACTGAGAAGGCTCAACAAGGCACTCGAAAACAGAATACTGCACGCGCTGCCCGTAGTTTTCAAGGATTTTAGCAACATGTCGAAGCCGCTTCTCACCTTTTTCGTCACGGGCGACATCGTAGCTCACAAGCATCATCATAAAACGCCTCCTATTTCCAGATGAACACCGGATATCCGTCTATGTCTCCGCGAATGAACCTCGCCAACAGCCGAGCCTGTGTTTGGAACAAAATCGCCAAATACATTTTCTTATCAACATACGGATGGGTCAGGACTGTCTTCTTTTTCTCCTGATAAGCCCCTATGAGAGTCTTTCTGGCGGAATCATCCATCAAAACGGCTCCGCTTGCGCTTTTTTCGAACTGCTTCGCCGTAATCTCCCCGCGATTAATCAGCGAGAGAACGAGCCTGTCCGCAAAAGAAGCCCTGAATTCTTCCATCAAGTCAAGCGCGAGGCTCAGCCTTCCAGGACGGTCCCTGTGAAGGAAACCGACGGCGGGATCCAGCCCGACAACTTCGCACGCGCTTACCATGTCATGGTAAAGAAGAGTGTACACATACGAAAGCATCGCATTCACATTGTCGAGCGGAGGCCTGCGGTTCCGCCCTTCAAATCTGAAACAGTCTTTCTGCGCCGTAATCAATTCGTCGAAAACAGAAAAATACGTTTCAGCGGAGTCCCCCTCGATTCCCCGGATTCTCTCCAAATCGGTCTCGTTCTCCACCTTCCGAATGTTTCCGGACAGGACGTCGATTGCATTCTGAACCCGCTCCAAATCGATTTTGTCTCTGTGGTCGCGGACAGCTCGCTTCAAGACCGTGCATTGATTCGAAATTTTTCCAATGATGAAGAATCTGGCGACAAAAGCCGATTTAGATTCGTCATCCGAAACACGATACTGTGCTTTCCTTAGTAGCACATTGCCGGCCACAGGCCCCTGCACGCGGGCGAGGAATTTCCCCTGCTCGTCCAAAAAACTTATCGTTATGTTGTGCTCAGGAGCCGAACCAAGCAGGAACGGACTGACATAAATATTCCCGAAGCACACAATGCTGTCGAGATTTATCATGGGAACGGAAGCCTTCACCTCGTCGTCCACAATCACCTCGACGGCTTCGCCTTTTTTATGAAGATACGTCTTCTGAGTCGTTATGTACAATGTGTTCAAAAATCGCTGCATTGCGCCTCCTCAAAAATCGGCGGAGCCGATTTCCTTCCCTAGCTGCCGCTTCATGTACCCCGATACGGATTTGCCCTTGCCGGCAGATTCGGGAAAGCAGCATTCTGTCAAAGAACAGCTTCCGCATCTTTTCGTATAGACAGCCTCCGGCGTAACGCCAGACTCGACAAGCTCGTGGAATTTTTTCGCAAGCGAAATAGTCTCCTCTCGAAGCTCTTCCGTAATCGGAACTGAAATCCGCTTCCGCTTCTTGAAATAGAAGAGCGCCCCCTCGTCGATTCTGCATTTGAGCATTTCCTCAAGGCAGAGAACCTGCGCACAAAGTTGAACTTCATCGCAGGAATCTTCCTTAGGCTCGCCGTGCTTGTACTCAACAGGAACGATTTTCCCGTCCTTGTAGAATTCCACAGCATCGGTGCATCCCGTGATTCCGAGGACGCTGGAGGCAATTTTCAAGTCCCTCTCAATCCGCACTACCCGCCTGGATTCGCCGATGCCACTGTGCACTTTCTCGTGCAGGACGTGGCCTTCGGCGGTGAAGAAATTTTCAGACCAAACCTGCTCTGTGTGGATAAGAGCGCACTGGCGTGGGCAAAACTTTAGATGCTGCAAACCGCTCAGAAGCAGGTAGTCGGATTCTGCGTACATCAAAGCGCCACAACAGTCTTTATTTCCGACAACGGATTTCCGTCAAGTGAAATCGTGTAATCAGAAAAATCGCGGGCAGGCACGTTTCCTGTATGCTCGCACTTCACGCGGTTGAACAACTCGTCAGCAGGTTTTGTGCCAAGTGCAGTTTGATGCTCAAAAATTACAAGCCGTCTGGTCGTCATGAGTCCACGGGCTGCCGAGTGGTCAAGCTCAAACATCTGCGTCAGTGCATCCCAAAGCACATCCAAATCTTCCGTTGAAAAGCCAGTGCTTGAAGCGAAATGAGGAGAGACGAAACCGTATGCCTTGTACAATCCGTATGGAATCGTGTATTTGCGTCCCATTGTTCGATTGTCGCCACCTTGTTTTTCCGATTCTTCTTCCGATGTAACAGCCATTCGTGTGATGCTATGCTCCAAAGCAACAACAGGCTCAACAGAACGGGCAAACGTCAGTTGCACTGGACCACGAACCTGACCAGCGTTTGCTCCCGTTGAAAGAACTGCTCCAAATGTGCGAATGTCAAAGAATTTTTTGCACATTCCAGCTCGGCCTTTTTCAACGTCGGCACCTTTTGCCTTGTTCTTTGAATCAGCATTTATTCCCAATTCTTTATATATGTCATCAATCTCTTTGTTTAGCACAGCTTTTTCTTTGACAAAAATGTCATAGCCGGCTTCTGCGCCTTTTGAAATCTGCACATAATTGCGGATTTTCCGCTTGAGGCACACATCTGTGACAATGCCGTTTCCAGTTTCCGCATCAATACGAGGAAGGTTACCAGCATCCGGGTCACCGTTTGGATTTCCGTCCTTAACGTCGAAATACAACACAAAGTCGTAGCGTTTTTCAAGTTTTGCCATATTATTTTTCTCCTTCTGAGTTTTCAGATTTACTTTGCTTATCAAAGAAGCTCTGCTTCTCGTGATAATAGCCAATTGCAAAATATGACTGCTCATTCAAATCCAAGTGAGCCGGAAATGAATCTATCGCATTCATAATCTCACCTATTTCTTTATCGCGATTTATCTGAAGACCACGATTTTTGGACTTTAGTTTGCTCATGTGATTGCGATTCAAGCGCATCAACTGAGTAAAAACCGTTACAGGATTTGTAGACGCCGCTCCATAGAACCTGTCCGTAATTGTTGAGTTCAATTCGGTATCAGCGCTCTCCTGCTGAACTTTTTCAAAAGCCGCAAACAGTCGTCCTAAAAGATATCCCTTGTTTGTGTTATTTCTGTCCAATGCCACAGAAACCTCCTTTATATTTTTCTGCCGATTCAAGCGAGTTATGTACGCCTTCAAAATTGCCGCACGTTCGCGCGTTACACTCTGTTCAGCTCTGATTCTGCGAATACATTGCTGCTGCAAGGTCGCTGGATATGGCAATTTTTTCAAAATAGACTGCATGACAGAACCGATAAGATTCGGAGCAACATTTTCCATCTTATGTTCTAATGCCGTCGAAGAAAGAATCTGATAGAGATTTAAATACTCTTTTTCGTCAAAAGCTGGCTTTATAATTTCAAAATCATCAAAATGCTGCTTTATTCTCTTTGCAAACGTTTCAACTTTACCAGTTTCCCAAAATCGTACTGAAATACGTCCTGAATTCGGAGAAAGACAAAGAACATAAAAGTTAGAATCTATTGATTCAAGTTTGCCTGTCTGAACTGCAGCAAAAAGATTTTTTACTTCTCTTACATTTCTGTCAGGGGCATCAAAATCAGTTGTAAAGAATGCAGAAAATGATGACTCAAAAGTCTCAGCATCTCTCTTTTCTGCCCAGAAAACGATTGTGTCTTCACCAAGCAAAAATTTGTTGTCTTTGGAATGAATTAAATAATTCAATGCTTTTGTATAGCCTGCCTCCGCTTTTATGGAAACAGGAGCGTTATAAGATTGCTTTTTTCCATAAGATAGGAACGAATCTTTGTTGAAACCAACCAAAGGAGCTGTTGCTTGAGAGTTTCTTATGCTTGTCGCCGAATGAAGTCTGGCTATTACAGACTCTTCTCCTGTTATCAAGCAAACTCCTTTTACAATTTCAGAATTCTCATCATCGCTTTCACTTTTTGCAGCAGTTATTTTTCTTTGATATTTCCTTATGCTTTCAAGTTGAGGAATAATTGACATCTCTCCGTTTAGAACAAAGGAAATGTTTCCTGTTGTTTTTTGACATTCTTCCCACTTTTCGCAAGCAGAAATTTTATCAAATCCATTTTGTCTGTTGCTTCTGTAAAAAGCAATTACAGCTTTGATTTCTTTTTCGTTTAAAATTTCATTGGGTAGACCTTCAATTTCTTTTACAAAAAGCTCATTACAAATCAAAGCCTTTTCATTAGCTTTCTTTTGTTTAGCTTCGTAGTTTTGCTCAGTTTCTTTTATTTGCTTTGGAATTCCCAGAACGTATTCAGCATTATCCAACAAAAGAGAAGCTTTTGGGGAACTAGTTCGAGCAACACGCATTGGAACTTTTGAATATACATGCCCCTTCTTGTCTTCAATGGTAGAAACCAAATCTACAAGAGAGCCGTCTTCACGGATTTTTATGAGATATTTGATTTCTACATCTTCAAAACCGTCTTCAGGAAGTTCGTCACCTTTTCTTTGCGCATAATCATAAAGAGCTTGTAAAATCATCGATAAACCTCCTTGCTGTTCCAATCGGGCACATTCACAACGCCGTTTTCCAGTTTTGCACGGAAGAAACACGCTTTGATATCGTCGGGACCGATTTTTTCGGGATTTTTTATGCCGGAATAGTCCATGTCGTAGAGCATGAAGCCCAAATCGCGCGTTTCAGGAATCGGTACTGCAGGCTCTCTTTCAGTATCAACAAGCTTAAAAAAACAACTGAATTCCCGACATCCCAAATACGGCTGGAAAACGCACTGACCTTTTTTAGCACGGCGTTCAAACATGCTGTTGTATTTTTCAGGATTTTCGTTTTCATGAACATTTTCCTCAACAGAACTGAACAAATCCAATTCCTGGGATTTCTTTTGGCTATCCGATTTCCGCTTTGACACCGGAATGTATGCCAATTCTGCATAAATGCGATACCGTACATCTTTTAGAAAAAGTCCAGCGCGCTGCTGCCTGTACTTAGGGCTCCCCCTAGAATCTATTTCATCCACACAAAAACCTTCAGAATTTTCCGAAGCAACAACTCCGACTTCGTTTCTTCTAAGGTTAATCCATTTGATGGGGTTCAAGACCTCGATACTCTTTATCTTCCATTCAAAAGCAGGCTTCCAAAAAATCGCTTCAAAAATTGCACGTGCGGCAGAAGGTGTCATAACGTCATAACTCACGCGCTCTACCTTCATTTCAGGTCTTGTAAAACAAGCATAATCACCCCACACTTCAAGGCAAAAAGTCTTGTCGAAAAACTCTTTCATTTACTTTTTCTCCTCAGAACTGCTGATAGTATAACTCTCATCACCTGAAAAATCAAAAACGAGTTCCGCAAACCGGTTGCGTATTATTATGTCTTGAGAAATTCGTTTCAGCATTATGTTTTTATTCCATCTGGATTCCAAAGCACGTTCGGATAAAAAAACAGAAAGCTTACAGCAACCAAAAAGCCGTAGCTAGAAAACTAAAATATATAAGTTTCAAATGATTTTACAGAATCTGCAACCAAGCCAAGACCTGCTTGATATAAATTTGCATCATCTAAGGACTGCATAAATACACCGTCTATTGGTTCAAGAACCCGTCCTTCTTTCACAAGCTCTTTTATCTCTTTTAATGGCAAATTAACTGAATAACGATTAAGCTTTCTGAAAAGACTCTTGTCAATTTCACAAACTTCTAATGCTGTTAACAGATTGATGTTGTCTTTGCCAGTTCTTGAAGAACAATACCGCACATAGACAGTAGCCTGATAAGCATTATCAATCAAATGATAATTATCAGACAATGTTCTGAACTGTAGACAACCGTCACGGTTTTTACGGATATTTGCTTTATATGCCTGCATACGAATTTCAAACTCGCATTTATCAAAATCATTCAAAGATTTATAGTATTTGGTAAAGTACTCTTTATACAAATCTGGTGTAAGAGAAAGTGTATAGTCATGCAATTCTAAAAGTTCTTTTGTAACTTCAGCACCTTTACGAAGAAGTCCTGCTGGAACATTTGTCGGCGGATTAAACAAATAAACCGTGCCACATTCCATTTTTCCCTCACGGTTACACCTTCCTGCTGATTGCGCCACAGAATCCAAACCAGCAATAGCTCTAAACACAACAGGAAAATCTATATCCACTCCACATTCAACAAGCTGAGTGCTTATGACACGACAAGTTTTTCCGTCTCTCAATCTTTCTTTTATCTCAGCTATCACATCGCTTCTTTCCTCCGCGCACATCAATGCAGAGAGATGAATTGTTCCCGCCGGCATAAGCCTATGAAGTTCTCGACAGTCTTTTCTAGTCTGAACAATGCAAAGCACTTGCTCAAACTCACAAAGTTTATCAGCAACAGTCTGCCAATCCGTCATTTTTTCTTTTGCGTACTCCGTGTTTATTTCAACACGCTTTAATTGCTCCGCCAATGTTGCAGGATTATCGATAATAGGAGTTATCGAATCGGCCGGAACGCCATCAAAAGAGGCGACATCAGAACCTATTTTTCCTTCAAGAGCTGGTTGTGTCGCTGTGCAAAAAACGACAGTAACGCCAAAACATTTCACAAGGCCGCGCAGAACAGAGAGAATTGACTTTAAATATTCAGGCGGCAACATTTGAGCCTCGTCGAGGATTATCACAGAATCGACAAGATTGTGCAGTTTTCTGCATGACGACGAATGTGCATTGAACAGAGACTCGAAAAGCTGAACGTTTGTCGTCACGATAATCGGAGCGTCCCAATTTTCAGTAGCCAATTTTTGTTTTGCAAGGATACCATTCTCATCATCTTTGTCAAAATCAAAATTGCAATGGTGCTCAAGCACATTTTCTTCGCCAAAAAGGCATTTGCCGGACTTTTTGAACTCTTCAATCTCATCATCATTATCTGTTCCGTATTTGTACACTTTTGCTGTCTGTTCAATAATGCTCGTGTAGGGAATAGCCATGATTATCCTCTTTTTTTGATGCGCAAGAGCGTGCTCAAGAGCGAACGCCATAGAAGACAGCGTTTTTCCTCCACCGGTCGGAACGTTGAGCGAAAAAAAGCCGGGCTCAAGTTTTCCTTTTTCTCTGCATGATTCCAAAATTGAAGAACGGATTTCGTTTATCTTGGAGGGACGAGCACTTTTTGTCTTTTCCGCCATGAAAACATCAAACCGCTGCTTCAACTCTTCAAGACTTGCATAATTTCCACGAAGTCCAGACTGTTCAGATTGCATGAACTGCTCGGTGTCAAGAAAATCAGCATCCACAAGACAGGAATACAACATTCGTATCCACAAATGAAAATGCTCAAGCAACTCCTGCGGATTGTCTTTTTTCAAATCGTTTTTTCCGAATGGCATTGACTTTGGCAAAAAAGATTCAACATTTTCTTTCAATTTTGAATTTGAAAGTAATTTCTCCAAATATGAAATATCCGATTTTTCAAGAATAGATTTCAAACTGTTGCCGCTTCCTTCATGCCAATCAGGAAGCCCTGCGTGATGACCTGCAATCAAATACGGAATTACTTTTGAAAAGAAATCTCTTGAATCCATCTTCGAATAGGCAAACTGCGCACCAGCTTCACTATGATTCACCGATGTAGACTTTTCACCGCGAATGTATTTCTGCCAGTCAGAATCGGCCTTTCCCAAATCGTGCAGCATACCTGCAAAATATGCCCAATCTGCATTGCAAAAGCTTTCTGCAAAAAAAGAGGAACGCTCGGCAACGTTCTTCAAATGTTCCGAAAGAGTTTGCTCAAGCCCCTCTTCAGTTTTGTGCGCTATCAAATCCATAAAAAATCCTCCAAATCAAACGAAAACTTAAGGCATACACCTTCATTCAATTTTAAGATGATTTCTCATTTTTGCAAAAAATCCCCCTCCTAAAAGTGAACTTTACTTGTCCAGTTTCAGGAGGGGGTGTTCGGCAAGGCGTCACGTCAGACGGTGAAAAGGTCTATCTGCGAGCCGATTTTCTTTATGGCTTTTTTCACATGCTCCGAAATATCAGTGAGCATCGAGCCTGTCTCGTTGATTTTACGCGCGCCGACCGCCATTTCGTCCATGCTCGTGTTCATGGCGCTCGTCGAATCGCGGAGATTCTCCATTTCGGCGACAATCGATTTGCTCTTCCCGAACATCTCCCGCGATGATTTCCGGACTTCCACCGTGCTGTCGTTCATGTTCCGGAGGGCGTCGGTTATCTGCTTCGAGCCTTCGTTCTGCTCGTCCATCGCAGCTTTTATCTGGAGCATCAGCTGATCGGTTTCCTTGATTTTCGCCGACACGGACGAAAGCGCGCTGCTCGACTCGTTCGACGAGGCGACGACATCGGCAATCGAATTCCGTATGTTGGAAAGCTGCTCGCCTATCGTTTTCGACTGGACGGACGACGTTTCCGACAGTTTCCGAATCTCGTCCGCGACGACGGCGAATCCCTTTCCCGCCTCGCCCGCATGGGCAGCCTCGATTGCGGCATTCATGGCGAGGAGGTTCGTCTGCTCCGCGATTGACGATATCGCAGTGTTCGCATCCTGAAGCATCTGCGACTGCCCCTCAATCTGCACAATCCGCTCGTTGACGTCCTGCTGCTTCCTGAACCCTATTTCGGCGTGCTGCTGCAGCTCCTCGAACGAATCGCTCATCTTGTCCACGGATTTGTTGACGGACGTTATGTTCCCTATCATCTGCTCGACGGCGGCGGAAGCCTGCGTCACGCCGGAACTCTGCCCCTCGAT
Source organism: Treponema saccharophilum DSM 2985 (assembly GCF_000255555.1). Taxonomy (GTDB): domain Bacteria; phylum Spirochaetota; class Spirochaetia; order Treponematales; family Treponemataceae; genus Treponema_D; species Treponema_D saccharophilum. Next base: position 10,116 of record NZ_AGRW01000040.1, read on the forward strand.
GAGGTGGTCGAGCACGGAAATGGAATCCGATATTCCGGTGACGTTTTCGCTTGAGCTTTCCACGCTTTCGTTCTGCAGGCGAATCTGCTTGTGGACACTTTCGATGTTCGCGATTATTTCCGTAATCGCGCTCGAAGTATCCTGAGTGCTGTCCGACAACGCCTCGCCGCTTGAGGAAAGCTCCGACTTCGAATTCTTGACCTCCCTTACTATTTCCTGCAGCTTGTCCATGAAAAGGTCGAAATAAATCACGAGGTCGCCGATTTCATCCCGCACGTAGAGGTTGCAGCGCTTGGTGAGGTCAGCCTCGCCGGTCGAAAGGTCTTTGAGGAAGTTCGAGACGTTGCCGATTCGCTTCATCAGCCATTTGATGAAGCGCCAGCCGATGAACATGAGGATAATGAATATGGACAGCGCAATCGGGATGACGATTTTCAGCGATGAGAGCGCAATGTTCTCGACGAGGTGCAGGTCCTTCGCGATGAATATCATGCCGGAAACGTGACCGCTGTCGTCCTTCAGCGGCGTGTAGACCGAATAGTATCTTTTTCCGGCGACAGAAACCTCACCCAAAAACTGCTCGCCGTTCACGAGGACGGTCTTCTCGACGACGGGATTGTCCACAAGAGTGCCTATCACGCCCTCAAGCGTGGACTGGACGCGCTTTGGTCCGATGAACAGGGTGCATTCCACGCCGTGACCTTTCTTCATAAGCGTTATGAAATCATCGGTCGTAAGGTCGTAGACGGAGACGACCGCGCCGATAACCTTTCCGCCGTCGATTACCGGAACCGAATAGACCGCTCCGTACGGCGCGGTTCCGAACGGCTCATAGCTCAAGAACTGCTTTCCGCGGAGCGCGTTCTGAATGGATACCGACGACATGACGTTCGTTCCGTCGGGAATGTTGCTTCCGCCGCCCGCAGCGACAACGCCGTTCTCATCGACGACTGCCATAATCTCGTAGTCAAGCTCGTTCGAGTAAACCGACATGAGGCTGGAAAGCTTTTCCGAGTCGTTTTCTGCAAGAGCATCCTTCAAATCAGGATTGCAGGCGGCGAGGACGGAATATCCCTTGAGCGTGACAATCCAGTCGGTTAGAACGCGGAGCGCACCCTGCGACGTGTTCTCAAGCCCCGATTCCGTCGAATCTATTACCCGTTTTTCGAAAATACCAAGCGTTACGGAGACGACTCCGATTGTCGCGATTCCAACGGACAAGCCGATGATAAATAGAAATTTTGAGACAATCGAAAAATCGCGCTTTGCGGTCTTGTCAAATCTGTCAAGGCTTTTCACTTTTCTGCTCAAAACTGACCTCCAATAATAAAGTGATTCTGTTGCATCTCCAGAAGTCGCATGAAAAGACAATCCGCACTGTTCCGACGTTCTCTTGTCCCGAACCAAAAAAACGTCGGCATCAGATGTAACCTTTTCATGTTTCCTCATTAAAATAATATCATGACAATATCAAAAAAACCAATGCAACAATTTTCAATATAGATTCAAGAACGCGCCGCTTCCCGTTTGCCACGAGACGCCTGCCCGAAGAATCATGGCAAACGCCGTCCGGACAATGTATAATCGCATTATGAGGAATTTCTTAACGAAACTGTTCACGTACAAGTCAAGCATTTTTTTCATAAAATCGATGATACCGAGCCAACGGAAGGCTTTGTTCCTGACGCAGATCGGGGCGGGAATCGTCTGCTTCTTTCTTCTGTTCATGCACAGGATGTTCATGCCGAGGGATTTCCACATATTCATCCCGTCTTTCAGCAGCTTTACGCTTCACGACTACATCGATTTCCTCATAATCTCGGTTTTCGCGACGGTTTTCGGGAGTTTTCCCGCGACGGTCCTGATGCTCCTCTGCTTCATCCTCCAGTCGGCGATAATGGGAGCGTTCGCGTTCGCGGAATTCGGTTTTCTCCTCTGCATATTCATGGCAGGCCTTCCCGTGCGCTTCAGATGGTATATGAGCATTCCGAAAACGGCGATGACCGCGATTCTCACATCATTCGTGCTCGGCTCGTGCTGGAGCGCGCTTTTCGACGCGATAGTGCAGCACGGCACGACGATTCCGGATTTCATCGCGGATTTCGTGAACGCGCTTCCGATGTGCCTGATGCTTGCGTTCCTGTCGAGGGCGTTCTTCACGCGGGCGCCCGATTCCGTGAAGCTGAGGACGCTGAACGGGATAAAATACACGGACGACTACGCCGATTTCTGCAGGACGCAGCTTGAAAGCCCCACGCACCTGAGCACGAAGCTCACAGCCGCAATCGTAATCGAGGCGCTGTTCATAATAACGATAAGCATTCTTTTCATATCATCGATGAAACCGAAGCCGGAAGTCTCCTTCTTCCTCATGCCGATGCACGAGAAGCCGGAGCGTCTGTCATACGTGCTCAAGCTTGTGATGCTCATGCTCAACGCGACTATTCCGTTCACGATGCTGGTGAACCTTTTCGTCCAGCTCAAAATCGCCTACCCGCTCCAGCTCATGTCAACGGCGATGCGCGACTTCACGAGCGACGTCACCCAGGAGCAGCAGCTTTCCGTCCTCGACATACGGCTCCTGCGCATCGACACGCACGACGAAATAGAGGAGCTCCACAAATCGCTCGTCGCGACGACGAAGCGCCTGTCGACATTCATCGGAAAGCTCCAGCAGGAAAAGAAGCTTGAGGAGGACCTGAAGGTCGCGAAGGAGGCGAACAAGGCGAAATCCCGCTTCCTGTCGAACATGAGCCACGAAATACGGACGCCGATAAACGCGATTCTCGGTATGGACGAGATGATTCTGCGCGAAAGCGGGGAGGAGCAGATAATCCGCTACGCCGCGGACATAAAGAACGCGGGCGCCGCCCTCCTCGGCATCGTGAACGACATCCTCGACTTCTCAAAAATCGAGGCGGGCAAGATGGAGATTATCCCGGCGGGCTACGAGCTCAGCTCCATGGTCAACGACCTCGTGAACATGGTCTCCAAGCGCGCGGAGGACAAGGGGCTTTCGTTCAAGGTCGACGTGGACAGGAACACGCCAAATTTCCTCTACGGCGACGACGTGAGAATCCGCCAGTGCATACTCAACATACTGACGAACGCCTTCAAATACACGAACGAGGGCGGCGTGACGATGAGCATCGGGTTCGAGAAGACAGGAACGGAGCACATCATGCTTTCGGTGAGGGTGGACGACACCGGAATCGGCATAAAGAAGGAGGAAATCGCGCGCCTGTTCACGGCATTCGAGCGGCTCGACGAGAAGCGGAACAGGACGACGGAAGGAACGGGGCTGGGGATGAACATCGTCCAGCGGCTTCTGTCGCTGATGGGCGCGAAGCTCGAGGTGAGAAGCGAGTACGGCAAAGGCTCGTCGTTCTCGTTCAGCATACGGCAGAAAGTCCTCCAGTGGAGCGGGGTCGGCGATTTTTCGGACAAGCTCAGGGAATCTCTGGCGAAGGCACGCTCGTACAAGGAATCGTTCCACGCGCCCGACGCGGAGATTCTCGTCGTCGACGACACCCGGCTCAACCTCACCGTGATGAAGGGGCTCCTGAAGCAGACGATGATTCGAATCGACACCGCGGAAAGCGGGCACGAGACGCTGTCGCTCGTCAAGAAAAAACGGTACGACGTCATTTTCATCGACCACAGGATGCCGGGTATGGACGGAATCGAGACGCTGTCCGAAATGAAAAAGCTTGAGGGGAACATGAACGAAGGCGTTCCGTGCATCGCCCTCACCGCGAACGCGATTTCCGGAGCGAGGGACATGTACATCGAGGCGGGGTTCGACGACTATCTCTCAAAACCCGTCGATTACGAGAAGCTCGAGAAAATGCTCCTCGACTACATTCCGGGCGAAAAAATCACCCGCGCGGAGAAAATCAACGGCGGCGGGACGGAGGGAATCCCCGACATGGAAGGAATCGACATCGCGGAGGGAATCCGGAACTGCGGGAACTGCGCGATTCTTCTGGACGCGATGAGGGAATTCCGCGCGTCGATAACGGAGAAGGCGGCCGCGATTGAGTCGTGCGTCAAAAAACGCGACTGGAAAGAATTCACGATACTCGTCCACTCGCTCAAAAGCACCGCGCGCCTTATCGGGGCGTCAGCGCTTTCCGACGACGCGAAATTCCTCGAGCAATGCGGCGACGAGAAAAAATCAGCGGAAATAGAGGCGCGAACGCCCGCGCTCCTCGCCGAATACAGGAAACTTTCCGAATCGCTCGCGCCCATATCCGCGTCGGGCCCGGAAAAAACGGAAACGGAAATCAGCGAGGAGGAATTCGACGAGGCGGCGCGCGGCATACGGGAATTTGCAGAGGCATTCGACCTCGACAGCGTAGGATTCGCGGCCGGAATGCTTTCCGAAAGCGGAATACCCGAAAGCCGCCGCGAATTCTTCGAAAAGCTGAAATCCGCGTGCGCCTCGCTCGACCGCGCCAGGATATTGAATCTGTTTGAAAAAAATAGCCGTCAATAGACCTGTTCGATAACTTCGTCATCGCTTAGGACGACGGGTTCAAAACGTGCAGATAGCATGTTTTTGAACATCGCATTTTAAGGTAGCCTGTTCTGTAACAGATGTTTCCGACCAGGTTTAATTTATAATTCAGTGTTGCCGGGAATCGAATTTTCCGGCAGGCACATTTTGGAGAACGTATGGACAAACGTGTTTTATTTGTGAGCGAGAAGCAGACATTCCTCATCAAAACGATGGTGAAATCGCTGAACGAAGCCGGTTATGAGGTTGTCATAGCCGAACCCGACGTGGTCGAGATTGACCTCATCAAAAACCTTCCGGACATTTATCTTGTGTATTTGGAGGGCGACGCCAAGCTGTTCTCCGATACGCTCAAATACCTGAAGGGAAAAATCGCGGAGGGAGAGACATCGCGCCTGCTGTACCTCATCGGAAACGAGAACGAAATCGGCACGGCGCTCGAGTCGGTCTCGCGGACGTTCATCGCGACGAGCTTCGTGCGCCCGGTCAACATGAAGGAGATTATCAACGCGCTCGACGACGTTGTGCTCCACGGGTTCAGCAGGAAAAAGCGGATTCTCGTCGTCGATGACGATCCGCTCCTCCTCCGGACGATGAAGAACTGGCTGAGCGCCGATTACGACGTCTACATGGCGAATTCCGGCATGAACGCGATTTCGTTCCTCGCGCAGAACAACGTCGATTTGATTCTGCTCGACTACGAGATGCCCGTCGCGTCCGGCCTCCAGGTTTTCGAGATGATACGGAGCGAGAAGGCGACGGCACACATCCCCGTCATTTTCCTGACGGCGAAGGACGACAAGGAGACCGTCATGAAGGTTCTCTCGGCGAAACCTGAGAAATACCTGCTCAAGACGATGGCGCCTGAGGCGCTCGTAAAAAGCGTCCACGACTTCTTCTCCGGAAACTGACCTAAGCCGTTCCGAAAAAAAAAGCGCGCTCCAAAAAACCGTTTCCGTCTTTTGGAGCGCGCTTCAAAGACGGGATTTTCTTCAATTCTGGCTCGCTGACAAAAGCAGACTCAATACTGCCTGCGCCAACGGTGCATTTTCCATCTGAATGACGAAATGCTTATCATTGAACTGAAACCCGATTCCGTCATCGTAGCCTGTCAATGCTGTTATGTCCGAAAGTTTTTTGTTGAATGCTCCTTTCATACCAGAAAACACAACCCGCTGGCTTGTTATCGAGAAAGTTCCCGGTGTTTTTATGGCGATATTATCACGAACCGACTGCGAATAAGCACTCCCGGCACTGACTCGTATTCCGAAGATTCTAGTCGAACGCCCTCCTCCGCTAGTCCGTCTTCCGACAACTACATTTTTTATTTCCACATAGTTTGCATTTTCTGAGAAATGACACACTTCCGAACCTTGCAAGATAAGACCAAGAGGCTGAACAACGGGAAGCTCGGAAACATCGTCAAATGTGATGAGCTCCTGTTTTGGTGTATAAGTAGTTTCAACAGGCAAAATCGGCTTGTTGCGAATTGCGGCAATAAAATATCGTATTACATCGATGAACCAACCAATGTAAAAACAACCGGCAGTGAAAATATAGAGAACACCTAAGCCAATTTTCTTTTCGCGGAATTTCTGGACTCCAAAGAAGCCCAAGAACAAAGCGACGAAAAATTCAAACCAGACTTTGTATCGGAATTTTTTCCATAAGCACAGAACAACAATGAGCCCGACTATCCAAAGAAAAAATATGGTTGATACCATTTTTCCAATAGTGTCATCTGTTGCGGTTGCCTCATATTTCGTTTCGGAAGATTCGGAATCGTTTGTCTTAATAGAATCTTTATAATCAATTTTCTCAATACTACCGTTCATTCCGTCGAGCATAATTGTAAAATCATGCCTGGCTGACGGACTCTTCCAATATGTTGCTATGTAATGCTCTGCATAAAAATTGTGTTCACTGGCAGAAAGATTGTCTATTTTTGAGTAAAGCTTTGCGGCTTTTTCATCGTCGAAGACTAGAATATATATTTGATAAGTGTTTTTGTTCTGTTCTTCCAGCTCGTTCCCAAGAAGAAGAAGTTTCTCTCTTGTTCTGTTTTCTTTTGAAACAGCAACTGTACGATAGTTTCCTTGAGTGACAACTACATTGTATGGCACGAAATCTTTTTTGTTCTGTGAAAACAACTCTGCAGAAATTAAAAGCAAAAGAGAAAAAATTCCAAAGAACTGTTTTCTCATAAAATCCTCCAACAGTTTTTTTTCGAGATTCAATGCGACAATGTTCCAATTCTTTCTCAAAAAAGAACTTCTGTCGCATATTGACTCAAGAGTAACATAAGTTACAAAAATGGAGAAGTATGCGACAGAAGTTTTTATTCTATCATTCAATATGTCGTTTTGGAAAAAAGTCTGCTGCGAATTGGAATTTCAAAATCTTTCCCGAAAGGAACTTGCCTATAAAATTGATGTTCCCGTCACCACAACAAACCGAGCAGCTGAGCGCAGCCGAAAACATTCATAAAAAGAGAAACCGGTCATTTCGACAAGCTCAATGGCCGGTTTCCGCATGGCAATAGTTTCTAAAGCATACTTTTCAAAGCGCTTCCTGATTTTTTCGCTGCTTTTGAAAACGCGCTAATCGAGAAGCCCCTGCGCCTTCAGCTCGTTCACGTTGAGCGCCCTGACGTTCACCGTCCTTCCGTTCGCGCTTGACGGGACCTTTATCTTTCCCTCGCGGACGAGCCCGTAGACTTTCTCCGCCTCAGGAGCCGGCGTGAATCCGGTTATCTTCCAGTTTCCGTCGCATTCGGGCGAAAGCGGGCTGTGCGACGCGACGTAATCGCTTATCATGTCGCGGACTGCGAGCGACGTGTCGCGGTATTCAGGACTGTCGCCGAACATTCCCGCCGACTTGAGGTTCCCGAAGCGGTAGTTGTTGAGCGCGAGGATGAGCGTCTCGTCGTCGGAAAGCGGCTTTCCCCGGAACATGACGTTCTGAATCCTGCTTCCGGCGGGCTTCGAGATGTCGATTTCGTAATCGACGCCGGCAAACATGTCGTACAGGTAGAGGCGCATGTCCTCGTTGAACGACACGGTCACGTCTCCTTCCTTCGCGGTGTTGAAGAAATCGCCCGCCTGCTTTTCCATCACGGCCTTGAGCTGCTTTCCCGTCACGCGCACGGCAAAAAGCGTGTTGTCGAATTTGTAGATTTTCACGCCGTCGCGCTTGTGGAAGTCGCCCTTCTCAAGGTTCGAGTACGACTCGAAGAGGGCAGCCATCGAGACGTCGGCTTTTTTCCCGCCGAGCGTCGCGTTGTCCATCTGCACCTTGTTTATGAGATCCATCATCGCGGTGTCCTGAACGGCGGCTGTCGGGATTCCCTCAAGGCCGTTCCACCACAAAGACGGGAGGAAATCTTCCTTTATTTGACCGACGACCTTTCCGGCAATCTGAAGGCTCTTCTCGTGGATCGCCTTGTTGAGCGCGAGAATCTCGGCATCGGCCTCGACGTTCGCCTTCGAAACGGGAAGAAGCTCGCCTTTCTTCGACACGACCTCCCATTTTCCGCTTTCGTTGTCAAGTTCCATCGTGACCTTCGCGACATACGCGCCCTTCGCGCCCGGCTCCATTATCACGGCTCCGTTCGACGCGGTCTGGTTCACGGTGTCGTGCGCGTGCCCGATAAAGAAAACGGGAATCCTGTCGCCGAATTTCTCCGCGACGTCGCCCATTCCGTGCTCGCCGAATTCACCCTTCAGCCCGTAATGCGCCACGACGACGAGGACATCCGCCTTTCCCTCAATCTCAGAAAGGACCGTCCCCACCTCTTCAATCGGCGATGTGAATTTCATCTTGTTGTAGTGCTCGGGCGCGCTCGCCTCCCAAATCGGGACGTGCGGCGCGGTGATTCCGATGACGCCGACGCGGACGCCCTTGACGTTCGAAATGGTCCAGCCTTTCACGAAGCGTTTCGAATTCTTCTTGTAGATGTTCGCGGCGAGGACGGGCGCCTTGAACTGCTTGATTTCCTTCTGCAGCGTCTTGAATTCGAAGTTGAATTCGTGGTTTCCGAGGATGTTCGCGTCGTAGCCGAGCGCGTTCATCGCGTTAATCATCGGGTTTTTCTTCTCGAAGCGAAATTCCTGGATAAGGTTGTCCTGAAGGCAGTCGCCCGCGTCGAACAGAAGCAGGTCGGGGTCTTTCGCCCGCTCGGCCTTGACGACGGTCGCGACTTTCGCAAGCCCGTTGTCCGTCTCCTTGTCAGTCGCGTAATCGTACGGCGAAATCGCGCCGTGGATGTCGCTCGTCTCAAGCATCGTAATCGAGACTTTCTCCGCAAACGCCTGCGACGCGAAAAGCGCCAGCGCCGCGGGAAACGCCACCGCGAACTTAAGAACGTTCTTTCTCATAAAAAACTCCTTGAAATAAATTCCCGCCTAGTATATTCGAGTTCGCAAAATGGGTGAATTCCCCTGGCGGCACGCTTTCCGCATTCTCAACGCCTTGCACTGAATTCAGGCGCGGATGCTTGGGAAAACGGTGAAAAATGGAGGAAGATGACTTGGAATTTCTTCGTGAACTTGCAGCGGACGCAAGGAAAAAGTTGCAGGCTGGACTTTTTAATGCCGACTAGCGTTGCGTTTCGGGCGGATGCTGCTTTTTTTGCGCGCTCAAATCTTGCCGACGGCGTTCCCGATGTCCGCGAGCCGTATATCAGCGTCAAAAACGTATTCCCCTGCCCCGGCTCCCCCGCCCGCAAAATATGGCTACAGGACGCGGCAGAAACTTTCCAAAACGCATATCAATTGATACTATATTGAAAAAAATAACAAACCAATTCAATAAGGAATTCTGGATTTGTTACAAAAGGTATGCCGTGCTGAACATGATTCAGCATTGCTGCTCGGAATGGTACCGGAAAACACGAGCCGGCCGACATGCGAGCAGGGCAAAAAAATCGGCATCCTTTTCATAACACAACTGGAATGCTATCGTCGGGCTTTTCCGATGATTCTGGACGGTGGGAAATGAACGAAGGCTCTGACAAGAAATCGAAGTCGGTGAAAAGAAGGAAACTCTCCCTAAATCAAAAACCCGCAGAGGAGGAATCCCGCGACAAAAATCCGCCGACGGAAAGCGCATCGCCCGAAAAAAAGGAGGCGGAGCCGGACATCGTGAGGCAGGCATCGATGAGCGTCCCCGTCGATTTTTTTATGGAAGAAAGCAGCCGCACCGGCACGGCATCCGACATCGAGATGGCAAAGCGCGCCATCGAGCAGGAAAAGCGCGAGCTCAAGGAGCGGCGGCGCGCGCAGCTGAGAGAGGAGAAGGCACGCAAACGCGAGGAGTCAAAAGCAGCCCGCGTCAAGCACCCGATTGGCGCGAAGCTCATCCTCATCACCTCGCTTCTCGTCATAGTCGCGCTCGGCGGAGTGACGCTTCTCGTCTCGTATTTCATAACGAACGATGTCCGCATGAGCGCCGAGGAGAACAATTTTGCGATAAACGAGCGGACAGCATCGGACTGCGAGAACAGGATTCTCAACGCGACGAGCTCCGCGGAGCTTTTCCTCGACCTCATCTCGACCGCTGACGGCGACGAATACCGGCTCGGCAGCATCGAGGCGATGTTCTTCGAGCGCAACAAATCGCTCGCCGCCGTTTTCGTTCCGGAGCGCAACAAGGTTTTCTCGAACAGGACGTTCCTCATCTCGCACGAAATAGAGAAAACGGCGGTGGAATCGTTCTTCGCGCAGGAAAGCGACTCCGTGGAGAAGGCGGGGCGCGGCGCGTTCGAGCTCATAAACGCGACTCCGTTCTTCGGCGTTCCGATGATTGCGATTGCGTGCAGGCTCAAATCCGGGGAAGACAACCCCGTAACGTGCATCCTGACGAGCGCGGAGGAAATCACCGAGACGTTCTCGAACGGGCACATAAACCAGTCGTGCTTCGTGAATTCGGCAGGCGAGATTCTCGTCCACGGAGACGCTGACATGGCGCGGCGCGGCGAGGAGATTTCGGGGAATCCCGTCGTCAGGAAAATGTCGGAAAGCCTGATGAACAACGGGCAGATGACGTTCCGCGACGAAAACGGCGAGGAATACATCGCGGCGTTCAAGCGGATGTCGTTCGGGAACGGCGGCGTGATAACGACGGTGAAGATGTCCGTCGTCCTTGAGGGGATAAACGGAACGACGCGGCGCAATTTCTACATAATGCTCGGCGTCCTGTCGATTGCGATAACGATTATCTATTTTTTCTCGCGCTCCCTCAGCGTGCCGCTCAAGGCGCTCACCGCCGTCGTCAACGAGATAAACCGGGGCAATTTCAACACGGAGCTTTTCAACTCCCTGAAGACGAACGGCAAGGACGAAATCGGGGTCCTCGTAAAAAGCACGAAGAACGAGCGGGAAATCCTCGACTTGTTCTCGCGGCTTACGAACAAGGGCGTGACGAGCGCCGTTATAACGAAGCAGATAGACTTCGAGCCGCACCTCAAGGACGTCACGATATTCTTCTCCGACATCCGCGGGTTCACGGCGATATCGGACGGGTTCAAGAAACGGTTCGGGGAGAAGAGCGCGGCGGAGATAATCGGATTCCTCAACGATTACATGGGGCGCATGGTGACGTGCATAAAGAACACGGGCGGCGTCGTGGACAAATTCGAGGGCGACGCGATAATGGCGTGCTGGGGAGTCCTCCGCAACGAGGCCGACGACATCGAAAGCGGGCTTCCGCGCGGGAAAATCTCCGTCACCGCGCTGATGAACAGGGAAATGCACAAAATGCACGTCCGGGAGGATGCCCTCAGCGCGATAACGAGCTGCATCGCGATGCGCTACTCGCTCAGGAAATACAACAAGGACGCGCGGCTATTCACGGAGGCGCACAAGAACGAGCCGCTCGCGCAGTACAAGCCCGAAATACGCATCGGCGCGGGCCTGAACTCGGGGCGCGTGACGGTCGGCTTCATGGGGTCGTTCGACAAAATGGAATTCACCTCCATCGGGGACGCCGTGAACCTCGCGAGCAGGACGGAGGCGTCGAACAAGCCGTGCGGGACGGACATCCTCATCACGGAGGACACGCTCGCGCTCCTCGGCGACTACATCAGGAGCGAGGCGAACGGATTCGAGATTGCGGACGAATGCAAGAAGGACGAGATAATCGTCGAGCAGATTCCCGTCGAATTCGAAGTCAAAGGAAAGGGAAAGCAGCATTTCTACGGCGTCGTCAACATGCCGAATTTCGACGTCACGGATTTTTTCAGGCGCGGGGACCCGTCGTTCGAGGCGGACGCGGACTGCATGAACGTTGTCGGGAAGGACGGGCCGAAAAACCTGCATGAGCTGCGGGTGCTGCTCGGAATTCCAGAGCCGGAATTTGAGAAGGTGAACCTCGATGCGGAAGAGAACAAGATTCAGCCGTCGGCACAGTGATGCCCTCCGCGCCCGCGATTTTGCGGTAATACTGTTCGGTCTTCTCTCATCCGCCTTCTTCGGCTTTCTTTTCTGGAAGGATTTGAATTCGGCGACGACGCGGAACGACAAGATTGTCGTCGCACACCTTCAGTCGAAGCAGCGGATTGTCCAGCGCAAATTCAACGACAGGGTCGTCTGGGAGCGGATTCCGCAGAATTCGGCGCTTTACGACGAGGACACCATCAGGACGTCGTCAGGAGCGCAGGCGATGATATCGCTCGACGACGACGAGGGAACGAAACTCGAGATGCGCGGAAATTCGATGATACAAATCACCTACAGCGAGGAAGGCGGCGCGCAAATCATAGTCTCGAACGGAAGCATCCAGGTCGATTCCCCCGAAGGCTCCAAGCCCGTTTCCGTGAAATTCTCCGACGGCTCCGTCGTCGAGGTTGACGGCGGAACGCAGGTTTCCGTGAGCAGCGGCGAGAACATGAAACCGGGAATCGAAGTCATCGAAGGAAACGTCCGCGTGAAATCGGGCGAAAAAATGGCGGTGCTCTCGTCGGGGCAGTCGGCTTCGATAACGGACAAGGACGGAAGCCCTTCAATCAGCAGAAAAGCGCTCACCGTCATCTCGCCGCCCAAGGAGATGACGCTGCTTTTGTTTGACGGAACGCAAAGCATCGTCGATTTTTCATGGAATGCGTTCGGCGCCGAGCATGACGTCGTAATCCAGACATCTCCGTCGCGCGATTTCAGGACGGTGGATTACGAGCGGGTTGTCCGAAGCGGCGACGGCAGGCACGTTTCGGTCGAGGTCGGGCCGGGGGCAACGTACTGGCGCGTCTTTTCCGACGACGGAAGCGAAACCCCGGACTATTCGGCGGGGCGGATTGTTTCCGAGAGAATCGCGCCCGCAGAGCTTTTCTCTCCGACAGACGGATGCGCATTTCCGGAGCGGACACAGCCGCCCCGCGTCGATTTCAGATGGCAGGGGAACCGTCTCGCGGCGCATTACCGGCTCGTCATATCGACATCGCCCGACCTTTCGGAAATCGTCCACAGCAGCGAGCACAACGACGCGTTCGCCTCGGTCTCATCGCTCGGGGAGGGAACGTACTACTGGAACGTCGAGCCGTATTATCCGGCAAACGGAACGGGATTCGCGGGCGCAAGCGAAATCCGCTCGTTCCGCATCGAAAAAGAAAGCGAAACACGGCCGCCCGAACTTTCATCCCCCGCAGACGGCGCGGAAATCGCGTGGAAGGAAAGCAGGACCGTCCCGCTCATCTGGAAATCGGACATAAAGGACGCGGAATACAACGTCATCGTCGCGAGAAAACGCAATTTCTCGGACGCGCGATTCGCGGCGACGACAAAATCGAAGCGAGCCGAGTTCAGCGCAGACGAGGACGGAACGTACTGGTGGAAAGTCGTGCGCCATTCAGGCGACCCGTCAGTGAGCGATTCAAAGCCGGAATCGGAGCCGCGCTCGTTCACGATACGGAAATTCGTCCCGGAAAAAACGAAGCTCCTCTCCCCCGCCGACGGCTACTCGTTCGAAAACGTATCCGCGAACGATTTCCTGTGGAAGTCATCCGCGGAGGACATCAAAAACGGCGCGGTGATGCGCATCTCGGACGCCGCCGGAAACAAATCCGGCGAATGCGGCGCGGGAAAAAACCTGCCGGACGATTTCTCGCTCGCGAAAGGCTCGTACACGTGGGGAATTTTTTCCGCGGACGGAAAGGAAATCACGAAGCCGCGCTCGTTCAGCGTCATGGGTTTGCTTTCGGCCCCGGCGATTCTGATTCCACAAGACGGAAGCGAGCTTGTCGTCGAAAAAGACCGGGCGGTGGCAATCGAATGGAAGCCCGTAAAAGGCGCGGACTCGTATTCCGTAAAACTGTCCGGCGCGGGAATAAAGCGCGAATTCGAGATAAAGGAGGACGGCTCGGGCACGATGCGCGCCGATGTCAACCTTCCAGAGGGAATTTTCACCGCGGAAATACGGGCGAACTCGAAATCGTCTGAATCGGCGCAGGCACGGCGCAGCAGTTTCTCGGCTGTATCGTTCTCCGCCAGGCGTCCCGACGAAATCTCCGCGCTCTCGCCGGCGCAGGGCGAGAAAATCGGCGGGCTTGCCGCGCTCAGGAAACCGACGGAATTCCGCTGGGAGACGGGGCGCGACTCGTCAAAAACGTTCACGTTCACGCTCGACAGGAAAACGGGCGGCGGGGACAGCGAGAAGGTGGAGACAATCCGCACGTCAAAGAAATCGCTCTCGCTCAAGCGCATGAAATCGGGGACATACGAATGGAAAGTCACCGGAAAAACGGCTTCCGGCATCGCGCTCGAATCAAAAAGCTCTGTCTTCACGGTACTTCCGGTGCCAGACCTTCCGACGCCGGTGGCTGTCACGCCGAAAAACGGCACTGTTTTCGACGGCGCGTATTTCAGGGAGAACAGGCGCATCGAATTCAGGTGGAAGGCAGTCAGCGGCGCGACATCGTACACATTCACGCTCAGGCGGAAATCGGGAAAGACCATTCTGAGCAGGACGCTCAGCTCGACGAGAATCGAGATAAGCGACCTGTCGCTTTTCGACGTCGGCTCGTTCGAATATTCCGTCACGGCGCGGCAAGTCGCGTCAGACGGGTTTGTGGAACGAAAAAGCAAGGCGCTTGAGGCTGAATTCACAATAAAATTCGACCTTCCGAAGCAGGTGGAGACAAAAACTCCGGGGAAAATGTATGGTGAATAAAAAACTGCTCCCGGCCGCGCTTCTTGCCGCACTGGCTCTGGCGCAGCCGCACGCCCAGAAAAAAAACACGCCGCAGAAAATCGAATGGGTCGGCGACGAGAACGCGCTCAAATACGAGGTCGAGCTCCGCTCCGATTCCGACGCATTGTTCGAGCCAATCGAAACGGAGACGACAGAGCCGTATCTCGCGCTGTCCCTTCCCGTCGGCTCGTACAGATACCGCGTGACCGTCTACGATTTTCTCGGGCGAAAAGCCGACGTTTCCAGCTGGACATCGTTCGTCGTGGAGAGAAGGGTCAAACCGGAAATCGTCGCGGCAAACGATTCGGTCGCGGCGGCGGACGGCTCCGTCGAGATTCCGATTGAGGTTTCCGACGTCGAGGAAAACAGCGTCGTCGAGATGATAAACCCCGCGACGAACGAGACAATCAGGGGAAACCTAGTCATACGGGGCGTCCGCGCACAGTTCGACGAGCTTCCGCCAGGCGAATGGAAAATCCGCGTGACGAATCCGGGCGGGGAAAGCGTCGAGACGCCGGAAAGCATACGCGTTTCGAGCAAAGCAGAGGACGACGCAAAAAAGAAAGCCGAAGAAGAAGAGCGGCTCAGGAAGGAGCGGGCGGAGAAGGAAAAGGAAGAGGAAATCGCCCGGCTCAAGGACATGTTCGAGAAGGAGCGGGCGGAGAACGAGCGCCTCCAGAAGGAGCTTCTTGCGGCGGCCGATTCCACAAAAACGGAAAAAGAACGTCTCTCGCTCGAACGGGAGCGCCTCAAGAACGAACGGTTCGACAAGGAGAAGGCAGACAGGGACGAGCGCGAGCGGCTTGAGCGGGAGAGAAAAGAAAACGAGAAAGCGGAGAAGGCGGAGCTGAAGCGCCAGGAAAAGGAGAGGCTCGAGCGCGAGAAGGCGGAAAAAGAGGAGCGCAAGCGGCTCGAGAAAGAAGCGAAGCGCAAATACAAGGAGGAGCACCCCTACAAGCCGAAGGAAATCACCGTCCTCGCAGGTCTCGGCTTTGCGGCGGCATCATACGACGGGACAGTTTCGGAAACGGCGGGAAACGGCGCGCTTTCGTTCGACGCGCGGGTGTCGTACATCCCGATAAAGGCGGGCAATTTCAGGTTCGGAGCGGAGGCAGGCGCGTGGAGAAGCGCGTTCGAAAAGGAAGAGCGGTTCCTCACCGCGCGCCTCGCATTCACCGAAATCGACGCGAAGGCGCTAGCGCAGATGAATGTTTTCAAGAACGGGTACGTGTCCGCGAAGGCGGGATTCGGGCTTTTAATGACGGGAAAGGAAATCGAGTACACGAGCCACGACGAGGGTGTCGGGCAACCCGCCTCGGAAACGTTTCTCGACGCATCTTTCTGCGCGGGCGTGTCGCTTTTCTGGATTCCGATGACGCACCTTGCCGTCGAGGCGGGGCTCGACTTCACGCACGCGGCAATCAGCTCGATGCCGACGGGATTCATTCTGCCGTACATCAGGCTGGGGCTGAGGATTTAAAGGAGGACACGGAAATGAACGCGAGAAAACCGCTTTTCATGACGGCGCTTGCCGTCCTCATCTCGTCTGCCTCTGCATTCCTCGCGGGATGCGGCGGGCTTTCCGAATCAATCGAAGAGGATTTGTCGTCGTCCTATTCGTTTTTCGACGTCAATCCGGAATCTTCCGGGGAGGCGCAGAGAAAGGACATATCGTACAGAATCGGGACGACGCTCTCATCGGCGGAGCTTCCGTCGACGGCGGACTGCCCGTTCGAGAACATGCGCGCGGGATACAAGATTGACGGCTGGAAATTCGCGGGGGACGAGGCGCAGGTTCCCGACACAATCGCGCTTCTCGAAGACGGGACGGTCAGCTCCGTCACGGTGACGCCGAAACCGGAGCGGTTCTACGTCTCGAACTGGTCGCCGATAACGTATTTCGTCGTTTTCGACGCGAACGGCGGAAGCGGCGAGATGGAACGGCAGTCGCTCGAATACGACACGGAATCACCTCTTGCGGGAAACGCCTTCACGCGGAACGGATACGGATTCAAATCGTGGAACACCGTCGCCGACGGAAGCGGGACATCGTTCGACGACGGCGCGTCCGTGCTCAACATGGCGGAGAGCGACGGCGCGACGATAACCCTCTACGCGATATGGCACAAGACGAAAATCACCATCTCGTTCGACGCGAACGGCGGCGGAGGCACGCTCCCCCCGCTGCAGGACATCACCGTCGGAACGCAGCTTCCCGCGAATCCGCTCACGAAAACCGGGCACACGTTCTCCTTCTGGAGCGCGACGAAAGCGGACGGGACGGCGCTCTCATACTCCGACGGGGAGACGCTCACCGAGGAGAACTGGCCGAACGAGGACATCACGCTCGTCGCGCAGTGGCAACCGAACACGTACATCCTGACGATGGAAAGCAACGACGGGACATCGACGAGCGAGCAGCAGGAATTCACGTTCGGGACGGAACAGCCGCTCGGCGGGTGCACGTTCTCGAAGACGGGATACAGTTTTGCCGGCTGGAACACGCAGGCGGACGGAAGCGGGACATCATACGCGGACGGCGAGTCGATTTCGCTTTCCGAAGACACGACCGTATACGCGCAATGGACGATGCAGACGCTGCGGCTCTCGTTCAATGCGGACGGCGGAAGCGGAACGATGGCGGACCAGACGATTCCGTTCGACTCGCTTCCGTTCACGCTTCCGCAGAACGGATTCTCGAACACGGGATTCAACTTCATGGGCTGGAGCCTCGCGCCGTCTGCGCAATCAGCGCAGTTCCAGGACAGAGACGAGATAACCGAAGCGAACTGGGACGAATTCACGTACGCCGCGGACACGACGAACGTGCTCTACGCCGTCTGGAGCCGAAGAATCCAGTTCTCCATGCAGCCCGACCAGGAGAAAATCTCCGTAACGTACTCGGCGACAGGCGTCACGTTCACCTCGACCGAGGCGCATTCGTCTTACTCGTGGAAAATCAGCGGCGGCTCGATAATCGGAAGCGGCAGCTCGATAACGCTCTTATACGACGATTACGATGACGGGGTGCGAAGGACGCTGACGCTGATAATGGAAGATGACGTCGAGCCGCCAGAGCTGCCGGTAACAGTCAGCTCATTCTCGTTCGTCGTGAACTGATTGAACCTGCCCGGGAAATCCAGTTTCCGGACAGGGGTATTTTCCGCGAAATGCCGAAAAGCGCGCTTTCTTCCGGAAAGAATCAGGCGCGCAATGGACGGCAGACGCAAAAGGAGTTTTTTATGAAAAAAATAGCAGCAGTCGCACGCGCACTGACCATTGCCGTCGTCTCATTGCTCTGGCTCGCAGGCTGCAGGAAAGACGCCGCGCCGCGCCAGCTCCCGCTCATTTTCGCGCACAACCAGAAATCCGTCCTGAACCCCTATTCATACGGAAGCCATGCGTTCAAAGAAAAAATCGGGGAGATTTCCGGCGGGACGATTTCAGTCGAATGCATGAACGGAACGCTCGCAGAGGACGAGGACGAGCTTGTGAAAAAAATGCAGATGGGCGCCGCGTCCATCGTCGTCGTCTCGCCCGGCTTCATGGCGTCGCTCGGCATCCCCGAAGTCGACATGCTCTCGCTCCCTTATCTGTTCGAAAGCGCCGACCACTGGAAAAAGAACGTCGACGGGCAGTTCGGCAAGGAGCTTTCCGAGATTGTGAGGGAACGGAGCGGAAACCATTTCCGCATTCTCGGATACTGGTCGGCATCCGTGAGGAACTATTACGGGAAGAAAGCTGTCCGCGCTCCGGAAGACCTCGCGGGGCTCAGGATACGGACGCAGCCGTCAACGCCGCAGATGCAGTTCTGGAAAGAATGCGGCGCCGAGCCTTCCGTCATCCCGTGGTCGGAGATGGAAAAGTCGCTCGAAAAGGAACTTATCGACGCGGCGGAGAACGACTACACGAACATACTGCTGAACGGCCACCACAAAATGAAGAACGGCACGTTCATCAGCGAGACGAACCACGACTTCACGACGCGGTTCCTTCTGATGGACGGCGCGCTCTACGACTCGCTGAGCGCGCAGCAGAAAGCGTGGATAGACGAGGCGGCACAGTACGCCACGGAGCTTGAGCGCGAGCGCGCGTTCGAGATGGAGTCGATTTCAAAGTGGCAGGTCACGGAGGACGGCGCGACGATAACGGAGCGGAACGAGGTCGACATAGGAAAATTCACGGCGATAGCGGTTCCGATTCAGGACGATTTTGCCGAACGCACCGGAACGGAGCGCCTTTTGCGGATGGTGCGCGGGACGAAATAGCCGCAAATCGAATCGCCCTGCCCGGCATTCCGGCAGACGCAAGACTTTCATCGTCATTCCGGGCAACACTTCAGCCATTCCGCAACTCGTTTCGGAATCCCGCTCAGCATGACAAAACAGGCCTGCTCTGAAACTGCGGTTTCCGAACAGGTCTAATCCAATCAACCGATTTTTCCAGACACCGCTATATTCAGCATGGCGACGTATATCGCTCCAAGCGCCGGTTTTGTCATCCCATCCTCACGCGCACGAACGACTCAGCCTCGCCGAACGTGGGAAGCGCGGGAAGGGCGCCGCGGCGCGTCACGCATATCGACGCGACTGCATTCGCGAACGCAAGGTCAGATTCAAGCTCATCCTTCGTGAACGAAAGCGGCTGCTCCCTCCTCGTCAGCCTGAAAAGGAGACCTCCCGTAAAGCTGTCGCCAGCGCCCGTCGTATCGACGACGGTAACAGACGGCACCCCGAGCGTCCCGGAAATGACAGCCCCGCCATCCGTCCGCGCCGCGTAATGCACACCTTTTGCCCCGAGCGTCACGAGGACGAGCCGCGCCCCTTCCGAGAGAATCGCCTCCGCCCCGTCATCAACGCCAATCTCATTCCCGTAGAGAAGCGAAAGCTCCTCGTCGCTGACCTTCACGATGTCGGCGAACGGGACAAGGCTTTTCATAAGCGGAACGGCATCAGACCTTCCGTGCCAGAGCGACGCGCGGTAATTCGGGTCGTAGGAGATTATGCCGCCGGCTTTCTTTACGAGGGAGACGGCCTCAAGCGTCGCGGATTTCGCAGGCTCGTCGGTAAGGGAAAGCGAGCCGACGTGAAGGATTCGCGCATGGGAAAGCATTTCCCTGTCGAGGTCGTCCGGAGAGAGCTGGGTGTCCGCGCCCGGATTCCTGCAGAAGCTGAAATGGCGCTCCCCGCCCTCGTCGAGGCTCACGAACGCGAGCGTCGTGTGCTGCTTGCCAGTACTCCGCATTCCTTTCGTCTCGACCCCGATTTCCGAAAGCGCCTTCCGCACGTCGTCGCCGAACGAGTCGAACCCCGTCATGCCGATGAACGCGCTCCGTCCGCCAAGCTTCGCCACAGCGCCCGCACAGTTTGCGGGCGCGCCGCCCGGATTCTCCTCGTAGACGTTCTTTCCGCCCGCGTTCTTTCCCGCGAACGTAAAGTCGATGAGAATCTCGCCGAGCGCGACGACATCATATTTTTCCATAAAACAAAAACCTCCCGAACTGATGAAATAGCCCTGTTCCCGCGTTCCATTTTGCGGGAACAGGAACCGTCAAAGCTGCTCCTTCAGGTAGAGAACCTCGTAGGGTGCAAGCGGAACAGCGTCGTAGTTGCTGTACGTTTTTCCCGTGATGAGGTCGGTGCTGCAGCGGGACCACGCGCCGCTTCTGAACGACGCCGCGCTGTCGCTGAAATTCGCGATTACGTGGACAGTCCCGCGCCGGAACGCGAACACGCGGCTGTCCTGAACGTCGTAGAACGCGATGTCGTTTCCCGCAAAAAGCGGCTCGTCCTTCCTGATTCCGACGACTTTTTTCAGGAATTCGAAGACCTCTTCCTGCGATTCGTGCAGGAAATTCCCGCTCCAGTCGGCCGCCGTCCGGTGCACCCAGCGAGAGTCGTCCCGCTTCGATTTTTCGTCGCGGTAGGAATAGTCGTTCATCACCGCGCGCTCGTCCCCCGCATACAGGAGGGGAATTCCCGGAAGCGCCATCTGCACGGCGTACATCATCTTCATCCGCGCCACCGCCATCCTGCGAAGCTCCGGATTTCCCGACTTCTCCGCCTGCTCGAGACCGGAAAGGCTCGCCATCGTCCCGCAGATGCGGCAGTCTCCCGTCGTCGGATTGAGCTGGAACGGCTCCCCGCAAGCGAAACTTCCCGGAAACCGTCCGGTGAAGAATTTGTTGAGGAACTGCCGGTGCGCGAACCCGTCGATGCCGACTTCCCGCGCATCCTCGTCGCTGAACGTCCAGCCAATATCGTCGTGGCACCTGATGTAGTTCACCCACGCGCACGACGACGGAATTTCCCAGCGCCTTTTAAGCGACAGCGCAAGAAGCTCCGTGTTCCGCGTCGCGACCGTCGACCAGAACAGCGCCATCTGCAGCGGGTTGTAGCTCAAATGGCACTCGGACGGGTTTATGTACTTTATCACCTCGTCCGGATGCACGATTGCCTCGCTCTTGAACTGGAGCGACGGGCACGCAATCCGCGCCACGTACTGGAACGCCTGGATGAGCGTATGCGCCTTCGGAAGGCTCTCGCAGACGGTTCCCTTCTCCTTCCAGACGAACGCGAGCGCGTCGAGCCGAAGAACGTCAACGCCGAGGTTCGCGATGAAAAGCATCTCCTCGCACATCGCAAGGAACACTTCGGGATTCGAGTAGTTCAAATCCCACTGGAACGAGTTGAACGTCGTCCAGACCCACTCGTCGTTCTTCTCGATATACGTGAAGGAGCCGCGGCGCACGGTCGGGAAAATCTCGCGGAGCGTCGCGTTCCAGCTGTCCACCTCGGATTTGTCCTTGTAGATGTAGTAGAAATCCCTGAATTTCGGGTCGCCCGCCCGCGCCTTCTTCGCCCAGACGTGCTCGTCGCTCGTGTGGTTGAACACGAAATCGAGGACGAGTCGAATCCCGTTCTTGTGGAATTCGTCCGCGACGAATTTCAGGTCGCCAATCGTCCCGAGCCGCGGCTGGACTTTCCTGTACGAGCTTATCGCGTATCCGCCGTCGTTCTCGCCTTTCGGGCAGTCGAACAGCGGCATCAGGTGGACGTAGTTCACGCCGAGCTCCTTCAGATACGGGATTTTTCCCGCGAGATTTCTCAAGTTTCCCGCGAACAGGTCGACGTAGAGCATTATGCCGACCGTCTTTCCGCTCAGATACCACGGATTATCGTCCGCCGACGCTATAGCCTCCGCGTCGAGCCTTGAAAGATAGCCGCCCGCGTTTCGTTCCGCCGACGCCTTCCTCATCATGCTCTCGAGGCGCGAGACAATTTTGTAGAAATCCCACCGCCCGCCGTAAAGCTCGTAAAGCCGGGAGACGAGGGACGGCATATTCTTTTCAAGAAGTTCCTGATACATCTCTCAACCCTTCACCGAACCCGCGAGAAGACCGCGGACAAAGAATTTCTGGAGGCCGAGGAACACCCCGAGCGGCAGAATCATCGACACGAACGCGCCCGCCGTGAGCAGGTGCCAGTCAGTCCCGCGCGTTCCCGCCATGTTCATCAGCCGCACCGTGACGACCTGAAGCTTCTGCCCCGCGCCGGAAAGGAAGACGAGCGAGACGAGCATGTCGTTCCAGACCCAGATGAACTGGAATATTGCGAAGGACGCGATTGCCGGAGCCGAAAGCGGAAGAATCAGCCTGACGAACGTCGTGAAGTGGCTCGCGCCCTCGATGAACGCCGACTCAAGGATGGAGCGCGGGAGGCTTGAGATGTAGTTGTACATCATGTACGTCGCCAGCGGAAGACCGAAGCCGCAGTGCGCGAGCCATATTCCCAGATACGTCCCGTTCAGACCGACCTTGTTGTAGTCGCGCAGAATCGGGATGAGCGAAATCTGGAGCGGAACGACGAGGAGCATTATTATCGTCGCGAAAAGGACGTTCCTGCCCTTGAAACTGAGCCACGCAAAGCCGTATGCCGCCGCCGACGCGATGAGAATCGGGATGATGACGGACGGAAGCGTGACGGTAATCGACGAGAGGAACGCGCTGAGCATCGTCGCGCCGCGCACGGTCTGTGTTCCCGACGCGCTTCCGACGCTGTACCGCTGCCCGAAGAGAACCTGGTTGTAGTTGTCGAGCGTGAAATTCCCCAGGTCGGAGAACGCCTTCCACCATCCGGTCGAGCTTGCCGCGTCCGCCGTCCTGAACGACGTGACGAATATACCCACCGTCGGAAGCGTCCAGAGTATGCAGAAGAATATCAGTATGAACGTTATGACGTACTTTCCGAACGTGCCTTTTGTCTGGTTCATTTGAACGCCTCCTTGTTGCGGAATTCCTTGAGGTTGTAATAGATGACCGGGCTCACGCCGACGAGTATGAGAATCGCTATCGCCGAGCCGCGCCCGTAATTCTGGAACGTGAACATCTGCTTGTACTGCTGGCTCGCGAGAACCTCCGTCCCGAACATGCCGTTCGTCATCGAGTAGACGATGTCGAAGCATTTGAGCGCGGCAAGAAGTATCGTCGTGCTGACGCTGATAATCGACGCCTTGATGTTGGGGATGACAATCTGCATGAGTATGCGGAATTCGCCCGCGCCGTCAATCCGAGCCGCCTCAATCATCTCCTCGGGAACTGCGTTGAGCGCCGCCGAAAGGACGACGAGCGCGAACCCCGTCTGAAGCCAGACGAAAATCGCGATGAGGAAGAAATTGTTCCACGGAGCCTTCCCGAGCCAGTTCTGCGGCTCAATCCCGAGCGAGACGCCAATCGCGTTCAGAAGTCCAATCTGCTCCGCGCCGCCGAATTTCGCCGCGTACATGAATTTGAATATGACGCCTGCGCCGACGAGGGAAATCGACATCGGAAGGAAAATCAGCGTCTTTGAAAGCTTGTTCACGAAGCTTCTCTCGGCAAGAATTGCGGCCGTAAGACCGATGAGGACGCTGAATCCCGTTCCGCAGACGAGCCAGATGAGCGTGTTCCTGATGGAGACGAGCATCGAGCGGTCGGAGAACAAATACCGGTAGTTCTCGAACCAGACGAAGCGCGTCGACGTTTTGTCCATGAAGCTCAGCAGAAGGGAGCGGAGCGTCGGGAGGAAAAGATACCATCCCATTATGAGCACGGCAGGCCCGATGAATATGTACGGAACAATCTTGTTGTATACCTTCGACGGGAAAATCTGCGCCAGAAGGTTCAGCGAATAGAATATCAGGATTACGGACGACACGCCCCATACAATCGCGACGAGCGTGGTTGCGAGCTGCGGGAGCGCGTTCGTCCTGAGGATTGAGAACCCGAGCCCCACGACGGCGACTGTCGCCGCCACGACAAGGGCAGTTCTCAAAAGCTCCGCGGACGAAAAGCGCTTTCCGAGTTTTCTCGATTCATTCATATGTGTCTCCAAATTGTGATGCCCGAAACAGGCGGCACTTTCCCTTTCGGGAGAAGAGCATTTGACGCTTTTAGGGAACTGCCGCCTGACCGCGCGCCCCACCCAGGCAGCGCGGTTATGACATGCGCATCAGCGCGCCCACGATTCCTCGATGAATTTGAGAGCGGACTCCGCCGTCTCGGCGCCGCTGACGTAGTTGACCATGCCCGTCCAGAACGAGCCGGAACCAACCTCGGTCGGCATCAAATCAGACGCGTCGAAGCGGAAGACCGTCGCGCCGACAAGAACTTTCGCGATGTCGCGCTCAAGCGAATTCCCGTAATCGTCGAAGTTCTGGTTCTTGTGCGGGAAAAGAGCGCCGCCGCTCCGTGCCCACGGCGCGCACGCCTCCCACGTCGTCAGGAATTTCATGAATTCGTCGACGCCGGGCTTGTCCGTGAACGCAACGAACTGGTCGCCGCCGCCGAGGACGGGCGTTCCCCATCTCGGGTCGACGCCGGGAAGCGCGAACACGCCGACGTTCTCCTCAAGGTTCGCCTGAACTTCCTGCTGCATGAACGCCGTGATGAAATTCCCCTGCCTGTTCATCATCGCGCGGGGCGGATTCTCGAAAAGCGGCTTCACGCTGTCGCCGTAGTTCATCGTGACGATGCTCGCAGCACCGCCGTACACGTATTTGTCGTTGAGGAAAATCTCGCCGCAATACGAAAGCGCGTTGACAATCGCCGGGTCGTCGAACGCGATTTCGTGGTTGACCCATTTGTCGTAGATTTCCGGGCCCGCAGTGCGTAGAACCATGTCCTCAAGCCAGTCCGTTCCCGGCCATCCCGTCGCGGCTCCCGACTCGAACCCGACTGACCACGGAATAACGCCGTCCGCGACCATCTGCTCCTCAAGCGCACGGAGCTCGTCCCACGTTTTCGGAACCGAGTACCCGCGCTTTTCCCATTCCTTCTTGTTGTACCAGACGAAGCTCTTCGCGTTGACGCGGTGGAATATGCCGTAGACCTTGCCGTTGTGCGAGCCGAGCTCCTTCCATACGGGCGCGTAGCTCGAGTCGATTGCCGAAACGACGTCCGCGCTCATCGGCCTGATATATCCGGCGTCGGCGAACCGCTTCATCGTGCCCGGCTGCGGAAGAACCGCGATATCAGGCGGCGTGTTCGCCTGCGTCTCGACCTGTATCTGCACCTCAAAGTCCGGGCTTCCCTCATACGTCACGTGATATCCGGTCTTCTCGTTGAAAATCTTCACGATTTCATGGAATCTCGCCTCGTCCTCGCCGCGGAACGCGCCCTCGATGCGGATTGTTCCGTCATCAGCCGGTTTCTGCACGACGGCATCCTTCTTCTTGCATCCGCTCGAAAGCGAGAGAACAGCCACAGCGGCGACAGCCGCACCAATCTTAACAACCCTTTTCATATAGCCTCCTTTTGAAAAGTGGACTTTTTGCAATTTTCCCCGAACCGCGCGGGATTACTTCCCCGTAGACTCCCGCGCGATTATCCCTATCGGAACCTGAACGACGACGCACGGGGAATCCTTCTCCGAGATTCTGTTGAGGACGAGCCTCGCCGCAATCGCGCCGGATTCCTCAAGGCTCTGGCTCACGGAAGTCAGCCCCAGATAGTCGGCAATCTCGATGTTGTCGAACCCGACGACCATCACGTCCTCCGGAATCCTGATTCCCCTAGCCCGCGCGAACCTGATGAACCGTGCCGCGACGACATCGCTCGAGCAGAACACGCCGTCGGGAAGGTCGCCCTGAGAAAGGTACGACGCAATTCCGCTGTCGAGCTGCGAATCCGAGAATTCCCCAATCCAGATTCGGCTCTCGGGAATCACGATTCCCTGGTTCGCGAAGAAGAATTCGAACCCGCGGAAACGCTCCTCCGTCGCGCCGACCGCATAGGACACGCGCGTCGATTCCCCCACGAAACCGGGGCGCCTGCATCCCTTCTGGAACAAGAATTCCGCCGCGCGCTGCCCGCCCTTGAGGTTCTGGACAGCGACGCAATCGAATCCATCGAGCTCCGTCTCGACGAAGCAGACCGGAAAATCCGCCTCGCGGAGCATACCGATTACCTCCTCGCCCGGACGGACGCAGAGGAAAATCAGCCCGTCAACGCGCCGCGTGTTCACCAGCATCGAGACGTAGCTCGCCAAATCCTCAGCCGTATCGATTGAGTAGACGACAAGCTCGTAGTGCTGCGAGCCGAGCACCGTCGCGATTCCGCGGAGCCGCTCCATAAAAGACGACTGCGTGAAGAACGGCGCGACAACACCGATTTTTCTGTACGACTTTCGCGCCTTTGCAACTGCATCAGCCTTCGGCACGAAACCAAGCGTCCTTATCGCATCGAGGACGCGCTCGCGACGCTCCTTCGCCACGCGGTTCGGCTCGTTGAGAACACGCGAGACAGTCGCCGAGCTGACCCCGGCAAGACGGGCAACGTCGTATATTGTGCTTGTTTTTGAAACTGCTTTCATGTAACTGATTTCAGTATACGGCAAAAAAAAACGATGTCAACAAAAAAAATCGTTTTTTTTTATTTTTTTTGATTCGATGCAGCGGACACGCAGAAAAACGAATCCGCCGCAACAACGCCACAACAGGACGCGGGCGCATTTTATGGCGGGAAAATCAGTGGGTGAGAATACGGTAGAGGAGATTGTAGAGCGTCGCGGCTTCCTCCTCGGAAAGCTTCAGGCATCCGCCCATCTTTTCCGGGACATCGACGGCGCGGTTCCGCAGCTCCTCGCCTTCCCCGGTTATGCATATGCGCACAATCCGCTCGTCCGACGGGTCACGAGCCCGCGTGAGGAGGCGTTTTTTCTCCATCGATTTGAGAAGCGGGGAGAGAGTTCCTGTATCGAGGAAAAGTTTCTTTCCGAGGTCGCCGACGGTCACGCTTTTTTCCTCCCAGAGAACCATCATCACGATGTACTGCGTGTACGTCAAATCGAGCTGCTTGAGAAGCGGCGTATATTTCCGGAGAATTTCCCGGGAAGCGGCATACATCGGGAAGCAGAGCTGGTTCTTCAGCTTGAGCTTCTCGAATCTATCTTCGGAACACTTTATCTCGTCCGTACAGTTCATCAAAACCTCCATATGGAAAAGCTGCGCGTGAATTCAACAGGCGCATGGCGAAAAATTCAGAATAAATTCACACGAGAGCGGACAAATGTCAATCGCTCATATCGGCATCGAGGTGGATGCTGACTTCGTATCCGGGGAAAAGGTTCCGGATTTGCCGGCAGAACCGCTCGTATGCGTCGCGCCTCCCGTCCGTCCCGAACGCGACAACGACGTCGAAGGAGATGCGCCTGTTCTGAACGTCCGCGAAAAATCCGTGCGTCTGGAGGATTTCCGGGTATGTCTCGGCGGCCTTCTCCACCGCGGCGCGAATTGCCGACGAAGACGAATTCCCGGAGTTGACGGAATAAATGCCGACGCCGCCGAGCACGACGCTGTGTTTCCTGAAAACCTCGTCCTGTATTCTCCTCGTCACGATGTCGATTTTCTCCGCCGTCCAGTCTGAAGGCACCTCGATGTGGACGGAACCGAGGAAGCGGTCCGGGCCGTAGTTGTTCAGCACGAGATCGTACGCGCCCAAAATATCGCCGTCGACGCCGCACACCGTCTCCTTGATTCCCCGCGAAAGCTCCGGGTCGATTCTCTCGCCCAGAATCTGGCTGACCGTCTCCGCGACAAGCGCCAACCCGCTTTTGATTATCAGCGCGGAAATCACGAGGGCAAGCCACGCCTCAAGCCGGAAGCCCGTGCATTTGAACACGAGAGCCGCCGCCACCGTAGACGCCGAGACGACCGAGTCCATAAGCGCGTCCTGCCCCGACGCGACGAGCGAATTCGACCGGACGGATTTTCCCACCGACTTGAAGTAAAGCCCGAGCGCGATTTTCACGGCAACGGCGACCGCGATGAACGAGATTCCGGCGGCACTGTAGGACGGTTCCGTAGGATTGATTATCTTTTTCACCGACTCAACCGCGGACGTCATGCCAGCATACAGGACGATGACCGCGATTATGAGCGCGGACAAGTACTCGGTGCGCCCGTGCCCGAACGGATGCTTTTTCGTCGCAGGCTTGAGCGCGAGCTTCGTCCCGACAATCGTTATGACGGACGACAGCGCGTCGCTGACATTGTTCAGCGAGTCGAGCACGACCGCGATGGAATTCGACATAAGCCCGACAGCAGCCTTGACCGCGGCAAGAGCCACGTTCACGAGTATTCCGACGATGCTTGTCCGGACAATAGTGCTTTCCCTTTTCCCGTTTTTCGGCATGAAAACCTCCCGAAGCGAACCGACATTCCCTAAATCCGCGATGGTACAAAAAGTATGCCAATACGTTGACAGAGCGCGGTCGAAGCCTGCTCAATGGCCGATTTTCGTTTCAGCATACTTTTCGCAGCATCGCATAAAAATTTGCAGCCGACACTTCTATTTTGAGAGCGAGCGCACGTATTCCACCGCGGAAAGTCCCGCGACGCCGCCTTCGTAGACCGCCTTGCATACCTGAAGAAGCCCGCCGTTCACGTTGCCGCACGAGAAGATTCCGCGCGCCGACGTCGCCATCTTCTGGTCGACCTTTATCGAGTCCCCGTCAAGCGCAAGCCCCAGCTTCTTCGCGAAATCAGCGCCGCCCGCCGAGCCGAGCGCGACAAAAACGCCGTCGGCAGGAATCGAGCCGCCGTCAGCAAAAACGACCGAGCCGACGCTCGACCCGCCCGTTATCTCGGCAATCTTTCTTCCGTCAACGGTGATTTTTCCTGCGAGCGCGGGCCCAGCACCATCGACAAGCGCGGAAATCTCCGCCGTGTCCTTCCCGTCCGTCAGAACGACGACAGACGACGCGATGGGCGCAAGATGCGACGCCTCCTGGAACGCATAAAGCTTGTCCCCGACGACGACGACGCGTTTTCCCCTGTAGAAGAAACCGTCGCAAACGGCGCAATAGCTTATACCTTTCCCCTCAAATTCCTTTATTCCCTTTACGGCGGGGCGCAGCTTCTTGTTCCCGGTCGCTATCACGACGGATTTTCCGGAAAAAGCCTTCCCGGGTGTCTCGACCGAATAGGACTGCTCCGTCTCGAACTGAATGCCGGTGACTTCGGATTCGACGACCTCGATTCCGAGCTTCTTCGCCTGCTCGATTCCCGCGGCATACAGCTCCGCGCCGGTTATCCCGTCGACGAAACCGTAGTAGTTGTCTATTTTGTGCGCCTTCCCGAGCTGGGATTCGCCGTGATAGAGGACGAGGACGCTGAGATTGGCACGCTTCGCATACAAAGCCGCCGAGATTCCCGCAGGACCAGCCCCTATGATTATCGCATCGTACATAAAAAATCTCCTCTCTTTATCAGGAACGAAATCGCGGCGGCAGCATACCGGCAAGGCAGGCATGCTGCCGCGTCCTTTCCCATTCTACAGCAAAGCGCCGATTTTCTCGTCGATTTTTGACGGCTCCACGGTCGATTCGAAGCGCTCGACGACATTTCCGTCGCGGTCGACGAGGAATTTCGTGAAGTTCCATTTTATGTTCGCGTTGTTCTTGTAATCCGGGTCGATTTTCCCGACGACGGCGCTCATCAGCGCGCCCTTTATGCCGGTGAAACCGGCGAACCCTTTCTGGGACTTGAGGAACGTGTAGAGCGGAATCTCGTTCTTGCCGTTCACCTCGATTTTCTTGAAATTGTCGAAGCTCGTCTTGTATCTCATCTGGCAGAATTCGTGAATCTCGTCATCGTCGCCCGGAGCCTGATGACCGAACTGGTCGCAGGGGAAATCGAGAATCTCAAGCCCGCGCTCATGATACTTCTGCCAAAGCTCCTCAAGCCCCTTGTACTGCGGGGTGAAGCCGCATCCCGTGGCGGTGTTCACGATAAGGAGAACCTTCCCCTTGAAATTCGCCATCGGAACATCGTCCCCCGCCCTGTTCTTGACTGTGTAATCGTAGATTGCCATATCTTGCCTCCGTCTTGATTTATATTTGACTTGATTATATTTGATACAACATAATTTTGTCAATAAAAAAATATCGAAAAAAAATAAAAAAAAGCGACATTTCTCTAAAGACTAATTTATAGAAAAAAATCGTTGACTTTTTGGTTTTCTGTTTTACACTGTCCCTTGTCCGAAAAACCGGATTTAGTTCTTAATGAACGTCTTTTCATAAATAAAGGAGGTTTTTTTATGAAAAAGTTGGCAGGCTCATTGATTGCCGTTGCTGTGGCGGCTGGAGCTCTCACAGGGTGCAACGAGAAGAATTCAGCACCGAAGGTCCTCAACAAGGACAAACCGTTGGTATTCTTCAACAGGCAGCCTTCAGACCCGCAGACAGGCGCAATCGACATGGCTTCAATGAACTGGAACGACAATACATATTATGTCGGTTTCGATGCGGCCGGCGGCGGTGCTGTCCAGGGAAAACTCATCGCGGACTTCCTCGCGAAATCCGATCCGGCTGTCGTTGACCGCAACGGCGACGGAACAATCGGCTACGTTCTCTGCATCGGCGATGTCGGACACAACGACTCGAAGGCGAGAACGGAAGGAATCAGGCGCGCGCTCGGAACATGGGCAGGCTCTCCTGACCCGGTAAAAATTCAGGAAGGAAAAGTCAACGTCGGCGGAACTGAGATGAAGGTCGTCGAGCTTGAAGGAAAAGCGATGACCGGAACCGACGGTTCTACATGGAACGCGAACGCCGCTACCGAGGCTATGGGCGGTTGGGCGACAAAGTTCGGCGATGCAATCGACCTCGTAATCTCAAACAACGACGGAATGGCCATGGGATGCCTTCAGGCTTCAAACTTCCCTGCCGGCGTTCCGATTTTCGGATACGATGCGAATGCCGACGCTATCGAGGCAATCGGTGCTGGTAAGCTCACTGGAACCGTTTCCCAGAACGTCGACGCGCAGGCTACGGCTACGCTCCAGGTTTTGAGGAACCTTCTTGACGGTCTCACAGGAGACGATGTCGTCACGAGCGGAATCACGAAGAACGACAAGTACGGAAACAAGATTTCCGCTGCCGTCGACTACATTCCCTCGACAAAGGCGCTCCTCGCCCAGAACACGGGCGTCAACAAGGACAACTGGCAGCTCTACAAGGCTGGTATGCGCGACGAGCAGATTCGCCAGAGCAACGCCCCCGAGAAGAAAGTTCTCCTCACAATTTACAACTCTGCGGACAACTTCCTCTCATCTTCATACCTTCCTGCTCTCAACTACTATGCGCCGCTCCTCGGACTTAAGCTGACGGTCGTTCAGGGTGACGGTCAGAACGAGTCTAGCTGCCTTGACAAGTTCACGAACTTCGGAAACTACGATGCGTTCGCAATCAACATGGTCAAGACGAACTCAGGACGCGACTACACGGACAAGCTCAAGTACTAGTTTCCGCCAATAAGGAAACGGGAGACCATGCCCGAGAAATACGGGCGTGGTCTTTTTTTGGCAAAATTCACCAACAGGAAGAAATATGAGCGAATTAGTTCTACAGATTAAAAACCTGTCGAAATCATTCGGCAAGAACAAAGTCCTAGACGGAATCAACCTTGAGGTTCCGGAAGGCTCGGTGCTCGGCTTGATGGGCGAGAACGGAGCCGGAAAATCCACGATGATGAAATGCCTTTTCGGAATTTACGCGAAGGACGAGGGACAGTTTCTGCTTTGTGGCAAACAGGTTTCATTCAAGAACCCGAAGGAAGCGCTGGAAAGCGGCGTCGCGATGGTTCACCAGGAGCTGAACCAGTGTCTCGACCGCTCCGTCGCCGACAACCTTTTTCTCGGAAGATACCCCAAGAAATTCGGCGTCATCGACGAGGCGAAGATGCTCAAGGACAGCATCAAGCTTTTCGACTCGCTGAACATGAACGTAAACCCGCGCACGATAATGAGGACGATGAGCGTCTCGCAGCGCCAGATGGTCGAAATCGCGAAGGCCGTCTCCTATGACGCGAAGATAATCGTTCTCGACGAGCCGACAAGCTCCCTTACGGAGAACGAGGTTCAGAAATTGTTCTCGATTGTCCGCGAGCTCAAAAAGAAAGGCGTTTCGTTCGTCTACATATCGCACAAGATGGACGAGATTTTTCAGGTCTGCGACCAGATTGCCGTCCTGCGCGACGGAAAGATGATTATGCAGAAACAGTCGTCGGAAACCGAGATGGGCGAGCTCATAACCGCCATGGTCGGACGCTCCCTCGACAAGCGTTTCCCGGACGTCGACAACAAACCGGGCGATTACTGTCTTGAAATCAATAACCTATCAACAAAATACGCCCCCATTTTGGAGAACATATCGTTCAAGGTAAGGAAGGGCGAGATTTTCGGATTGTACGGGCTTGTAGGAGCTGGACGCAGCGAATTGCTTGAATCCCTTTTCGGGGTGCGCACAATCTCAACGGGAACGATTTCCTATGCCGGCAAGAAGCTCCGCTTCTCGAACAGCCGCGACGCCATGGAGCATGGATTCGCGCTCGTCACGGAGGAGCGCAAGCTCAACGGAATGTTCGGCAAGGACACGATAAAATTCAACACCGTCATAACGAATCTCGACAGCTACAAGACTGCTGGAATCCTTTCCGAGCGGAAGATGGCGGAGGCCGCGGAGCGCGAGATAAAGCAGATGCACACGAAATGCGTTTCGTCGGAGGAGCTGATTACATCGCTTTCGGGCGGAAACCAGCAGAAAGTCATCATCGGAAAATGGATGGAGCGCTCGCCGGAGGTTTTCCTCCTCGACGAACCGACACGCGGTATCGATGTCGGCGCGAAGTATGAAATATACCAACTCATCATCCGTATGGCGAAGGAAGGCAAGACGATAATCGTCGTATCAAGCGAGATGCCTGAAATTCTCGGAATCACGAACCGAATCGCCGTTATGTCAAACCACAGGCTCGCCGGAATCGTGGACACGGCGACGACCGACCAGGAAGCGCTTCTCAAGCTTTCTGCGAAATATCTGTGAAAAAGGAGTATGTCAATGGACAACGAACAGAAAAGCTACCTTGAGCAGGACAAGGAACTTACGAAATACAGCGCACGCCTCACCGAGCTCAGAAAAGACGGCGTCAACCTCATTTCCGCCCTGAAGCAGGAAAATGCGGCGGCAAAGCGCAACAAGCTTCTCTCAGCCGAGGAGCGCACCGCCCTTATCGCGCGCAACAACGCGCGCATCGCGGAAGCAAAAATAGTCGAAGAGAAAAACAAGGCGGAGATTGCGGAAATCGTCAAGAAAGCAGTCGCGCGCAACAACGAAATCTCCAAGGCGAACATCGCGAAGGTAACGAAAGAGCAGAACGACATCATCGCTTCCCTCAAAGCCGATTTCCAGAAGCAGCTTTCCGAGATTGACGCGGCGTCCCTCGAGCGCAAGCAGAAGATTGTCGCATCATACGCAGGAAAGACGGCGCAGAAGGATGTTGCGGACTGCAAGGAAGAGCTCCGCATAGCGAACTACGAGCATGATTCAGCCGTTTTCGAGGCGAAGAACAAATTCACGTCGGCCGTCGACGTCGCGAAGGCGGCGAAGAACCAGGCATATGTCGATTTCGTGCAGAAAAACCGCGCGCTCAGGAACGGCCAGACGAATTTCATGGAGGACTGCACGCTTTCAGTGCAGAACTACATCAACAAATTCAGGATGTCGAAGTTCCTCCTCGACAACGGTCTTTACCTCGCGATTCTCGTGTTCTTCATCGTCTGTATAGTGCTCGCGCCGCTTTCCGGAAACGGAAACCTCCTCAGCCTGCCGAACATCTTCACGATTCTCGAGCAGTCGTCCGTAAGGATGTTCTACGCGCTCGGTGTCGCGGGACTCATCCTCCTCGCGGGAACGGACCTCAGCGTCGGGCGCATGGTCGCGCTCGGTGCCGTCATCACGGGACTTATCCTCCATCCGGGACAGAACATCGTCACGTTCTTCGGCGCCGAGCCGTGGGACTTCACCGGACACGCGATGGCATTCCGCCTTATCCTCGCGCTTTTCCTTTCAATCATATTGTGCGTCGCGTTCAGCGCGTTCGCGGGCGTGTTCAGCGCCAAGCTCAAAATCCACCCGTTCATCTCGACGCTGGCGACGCAGCTCATCATCTACGGACTGCTCTTCTTCGGAACGAGCGGAACGCCGGTCGGCTCAATCGACGCGGATATCAAGGATATGATTGGCGGACGCTGGATTATGGGATATGTCGGCGGAGAGCTGATAACGTTCCCGAAACTCATCATCCCCGCAATCATCGCGATTGCCGTTGCGTGGTTCATCTGGAACAAGACGACGTTCGGAAAGAACATGTACGCGGTCGGAGGAAATGCCGAGGCGGCGAGCGTCAGCGGTATCAGCGTATTCTGGGTCACGATGGGCGTTTTCATCATGGCAGGCGTGTTCTACGGATGCGGCGCGTTCCTCGAAGCGTTCAAGGCGAACGCCAGCGCGGGAACGGGTCAGGGCTACGAGCTTGACGCAATCGCCGCGTGCGTCGTCGGCGGAATATCGTTCAACGGCGGTATCGGAAAAATCGGAGGTGCGGTCATCGGTGTAATCATCTTCACGAGCCTCACATACTGCCTCACCTTCCTCGGAATCGACACGAACCTCCAGTTCGTCTTCAAGGGACTTATCATCATCGCGGCTGTCGCGCTCGACAGCGTCAAGTACCTCAAGAGGAAGTAATTTCCCACGGAAAATCGATTCCGGAAAACGCCCTGCAATCACGCGGGGCGTTTTTTTGCCCACAACCGAAGCCATCGCAGCGGACTTACACCCACGTTCTAAAACGCGGTGCCGGCAAAGAGCTAAGTCCCCTGGACAGACTTTGATTTTACATGTATCCGTGTAAAATATTGCGGCAAAGCATAAAAGCATGTTATTACAGGGCTTAAGATATTTACGGTTCAGCTTACACTGACATTTTTGCAGTATAAACTGTTTACCGTGGATACGGAGAATATTTGTTATACGGACGGCTCACTGAGCTGGTGGTTTTATAGAAATATAAATATTGTTATGACGACAGGCGCAGTCGCGTGGTTAAAAAAGGATTAAAAAATGGATATTCAAGGACAGTTCAATTTAGTTGCAAAAAGCTATGATGAAAATCGAAAGAAGTTTATACCATGCTTTGACGATTATTACATTTCAAGCACAGATTTTATTGCCAGGACATTAAATTATGAGCCGAAACTTATCTATGACCTTGGCTCAGGAACTGGCCTGCTCTCTTCTTTTTGGTACAGGCACTTCCCAAAATCAGAGTATGTGCTGATAGACATTGCCGAGGAAATGCTGGATGTTGCAAAAAAGAGGTTTTCAGGAAGCGCGAATATAAAATACAAAGTCCTGGATTATTCAGAATCAATGCCAGAAGGCAATCCCGACTTGATTATTTCAGCTCTTTCAATTCACCATCTTGAAAATACTGACAAGAAAAGACTTTTCAAAAGAGTTTATGAATCTCTTGAGGACGACAGGCTTTTTGTTAATTATGACCAGTTTTGCTCTGACAGTTCAGTCATTAATGAAAAAATCGAGGAATATTGGATAAATGGAATAAAAAAATCGGGAGTATCGGAAATAGAGTATGCGCGATGGATTGAAAGAAAAAAACTGGATCGCGAAATCTCAATCAATCAGGAAATCCAATGGTTAAAAGATGCCGGTTTTAGGAATGTGGAATGCATATATTCAAAAGGAAAATTCGGTGTAATAGTATCAGTAAAATAAATAAATTTGTGTGAAAGAATAAAACCATAACAAGAAGTTCAAAGCCGACACAGGCTCAAGGCCTGTGCGGTTTAACTCATTGTTATGCTCACAGCCCACTGGTGCACGGAGATTGAAAATGGAAATAATAAAAAAATCCGAAATCAAAATTTTAAGCAATTCTGGTGTTGAATCATTTCAGCTATTGAATCCAGAAAATAGTAAATCCGAAAGAATTACTATCACAAGAGTATTGGTTCAGCCCGATAATGAACAACCTCGGCATAAACATGATACTTCGGAACAGATATGGATTGCCGTGAGAGGAAAAGGGATTTTACTTCTTGCAGATAACAAAGAAGAAGTATTCGAACCTGGTGATGTAGTTCGTTTTGCTGACGGAGATATTCATGGACTAAAAAATAAAAGTCAGGATGTATTTGAGTATATCTCTGTAACATCTCCTCCTATAAACTTTGGGTATGCATACAAGGAGAAGAAATAAATATTAAGCACGGTCAAGTCGTGTTTTTTTTATTTGACGGAATAAATAATAATTCTAAAGTGCTGGTTGTCTGCCATTGTTATAGAGAAAATGACGAAGTAATCAGAATTATTTCTGCGTGAAAAGCAACGATGAACGAAGAAGCGGTTATATCGGTAAACAAAAAAATCAGGTCAAGCCTGATTTTTTAATGAAAAGGAAGTATGAATGTTAGAACGTTCAATAACAATTTTTGACAATAAAACTGAATTGCTAATAAAGGAAATTGTTATTACACCTAATTTTAGTCTTTTAAAGAAAAAATATAAAGAAGAATTAAATACCGACCCGTTACTATATTATGAATATGAAATAAAAGAAGACGATGTTGTATATCAAGATGAAGATTTTAATCAAATAGGTTCTGATTTTGAAAAAGAATTTCAAAATGATATAACAGTATTTCATTCTGCAAGAATAGGAAACGCAGAATGTAAATTAATCAATCAGAAAGTATTTGTAGACTTTGCAGTTAATTGGATGAATAAGAATAGAACTTAAGATTTACTTGACACCATATATAACACCACTTATAATTCAATTATGGCACAATGGGACAAACTTTTAAGCAAAATAAAATCCCTCGATAAAGACATGCGTTTTGCAGAACTTAAAAAAGTTCTGCAAAGTTATGGCTATTCGGTTTCACAACCGAAAGGTGGAAGCAGTCATTACATTTTCAGAAAACCCGGTTGTAATCCAATTACCATTCCAAATCATGAACCTATAAAAACTGTTTATGTAAGAATGGTAAAGGAAATTGTAGAATCCGAAGAAAAAAACAAGGAGGACTGATATGAAAACATTAGATGAATACATGAAAATGCCTTATAAATTGGAAATCATTCCAGATACAGAAGAATCAGGTTATGTAGCTTCATATCCGGAACTTCCAGGGTGTATTACTTGCGGCGAAACAATTGCTAATGCCGTTGCAAATGCAGAAGACGCAAAAAAAGCATGGTTAACCGCCGCTATTGAAGATGGTATAGAAATTGCAGAACCAGAAACAGCTGATTCATATTCCGGTCAGTTCAAACTGCGTCTTCCAAAAACATTACACAAAACTCTCGCCGAGGACTCAAAAAAAGAAGGCGTAAGTATGAATCAATATTGCGTGTATCTTCTTGCAAAGAATTCAGAAAAAGAACATGTTGCCTTTGCAAAAAAGCAAGCTGTACTCGTATAACAAAGGTTCGTAGCCGACACGCGGTCAAGCCGCGTGCGGTACAACCAATTGTTAGGCAGACGCTCGCTACTTGAGGCGCTTGTATTTACGAAGAATAGAAGTGTTATGAAATGATAGAGGAAGAATTGGAAAATAGGAAAACTAAAATGTCCCATATTGATATTTTATTAGAAGCTTTGGACAAAATAACCCATAATCAAAAAGACTCTGCTGTCAAACTTATCACAACCAATTATAAACATGTCTTTCAAGAATATGAGTCAAGGAACATGTCTTATTATGAAAAATTGAAGATTTTTATCAGAGATGGATTTATAGATCGTTATACTGGTAAAAAATTACTTTTTCCTAATGTTTTAAGGATACTTTCTTTTGAATTAGGAGATGTTTTTCCCTATCATCCTAACTGGAAAATGTCGGACTGTCATATAGCTTATTGGGAGATGTTTCCAACTTATGACCATATTGTTCCAATTGCACGAGGGGGAAAAGATGAAAGTTCGAATATTGTCACAACTTCACAAATGATGAATTCGTCAAAATCTGGATTTCTGTTAGAAGAAACTGGATTAAAAATTGTGCCAGGTGGAAATATATCTGATTGGGATGGGATGATATCATGGTATATTAATTATATGAGTAAAAATTATAATAATATTTCCTTAGGCGATACCTCTTTTAAGGCTTGGGATAAAGCACTAAGGAAATGTGTAGAAGAAAAGATAATCACATAACAAAGCTTCAATGCCGCCTGCGGGTCAAGCCCAGCTGCGGTACAACCAGTTGTTATATGAACGCCCGCTACTTGAGGTGCCTGAATAAAGTAAAAAAAGTATGGAGTCAGAAATGCTAAGAATAGCGATTATATTGATTCTTATTTCTCTTTCTTTATTGTTTATTGTTTTCAAAGAAATAAGGGAAAATAAAAATACAGCAGTAGAAGACAAAAACAGAAAAGAGCTGACGGGAGCAGATAAAATCGGAATAATACATTTGATTTATCTGTTCCTGGTTTTAGGCAGTGATTTAACTGATACTTTTGCCGGCGATTTTCTGTACTGCAATTACAGCCTCCTCTTTGAATTAGTATATAATATTGAATTTATCAGCATGTTTATTATAATTCCAATCTTCTTTATAACTGTGTTAGTAAAACTAATTCGTTCATTAAAGCAAGAAAAGAAAGGCGGCGTAGTTGCCTGTATATCTCTTATACTCAATGCGGTTATGGGACTGGTAAACGCAGGTACATATGCTGCTCATTTTTAA
Source organism: Treponema saccharophilum DSM 2985 (assembly GCF_000255555.1). Lineage (GTDB taxonomy): Bacteria > Spirochaetota > Spirochaetia > Treponematales > Treponemataceae > Treponema_D > Treponema_D saccharophilum. The sequence goes on from NZ_AGRW01000040.1 coordinate 48,911, forward strand.
TAATAAAATGTTAGTACGCGGCTTTACGCCACCGCACCTTTTGCGCCAATTTTGCCCGTTGGGCAAAACCGTTTTTGCGGTTTAAGCAATTGTTATGTGGACGCCCGCACAGGGGCGCTAACGAGAAAAAGATTAGGGACAAGCCGAAGAAGAAATAAAAATGAAAGAGTTAAATAATTTTAACAAATATAGTTTTGGATATATGCCAAATCCCGAAGAAATCTCCTGGTGCTGTATCAAGCGTTAAAGTTGAGGGTGCAGAGATTCCGAAACACGTTCGGAATGACACTGTGCAACGAACTTACCGGACAGCCACTGTTCATTTCGGCTCCGCCCAATGAACGATTTGACCGCGAAAAAAGAGGGCTTCAGAAAGCCCCCTTCCGAAAACCGCGCGGAATCCCTGTATTATTTCGCGTCCGAAACAGATTCCTTCTTGTCCTGCTTTGAGCCGCCGACGGAATCGAGAGCGGAGACCGACAGGAGGACGGGCGTCCCCGATTTATCCGTAACCATTAGCCCCTTCGGCGTCAGGCTTATCGGGGTAGTCGGCTTTACGGGAACGGTGCTGCGCTTTTTCAGCGTCAGATTCTGGTCGTAGTCGCCGACATAGAAATCGCCATCGACATTCACGACGGCAAAGAAATCGCCCCCGAGCTGCACGAACGATGAATCGTCGGCAAGTGTCTCCTCGCTTTCCTTCTTCATTTCGAGCGTCAGCGTGTCGATAAGGCAGAGCTTCACGGCAGACCTTCCGTCAGATGTGCCGCACACCGCGATGTACATGTTCTCGAATTTCTCCTCGCCGTCCTCATTCCTGATGGTGATGTTCTTCACGCTGAAAATGCCGCTCCGAATGTTCTTGACCTGCGACGTCCGGACGACTTTTCCGCTTTCGGCGTCAATCTTGACAATCTCGAACAGGTTCTGCTTCTCGTCAGTGCGGACAAGCCCGTTTACGTAGCTTTCCTTCGACAAATCGGGCTGCCCGGAAAGAGCGCGGATATCCTTCTTTATGTTCTCGCGCTCGGTCTGCGATTCGTCGCGCTTCCTGTCCGCAATCTGCTGCTGCTCGGCGGAGCGCGCCTGCGCCTTCTCGACTTCCTTCTGCGCCTCCTCCGCCTTCTTCCTCTTCTCCTCGTTCAACGGCTCCTTGCGGGACTCCTGCTTTGCCGCCGCCGCAGCAGGCTTCTTCTCGGTCGCCTCCTTCTGCGCGTCGGCAGCCTTCTGCTGTGCGTCTGTTCCTTCCCGTTCCTTTATGTCCGCAAGCGTCGTCCTCTCCGCAATCCCCTTGTCCCCGCTCTCACGTATCGCCTGGACGACATTCTCGTCGCTGATGACCGAAGTCTCGACCGCGGAAACGCCGTCAAGGTCGCCGAGCGGGATGACGATTTGGGTATGACCCGCCCATTCCTCCCAGTTCGTGCTCAGGCCGATTTTTTCATCGTCGAGGAACGAGAGGACGTTCTCCTTGTATTTGCCGCGGAAGGCATCGATATTTCCGCGATAAACCGCATTGTAGACCGTGACGAACGTCGCAATTGCGAGGGAATCCTCATCAGAATAGCCGTATGCCTCGGAAAGGAAACCGGAGACGATTCTCCTGAGGTTGACGATATGGTCGACGCCGGCGTTCTTGTTCAGGATGAGGATATCGGCGTCGAGCTTCCCCTTCTCTTCCTCCGTGACGGCGTGGACGAGCGTGTATTTCGCGCCCTCCCCGAACGTCGCCTGCTGGGAAACATTCCCGGCAACGCTCCTTCCGAGCGCGCCTCCGATATCCCGAATCGCTTTTGCCGACTCGATGACTGCGTGCGGGCCGCCGTAGTTCTCGAATTCAACGGAACTTCCCTCCGCGGAATTCCCGGCGCTCTCAAGCTCGCCCCTGTTGACATCTATAGACCACGACGATTCCACAGCGAGCGCAATGGCAAGCGCGCAGACAAACTTTTTCATATATCCTCCGTTCCTGAAGATGGGACTGCCATCCATAATTAGCTGTTCGACAACTTCGTTATCGCTCAGGCCGACGAGCAAAAAACGCGCCAGCAGCACGTTTTTTAACATCGCATTTCGAAGCAACCTGTTCCGAAACCGAAGTTTCCGAACAGGTCTATTAGATTTTCGGAGCAAAACGGGGGGAATTGAAGGATGTCGGAAAAGAAAACTGCGGAGACGGGCCTTCAGAGCGGGCGGAAGTCATTTTTCCTCAAAGAGGCCATTGTTCTTCGAAAGATTGTCGTCCTTTTTGAGCGGAAGGATGTTCGCCTCATCGACGGAAATCATCTTGTCGCAAATCCCGATACGGGCAATCCGGTGCCCCTCGGCGATGTCGGCGCGGACGGTGAGGTACGACGCCCCCGCAGGTATGAATTCGACGGACTGCTTCCGGCGGTAATTCGGAGCCAGGAACCGGAGCAGCCAGGGAATCTCGTCGAGGTTCGAGTGGTTGATGATAAATGCGGGCGTGAAAACCCCGTTCTCGTCCTCGACGAACGCCGCGTTCGAAAGCTGAAGCTCCCTGTACGAGATTTCCTCCGGACCGGCGGAATTTTTCACGACGAGGGTCGCCTCGTATGTCCTGTACGATGAGCTTGTCATGCTCAGCTCGTCCTCGACTTCCTGGATTTTCTCGAGCGTGAAGTCAAGCGAGCCGAGCTTTTTGAGAAGCCCCGCAGTCCATCCCTTTCTCGCGGCTTCCCTCGTCACGGAGGCGACCTCAGCGGCCTTCTCGACAATCCCGCGCGTGCCCCCGCTCATGAGGCGGAAGGAAAAAAGCGCGAGCGCGGAAAAGAAGAACACCCAGCCGAGTAATCCCGCTACGACAGACGAGATTACCGTCCCCTTGCCGACATTTTTCTTGTTGGCTTTCCTCATCACGGCTCTTGCAACCTGAATCCAGAAAACCACCGCACAGATTGCGGCGACAAAAAGACAAACGCCCCCTGCGACAACCATTTTCCACTCCTCCAGCCAGGAACGGACTCCCGACAACGCGGCAATTCTAGCACGAAACGCCGGAAGAGTGGAACAGGCAAAGCAGCCCCGCTCCAGTGCCTTCTAGCAGCCGATTCCCTGCCGCCCAAACTCAGATTCGAACGCGCTGTAATTCACGTCGTCGAAGCCCCTGCAGAAAACGGCGAATTCGATTACCTTGAACGCGAGCGCGTACTTTTTCGCGAGCGAAACCATGTCCTTCGCCACGACATCAGGATTGTTCCTGAACGCGCCGCACCCGAACGCCCCGAGAACGAGAACGTCCGCCCCGTTCCGGGGGCAACGGAATACCCGTAACAGGGAGCGCATATAGCACCAGCCGCGGAGCATACTCTAGCTAGAGTATGCCTCCAATCTAGCTAGGGGGCGCTGCATAATCTAATTAAGGAGGACGGCCCGCTTAGGTTGGGTGGACTCACCCCGCGGTCTTTAAAACAGACATGGACAGAATCGCTTCTGTCCGTACGGGGAATATCATTATCGGGCGAAGCCGAAATGACCAATTCTTGCACGACAGAACGGGCTTATACCACGCTCAGCCGCCTTATTAGCATACCTTTCGCAACACCACCGATTTTTAATCTATAGTCATAAATTCAAATGCTGCTTATGGATACAATCCCGCACATTTTCAGGGCTGGGAACCGCTAAGCTGGAAAGAAGCATCATTTCTGGATAATTTTTATCCAGGCTCGAACACGGCACCATTAGGACGAGTTGCCCATCTTCATATTTGCTTTTCACCGAAAAGCGCTTCCGCAAAAAAAAGTCCGTGCCCGGCGCGCGGAAAAACGCATCGGGCACGGACTTTTCAATCAGACTTTGAACATGTTTATCTGAGATGTGATATCCTCTATTGCGTCGCGAACCTCGTTCGATTTTTTCTCGAGGACGGAGCCACTGTCGCCAATCCGGTGCGCGCCGCCGGAAATTTCCTCCACGCCGATGCGCATCGTCTCCGTCGAGGAGCGGAGGCTCTGCATCGTCTCAAGGATGAGCTTGTTCCGTCCCGCGATGTCCTTTGATGCGTGGCGGACCTCGCCGGTGCTGTCGTTCATCCCGCGGAGGGCGTTGTTTATCTGGCGGGAACCTTCGTTCTGCTCCTCCATCGCGTTCTTTATCTGGCTGACGAGCTGCTCGGTCTCGCCGATTTTGTCGGAGACGACCGCAAACGCGCTGCTCGCCTCGGTGGAAGCGACGACGACGCCGGATATCGAATCCTTGATGTTGCTCAGCTGCTGACCGATTGTCTTCGACTGCACGCTCGACGTCTCCGACAGTTTCCTGATTTCATCCGCGACGACGGCAAATCCTTTTCCCGCCTCGCCCGCATGGGCAGCCTCGATTGCCGCGTTCATCGCAAGGAGGTTCGTCTGGCTCGCGATGCTCGCAATCGCCAGGTTCGCGTCGTGAAGCATTTTGCTCTGCGCCTCAATCTGCTGAATCCGCTCGTTGACGTCCTTCTGCTTGGCGACACCCATGTCGGTCTTCTGCGCGAGCGTCGTGAATGAATACGCCATCTTGTCGACGGAAGAATTCACGGACAGTATGTTCCCAATCATCTGCTCGACGGCGCTCGACGCCTCCGTGACGCTCGAGTACTGGTTCTCAATCATTCCGTCGAGCTTCGTTATGTTCTCCGCGATGGTGTCGACCGCATCCGCCGCCATGTGGACGCCGTTGCTCTGGTCGGCAATCTGACCGTTTATGCTGTCGATGTTCGATATTATCGTGCTTATCGCGACGGCTGTTTCCGTCGCGTTGTCCGCAAGCGAGTCTCCGAGCGAGCGCATGTCGACCGCGTTCGATTTTATGTGGGAAATCGCCATGCGCAGTTTCTCAATCGTCCTGTTGAAATACTCGCTCAGCCGGGCAATCTCGTCGCGTCCCGAAACGGGAAGCCGCGCCGTCAAGTCGCCCTCGCCTTCCGATATGTCCCTGAAATTGTCCGTTATCCGCGCAATCGGGCGGACGAAAATCCTCATTATTATAAGGACGAACACGACGCAGGCGACAATGACGACAATGAACTCAAGGGCGACGAGCGTCCAGAGAATCGTCTTGAACATCACGAGCTGCCCCTTCTCCTCCTCGGCGATTGCCGCGTCGATGTCGTCTATGTAGTTTCCCGTCCCGACGACCCATGAATAGGCGCTGTACGGAGCCGTGTAGGAGCGTTTCGGCTCGGGCTTGTCGCTTCCGAGCTTCGGGAACTTGAAATCGGTGAACCCGCCGTCCGCGCTCTTTCCGATTTCTATGAAATCCCTGACCATGAACTTTCCGTCCTCGTCCTTCCAGTCGAGTCGGTTCGTTCCCTCGGTCTCCGGTTTCGGCGGAAGAAGTACGTTCTCGCCGGAATAGGTGTCAATCCAGAAATATCCCTCCGTGCCGTACCGCAACCCGCGCACGATTTCCTTTATGCGCGCCTTCCGCTCGTCAAGCGAAAGCCCCTCGCCGGAATATATCGAGTCATATGTCTTTATGAGGGAAAGGACGTTCTGAACCTGCCACTGTATTTTCTCGTCATATGAATCAAGCATCACATCACGCTGTTTCTGCAGCGTATACTTCTGAAGCATAACAATCGTTCTCAAAGCAGAACCCGTACACACCGCCGCGACTGCAAGAAGGATGCAGACAGAAAACGCGCCCACCTTCATCTTCAAGCTGCCGAAAAACCCCTGTTTATTTACATCAGCCATAGAACTCCTCCATAAGTAAACGAGTTCGGAAACTTCAGTTTCTGGACTCGCCGACCTGAGCGATAACGAAGCTATCTAACAGGTCTAGTATTAAACAGTAGATTAAGTCTAGCACATAATATCAATCTGTCTAGCAAAAATGGAGCGGAGCGTTCCGGGAGGAGTGAGGAGCATCCGCGCTACGAGCCTTTTTCGGCGGGGGAACGACCGGAGGACGCCAGCCGCGAACGGGGGCAGCGCCCGCAGTGGGGAAAAACGGACAGGCATTCCCGCCCGTGCCGCACATCACAGCTCCCGCATCATCGACCAGACGCAATCGCCCGCGCGCTCAATCTTCCGCACGATGTCGATGTAATGGAGCTCGCTTTTCACGTCCGCCCCCGCCTCAATCCTTTTCCTGCTCGATTTCTTGAGCCTGTGCTTCGTCCTGTCGATTTTCCGCTCGAGAACCTCGCCCGACGCTTTCTGGTCATCGGAAATCCCGACGGCGAAGAAGGAGCACGTCTGCTCGAAGAAAACCCTGACAAGCTCAAGGTAATCGCAGATATCATCGACGCGCGCATCGGACGTGGAACAGCAGCCGCTCTTGATGAATTTCCTCGCGGTGTGCATGAGCGAGCACGTCTCGTCGCTCAAATCCTCAAGCGTCCCCGAAATATTCATCAGCCGAGTGAAATTGCGCCTGTCGTCCGCGCTTGAGCTCGGAAGGCGCGCGCAGTACTGCAAGAAATCGCTTATCACGACGTTCATCTCGTCGACGTAGCTTTCGATGCGGGCAACGCTCGCGCACTCGCCGTCGATTGCGGACGGATTCCGGAAGACGGTGCAGGCGGAATCGAACATCTCCATCACTTTCGACGCCATGCGCGAAATCTCGCGGTTCACCTGCACGGAATAAAGGTCGCCGCCGGTGCGCGCAGACGTTATTATCGAAGGAAGCCGGTAATGCCCGTCGTCCTCCCCCGCCTGTTCCGGGATGATTTTGCGGGTCGCGGCTGAAATCTGGTTCACGAACGGAAGGAACGCGAGCGTCGCGCACACATTGAAGACCGTGTGGAGCATGGCGATGTGCGCAGTTATGTTCTCCGACGGAAGCCCGGGAACGATAAAATCGACAAAGCGCAGGAACAAACCGAACGCGAGGAGCGCGAGGAACGTCCCCGCGACGTTGAAGCCGACATGCACGAGCGCGGCGCGCTTTGCGTTCGTCGACGCGCCGAAACTCGACATGACGGCATCGACGGTCGAGCCGATGTTGCTCCCGAGGACGATTGCCGCGCCCAGCTCCCAGGAAAGCGAGCCGTTCGCCGCCATCGTCAGGACAATAGCGGTCATCGCCGAGCTTGAGTGAATCAGCGCCGTGACAAGAGCGCCGAGAAGAACGCCGATGAGGATTCCCCGTATGCCAAGCCCGGAAATCGCGGAAAGGATTCCCGCCGTCACCCCGCCGAGCGAGAGGCTTTCCTTCAGAAGCCCCAGCCCCATAAAAAGGAGCGCGAACCCCATGAAGCAGTCGGCAAAATTGTGTATCCGCGATTTCCTGAAGTATTTCAGCACGAAGCCGAGCCCGAAAAGCGGGACGGCCGCAGCCGAGACTGAAAAGCCGAACCCCAAAAGCGCGACAATCCACGCCGTCACGGTTGTCCCGATGTTCGCGCCGAAAATGACGCCGACAGCCTGCTCGAGCGTGAGGATTTCCGCGTTCACGAAGCTGACGACCATGACCGTGGTCGCGCCGGAGCTTTGTATGAACGCCGTCACGCCAAGACCTGTGAGCACGGCATAGAACCTGTTTCCCGTTATTTTCGACAGGAGCTTCCGAAGCGAGCCGCCCGCCCCTTTCTGGATTCCGTCGGAAAGCATGTTCATGCCGAACAGAAGCAGGCAGAGCGCGCCCGCAAAGCACGCAATTTGTGCGACGATGCTGAAAATCATGGTTCCCACTATACGGAAATCCCCCCTCTCTGAATAACTCCCGTTCTGTAAAATCAATGTAAATTTTCTCCGGCATGAGGCAGGGCGCGGGCGGAAACGCGACGCTTTTACAAAAATTTAACACTGCGCGCATTGATTATTTACGAGCAATGGCAAAGACTGTCCGCATGATTTACATTCTCGAAGACGACGACAACATACGGAAATTAATCGTTTACACGCTTCGGAGCCAGAATTTCAGCTGCGAGGGATTCGCGCTGCCGTCTGAATTTTGGAAGAAGATGGAGGCGGAGGAACCGAAGCTCATCCTGCTCGACATAATGCTGCCCGAGGAGGACGGTTTCTCGATTCTCAAGAAAATCAGGGCGGAAAAGCGTCCGGTGCCCGTGATAATGCTCACCGCGAAGGACACGGAATTCGACGTGGTCGCCGGGCTCGACGCGGGCGCCGACGACTACGTGACGAAACCGTTCGGGATGATGAGCCTCGTCTCGCGCATAAAGGCAGTCCTCCGCCGGTACGAGAAATCGTCCGAGCCGAAAATCCTCAAGGCCGCGTCAGTCACAATCGACATTTCGAAGCACACGGTCTTTGTCGGCGACCGGCAGGTGTTCCTCACCGTGAAGGAATTCGACCTCCTCGCAATCCTCATCAGCAACCGCGGGCACGTGCAGAGCCGGGAGCAGCTTCTGAATTCAGTGTGGAACATCGACGCGGACATCGAAAGCCGCACCGTCGACGTCCACATACGGACGCTCAGGCAGAAGCTCGGCGAGACGGAGAACATCATCCAGACAGTGCGCGGCGTCGGCTACGTCATCAACAACGAATAGACCTGCCCTGAAACTGAGCTTTCCGAACAGGTTCAATGAAAAGGGGCGGCTGCCCGAAATCGCGTCGAAGGAAAAGCAAAACGGAAACAGGAGTTCCGCATGAAAATCAAATCACTGACATTCAGAATCTTCATCAGCACCTTTTTTGTCGGCACGCTCGTCTATTTCATATGCGCGTTCCTGTTCATCAGCAACATGTACGGGTATTTCGAGAACCAGATTTTCAACGAGCTGAAAGCGGAGAGCGACTTCCTCGAAAACTACGTCACGTCGGGGCATGCCGAGGCAATCGGAAAGATAAAAACGGAAAACAGGATTACCCTGATTCATCCCGACGGGACGGTCTTCTTCGACAACACGGTGGACGCGCTCGCGCTCGAGAACCACGGGCGGCGGAGCGAATTCATCGAGGCGATGAGCAGGGGAAGCGCGAAAAAGACGCGCTACTCGTCCACGATGACGGAAAAAACGCTCTATTTCGCGGCACGGCTGTCGAACGGCGACGTCATGAGGATAAGCTGCAACCAGCGCTCGGTGCTCGTGCTCGTGCTCGGGATGAGCCAGACGCTCATACTCATGCTCATCATCGCGATGATAATCTCCGGCGCGTCGGCAAGCTACCTCGCGAAGAAGATAATAACGCCGCTGAACGAAATCGATTTGGAGAACCCCGAGAAATCCGACGTCTACGACGAGCTCAAGCCGTTCACGAAGCGCATCGCCGAGGAGAATTTCGAGAAGCAGCAGCGGGAGGAGCTTCGGCAGCAGTTCACCGCGAACGTGAGCCACGAGCTGAAGACGCCGCTGACGAGCATAAGCGGGTTCGCGGAAATTCTCAAGGCAGGCGGAACGGACGCGCAGACGACGAAGGATTTCGCCTCCTCGATTTTCGAGGAAAGCCAGCGCATGATTACGCTCGTGAACGACATCATAAAGCTGTCCAAGCTCGACGAGAAATCAATCAGCCTTGAGCGGGAGGCTCTGAGCCTCAGGGAAATCTGCCTCGAGGCGATGGAGGTCCTTTCCGCAAGCGCGCTCGAGAAGAACGTGACGATGAAGATAAGCGGGGACTCGGGGCTAATAAACGGGGTCCGCCCGGTGATTTACGAGATGGCCTACAACCTCATCGACAACGCGATAAAATACAACAAGACCGGCGGCTCCGTGGAAATCAACATACAGAATTTCATGGCGGCGAAGGATTCCGACAAGAACCGCGTAATCCTGACCGTGCGCGACAGCGGAATCGGAATCCCCGAAAGCGAGCGCGAGCGGATTTTCGAGCGCTTCTACAGAATCGACAAAAGCCGCTCGCGCTCCCTCGGCGGGACGGGCCTGGGACTGAGCATAGTGAAGCACGCGGCAAAATACCACGACGCGTCGATAATCCTGAAATCCGAGGAAGGCAAGGGCAGCGTCTTCACGGTTATTTTCGGGATGTAGCGGCATCCCCGACGGAAAAACATGCGCCATCCCGGGCGCCCCCGGAACAAGTTCGGCTGGCACGGAACGAGCAGCCCGCGTGCATCCGCGTTTGACTGCGTGAGAAAGATGCAAGCGGGTTTCAGCGTTTTTCACACGCCCGCTTCACGAATTCCTCGATTGTGCACCCGTGCGTTTTTGCGTCCTCGTCATAATTCACACCGGCACGGCGAATCTTTCGCCTTTTCGCGCGCATGCCGCCAGGATGCAGTTTCCCACGGATACCCGCCCGCCGAACGCAATATCCGGAAATTGAACTGCGAACTCCGCGACGATTCTGTCTTGAAGCTTATCAGGCACCTCACCTTTATTTCTCTCATTCTGAAATTCATTGTTCATATCGATTTTCATAACGTTCAGCGCGTTCAGGCTGCTCTCGAAACACGCGTCTTTGCTGATTTTGTACGGAGCAAAAAGCCCGCGTGAATCCGCACCCTTTGAAAAATACGCCGAAAGAATGTTGCCCGCAATCGTTTTCCCGAATCGCCGTGGACGGGAAAAGCAAGCGTATTTGCTTGGCGATTTCATTATCTTGTTCAAAACGCCTATCATCATCGTTTTGTCAACAAAAATTTCTTGATTCGCGATTTCGTTGAAGTTCTCGTCGTTCGGCTTCAGATTGATTCCCATTTCAAGCTTCTCAGCTTATTGTATAGTCGCCGAACCGATTTGTGCAGCATACAGGACGCCCCCGCCGGAATCAGGCACGGCGAAAAAAATGCCCGGCCGCGTGGAGATGCGTCGCGGACGGGCAGCGGGGATGCCGTGCTGAAAACGGAATCCCCGTTTTTTTCTTTTTTCAGGCGCGGATTGCGCGGAAGGCCGTCACTCGCGCTCGCCGGTAAGCGCGAAGACAACCCACCCGGCGATGTTCGTGGCGTGGTCGCCGATTCGCTCGATGTATTTGGCGATGAGGAGATAGTCGAGGATTGTCTCGCCGTCGTCCGTCTGCCGGATGCGCTCCACCAAATCCTTCTTTATCGAATGGTACAGCTCGTCGATGACGTCGTCGCGGGCGATGACGTTCTTCGCCTTGTTGTAGTCCTTCCCGATGTACGACTGAATCGCGTCGTCGAACATCCCGATTATTTCCGACGACATCTCCTCGATTTCGCACATCCTGCCGTACGTGCAGTCGGGGATGCTCAGGACGAGGTCGGCTATGTCGACGGCATGGTCGCCGATGCGCTCCATGTCGGTAATCATCTTGAGCGCGGCCGTAATCATGCGCAGGTCGGTTGCCATCGGCTGCTCGTGGAGAAGCAGCCTCATGCACTGGGATTCGATGTCCCGCTCCATCGCGTTTATCGCGTCGTCGTTCTTAGACACCTGGGCGGCGGCATCCCTGTCGCGCCCCATAAGCGCGAGCACCGAGCTTTGAATCGCGATTTCAATCATCTTTCCCATGCTCACTATCGAGCAGTTGAGTTTCCTCAGCTCCTCAGCGTATCTTTCGCGCATATTTTCCTCCATAAAAAACATTCCGCACAAAGCGGGCGCGCATCATCCGAAGCGTCCCGTAATGTAATCCTCTGTCCTCTTCATTTTTGGTCTGCTGAAAACCTGCTCCGTCCGCCCCACCTCGACAATCTCGCCGAGAAGGAAGAACACCGTCCTGTCGCTGATGCGCACCGCCTGCTGCATGTTGTGCGTGACGATTACAATCGTGTACTTCTTCTTCAGCTCAAGCACGCAGTCCTCGATTTTCGACGTGGAAATCGGGTCGAGGGCGGAGGTCGGCTCGTCCATCAGGAGGATTTCCGGCTGCACGGCAAGCGCGCGGGCGATGCACAGCCGCTGCTGCTGCCCTCCGCTCAAGGCAAGCGCAGATTTTTTGAGGTCGTCCTTCAGCTCGTCCCAGATTGCGGCGTTCCTGAGCGATTTTTCGACAATCTCGTCAAGCTCCGCCTTCTTCTTCATGCCGTGCGTCCGCGGCCCGTAGGCGATGTTGTCGTAGATGCTCATCGGGAACGGGTTCGGCTTCTGGAACACCATGCCGACGTTCTTCCTGAGGCTGTTCACGTCAACGCGGCGGTCGAGGATGTCGCAGCCGCCCACCATGATTTTTCCTGTTATGCGGCAGCCCTCGACCATGTCGTTCATCCTGTTTATCGATTTCAGTAGCGTCGATTTTCCGCATCCCGACGGCCCGATGAAAGCCGTTATCTCGTTCTCGTTTATGCCGAGGTTTATGCCCTTCAGCGCGTGGAAATTCCCGTAGAACAAATCGAGATTCTCGATTTTTATCTGCTTCCCGAAATTCATGCTCCGCTCCTTCTTCCGATTTTCTTTGCCAGCGCACCCGCCGCCATGTTGATTCCGATGACGACGGCGAGCAGGACGACAGCCGTGGCGAACGCCTGCTCGGTGCGCAGCCCCTCGGAGCTGAGCACGTACAGGTGGACTGCAAGCGTCCGCCCCGAGCCGAACACGTTCGGCGGAATCTGCGCGACGGTTCCCGCGGTGTAGATGAGCGCGGCAGTCTCGCCGACGACGCGCCCCGCGGCAAGGATGATGCCGCCGAGGATTCCCGGCATCGCGCCCGGAAGGACGACCGAAAAAACGGTGCGAAGCTTTCCGCCGCCGAGAGCGAAGCTTCCCTCGCGGTATGAATCGGGAACGGCAAGCAGGGATTCCTCCGTCGTCCGCATTATCGTCGGGAGAATCATTATCGAGACTGTCCCCGCCCCTGCCGCAAGCGAGTATCCCCAGCGGAGAAAGCCGACGAACAGCAGCATCCCGAAAAGCCCGTACACTATCGAGGGGATGCCCGTAAGCGTCTCCGTCGTCATCCGCACGATTTTCACGAACCTGTTCTCCTTTTTCGCGTACTCGACGAGGTATATCGCGCTTCCGATTCCGAGCGGGCACGAAATCAGAAGCGCCATCCCCGTCATCACGACCGTGTTCACGAGCGCGGGAATGACGGAGCAGTTCTCCGACGTGTACCTGAGGCGGAAAAGGGACGGGCCGATGTGCGGCACCCCCTTCGCGAGGATGTATGCGAGCATGAAAAGCAGCGAGAGCATCGTCACGAACGCGCACGCATACACCGCGCACCGAACCGCGCCGTCCTTTTTCCCGCAAGGCGCGGACGCCGATGCAAATCCACTTGTCGCTTTTTTCATCTTGCGCTCCTGTTTTTCAGGATGTTGAATCCCAGATTGATGATGAGTATGAAGACGAACAGGACGACGCCTGTCGCGATGAGCGCGCCGCGGTGAAGCTCCGCCGCATAGCCCATCTCGATTACGATGTTCGCCGTCAGCGTCCTCACGCCCTTCAATATTCTCGCCGGAATGCGCGCCTGGTTTCCGGCGACCATTATCACCGCCATTGTCTCGCCTATCGCGCGCCCGATTCCGAGAATCACGCCGGCAAGGATTCCCGACCGTGCCGCGGGGACGACCGCAAGGAAGACGCTCCTCTCGTGGCTCGCGCCGAGCGCGCGGCTTCCCTCGTAGTAGCTTTGCGGCACGGCGTTGAGCGCGCTTTCCGAAACGGATATGATTGTCGGGAGAATCATCATTCCAAGAAGGAGGCTCGCCGTCAGAATCGAGGAGCCGTTCCCCCCGAAAACGTTCCGCACGAACGGGACGATAATCATGAGCCCGAAGAAACCGTACACGACGCTCGGAATTCCCGCGAGCAAATCGATTGCCGGTTTCAGTATCCCGCGAAGCCGCCTCGGGCAGAAGCGCGAGAGGAAAACCGCCGTCATGAATCCGACGGGGACGCCGACGACGACCGCGCCCGCCGTAACGTACAGGCTTCCGACAATCATCGGAAAGATTCCGAATATCCCGTTCCCCGGCTTCCATCTTGTCCCGAGCAGGAATTTTCCCGCCCCGATTTCCCTCATCGCCGGAATGCCGTTCGCGAAAAGGAACACGCAAATAAGCAGGACGGCGACGATGCTGAAAGCCGCCGCCAGCAGGAATATCATTTCCCAAATTTTCTCTTTCGCTTTCATATCACCTGGAGACAGAAGACCATTTCGTGTATTCCCCCGTAAAAATCTTCTCCACCTGCTCGCGCGAAAGATTCCCGACCGGGTTTTCCTTGTTCACTATGACGGCGATCCCGTCGACGGCGATTGCAATCTCGTAGACGCCGCCCGCCCTCTCGGTCTGCTTGAGGCTGCGGCTCGCCATTCCGATGTCGCATGTCCCGCTCATCGCGTTCGCGATGCCCGTCGTCGAATCGCTCGTCTGAAGCTCAATCCTGACGTTCTCGTTATGGGACCGGTACGCCTCGACGAGCTTCTCCATCACCGGCGACACGGAAGAGGAACCGGCGACGACGACTTTCCCGGAGGCGTTGTTCGAGACGAACGCCTTCGTCGAGGGAACCTTTATGTAGTTGTTTGCCGCGATTACCGACTGCCCTTCCCTGCTCGAAATGAAACTGACGAAATCGCGCGCGGCATCCGAAATCCCGTCCCTGACGACGATGTTGAACGGGCGGCTGATTTTGTAGGAGCCGTTGTCGATGTTCGATACGCAGGCATCCGCCCCGTCGATTTTCACCGCCTTGACCGAATTGTTGAGCGAGCCGAGCGAGATATAGCCGATTGCGTACCGGTCGCAGGCAACGTTCGCCATCATGACCGCAGTAGAATTCGTTATAGCCGCCTCGTCAGTCGTGTAATCGACCTTGATTCCGCCCGCCACCTTCTTCTCTATCCCGAAAAGCTCCACGAACGCGCTGCGCGTGCCGCTCCCGTCCTCGCGGCTCAGGACCGAAATCGATTTCCTCGCGCTGAATTTTGCCGCGGCAAAAACCGCGCACGCCGACGACACGATGGCGATTCCCGCGATTGCCTTCTTCACATTGTTCTTCATAAAAACTCCCCAAGGACACAGTCCTTTGCTTTTGCTGGGGAAAATCTACACGGCCTGTGTAAAAACAAAAGGAAGATTCTGTTAAATTCTGGAAAAAGGCGCGCGCATTGGTCACTCGCGTTTATCGTTAGTTATCGGAGCGCGCGCGCGCAGCACTTGCTGACGCAAGTGTGCGCATTGGCGGATGGGCGATTTTTGTTTGACAGACTGGCGGTTTTTGCGGAGCGCGCTCGCAGCTCTTGCTGGCGCATGTGTGCGCATTGGCGGACGGGCGATTTTTGTTTGACAGACTGGCGGTTTTTGCGGAGCGCGCGCTCTCGGCTCTTGCTGGCGCATGTGTGCGCATTGGCGGATGTGCGATTTTTGTTTGACGGACGGGCGAGTTTTTTTGCGCACGCTCTCGGCTCTTGCTGGCGAAAGTGTGCGCGTTGGAGGATGGGCGATTTTTGTTTGACGGACGGGCGGTTTTTTTTGCGCACGCAGCACTTGCTGGCGCATGTGTGCGCATTGGCGGATGGGCGATTTTTGTCTGACGGACGGGCGGTTTTTGCGGAGCGCTCGCGGCTCTTGCTAGCGAAAGTGTGCGCGTTGACGGACGGGCAGGGGCTTCTGCATTGCGGCAAATTGCGGAGATTATACAATAAAAAAAGATTGAAATTTTCCGAATCGAATCTAAAATAGTTTCATGGACTTTCAGAGCATTGTAGATTCATGCGGAATGGCGGCAGCCGTTCTTTCCGTCAAAAATACGGAAGACAACCATTGCGGCGAGATACGGATTGTCCGCGCAAACGCGATGTACAAGCATATAATGGGCGAAAAATACCGCGACGATATGATTTATTCGGATTTGCTTCCGAAGGAGCCGAATTTCGAGGAATTCTGCTACCGTTGTGCCGTTCTCAAGCAGCACCTTCACGCGTACGTCGATGTCAAGGCTCTGAATGTCTGGACTGACAGCGACTA
Organism: Treponema saccharophilum DSM 2985; assembly: GCF_000255555.1. GTDB lineage: Bacteria > Spirochaetota > Spirochaetia > Treponematales > Treponemataceae > Treponema_D > Treponema_D saccharophilum. Next base: position 64,670 of record NZ_AGRW01000040.1, read on the forward strand.
CATTCCGCTCTCATACGACAGAAATGACGAAAGGCTCCATTACCTAATGTTTTTCTTCGAATTCACGAAAGGCCCGGAATCGGAAAAAATGTCGAACGTGTCCCTCGAAGTCGCGCAGCAGGTCATCAAAACGTGCATAAACCTGCGCGGCGCCGACAACTTCTACGAGGCGATGAACACGGTAATCACGGACATACAGAAAAACACGCAGTCGTTCTGCAGCTGCATAATAATGATTGACCGCGAGAAGCGGAAATACGCGCCGCTCTGCTCGAAATTCCGGAACGACGAGGCAAAAATAGATGATTTTATGCCCGAATTGACGCCTGATGTCGTGTTCTCTTGGGAAAAAACGCTGGAGAACCGCGACCTCATAATAATCAAGGATGATTTCGACATGCAGAAGCTTGCCGAGCAGAATCCCATCTGGGTAAAAAGCCTCAGGAATTCGAAAGTGGAAAGCCTCGTGCTTGTCCCGCTGTCCCAGGGGCGGAAAATGTTCGGCGTGCTTTTCATAACGAATTTCAACACGGAAAAACTTATCGAAATCAAGGACTTCATAGAATTGACGGCGTTTTTCCTTTCCGCGGAAATCGCGAACAACGACCTCATGGAAAAGCTCGAATACATGAGCAACATCGACTTCCTGACGGGCGTGAAGAACCGCAACTCGATGAACGCCCGTGTCGATTACCACGTCGACGGGCGGAACGTCGTGCGCGCGCCGTTCGGAATCATATTCGCGGATTTGAACGGGCTGAAGCAGTGCAACGACAGCGGAGGGCATGAGGCGGGCGACAAGCTCCTCAAAAATGCCGCCGCCCTGCTGAAGGCTCAGTTCGCCAACGACGAGATTTACCGCTCGGGCGGCGACGAATTCATCGTGATTATGCAGGACTGCGACAGGGAAAAATTCGATTCCGCAGTCAAAAAACTTAAAGACAGCTGCGGATACGGCGCGGATGTGTGCCTCGCAATCGGCGCCGACTGGAGCCAGGGAGAGAAGGACCTGCGCCTGTGCATGCATATTGCCGACGAGGCGATGTATGCGGACAAAAACGAATTCTACGCCCTCCATCCCGACAAAGCCCGAAAATAGGCAAAAAACCGAACAGAATCATCGGATTTCCGGCAGAACGCGCGCGTTCCCCTTCCGCAAATGCGCTTTCCGGGAGGAACGCACGCGCGAAATCGCCAGGAATCGGAAAATTGACGTTTTTTTCATAGAAAATCGTTTTTTTTCAATATATAGCCTTTAATTTCAAAAAATTTGAATATGGCGGAAAGGATGTTATACTAAATCGTTATTCCACTAAAATTTTTACCTTCCATACGAAAACGCAAAAGCGATTCCGCACAGGGCTATATTTTCCATAACTAGGAAAGACAAGGAGTTTTTAGATGAATCAGGAAGTCGTCCAGACTCAAAAAGAAGACGAAGCACAGGCAGTGACAGATTTATGCTCGCGGCTCAAAAAAACGCCGTCATCCTACAGCGCGATACTCTTTTTCGCAAGCACAAGGTATGATTTCGAAAAGCTCTCGTCGCTCCTCCACGAACAATTCCCGAGGGCGCAGGTTATAGGGGCGACAACGGCGGGCGAAATCACGAAAGACGGGTTCACGACGAACTCGATAGTGCTCAACGCGATTTACGACAACGGAAAGTCGCAATTCAGCGGGGTTCTCATCGACGGCATCGACCAATTTCCCATCCTGGGCAACAAAGAAATCACAAGCGCAGCATCGAAAATCGGCATCTCCCTGTCGTCGGAAAACTGCTCGCGCGACGCTTTCGCGATAACGCTTATCTGCGGCCTCATGTCGGCAGAGGAAATCATCCTCTCGCAGTTGTATTCGCTTATCAAAGACCAGAATTTCATGATTGCGGGCGGCTCGGCGGGCGACGACATGAAATTCGCCTCGACTGCGGTAAGCTGCAACGGCGTCACGTCTTCGAATGCGGCTGTCGTCCTGTTCGTAAAAACATCGTGCGCATTCAGGATATACAAGGAGAACATCTTCCAGCGCACGGGAAAAAACGTGAAGCTCACCGACGTCAACACGGAGAAGCACATCGTGAACGCGATTGACGGGCAGAACCCGCGGAGAAGGTACGCGCAGGTTCTCGGCATAACGGAGGGACAGGTGAACGACGCGCTCCTCGACCATCCGTTCGGGCGCGTTTTCGGCGACGAGATATTCATAGCTTCGCTCGTCAGCTTCGACAAGGACGGCAAGCTCACCATGTACGCGCGCGTCCTTCAGGATTCGCTTCAGGAAATACTGATGCCGCACGACCCCGTCGAGATGACGGAAAGCACCTGCCGGAAAATAACGAGCGAGATTCCGCGCCCCGGCTGCATCATTTTGTTCAACTGCATACTGAGGACGGTCGGATTCCAGAAAAAAGGGCTTACGGGAAAAATCAGCGAGGTCTGGAGGCGGTATCTCCCCACCTACAGCGGATTCTCGACGTACGGGGAACAGTTCGGGCACATGAATTCAAACCAGACGCTCGTCACGCTTGTAATAGGAGAATAAAATGGAAAAAACATACACAAAAGAGAAGCTTCTCCAGGCAGGAACGGAGCTGGTGGACACTTTGATAAAAAACTGCAACTCGACGAACAACATCGGCGGGTTCCTCAAGGAATATATCGCGATGCTGACGTCCGACGATGGCGTCTACAAAAAGCTTCAGAGTGCGATGGACAAATTCTCGGAGTCGAGCGAAAACTCCAAAAAGGAAGCCGACACCATGCTCAACACATCGCGCGCGAACAGCGAGTCGCTCAAAGCGATATGCGAGGAGTTCCAGAACCTCAGCCGCTCGATTGTGGACGCGCAGAAGGAGCGGAAGGAGCTCGACGCGAAAGTCAAGAAGCTGGACGAGCGGATAAAAGAAATCGGGAACTACATCCGGAGCATCCAGGAAGTCTCCGAGCAGACGAGGCTCCTCTCGTTCAACGCGTCAATCGAGGCGGCGCGCGCGGGCAACGCCGGAAAGGGATTCCGCATAATCGCGAACGAGGTCAAGACGCTCTCGGGGCGCACGAGCGGAATTTCGGGCGAAATCGAGGCGAAGGTCAGGGACATCGGAAAAGAAGTGAAGTCGCTTGTGGAGGACAACCACAGGCACGACGAATTCATGGACTCAATCCAGAAAACGGCAGTGACGTCGAACGAGCAGCTGACGAAAATCAACAACGCGAATTCGGAAAACATCGGCTTCATGTACGACGTGCTCGGAAAAATGCAGGAAAGCCAGATGCAGATTCTTACGGCGGCGAAAAACGCAGAGGAGGAGAACCTTAAGGAAGTGAAGCGCATCGCGGCAAAGGCGGCGCAGAGCACGATACAGACGGGCGACCTGCTCTCGTTCATGTTCCAGCTGAAAAAGCTGTTCGCGTGGATGGAAAACCACAAGGAGATTTTCGCGTAAAGCGGAAGGGGACGGATTCAGGCGCGCTTTTCCCGGGCAAACACGAAAACGATTGTTCCCAGAAAAAGCGCGCCCACCGCGACCATCACCGCGGACACAAGCCGCAAGAGCACGCTTCCCTCCTCCACAAACGTTCCCGGATTTTCGGGATTCACCAGAAGATTCACGCGCTCGCCGACTTTCAGCCGGGGCGGATACGTCGCGACATTGCTCTCTATCCGGAATGCCGTCCCGTTGAATTCGTACTCGAACACCGGCGCGACGGAGTTCCTGCTGCGGCTTCCGCCATGCCTGACGTTCTCAACGACGACCGCCTCAACACGCGCGCTGCACGATTTTCTGAGATTGCAATCGTAAAGAAAAAGATTGACGCCGCCTATCGAAAACACCGCGGCAATGATTCCGAAAACGACAAAAAATCGTTTCGAAGGCTCTTTTTGAAGCCTGTGCATCCTCATACGTTCCTCCGCCGTTTAAAGATATGTCATATGGAAAGCGCAATCAGGACACCGATTCCGGAAAAAAGCAGCCCGAACGCAATCAGGGCAGCCGAGACGATAACCTCTATTTTTCCGCTTCCGGAAACGAGTTCCTGCGGATTGTCCGGATTCACGCGGATTTCCTCGATATCGCCGATTTTGTATTCGGGCGGATAGGAACCCGTGTTCGACTTCACCCGCATTTTTTTTCCGCGGAAAGTGAATTCGAACACAGGATAATAGACGGAAACAGAACTTTTGTTGCTTCCCGTCCCGATGGTGGATCGCTCAAAAAGATTCTCCGCGACTTTCGCCGAGACGGGCGCGCTGCACCGTTTTCGTTTCCGCCTTGTCACAACAAAAAACACGAGCCCCGCAACGAGCGACAAAATGCCGAGTATTATGAAAATTGCCGCTCCGAGCCGCGGGTCCCCGTGTTGTTTTGTTCTTCTCATCCGTCAGACCTTCGGCGCTTTTTCGAGGGCTTTCGCGATTTCGGCGTCGGTCGGGATATAGTCGCTCATCGTTCCGTCGTTGTACGCCTTGTATGCGTACATATCGAAATATCCTGTTCCGGTAAGCCCGAAGAGAATCGTCTTCTCCTCGCCCGTTTCCTTGCACTTAAGCGCCTCGTCTATCGCGACCTTTATCGCGTGGCTCGACTCCGGCGCGGGAAGGATTCCCTCGACGCGGGCGAAATCCTGCGCCGCCTTGAACACAGCCGTCTGCTCGACGGAGCGCGCCTCGATAAGCTTGTCGTCGTAAAGCTGCGAGAGGATCGAGCTCATTCCGTGATAGCGGAGACCGCCGGCGTGGTTTGCCGACGGCATGAATTCGCTTCCGAGCGTGTACATTTTTGCGAGGGGGCAGACGTGTCCCGTATCGCAGAAATCGTAGACGAACGAGCCGCGTGTAAGGCTCGGGCATGACGCCGGCTCGACAGCGATAAACTGGTAATCAGCCTCGCCGCGGAGCTTCCTTCCCATGAACGGGGAAATGAGACCGCCGAGGTTCGAGCCGCCGCCCGCGCATCCGATTATCACGTCCGGCTTTATTCCGTATTTGTCCATCGCCGTCATCGTCTCAAGACCGATGACCGTCTGATGGAGCAGCACCTGATTGAGGACGCTTCCGAGAACGTAGCGGTATCCCTCGCGTTTCGTCGCAGCCTCGACAGCCTCCGAGATGGCGCATCCGAGGCTTCCGCCAGTCCCGGGGAATTCGGCGAGAATCTTGCGCCCGACTTCCGTCGTGTCGCTCGGGCTCGGCGTTATCTGCGCGCCGTATGTGCGCATAACCTCGCGGCGGAACGGCTTCTGCTCATAGGAAACCTTGACCATGTACACGTGGCAGTCGAGGTCGAAATAGGAGCACGCCATCGACAGCGCAGTTCCCCACTGTCCGGCACCCGTCTCCGTCGTGACGCCCTTAAGCCCCTGCTTCTTCGCGTAATACGCCTGCGCAATCGCGGAATTCAGCTTGTGGCTTCCGCTCGTGTTGTTTCCCTCGAATTTATAGTAGATTTTTGCCGGCGTGCCGAGCTTCTTCTCAAGGCAGTACGCGCGGACGAGCGGCGCCGGGCGGTACATCTTGTAGAATTCGCGGATTTCTTCCGGAATCGGGATATAGGCGTCCGTGTCGTTCAATTCCTGCTTCACCAGCTCGTCGCAGAAAACATGCCCCAGCTCTTCGGCCGTCATCGGTTTGTGCGTCGCAGGATTCAAAAGCGGCGCCGGCTTGTTCTTCATATCCGCACGGACGTTGTACCACGACTCGGGAAGCTCGTTCTCAGAAAGATAAATCTTGTACGGAATCTCTTTTGACATGGAAAAAATTCTCCTTTTTGCGTGCGATGCCCGAATTCCGCGGCATCACGCAAAATAAACAAGCGGAAGCGGCGGACGAACTCCTGCATAGCAGGACAGCGGGCAAAGCCTTTGTTTTGTTCTTATTTATAGAAACAAATTATATCGCCAAATATCCGGAACCGCAACAAAATGAAAGCGCGGCAATAAGAAAAACCTTGAGCCGCAAACTGGCATACGAGAAAAATATCAATTTGAACATTACTTCAATACCAGAATACGGATAAGATTCCGCAAACCTTCAGGAGGAATTATGGAAAACACACAGTACGAACTGAACAAGGGGCTTGCCCAAATGCTCAAGGGCGGCGTGATTATGGACGTCACGACACCGGAGCAGGCAGTCATCGCCGAGAAAGCAGGAGCGTGCGCCGTCATGGCGCTTGAGCGCATCCCCGCAGACATACGGGCGGCAGGCGGCGTCTCGCGCATGAGCGACCCGAAAATGATAAAAGGAATCCAGCAGGCAGTTTCGATTCCCGTCATGGCGAAGTGCCGCATCGGGCATTTCGTGGAGGCGCAAATCCTCGAAGCAATCGAAATCGACTACATCGACGAGTCCGAGGTTCTCTCCCCCGCCGACGACCTCTACCACATCAACAAGCGCGAATTCAAAGTGCCGTTCGTGTGCGGGGCGCGTGATTTGGGAGAGGCGCTCAGAAGAATCAACGAGGGCGCCTCGATGATACGGACGAAGGGAGAGCCGGGAACGGGCGACGTCGTACAGGCGGTGAGGCACATGCGCAAAATGAATTCCGAGATTGCGAAAATCAGCGCGATGAGGGAGGACGAGCTTTTCGAGGCGGCGAAATCGCTTCAGGTTCCGTTCGAGCTCGTGCAGTTCGTCCACAAGAACGGGAAGCTTCCCGTCGTGAATTTTGCGGCAGGCGGAGTGGCGACTCCGGCGGACGCGGCGCTCATGATGCAGCTCGGCGCGGAGGGCGTCTTTGTCGGCTCCGGCATCTTCAAGTCGGGAAACCCGGAAAAACGGGCGCAGGCAATCGTCAAGGCCGTCACGAATTTCACGGACGCCAAGCTCATCGCCGAGCTTTCCGAGGATTTGGGAGAGGCGATGGTCGGAATCAACGAGAACGAGATAAAGCTCATAATGGAAGCGAGGGGTCAGTAAATGAAAATCGGGATTGTTTCGGTTCAGGGGGCGTTCATCGAGCACGAAAAAATGCTCGCGTCCCTCGGAGCCGAATGCGTCGAGCTACGCAAAAAAGAGGACATCGAGAGGAACGAGATTTCCGCAATCGTCCTTCCCGGCGGAGAGAGCACCGTCCAGGGGAAGCTTTTGAGGGAGCTCGGCATGTTCGGGCCGATAAAACGGCTCATCGAATCGGGCGTCCCCGTTCTGGCGACGTGCGCCGGGATGATTCTCCTCGCGCAGCACATAAGCGGCGACGGGACTGTCCATTTCGGAACTCTTCCCGTAACGGTCAGGCGGAACGCATACGGGCGGCAGCTCGGCAGCTTCGTCAGGAAAGGAAACGTCAGCGGAATCGGCGAATTCGAGATGGCGTTCATACGCGCACCGTTCGTCGAGAAAACGGAAAGCCGCGACGTCGATGTTCTTTCCGAGGTTGACGGGCGGATTGTCGCGGTCAGGTTCAAAAACCAACTCGCGCTCGCGTTCCATCCGGAAATCGGGGAGGACACGAGAATTCACGAGCTTTTCCTCGCCATGATTGAACAATCCGCGCGGAGAAAGGCAGGATGAGGAAAAAAATCCCGTAGCCAGACCCGGAGAAAACGGTACCAACTGCGGGATTTTCATTCGTTTGACACAATTTTCCAAAAAAATCCATCTATTTTTATAGAAATCGGGTGTCTTTTTAATATAAAACGCAAACAAATAAATTACTCTCTTCCGCAAATCGATTTTCACGTCAAAAGACAAAGGATGGAGTTACTATGAAGAAGAGAAGTCTGGCGTTCAGCCTGAGCTGGAAAATTGGTCTTGCAGTAATCGCATTCATCACGATATCGGCGGTCATCAGCGCACGAAACGCCGTAAAAGCGACACGGAATTCGTTCACGGAAGACAACAAGGAGCTGATAAAGCAGCTGGGCGTCGCGACATTGTACCGGAACAACATACAGATGCAGCAGATGCGGAGCTACACGATGCTCGACGACGTCGGCAGGAAATCAACCGACCCGGTCGAGATTCAGGAAATGCTCATAAAGCGCGCGAAAGAGCGGCAGAAGAATTTCACGAACATCGGGTACGCCGACTACGACTCCGGGCTCTGCTATTTCGACGACGGAAGAATCGAGGACGTGTCGGGGCTGCCCTACTTCAGGCAGATGAAAAACGAGAACCTGTCGCAGCTTTACGGGGACCCGTGCGGAACGACGTTCGAGAACACGTACATACCTGTCTGCAAATCATCATCGCCGAAGAAAAACGGGGACATGCGCTACGGCTTCTACGTCGGGCTCACGCCGCTGTCATACATCAACGAGGGAATCTGCAACATAAAGGGCGGAAGCATCGACTCGAAGAACGGCTTCGCGATGCTCCTCACGAAGGACAGGCTCGTCATGTGCGCTCCCGACAACACGCACAGCATGTCGAGGAAGCTCGACAACCTCGGCGGGGTCACGCTCTCCGACGATTTCATCCGCGAATTCGAGACGAAGAAGGAAGGTCGCGGTGCGCTCACAATCAGCGGGAAGGCGTTCGAGACGTTCTTCAAGCAGATTTCCGGAACGACATGGAAGCTCGTCCTTCTCATACCCGAGACAACCGTGCACGAGGCGGAGATTGTCCTCGCAAAATCGCTGATTATGTCGAACCTCGCATCGCTCGTGATGATTCTCCTCATAACGGTTCTGCTCCTCGTCGTGTCGTTCAGGCCGCTCAAGGCTCTAAACAAGGAATTCGTCAGGATTTCCACGGGGAACGCGGATTTGTCCGTGCGCCTCAACGAGGGCAAAAACGACGAAATCGGTCAGATAACGAAAAACTTCAACATGTTCATCGGAAAGCTCCAGGAGACGATAAAGGACGTCGCAATCGCGCGCGACTCGATGATGAAATCGTCGGAAAGTCTCCGCGCGAACATCGAGTCCACGGACAAGGCGATATCGTCCCTCACGTACAACCTCGACGACGTCACGAACCAGGTGCAGAGCCAGGAGCGGAGCGTCGGGCAGACGACGGACGCGATAAAGAACATCTCCGTCTCAATCGAGGATTTGGAGCGGCTCGTCGAATCCCAGTCGGCGGCGGCATCGCAAGCATCCGCGGCAGTCGAGGAGATGATAGGGAACATCCATTCCGTGACGAAATCGACGGAAAACATGTCATGCGCCTTCGACAGCCTCAAGGAAAACGCGCAGAAGGGAATCGAGACGAGCAACGAGGTCTCGAAGAAAATCTCAGAGGTCGAGTCCCAGTCGCAGAGCCTGAACGAGGCGAACATGATAATCTCGAACATCGCCGAGCAGACGAACCTCCTGGCGATGAACGCGGCTATCGAGGCAGCGCACGCGGGCGAGGCGGGCAAGGGATTCGCCGTCGTCGCGGACGAAATCAGGAAGCTTGCGGAGGATTCGTCGGTGCAGTCGCGCGCGATTTCGTCGCAAATCGATTCGATAAAACTGCTCATCGAGGAAATCGTCGCGTCGTCCGCCGTCGCCGATTCGGTGTACGCGGAAACGGGGCGCATGATGGAGCAGACGTCGCAGCTCGTCGTCACCATCAGCAACGCGATGGCGGAGCAGTCGTCAGGCTCGCAGCAGATAACGGAGGCGCTGCGCTCGCTCGCCGATTCCACGACGGAAGTCAAGCAGGCTTCGGAAAACATGCAGGGCGGGAACAAAAAAATCCTCGACGAAATCGCATTCCTCAACGCGCAGACGGAAAACACGAAGGAGACGCTCTCCCGCGCGCTCAACGTGACGAATTCCGTCATAACGATAAAGGACGGCCTGCTCGACGTCTCGGACGAGACCGCGGAGGCCGTCGGAAACATCGCGAAGAAAATCGACGGGTTCAAATTCTAGCGGGGAAAACGAGCGCGACGCCCCCAAAAGCCCGTCACGCCCCCTGTCTTCGGGAAAAATCCTTTTCGGAAACGCTTGAGACTGACAGGGCGTCGCTTTCGAACACGAAAAAAACGCATTGGATTTCAGTTCCCCTGCGTTCCTGATTCTGATGTTTTAGCGCCGCAATTTCCTTCGCCTTTCAGACGCGGCGGCCGCTCCATGAACAAAAACGCTCCAGACAACTGGAACCTACATTCCGAACAGGTCTTCCAAAATCCGTTTGTATTCAGCGTACATCTTGTAGCCGTCCAAATCCGACAATGAACCGGCGATTGAGAAGTAGTACCACGCAAGCAGCTCTTTCGGCGCGTTGAAGCGTCTCCAGAGTTCGTCCCCGCAAGACTGGAAATCGGCGTACATGCTTCGGGCATTCGACAGTTTGTCGGCGCAGCATACAAGTTTCGCCTCAAGCGAATCGTTTTTCAGAGAATCGATGAAAACCTGCTTGCGCTCCTTCCATGATTTTGACTTGTCCTCGCACTCTGTCTGGACTATCGCGAGTATCTCTTTTCCGAACCGCTTTTCGATTTCCTCCGGGCGTGTGTCCGTGTCTTCGAGCGTGTCATGCAAGATTCCCGCGACAATCACGTTCTCCGAGCAGCCGTTTTCGGTGAGAATCTGCATAACTTCCATGGGGTGAACGATGTAGGGGATTTCAGTTCCCTTGCGTTTCTGGTTCTGATGTTTAATCGTCGCGAAGATTATCGCGTCATGTATTTTTGTCATTTTTACTCCTAAATAACAGTCTGATGATTGCACAGCCTAAAAGCCAGCGTCAAGCAGCCGAAAAAACGTGTCTGCAAGAGAAGCAGATACACGCACGCGGGGAAAACACGGCGCGGGTTTCAGCTTCACGGAAATCCAATATTGGTCGGAAAGCGCGCTCGGAATCAGAAAACGATTCGTCTTTTCTGATAAAATCGGCGATTGTGATGAAGGAGCCGCCGATTTCGCCCGGAAAAAATAGCGGTTTCCGCATCGGAGGAAAAACATGCAGAATGTGTATGACGAGGTTCCCCTTTTTGAGGACGAGCGATTTCTCCTGCGTTTCGTGGAGAAAAAAGACGCGGAATCGCTCCTGAACGTTTACGGCGACAAGAATTCGCTTCCGTTCTTCAACAGCGACAACTGCCACGGGGACAATTTCTATTATCCGACTCTTGAGCGGATGGAGAAAGCAATCGATTTCTGGCTCGAATCTTACAAATCGAAATGGTTCGTGCGCTGGGCGGTAATCGACAAGGACGTCGGGAACGCAATCGGCACGGCAGAGCTTTTCCGACGCGCGGCCGACGACGATTTCGCTCACGCCGGCGTCCTTCGGCTCGATGTGGGAAGCGGCTACGAGCGCGCGGATTCGATTGCGGAGATTGCCTCGCTGATTGTCCCGCATTCGTACGGGCTTTTCGGAACGGAACGAATCATCACGAAAGTTCCCGTTTACGCGGTCGAGCGGGCGGCGGCATTCGCGGCGATTGGCTTCGAAAAATCAGCAAGTTTCCTCATCGGGACGCAGGACGGCTACGCGTACAAGGATTATTGGGAGAAAAAACGCTGACGGCGTTACGAAAAGTATGCTGCATCAAAACCTGCCGGAGATGTTACGGCAAGTATCCCGAAATAAAAAACGGTCATCAGACCTGTCCGACAACTTCAAAAACGCGCAGGCAGCATGTTTTTGAACATCGCATTTTAAGGTAACCTGTTCCGGAACTGAAATTTCCGAACAGGTTTGTTGAGCGAAGCCGAAACGACCAATTCTTGCATGGCAATGAGCGGACCTCGGCTACGCTCAGCCAACTTTTGCAACACCGCCAAAACGCTGGTTCCGCCTCGGAAACGATGTGCGGCAGGCAGCGAAGGAGAACGAATGAGAAGGAAAGACCGTGAAGTAACTGATTTCGACGAAATCGTCTCGATTCTGGCAAAGTGCCGCGTGCTCCACCTTGCGCTTGTGAGCGGCGGCATGCCGTATTCCGTGCCGGTCAATTTCGGCTATGAAGTGCGAGAGGAAGACGGGCGGAAAAAACTGTCCGTGTATTTTCACGGCGCGGGCGAGGGAAAGAAAATCGACGCGCTCACGGAAAATGCGCGCGTCAGTTTCTGCGCGGAGCGTTTTTTCGGCGCAGAAGGCGGGGAAGAGCCGTGCGCGTGGACATGCTACTACGAGAGCGTCATCGGGTTCGGGAAGGCGGAAATTCTTTTCGGCGCGAGGGAAAAATCAGCGGGGCTCGACGCCATCATGCTCCACAACGGCTACAAGCTTCCCGCGGGAATCAAATTCATCGCGTACAATGCGATGGCGCTCGCAAAAACAGCCGTCGTGAAAATCGAGGTCGACGAAATCACCGGAAAGCGCCATTCAAAAAAATAGGCCTGTCCGACAACTTCGTTATCGCTCAGGTCGACGACTTCAAAAACGCGCAGATAGCACGTTTTTGAACATCGCATTTCAAAGCAACCTGTTCTGGGGCGCGGGGCGGGCATTCATCCTGATTGCGGCGCGCAAAAAACATACGGGGGGATTTTATGGAAAAATGTATCAAAAAAGACGGGCGGGAGGAAAAACCTGAAAAAGCGCGGTTCGTCATAGTCGGCTCGGGCTGGCGGGCGGCTTTTTACGTCAGGGTCGCGAAAGCGTTCCCCGAGCGGTTCGAGCTTTTATACATGCTCTGCCGCACGCCCGAGAAGGCGGAAAAGCGTGCGGCGGAGCTCGGCATCCCGACGACGACATCGGCCGACGACTGCATAAACGCTCATCCCGATTTTGTCGTCGTTGCCGTGACTAAGCCGTCGATGTCGCAGGTGAGCCTTGAATGGCTCGGGCGCGGCTTTTTCGTCATCGCCGAAACGCCTGCCGCGCTCGATTTCGGGACAATCGGAAAACTGGAAAACCTCGGGGAAAAGGGGAAACGGCTCATCATCGCCGAGCAATACCGCCTCTATCCCGAATACGATGCAATCCTTTCCGCCGTCAGAAAAGGGCTTATCGGGGAACCTACGGCGCTGAACATCTCCATCGCGCACGATTACCACGCCGCAAGCCTCATCCGCGCGTTCCTGAAAATTCCGCTCGGCATGAAATTCTCCGTCCGCGCGAAAACATACGAATTCCCGACGACGGAGACGATGACCCGATACGAGCGGTTCACGGACGGTCGCGTCGCAGAAAAAAAGAGGACGGTCGCGACATTCGAGTTCGAAAACGGAAAAGCCGCGTTCTACGATTTCGATTCAGAGCAGTACCGCTCGCCAATCAGGAAGAACGCGCTGAAAATACAGGGAATCCGCGGAGAGATAATCGGCAGGCAGGCGTATTTCCTCGACGAGCAAAATGAGGCGCGGGAAATCGAAATCGGCTTCAAAAAAAGCAGCCTCGGCCAGGACGAGACGGCGATTTCCGTTCTCATGCAGCGGGCTGTCGCGTACATGCGCGGCAAAGGCAGTCATCCGTATCCGCTTGAGGAGGCAGTCCGCGATTCATACATGGCGATTCTGATGCAGCGCGCCGCCTGCACCGGAGAAACCGTCAACGGAGAATAGCCGCATGGAAAAAATACGTGACGCGCTGCGCGCAGCAGCCGACTTGCAGTACCGGGACTTCCAGAGCAGGCTCGTCCCGACGATTCCCGCGGAGACGATGATAGGGGTGCGCACTCCCCGCCTTCGGGAAATCGCGAAATCGGCGGCACGGGACGAAAAGACGGCGGGCGTTTTCCTCAGGGAGCTTCCGCACGCGTATTTCGAGGAGAACCTCATCCATTTTTTTGTCGTCGCGGAGATGAAGGACTTCGACGCGTGCGTCGCCGAGGTTGAGCGGTTCCTCCCCTATGTCGACTGCTGGCCGGTCTGCGACCAGGCAAGCCCGAAATCGTTCAGAAAGAACCACGCGCGGCTTCTGCCGCACATCAAACAGTGGATTTCTTCCGCGCACGTCTACACATCCCGCTACGGAATGCGCATTCTCATGAACGAATTCCTCGACGAGGATTTTTCGAAGGAATTCCCCGAAATCGTCGCGGAGCGCATGGACGCGAAGGGCGCGGACGAAGACTACTACCTGAAGATGATGGCATCATGGTATTTTGCGACGGCGCTCGCGAAACAGTGGGACGCCGCCGTTCCTTTTATCGAAAAGCACCGCCTTGAGCCGTGGACGCACAACAAGGCAATCCAGAAGGCGCTCGAAAGTTTCCGCGTTACGGAAGCGCACAAGGAATACCTGAGAAGCCTGAAAACAAACCGGCAGAGCGGGGATTGAGCATCCCGCGGCATTCGGAAGCACAACAAAGAAAGAGGGAGATTGAGAGGAAAAACCGATTTTCTGCCGTGGGTCTGTCGGCGTTGAAAAACGCACTCAAAAACGCTATTATTGCCGCGTCCTTTCGCGCGGCGTGTTCCGGCGGAGGATTCTCTGGAGAGTCCCCGTTTTTGTGCGGGGCGCCGAAGGGTTACGGCTATTAGAGCTTATATCTCAGGCAAAAAGGACAGGGGATTTTTCTGTTCAACTCTTTGGAGAGCCGAGGCTGATTTTCCGGAATCATGCCGAAGCTCTTATTTTTTTTGGGCGCGCGAATTTTTGACGCGCTCAAGTCTTTTCAGGAAGTGTTCAAATGGAAGGAACTGAACAGCTTACTTTCGATGCGGTCCTCTCGGCGATTGACGATTTCGTCTGGGGACTTCCCACAATCATTCTCATCCTCGCGACGGGAATCCTGCTTACAATCCGGCTCAAGGGAATGCAGTTCACCAAGCTCACCCTCGGATTCAAATCGATGTTCAAAAAATCGGACAGCGCCGGAAAAGGCGAGCTCAGCCCGTTCGCGGCGCTCTGCACAGCCCTTTCGGCAACAATCGGAACAGGAAACATCGTCGGCGTCGCGACGGCAATCGCGGAAGGCGGCCCAGGCGCGCTTTTCTGGATGTGGTTCGCGGCTCTTCTGGGGACGGCGACGAAATACACGGAATGTATGCTCGCGCTCAAATACAGGAGCCACGCGGAGGACGGGCACATTCTCGGCGGCCCGTTCTACACGATTGAGAAGGGAATGAAGGAGCGCACGGGCATAAGCTGGAAGTGGCTCGCGGTTCTTTTCGCGGTTTTCGGCGTCTGCGTCGGTCTTTTCGGCATCGGAACGTTCACGCAGATAAGCGGAATCACCACCGCCGTCAAAAACGCGTTCGACTCGGAAGGTCGCAACATCGCGTTCTCGCTTTTCGGCGACGAATACACGTGGTCTGTCGTGATTTCGGGTCTTATCGTGACGTTCTTCGTCGCGCTCGTCCTCATCGGCGGCCTCAAAAGAATCTCGAAAGTCGCGGAAAAAGTCGTTCCCGCCATGGCTGTCATCTACGTTTTCCTCGGGCTTTCCGTCCTCCTCATGAACGCGACGAAAATCCCGGACGCGTTCGCGGTCATCTTCAGGAACGCTTTCGGGATGAGGGCTGTCGCAGGCGGCGCGATGGGATTCGTCATGAAGCAGATAACGGAATCGATGCAGAAGGGAATCGCGCGCGGAATTTTCTCGAACGAGGCAGGCCTCGGTTCGGCGCCGATTGCAGCATCTGCGGCGAAAGTCGAGGAGCCGGTCGAGCAGGGGCTTGTGTCCATGCTCGGCACGTTCATCGACACGATTATCATCTGCACGATGACGGGACTTGCAATCGTAATCGCATTCTATTCGGGCGCGGACGCGAATTACGAGCACGGGCTCAAGGGAATCGAGCTTACGTCGGCGGCATTCAGCCGCGTCCTCGGCGGTGACGGAAAGAGCGTGCAGTTCCTTCTGATGATTTGTCTTGTCTTCTTCGCGTTCACCACGATTCTCGGATGGAACTATTATTCAGAAAAATGCCTTGAGTATCTGACGAACGGGAACCTTACCGTCGTGAAGGTGTTCCGCTGGCTCTACATCGCGGCCGTCTTCATCGGGCCGTACTTCACGATAAGCCAGGTCTGGCAGATTGCCGACATCACGAACGCGCTCATGGCGATTCCGAACTGCATCTCGCTCATCGTCCTTTCCGGAATCGCAGCCCGCGAGACGGAATCGTTCTTCAAGCGGAAGAATTCGCTTTAAGTCCGGAATGAAGGCTCACCATCCATGCGCGCAGAAAACATGGATGGCGGACACGTTTTCATAAAAATCCTTCATCATGAAAAAAGCAACCCAGCCGCTTTTCAGGCTGGGCGTAAAAAAGGGCTGTCCAAAACGCCCGCTGCGCTGAAGCAAGTTCAGCATGAAAATGGACCTGTCCGGAAACTGAATTTTCCGAACAGGTCCAATACGTTTGGGGGCAGCCCCGTTTCATTTTAAGCCTGCCAAAAAGCCCTACTCCGTTTTTGAGAGGACGAGCGTTCCGTATGCGGGAATAGAAAAGCGCGTCTTCCCGTCCGCCGATACGGAGGGCGCGCTGCTTCTCTCATCCGACGCGAACGCGACGCCGAATCCGCTGTACTTCTCGGGAATCTCGACATCCAACGGAGCCGAAGTCACGTTCACCATGACGAGCGCGGTCTCGTTGTCCGATTTCATCTGCCATGACGAGACGTTCGGCGTCCCGACCGCGACGGCGGAAAAGCGCCCGGCAAACAGCGCGGGGTGCGACGTCTTGAGCCTGATAATGCGCTTGTAGAACTGGAGCAGCGAATCGGGATCGCGCGTCTGGACGGAAACGGGAAGCGTCTTCGCGTTGTAGCGGGAATCAGCCCATGTCGTCTGCTTTTTGTCCACGGGTTTTCCGTTGTCCTCCCACGTCTTGTTCCACAGCATCGGGGTGCGCTTCGACGGGTCGTCGGTGCCGCTTCTCATGCCGATTTCCTCGCCGTAATAGACGAACGGGATTCCCTCGGCAAGCATGTACATGCTCGCGGCAGCCTTGCACATCTCCGCATTCCCGCGAAGAAGCCCCGCCGCGCGCGCCTGGTCGTGGTTCGACAGGAACGGCGCGTCGATGTAGTCCGGGTTCGACTGGGCAAGGCGCTTGTAGTCGCCCTCAAGGCCGTTCGCGTATGCGTTGTTCCCGTCATCGCCTTCCTTGAGCGTGTCCACGATGCGATTCCCCATGTCGAAATGAAAATCGGAGCCGAGCCCCGCAATGTACTGCGCGCGTATCGAATTCGGTTCCCAGACCTCGCCGACGCAGTACGAACCGGGATTGACGGAATGCGCGTAGTCGACGATTTCCTTCCACCAGGCGACGGCCTTGCCTGTCGAATTCGTGCCGGCAGGGGACTTCGCGCTGTTGTAGACGTGCCCCGCGGCATCGAAGCGGAAGCCAGAAACGCCCTTGTCGAGCCAGAATTTCACGACGCGCTTGAATTCATCGCGCAATTCCGGCGAGTCGAGATTGAAGTCGGGCATGTGGTTCCCGAAAAGCCCGGCGTAGTAGTTCCCCGGATGGCTTTTGTCCTCGTTCCAGACTTTGTGCCCCCACATCGTCTGGTTTATGTTGTAGCGGGTATCGTCGGCGGTAATCCACCGGTAGTACGAGCGGTGCGGGTCGTCGGGATTTTTGGAATCCTTGAACCATTCCGTGTACGTCGACGAATGGTTGAACGTCATGTCGATGATGACCGAGATTCCGCGCTTTTTGCATTCGCGGAGCATGTTCTCGAAATCGGCCATCGTCCCGTACTGCGGGTTCACGTCGAAATAATCATCGACATCGTATCCGTGGTACGACTGGGACGGGAAAATCGGCAGGAGCCAGATTCCCGTTATGCCGAGGTCGCCCGTCGTCGAGTCGTCGCCGTCGTTCAGGTAATCGAGCTTCGCCGTTATTCCGTTGAAGTCGCCGATTCCGTCACCGTCGCTGTCCGCGAACGAGCGGACGAACAGGCTGTAGTACACGCCCTCGTTCGCGCCCGAGGCGGCGCGCGCGACGGGGACGAGCGATGACGACGCGTTTTTTCCGGCGCCGGTCGAGGCGCAGCCGGCTGCGAAAACCGACAGGGACGCCGCCGAAAGCGCGAGCCAGGCTTTCCTATTCATCATTCTTTTCCTCCTGTTCCTGCCAAAGACATGAGAAGCGATTTCTGCCCCTTTACGAACAGGATGATGAACGGAACCGCGACGAGGAGCGCTCCCGCAGCGAACATCGTGAAGTTATCGTTCGACCTTCCGTTTATAAGCTCGAAAAGACCGACGGCGAGCGTTTTTTTCTCGTCGCTCCGCAAAATAAGGCGCGGGAAAATGTAGTCCATCCACGGCCCCGTGAAGCTCGTGAGAGCGAGGAAGATTATCTCGGGGCGGGCGGTCGGGATTACGACGCGGACGAACGCGGTGAACGGCGTCGCGCCGTCGATGTAGGCCGCCTCGGCGATATCCTTCGACACGGTGTCGAAATACCCTTTCATCAGCCACGAGTTGAACGGGATGCTTCCCGCCGAATAGACGAGGACAAGCCCCCAGAGCGTGTTGAGCGCGTTGAGCTTCCAGAGGATGACGTAGATTGCAATCATTCCGATAAAGCTCGGGAACATCTGCAAAACGAGCATCGAGGCCATGACCGTTTTCTTGAACGGGAACCAGAAGCGCGAGAATATGTACCCCGTGAAGCTGCACACGAAAACGGAGATTATCGTGTTCATGCAGGCGACTTTCAGCGTGTTGAGGTACCAGTGGCCGTAGTTCGTCTCCGTGAACAGCCTGTGGTACTGGACGAGCGAGAACGGCCGAGAGAACGGAACCGTACCGACGGCGGAAAGCGAGTTGTCCTTGATGAACGACGCGCTTACGGTGAAGGCAATCGGATACAGAATAAGGATTGCCTGGATTATCAGTATCGCAGTCAGAAACATCGTCGTGATTGCGCGGCAGCTGCTTTTCTTGTTGTTCATCAGATTTCTCCTTCTTTGAACGATTTGGTGCGCATGAAGTTGTAGAGGCCGAACGGAACAAGCACGACAAATACGAGAATCGAAAGGACGGACGCGATGCAGTACTGGTTCGAATTCATCGTAAGTTTGTAAATCCACGTGATGAGGTTGTCCGTCGCGCCCGCCTGAGTCGCGATGGAGAGGTTCAGGACGTCCGTTCCGCTTCCCATCTTGAGCGAGGGACCGCCGCCCGTAAGGAAGAATATCGCGCCGAAGCTGTTGATGTTGCCCGCGAACTGCATGATGAGCGTCGGCTTGAGCTGGTACATGACGAGCGGGAACGTTATCGACTTGAACTGCATCCATTTGCTCGCGCCGTCGATTTCAGCCGCCTCATAAAGCGAGTTCGAGATTGCCGTCATCGAGCTTGTAGTGAGAATCATCGAGTACGGGAAACCAATCCAGATGTTGACGAGAATCAGCGTAACCTTCGCCATCTTCGGGTCGGAAAGCCACGGGACTGCGGGGAAGCCGATATTCTGCAGCATGACGTTTATCGGCCCGAGCGTTCCGTTGAGGAGGTTCGCCCAAACGAAAAGGGAGAGCATCTGCGGAATCGCGTAAGGAAGGATGAAAATCGTCCGGTAAACCTGCGGAAGCCTGATTCTCTTGTCGAGCAGCACGACGGAAAAGAAGAACCCGACGAAAAAGCAGGTGAATGTCGCGAAGACAGCCCAGGTGAGCGTCCATCCGGCAACGTTTCCGAACGCATAGAGCCATTCGCCGCCGCCGGTGCCGGACGACGAGGAGAACATAGTGCGGAAATTCTCGAAGCCGACCCAATCGACGAGGTTGTTCGGCGGAATGTGGTCGGGCGAGGAATAGTTCGTGAACGCGATGAGCGCCGCAAAAAGAAGCGGGACTACCGTAAAGAACAGCATCATCACGACGGCGGGAGCCACGCCGAGCGTCGGGAACGCGTTCTGCGAAAGGTCGTTGCGCGTCTCCTTTGCCGACGGAAATTTTCCCTTCTCGAGGATTCTGTTGCCGTCCTTGCGCGCGGCAAAAACCGAGTTGACGTACAGATAGGCGAAGATTGCGAGAACGATGATGACGACGAGACCGTTTATCATCATGAAAATCGAATGGTCGCGCTCGTTTACCGGAAGCTCCGGATGCGGATCTCCGAGCGTGACAAGACCTTTTATTCCGTCGATTATCGTGTTGTTGCAGAAAACGACGTTCACGAAATCCATGAAAAAGAACAGGATTCCGTTCAGCATCCTCATTATGATGTTCCCGCCCTCGTAATAGAGCGAGTCGTATGCATCGCCGGGAATGTAGATATCGAGCAGCCCGAGCAAGATGTCGATTATGATATACGCCTCGAACATCATGAGGAGCGTTCCGCGCACGCGCTGCTTAAGAACCGCGAACTGCCCCAATCCCATGAAGCAGCAAGACGCGCGGGCGGCCCTGTCCGGAAGCCGGGGGTCTATAGTTGTATTTGCCATGAATAGCTCCTGCATTGGAAGGACTGTCCCCACAATTCTGTTTGCGCTGCCATTCGCCGCGATTTTTGTGAAGCGCATTCCACAAAAATCAGCCGAAATGACCTTGTACGCTAAATGCAGTGGCTTCGACATGCTTAACCACTAGACCTGTTCGACACCTTCGTTATCGCTCAGGCCGACGAGTTTTTTCAAAGTAACCTGTTCAGAAACTGAAGTTTCCGAACAGGTTTACTGCATCTTTTTGGACAGTCCCCATTTCTTTTCGCCGCCCGCGCTACAGCACCGCAGCGGCGAATGCGGAAAACCGCACTTTTTTGTTATTTGGCTGCATCCATAGCAGCGGCGGCCGTGTTCAGGTCAGTCTTGACATCGTCGCCGTCCCAGATTCCTGAGTAGGCAGAGCCCATCGCCGACCAGTATGTGTTCATCTGCGGAATCGTCGGCATCGGAATCGCATGGTATGTCTGCTCAAGGATTCCGTTGCTGAGCGGGTCGTTCGTCGTGATGTCGCGGCGCGGCGGAATCTGCTTCGTAATCTTGAACCGCTGCTCAAGGCTTGACTTTGAGGTGAGGAAGCGCGCGAATTCGGTCGCCTCGGCAGGATGCTCGCTGTATGAGCTTACGAATGCAAGGCGGACACCGGAGAACGATGTCGCGGGCTTGCTCTGCCCGGGGAACGCCGGGAGCGTCGTGATTCCGAAGTTCATTCCGAGGCGGCTCAGCGTCTCAATCATCCACGGGCCGGTGATGAGCATCGCGGCTTTTCCCTGCGTGAAGGAAGAGTTGCAGAAGTCGGCGGTCATGTCTGCCGACGGAACGTTGAGGAGCTTCTTCCTCAGGCTCTGGAAATACTGGAGTCCTTTTACGGCAGCCTCGCTGTTGATGTTGTGCTGCTTGCGGTCGTTTCCGTTTGGTCCGAAGAGCTGCGCGCCGTATGCGCTCATGAACATATAGTCGAAGTAGCTGTCCGCGACAGGCCAGACGAGCGCGTATTTGCGCTGTGTCTCGTCGTTGTAGTTCTTCGCAATTTCGGCGACTTCCTCCCATGTTTTGGGCGGAGTCTTGATGAGGTCCTTATTATAGAAGAGGGCGTATGTCTCGATTCCGAGCGGGTAGCCGTATGTCTTTCCCTTGTACTGAGAGGCGACCTGCGCCGCGTTGATGAACTGCGAGATGTATCCGCCGTCCGTATTCTCCGCGACGTGCCCGCCGTTGACGAGCGCGCCGATATGGTCGTGCGGCGCGACAAAAACGTCGGCACCGACTCCGGCCGGTCCGTCAAGCTCAATCTTCGCGCGGGCATCCGTCGATTCGACGTGCTCGTACTCAATCTTCACCTTTTTGTGCGTCTTCATGAATTCTTTTGCGGCCCACTCGATGTAGGTCTTTGCGGAATCGTCGGACTCCCACACCTTGATTACGACATTTCCGGAATTCTTCCCGCCGCGCGCCTTGCGGTCACGAGCCGCGAACACGGTCGGAATGATGAGCGCAAGAGCAGCAGCTGCACAAACGATTTTTTTCATAAAAGCCTCCTATTTTTACGGCAAGCGCCGTTTCTTATCTTTTTTTGATGGCCCGCAGGAATCCCCACCCCTCCCGCAGGCCGTTTTTTTTCACCTGATAATGGCGACCGGACATCCGCCGGGTATCTGGACTCGTTTTTTACTTTTTCCTGATAACCGTCATCGTGAGCGGCTCAAGCGTGAGCTTCTTTCCGGAAATCTTCACTCCGACAGGCTCCGAGATTGCCTCAGTCCCCGCCTTCTGGCAGTCGACGAGAACCTCCGCGCCCTTGAGCGACATTCCCGCCTTGACGGTAGCCTTTTTCTTTCCGGCGTTCACGGCGACAATCCAGTCCCCGTCATCCGCGCTGATGCTGTATGCGAACACGAGCGATTTGTCCGTTCCCGAAAGGAGCGTCGCGTTCTTCTTGATTTTTTTCGCGTCGGCAATCCTGAACGCGCCCGTCGATTTTCTCAGCGCGAGCAGCCCCTTCGTGAATTCGAGCACGCTCCTGTAATCGTCATCAAGCGTCCAGACAATCTGGTTGATGTTGTCGCTTGAGTCGTAGCTGTTCCTGACGAACTCGCCCACGCATTCGTTCGTCGCGAGCATCACGTTCGGCTTCGTGCGGCCGCGCTCCTGTCCGCCGTGGAGGAACGCGATTCCCTGCGCCGTCAGCGCGAGCGTGTTGCCCATCTTTATGCGCCTGATGATTTCCGCCTTCTCCTCCATCTTCGACTCGTCAAGCCCGACGTTGTGCGCAATCAAATCGTGGAGCGTAAGACCGTCGTGGCATGTCATGTACTGGATGTTCGCGCCAGGCTGGTTCGTTCCGTAGCTTTTCGGATTTCCGAGTATGCTCCTGAACAAATCGGCGCCGTTCGTCTCCTTTCCCGTGATGAACCCGAGCCCAGTCTCGTTGAACCCGCCCGCCTTGAGCAGGTCGCGCAAATCGTCGTTGAAAACAGCCACGCGGTCCGTTTTCCGCATGTAGCCCTGGTCCATTCCGACGGTTCCGCCCTCGCCGTTGTACATCTTCCATCCCTCGCCCTCGAAAAGGACGTGCGGGTTGATTTTCGCGCAATTCTCGTAGGCGTTCTCGACGCACTTCGCCTCCATCAAGCCCATGAGGTCGAAGCGGAACCCGTCAACTTTGTACTCGCGGACGAAGAATTCCGTTGAGTCGCGGACTATTCTCGCCATCATCGCGCGCTCCGTCGCGGTGTCGTTTCCGCAGCCGGAATTGCTCTTGAGCTTTCCGTTCGCGTCCGTGCGGAAATAGTAGCCGGGAACGATGTCGTCGAGGAATTTCGTTATCGCCATGTGGTTGTACACGACGTCAAGGAGGACTCCCAGCCCCGCCTTGTGGCATTCGTTGACAAGCTCGCGCAGCTCCCTCACCCTGCAATACGGGTCGGCCGCGTCAGTCGCGTACCATCCCTCGGGCGTGAAGTAGTTGTGCGGGTCGTATCCCCAGTTGTAGTTGGAATTGTTGACAGCCCCGCGCGAATCGTACCGCCTGTCCGTCTCGTTGTTGTTGTAGAAGCTTAAGACCGGCATGAGCTGGACGTGCGTGATTCCAAGCTCCTTGAGGTACGGAATCTTTTCGATGAACGCGCGGTACGTTCCCTTCTCCGCTTTGACGCCGGAATCGGGGCTTATCGTAAAGTCGCGCACGGATATCTCGTAGATTATCGCGTCCTCCCTTTTCTCAAGCGGATAGTACGGAGCGTCCATGCCGCCTTCGGGAATCGCGCGGGGGCTTTTCATATCGACAATCGCGCCGCGCCCGACCGTCCCGTCGTTCTTGTACGCCGCCATCGATTTCGCGTACGGGTCGAGCGCGGTCACCGTTCCCTTCGCGTTGACGAGCGTGTAATCGTAGAACATCCCGTCCGGGTCAACCTTGTCGAACGTCGCCGACCAGACGCCCGTCGAAGCGTTCTTCGTCATCGGAACGGTAAAATCGGGCGTCTTCGCGTCGTCCTTCCTGTAGATGTTCACCGTCGCCTTTGACGTGGTGGGCGCCCACACGCTGAACGAAGCGCTTTTCGCCGAATAGCGCGCGCCGAGCTCAACGTCAAATCCCGGAACGGTCTTTTCCGCGAGCGCGAGCGCAAGCTTCTGGCTGTTGACCTTCGCGTCGCCGAGGAAATCCTGATTTCCCACGGAAAGCGACTCGCTCACGTCTATCTTCCCGGCAAGCGTGATTGTCACGTCCTTTGCCATGTTGTCCTCCACATTTTTCGATTTGCTGTTCTCGACGCGGGAAATCGGAACGCTTTTTCCGCCGGAAACGACCTTGAATCCGGAATTTCCCGCGCCAAGCCCGTACTCACCTGAGAGCGTGAGCGCTATTTTGTCGTCGGCGACAAGCTCCGCGGAAAGAATCGACGGGCGATACGGCATCGCGGCGTATGTGTTCCCGTCGCCGGAAAATATCGCGACTTTCCTCGACTTGCTGATGTCCCAAACGCGGTCATCGTTGCCGTCTTTTGTCCATCCCGCGTCCTGCCGAACGATGAGCCCGACAACGCCGTCGGATGACACAGGCTTGTTCCCGCCAGTGGATGAGCCGTCGAGCTTGAAGCGCATGTATCCGATTCCGTCCTCGACTTTCCAGTCCTTCGTGTATTCCCAGTTTGCGCCGCCGTCCCCGCCGGGCATCGCCCACATCCAGAGAGCCCACGGCTCGTATTTCTTATCCTGGCGAACGTAATAAACAACAAGCTCATCGTCGCCCGGCTTTATTTTCCCGTCAAGCGCCAAAACGGATTTCATTTCCTTTGGCGAAGCGTCCCGGAACGAACCGGGCTGCCCATGCTCGGCGGAGGCAAACACCGCCGAGAGAAATGCGCCGAAAACCGGCAGAATCTTTTTTGCAATGCTCATTTTCATAAATCGTCTCCTGAAAGGGGGAAGAGCTTTCGCTCTTCCCCTAAAAGAAGGCGCACCTGTTGCCGTGTGCCTGTTCCGGAAGGAAGCCTAGGAGGGTGCCCCCTTCCATGAATCCTCTTTTATTGCGGAAACCGTTACCAGATTTCCGCATCCCCGCCCGCCGGTATGATTCGGGCGGGAAAAATTGCAAAGGTTGTTTTTACGGTCAGTCGGCTTCGTCGATTTTCACCGAAATCGTGTCCGCCGTTCCCCGCACCGTTATGACGTAATTCTTGCCGGCCTCAAGACCGGTGGCTTTGTTGTTGGCACCATCGCCCTGCTTGCAGTTCGCGAAGCCGCCGCCGACGGTCAAATCCGTCGCGCCAATGTACTTCGTTGACCAATTCTTATCGGTGCAAACTCCGAACTCAAGGATTCCGTTCTCAACCCTTGACGCATCGCCCCACTCGTCGTTATCAGCGCTGAACGTGAACTCAACAGTTCCGGTAGCGACATCCGTTTCCGTATAGGCAATCGGCAAGTATCCCTGGCTGCTGCAGAACCATCCCGGCTCGAGCAGGTCGAGCGGCTTGTCATCAGCTGTCGAGCAGCCCGCAAAGCCGATTCCGGCCGCGGCAAGGACAGCGAGCGCTTTGAGCGCGATTCCTATTTTTTTCATCTTCATTTTCCCCCTTCATTCATCCGATTAGAAGTCGAACTTGAGTCCCATGCGGAGCGCCGCGTTGTGCCAGAAGTAGTCAGCATCGCTGTCGAGCGTGTAGCCGTCGAGGTTGAGCGTGTCCTGTCCGTCGCCGAACGCCTTGTAGGGGTCGACGCCGTAGACGAAGTTCGTGTAGAAGACCGTGTTGTATGACTTGCAGACCTGCTTGTTCATTCCGAGGAAGAAGCCGAACGGGTTGTCGTCGGCCGCGCTGTTGTCAACAGTGCGGAAACCGGCACCGACCTGCGCGTTGATTCCGAGCGGGAGGCCCATGTCAACGATGAGGGTGTGCAAATCGACAGATGTCTCGTTCGCGTCGTATCCGTACATGACGGCGAGAGAGTTGAGCAGTCCGTCGAGTTTCGTCTCGAAGCGCACTCCCGCTTCCTCGATGACGAACGCCTTCGCCTCGCGGCCGCCGCGTGCAAGATGGTCGGCATCTTTCGTGTTGTACTTTGTCTCAGCGTAGAAGTTGATTTTCGTGTCGTCGTCGATGATGACGTCGCCGTACGGTTTGACGTAAACGAGCGTGTTGTCCTTGTCCGCGAATGACGATGTCGAATCCTTGTTGAGCGTCTTCTCGATGTACGGGTTCACGCCGATTGAGAACATGTCGGTGGGGAACACGTGGACGTCGAACCATCCGCGCCATCTGTTCCTGTCGCCGAGGTTGTCCGTGATGTGGTCGTGGTCGTCGGCGCCCTGCTCGACATACATCATGCTCGCCTGGTTTCCTCTGTAGCGGAATCCGACAGTCGCGTCCAGAAGGTCGTTCTCATAGTAGACGTTGACGTTTGCCGCGGTGTCGTCGATTTTATTGTCAACGAACGGGTCAACAGCTCCGACATCCGAGCTTGACGGAGAGTACAATGAAACCTTGTCCTTCTCCTCGTCGAGATAGTTTCCGTACGTATTCAAAAGTCCGTTCGCCTTCACGACAACCGGCCCGAATTTTCCCTTGTAACCGAGGATGTAGTCGTTCTCGAACACCCTGTCGAACACTTTGTCGAACTCTTTTCCGTACGCGCCGTTGTACTGGAAATCGACGTAGTGGTTGTCGAACAAGTTCGCGTTCGCGTATGCGTACAAACCGTACTGGTTTCCCGCGCGGTCAGCAGTGCGGTTCGGAGCGAACACCGCGTTGAAGTCGGAGACCGCGCCGTTCGTCGCGTTTGCGAGCGATTCCTTAACCTTGTCTCCCGTCTCCCACTGCGTGTATCCGCCGGTCGCTGAGTATCCGGCCTCCCACTCGTTGTCGATTGTCGTCCAGTTGACGTTCGAGTGCGGCGGAAGCTTCGCGTATTTGTAGCCTGTCGTGTACTTCACCCACGGGAACTCGACGCCCGTCTTGAAGTGGCCGAGGTATGTTTTCTCAGCCTCGGACGCGTTGCTGTTGAGCATGTAGAGCGGATCGAACGCAAGGTCAGTTCCGACCTCGCGCGTTCCGTCCTTAAGCTGGAGGACGTCGCGGTTGTAGAGATTGTTGAACCCGTCGTTCTCGCAGAGCGCGACCTCAACATAGACCGGAACGTGCGGAGTGACGTTTCCGCTGAATTTCCAATATGACTTTGCTCCGATTCCCGAAGAATCCTCGCCGGCCTTCTTCTCGGTGTTGCCTTCTTTATAGTCGCTGATGTTCCACTTGTTCTGGAATCCGACCATGCTCCATGTCTGGAATTTGATGCTCGGGCGCGGCTTCTTGGAAACGTTTCCATTTCCGGCAGCAGAAGAGGAACCATCGCTTGATGCGGAGCTCTCCACGAGAACGTCCAAATCGGCGAGCGCGTTGTGACCGCCGAATCCGTCGTCAACCTTGTCAGGCGCGCGCATATCCTCTGTCCAGTTCTCGTCAGCAATGAATTTGTACTTGAGAACAGTACCGGCAGGGAAAACCTGCGTAAGGGAGAATCCCTTTTCGCCTTTCGTCATGGCGATTGCGCCATCCGCCCAGTTCGTGAAGTCTCCCGCCACCTTCACTTCTGTTGCTCTGGGATTTCCGTAGAAGAACGTAACTTCCACGTTGCCATCATCGAGCTGCTTTGCCGAAATATCCGCGAAAGCCGCGGCGGAAAGCATCATCAATGAAGAAAAAAGAGCAAGACATTTTTTCATCTTTGTCCTCCGTTTTTTTTGAACCCGATTTGAAGCGAACTCGCTTTGCCTCGGGCTTTTGTAATTAAAAATTACATCCTAAAAAAAACGCGGTCAAAAATTTTTTTATTTTTTTCATAAAAAAGTCACTTTTGTTGTAATTTTTTAAATTCATAATACTTTTGTACAATTCAGCGTTTGTATTTGCCGTGATTTTTTCCATGATAGAAACGCTATCACGACGAATGAAATTCATCGCGCAATTTTTTGCGACAAATGCAAATATTTTGATACGTTTTTCCGGAAATACGGAAAGCAAAAAAAACAGGCAGAGGTCGTTTTTATCTTATCAGAAAAAAATCCGCACAAATGGCATAATCGCGCGCGCTCGTGCCCATCCGCGAACGATAAGGAGTTTCTCATGATTCAAGTTTTTGGCACAAAAAAAAGCTTTGACTGCAAGGCGGCGGAACGATTTTTCAAGGAAAGGCGGATTGCGTTCCAGTCAATCGACATAAAGGAAAAACCACTTTCCCGCGGTGAATTCGATTCCGTCGTATCGTCCCTCACCCGCTCGGAAGGCTCCAGCGCAAAGGCAATCTGGGAACGCCAAAAAAAACAAGCAACCGCCCCATGGGCACGGAAGATACGCGCCCCCGCGCGTATCGGCGCACATTTGCTCCAACAAAGCCGAACTGGGAACGCACAAAAGACCAAGCAAATGCCCTTACAAGAAGAACGTCCGCATTTTTCCTTTTCCTTTCACCTCGACTTCCACGCCGGCGCTGTAGGAGTATTCGTCCTTCGTCTGCGCCCATGTCGTTTCTGTGACGTGGATTCGCATCGGCTCGCCGGTGCTTTCCATGCGGCTTGCGACGTTTACCGTGTCGCCCCAAATATCGTAGATGAACTTCGATTTCCCGATGACGCCCGCGACGAGGTTTCCCGTGTTGATTCCGAGACGGATTTTTATCTGGACGGGCGATTTCCTGTTGAATTCCTCCACATCGCTCAGAAGCCCGCGCGCGAACCGCATCATCCGAAGCGCGCCGTCGTTGTCCGCGCGCAATGTAAGACCGCTCGCCGCCATGTACGCGTCGCCGATTGTCTTGATTTTCTCGATTCCCTCTTTTTTTGCGCGCTCGTCGAACATCGAAATCATCGAATTGAGCATCGTGACGACTTCCTTCGCGCTCATCCCGCCGCTCATCTTCGTGAACCCGACGATATCGGTGAAAAGAACCGTCACGTTCGGGAAATTCTGCGCAATTGTCTTTCCCGGATTCTCCGTCAGCTCCTTCGCGACGTCGGACGGCAGTATGTTCAGGAGGAGCTTCTCCGCCTTCTCGTTCGCGATTCTCAAATCGCGCGTGCGCTCCTCGACCTTCTTCTCAAGCTCAATCTGATACCGCCTCATCGCCCGTATTTTGAGGAATATCGCGAGGGCGACGATTCCCGCGCCAGTCGCGCCGATTGCCGCCCAGAACCACGCCAGCTGCCAGATGTACGGCTTTTTGATTATCGTGACGGGAATGTGCGGGCTGCTGACGAGCCCGTCCCCGTTTCTCGCGAGAACGTGCAGCTTGTACGTCCCGGGCTTCAGGTTCGTGTACGAGACGAGCCGCTGCGGCGTCCAATCCGAATATTCCTTGTCGAAGCCGTCGAGCTTGAAGCTGAACGTCATGCTGTCGGAGGAGATGTAGCTCAGCCCCGTATATTTTATGGAAATGCGCCGTGCCGAAGGCGCCATGACGATTTCGGAGCCGAAATAATCCTCCACGCTGTTGTCGATGAAATACGTCTGGATTTCGACTTTTGGGGCATTTTCCCCGCTTCCCGCCTTCCGCGCATCGTAAATGGCGAATCCGTCCGTCAGCGTGAACCAAATCCGCCCGAACGCGTCCTTCGCGGAAATCGACACGGAAGTCACGCCGTTCGTTATAAGCCCGTCAGAATCGCCGTAGAAGCGCACCGAAAACTTCTTGCGCTTTCCCGAAGCGGCTTCCTCAAGCTCGGAGAACGGCACGGAAAATATTCCCTTGTTCGTCGTAAGCCACGCGACGCCGGTCTCGTCGACAATCATCTGGAATATGCTGTCCGTCCCGAACCCGTTCCGCGAATTGAAATTGACGAACGAGTCCGTCTCCGCGATGTACTTCGAGATTCCCGTTCCCGTGCAAATCCAGATTGCGCCGGATTGCTCGGAAATCTTGAATATCACGTTTCCCGCAAGCCCGCTCTCGGTATTGAATATCCGCTCGATTTTTCCGTCGCGCAAGATGTGGATTCCGCCGCCGTTAGTTCCGACCCAGACGCGCCCGCTGTCATCCTCAAAAAGCCACATGACGTAATGGTTCATGAACCCGTCCGCGCGCGTCATCGTCGACACGGAGCCGTCGGCGCCGATTATCGTCAGCCCGACCGGGGTTCCGACGTAATAATCGCCTTTTTTCGTCTTGAGCGCGACCCTCACCTTCTCGCTCGCAATTCCGTCTTCGAGCGTCCATTTCTTGATTTCGCCCGAAGGAAGCACGGTTATGAACGGGATGTGCGAGAACGAGGAAACAAGAAGCTCCCCGTCAAACGTCAGCGCGATATGCCGAATCCTGATGCCCGAAAGCATTTTCGTAAGCTCGTTCGCGATAAATTCCCCGTCCCTCATGCAGAAAAGCCCTGAATCCGTCCCGAGCCACGTGATTCCCCTCTCCTCGTCATGGCATACCGAATTCACGCTCGACTTCATCGGAATCGTGCGGATTTTTCCCTTGCTGAGCTTCTGCAGGCCGCCCCTGTTGAGCCCAATCCAGATATTTCCCTCGTGGTCGATTATCATGCGCGTGACGCCGCCGTCGGGAAGCCCGTTGCGCGCATCGTAAAGGGTCAGCTTCCCGTCGTGGATGACGGAGACCCCCTCGTCCGAGCCTGCCCAGATGTTCCCGTCCGCATCCTTGATTATCGAGCCGACGACGAAGCTGCTCTTCCCGCCGTGCCCGATATCGAACACGGTCTCCTTCCCGTTCTCGGCGCGAACGATATAGCACGGCGACAGCCCGAACCAAACCGTCCCGCTTTCCTCCATCATGACGTCCGTCACGGCCGGGTGGCTGAACGACGAAAGCCCCCCGAACCGCGCGATTTTTGCGCCGTCATACACGAAACAGTCGTCCTTGACGCCCGTCATTATCCAGACGCGCCCCGTCATGTCGCAGTAAAGCCTGAGGACGAGGATGTTCCGAAGCGCAAGCTCGTCGAGCCCGCCCGGAATCACAATACCGCCGTCCTTGCTGATATAGCACAAGCCGGATGCCGTGCCGACCCAGATGTTTCCAAATTTGTCCTCGCAGAGGGAATTCACCTTGTCGTTCGGGATTCCGTCATCCGAGGTGAATTTCGTGACGGTGCCGTCCGCGGAAATCCGGGAGACGCCCTCGTCGTTGTGCCCGACCCAAATGTTCCCGCGCGAGTCCTGCATCAGCGAGCGTGCCGAGGCGAAGTCGAATTTGTCGCCCGCCGTCCTGTTGTACGTCGTGAAATCGACGCCGTCGAAACGGACGAGGCCGTCATACGTTCCAATCCATATGTAGCCTTTCACGTCCTGGATTATGTTCGTTATCGTCATGCCGGGAAGCCCGTCCGACGTCGTGTAGTTCTTCACCACGAAATTCTGCAGGAACGAATTGTCGGCGGCCATCAGCTCGCATTCCTGCGCAGAAATCCTGAGAAGCAGCGCCGAAAGGAGGGCGAGCGCCGAGACGATTTTTTTTATCGAACGCATTTCATTTTCCTTATGCGCCGTCCCGCACGCTCAGGCGGTTTTGGCGCATTTCCGAATCGAATAATAAAATACGCGTATTATATCACCGTTTTTGTGGCGGCGGAAGTTTTCAATTTAGTTAAAGGAAAGACCGCCCCAAAACCGGGAACACGTTAAGAAGCGGCCTTTCCTATCCGACGATTCCGTCCAAATTGTCCGCGCGGATTCCGCCTTTGTGCGCCGCATGACAATCGATTTGGTACGCGGCCGAATTCCAGAAAAACCTTGAGAATATATGATTGCAGTTCCAGTCGTTCGCGTAACGGATGCATTCGGACTCGGAAAGATTCTTGTCCGGCTTCACGGCCGTCGAAAAGCAGGTCGCGAGCGCCTTTTTGCAGCCGAACGCGCTCGCGACCGAGATTCAAAAAATCAGCACGCCTCGGGAATGTCGGACGTGACGGAGGAGATTGACGGGCACGAAATTTCTGCGGGCGACAAACCGACGACGCCCTTTTCGAGGATAAGCCCGCCGATTTCGTCGGCGCGGATGCTTCCGGAAAGCGGATTCTTCACGCTGTCAATCCGCCCGGAAACATCGGCGACGACTGAACTCCGCTCGAAGGAAAGGTCGCATCCTTCCATCGTGCAGTTCTCTAGGACGAGGTTCTTGCAGTAGCAGAACGGCTGCGTCCCGATGATGCGGCAGTTCACGAGGCGGAGATTCTCCGAATACCAGCCGAGGTATTCCCCGCGCACAACGCTGTCGCGCACCGTGACGTTTTTCGAATGCCAGAACGCGTCCTTCGTGTCGAGGTCGGACGAGGAAATCTCGATGTCGCGGCAGTATTGGAACGAGTATTTTCCCTTCATGCGCAGGTTGCTCATGCGCGCGCGCTCAATCTCGAAGAACGGATATTCGGAGCCGAGAATCTCGACGTTATCGACAACGACATCGCGGCATTTCCACGCGAATTCGGGCGAATCGACCGTGCATTTCTTGATTGAGATTCCGTCGCATTCCCTCAGCGCCTTGATTCCGCCGAGCCGGCATCCCTCGATTTCCACGTCCTTGTCATACCAGAGGGCGGCACGGCATTTTTCCGTCAGAATGCAGTCCGCTATTTTCGAGCCTGAAAGATGCCAGAACGGATAGCGGAGGTTCATGAAACACCCGCTCACATTGACGAGCGATGCCTCCTTGAGCGCGGATTCCCCGTCGGCGGGACCGTCAAACCGGCAGTCGACGACATCGGCATTCGATATTCCATACAGCGCGCGCTCCTCGTCAAGAGATAGCCCCTTAAAAACAGTCCGTCCCGATTCCTGATTCTTCATTTCTTCCATCGCAAATCGTTCTCCCTAAAATTATATTGTATCAAATATAATAAAAAACAGCCGAACCGTCCACTTCATCCGGCACTTTTCAAAGAGACGCGCGCAAAAAAAAATGCGCCCCCAATTCTGCCAATGACGGCAGGGGGAGCGCCTCGGCTCTGTCGGCAAAAACGGTTGACTTACATTTTGCCATGCTGAACTCGATTCGGAACAACACCAGAAATCATGCACCAGCCGGAAAGCCGGGCAAAGCGATTTCTTATTGAAGCCCGTCAGACAGTAAACTGGTCTATCTGGCCACCGATTTCGGAAATCGAGTCGCGCAGCTTCGTCGAAATCTCGCTGAGCGCCGTTCCCGTCTCGTTTATCTTGCGCGCGCCAATCGACATCTCGTCCATGCTCGTGAGCATCGCGTCTGTCGCCTGCTTGAGGTTCTTCACCTCATCGAGAATCGCGCGGTTTCCTTCCGACATCTCCCGCGATGCCGTCCGAACCTCGCTTGTGCTGTCGTTCATCGTGCGAAGAACCCCGATTATCTGCTTCGAGCCGACGCTCTGCTCAGCCATCGCCGCCTTAATCTGGCGCACGAGCTGGTCGGTCTCCTCGATTTTTTCGGAAACGGAATTGAACACCCTGCTCGAATCGGCGCTCGCACCGACGACCTCGACAATCGATTCCTTTATCGCCTTGAGCTGCGTTCCGATTGTCTTCGACTGGACGCGCGACGTCTCGGAAAGCGACCTGATTTCGTCCGCGACGACGCTGAACCCGAGCCCTGCATTCCCCGCGTGGGCAGCCTCGATTGCGGCGTTCATCGCCAGAAGGTTCGTCTGGTAGGCGATGTTCTCTATCGTCTTGTTCGCTTCCTGAAGCATTATCGACTGCGTCTCGATTTTGCTGATTCTGTCGTTTACAGCGACCTGCTTCTCCGCGCCGAGCTTCGCGTCATCGTGGAGAATGCTGAAAGAATCCGCCATTTTTTCCACGGACTGCGTCACGGCTGATATGTTTCCAATCATCTCCTCGACGGAGCTTGACGCCTGAGAGACGCCCTCCGACTGGCGGGAAATCATCTTCTCCAGGGACTCGATGTTCGACGCAATCTGGTTGACCGCGCTGACCGTCTCGGACACGCTTCCGCTCTGCATCGAAATCTGCCGGTGGACGCTCTGGATGTTCGCGATAATCTCGGCAATCGAGCTTGCCGTCTCCTGCGTGCTCGTGTCGAGGTCGTCGCCCGCGCGGCTGAGCGAATTCCGGGAAGTCTTGACCTGCGAGATTATCGCCTGGAGCTTGCCGACGAAAATATTGAAACCATTGACGACGGAGCCAATCTCGTCCTTCGTCTTGACGTCGATTCTCTTCGTGAGGTCGGCGTTTCCCGTCGCGATTTCGTGAATCGAGCCGTCAACGTTCTTGAGCGGGCGGAGGCTTCTCGAAAGGAGGATGACGCACGCCACGGTCGCCGAAAACACGGTGAGCGCAAGGATTATGGGAATGAGCTTCGAGAGGAGCGTCAGCCCGCCGAAATAGTCCTCATACGGTGCGGCGCAGAACACCGCCCAGTCGCAGTTCTCGCCGACGGGACGGAACGCGCACGTCATGCGCTGCCCCGTGGACGAATCCTTGTACGAGGCGGAGCCTTTCCTTCCCGCGCGCAAATCGAGCATTATGTCGCTCGGGATGCTGACGGAACCGCCCTCCCCCTCGAATCTTCCGATTATCGCGCCCGTCTTCATGTTGACGACAACAGGATGCGAATTCTTTCCCACCTGCATGACGGACACAATCTGCGAGAGCGTGTCTCCGAACGTTATCGCGGCGATGACTCCCTGCGGGACGTGGTGCGCGTTGTAGACGGGCACGGCGTAATACATGAGCGTCTGCCCCGCCGCCTTGTCGAACACCGGGTCGAGGACGACGCGCGAGCCGCCCATCGCCTCCTGAAAGAATTTCTCGCCCGCGGAATTCTGGAGCGTATGTCCGAGCGAATACGTAAGTCCTTCCTTCGAGATGAAGCTCACGTTCTTGAATTTCGTCAAGTTGCGCCGCGCAATGGCGCCGACAGCATCGTTCTTTTCCTCAAGCGAGACGTCCGGATTCTTCATGAACGGCTGGGTGGCGAGCGACTCCATCATAGAAAACTGCTTCTCGTTCACCGCGTAAATTTCCGATGCGATTTTCGAGGCGACGTTTGAAAGATTCTCATTCACGGATTTCGTGACGACGTTCAGCGATACTATTTGCGAAACCATACCGATAAGGACGTTCGACAAGACAACGACAGATATTATTACTACAAGCAACTTTGATTTCAAACTGCGCATAATATCATTCTAAGTCATGTTTATTTATTTTAATATAAAAAAAAACGGTTTTTTATAAAATTAATCACGGTTATGACAGAATAATAATATTTCAAATAGTTTTTTGATATATTTTTATCCTCCAAGTCTATTTTAAGAAGAAAAATCCCCCGGAAAACTTCATTTTTTTGACAAAAAAACGATTTTTATGACGGAATATTCCCAAAACGCACTGCCCTCTTCTTGCGGAGGTCGCCATTATGGATTTATGATGCAATGGTTTTGGCTCATTCCATACAATTCTATTTTTATTTGGAGAACATCCGCATGAAGCATTTTTTTGTCACGGTCATTGCCGCAGTCTGCCTTCTTTCGATATCGGGATGCAGGGAGACGCAAAAGAATTCGTCAAAAGGTAAAATAACGTTCATGCTCGTCGACACGGAGGGAAACCCGCTTGCCGGGCCACACTCCGACCGCGTCATCTCGACGATGGAGCGCTGGACGGGCGAATCGGTGCAGTTCCAGTTCATACCGATGGACCAGTACAACGACAAGGTGAAATCGCTGCTCGGCTCATCATCCGGGCTTCCGATGATAATGCACATCAACAAAATGGATCAGACCATCGTCGCCGCCGCGAACAAGGGGCTTTTCTGGGACCTCAACGAATTCATCTGGGATTCCGAGAAATTCCCGAACCTGTCGAAGGCGAACAAGAACGTCTGCAAAAGCCTTGAGGTCAACGGAAAGCTCGTGGGGCTCTACAAGGCGCGCGACATCGGCAGGAACGGGTTCGCGTACAGGACGGACTGGGCGGAGAAGCTCGGGCTGGGCGAGCCGCGCACGCCGGAGGACGTCTACAACATGATGAAGGCGTTCAAGGAAGGCGACCCAGACGGAAACGGAATCGACGACACGTTCGCCCTTGCGATGTGCAACTACACGGGACCGTTCGACATCATGCAGACATGGTTCGGCTGCGGGAACGGCTGGGTCGAGCAGAACGGGAACATCATCCCCATCCACCAGACAGCCGAGTACAAGGACGCGCTCGACTGGTTCCGCAGAATCTACGACGAGGGTTTTATCCCCCGCGACTGGCGCAGCCGCGAGAGCAAGAAATGGCAGGACCAGGTGAAGAAAGGCGAGGCGGGAATGTTCATCGACGTAATGGACGGAAGCCGCCGCATCTGGGATTCGTTCATCAACTCGAAGACGCCTTCCGTGGTCGACCCGTCAAAAACAGCGCAGATGACGCTCGTCGGGCCGATAAACGGACGCACGCTCGCGACAAGCGGATACAACGGATTCCTCGCGATAACTAAGGCGGCGGCAACGCGCGAGCAGGTCGAGTCGTGCCTCCGCTACCTCGACAAAATGTGCGACGACGAGATGATTGTCCTCGCGGGATACGGAATGAAAGACGTGAACTACACGCTCAACGAGCGGGGATACATCGTCCCCAACGGCGACAAGGCGTCGTCGAAGGATTATTCCGCGCTCAACCAGACGCAGTGCTTCATACCGCACATGCTTTCCGACGCGAAACCGTCGATACAGCAGAACGACAGGAAAATCAAGGAGCTTTCCGTCCTGAAGGAGAACGAGCGGCACGCCGTGTTCAACCCCGCGCTGTCGTTCCTCGTGAATTCGCCAACATACGCAAAATCGGGCGCGTCGCTCGACAAGCTGATTGACGAGGCGCGGACGAAATATATCTGCGGAGAAATCAACGAGCAGGGGCTTCAGGACGCGTTCGACCAGTGGAACAAGCAGGGCGGAACGGCAATCCTCGCCGAGATAAATGCCCAGTACAGGATGCTCGACGAGGCGCAGAAATAAGACGTATTCAGGAAACAAAAACAGCCCGCCAAATGGGAAATCCCCAAACGGCGGGCTGTTTTTGCTTCTGCGCGCTACTCTACGAGCGTGTATGTGTCTTCCCCTGTCTCCTGCGTGAGGGTATATTCCGTGTTCTTAGCCACTATGCTTATCGAATCCGGAATCGCGGTGAATGTGATTTTTACCGTGCAGCCTTCCGTTCCGGTGCCGGAAGCAGCATAAGTCCCGGATACCGTGCCCACACTGGTGAACGTGCGGCTATCGGTCTCCTCGTCCTCGCCGACTGAGTAGACGGTTCCGCTGAACGTTTCGCCTTCGAACGTAGGATAGACGGAATACTTTTCTTCCCCGCCCTCTTCGGAATTTTTGGAAACTGAAATTTTACCGCCTAAAAGCCAAATCGCAAGACCGCTCTCGGAATCATAACGACCGAATTCCACGCTTATCGGGAACGTCCCGTCGAAGTATTCCGTAAGCTTGAGCGCCTTGTCCGCAATCTCGTACTTGTACACGGTCTTTGTCGCAAAATCTGCTGCAAACCCGGCTTTTTCCGCAGCAAAATTGTCGCCCGTATATCCATATTCTTTCAGCAGAGCTTCTGCCTCGCTGACGCTTGAATAGCTGTATTCTTTTCCGTCCTGCGCAGTTCCGGAAAACTTTGAGGGCGCAAGATAGACGAGCGATTTGTCCGCGTCGTACGTGTATTTGTACGTCGTCTCGCTATTGCCGGAATCCTCGCCATCATTCCATGCATCTGTCTTCGTCACAGTCCCGCTTTCGAACGCGTACGTAGTTGAAGCAGAATAGCCTTCCCCAGAAGATTCCTTTTTCCACGATTTTCCGGTGAACGGGTTTTCTCCCTTGCTCGCGGGAAGCTCGACTTTCGTTTCGGGCGTTCCGTCATCTTCGTCGTCTTCGGAACAAGCCGCGAAGGAAAGCGCGATGCAGACCGCCCCCGCCGCCAGGATTGATTTTGCCAACTTTTTCATAGTGACTCCTCCTTATAAAGAATGGAACCATTATATAAAAAAAAAGTAGACACGCAACAAAAACTGTTTCCGGCGGCAAATCGACGGGGCGGCTATCAGCGGTTGCGGAAGACGAGCGAGAAAATCCTGCGGACAATCGGGCCGGCAAAGCAGAGCTGCCAGAAGAACGCCATCGGGAAATTCATCGCGGTTGTCTGGAGCCACACGGCGGCCGCCTCTCGCTGGAACCCGCCCTTGAAAATCAGCGTCGCGCACAGGCTCATCATCGGGCACATGAAAATCACAGAGAAGACGGAAATCGAGAGAATGATGAAAAGCGGCTTGTCGCTCTTGGGGTCAAAAATCCGGAACGTGAAGCGCTTTGCGAGCGGGCCTGCGACGAGCATGTCGAGGACGAACGCAATCGGCGCCATTATCGGAAGCTCGCGGAACGCGCCGAGGAAGACGGCGTTCGACATGCCGCCCGTCGCGAGCGAAATGTTGTAGCAGACGAGCGCGTAGACCATGAAGAAAACCATGATGATTGTGAAAACAATTTCCTGAAAAAGCGATTTGGGCATAATAAAAACTCCTTGCCTCAAAAATGGATTTGCAAAGATTGTTAAACTACGCCGGAAAGATGGCGCATGAGACACGGAGGGAATGTTCCGAGATTCAATCCCGATGCAGGATTCGGATGATAGCTTTTTCGCCCGACAAAATCAAGCGCGCGCGAAAAGCCCGGCCGCGAAAGAAAAATGCAATTTTTTGGCAAATGACGGAAAAAATTATTATCGCGCCGACAAAAAACCGTGTTACGGTGGAGCGCATGAGCGGCGGAACACGATGACGCCGCAAAAAAATAGGAGGATGCATTATGAAAAGATTCGTTCGGTCTGCCGTGGCGGCAACGCTTGCCGCAGCATTGGCGGTAGCCGCGACATCATGCGCAAGCACGCCCGCGCCGGCACCGGAAGTCGACGGACAGAAAATCGTAGACGAGATGAAAATCGGCTGGAACCTCGGGAACACGCTCGACGCCTGGAGCGACGACAACCTCGGAATCGAGTCGGAGACGTGCTGGGGTCAGCCAAAAACGACCGCGGACATGTTCGAGGGGCTGAAGAAGGCAGGATTCGGCGCGGTCAGGATTCCGATAACGTGGCACAACCACATCATCGACGGGAACAACACCGTTGACCCGGCATGGCTCAAGCGCTGCAAGGAAGTCGTGGACATGGCGATAAAGGCGAAGCTCTACGTCATCATCAACGTCCACCACGACACCGCCCCGAGCGAGGATTTCGAGATGGGACGCGGGTACTACCCGACGGAAGCCGCGAAGGAGCGCTCTGTCGCGTTCCTCACAAGGGTCTGGGAGCAGGTCGCCGCGACGTTCAACAACGAGTACGACGAGCACCTCATATTCGAGCTCCTCAACGAGCCGCGCCTTGTCGGCCACGAGCGCGAATGGTGGTACGACGCGGGCCATCCCGACTGCGCGAAGGCACAGGGAATCGTCATCGAGCTTGAGGAAGCCTGCATCAAGACAATCCGCGCGAGCGGCGGGAAAAACGCCGACCGCTTCCTCATGATTCCGGGATACGTCGCGCAGCCGTGGGCGGCGATGGCGGACACGTTCCACCTTCCCGCCGATTCAGCGAAGAACCGCGCGATTATCTCCGTCCACATGTACGACCCGTGGCCGTTCGCCGGAGAGAACCCGGGCATCTCAAAGTTCACTCAGGAAGCGCGCGACGGTCTCAAGGGAACGTTCGAGGCGCTCAACGGCAAGTTCGTGAAGAACGGCGTCCCCGTCGTAATCGGCGAGTGCGGCGCGACGAACAAGAACAACCTCCCCGAGCGCGAGGCATGGTACCGCTACTACTTCGAGACGTCCAAGAAGAACGGCATAACCGCCATCCTCTGGGACAACGGCTCCACGGAGATTCCGGAAAACGGCGACGTGAGCGAGCATTTCGGCTTCTATGACCGCACCGCCCACACGTTCTTCTTCCCCACGCTCCTGAACGCCGCACTTGACGGCATCAAGGCAGCAAAGAACTAACGTCCGGCTATTACGAAAGCGCCCTCCTCTTTTCGGGGAGGGCGTTTTTTTGTCGTCACGCACGCTACAACCAAGACAATCTTAGAACGGGCAAAGACTAGGCAATCCGCGTCCCCCCCCGCCACGGTAGGCACGCGCCCCCGCGCGTGCCGGCGCACGCTTGCTACGACTAAGCCGAACTTAGAACGGGCAAGGGAACAAGCAAGCGCTTCTTAGAACGGGCAAATCCCCATCAACACGCGCGCATCCGCCACGGTAGGCACGCGCCCCCGCGCGTACCGGCGCACGCTTGCCCCA
>NZ_AGRW01000039.1 GCF_000255555.1 Treponema saccharophilum DSM 2985
TACGGGAAATTTTTTTTCCATAGGAAGGTGCGCGATTTTGTTCATGCGGGTCATTCATTCGTCGGAACGTGCGGGTGCGGAGCTGGCGTGCCGACCTGCAAGGGTTGTTTGGCTTACGGGAATTTTTTTTAAGGGAAGGTGCGCGATTTTTTCACGCGGGTCATTCGTTTCTCGGAACGTGCGGATGCGGAGCTGGCGTGCCGACCTGCAAGGGTTGTTTGGCTTACGGGATTTTTTTAAGGGAAGGTGCGCGATTTTTGTACACGGGCTATTCGTTTTTCGGAACGGGCGGATGCGGAGCGGAATTCCGCCCGGAAATGAGGAGCTGTTTTTCGGGATTTTTCAGGGGAAAGAGCCGGCGCACGTGCCGCACCGAAGGCGAGCTTCAGAACGGAAAATCCCCGGGCAAGCGCAAGCGCTGATACATATCCGATTTCAGGTACAGCATTTTTACGAAGAAGCCCATCCATTTTGAGGGTGGTATCGAATATTTGAGCGACGGATGGTGGTTCGCAATCTGGTGCTGGATTTCGAGCGGGAGCTTCTTAGTCATCTTGAGGAGCTTTTCCTGACGGCGGAGGAGTTTCCGGTCGAGCTTGTTCATCGGAATGTAAGTCGAATAGTCGACAGCTAGCGAT
Source organism: Treponema saccharophilum DSM 2985 (assembly GCF_000255555.1). Taxonomy (GTDB): domain Bacteria; phylum Spirochaetota; class Spirochaetia; order Treponematales; family Treponemataceae; genus Treponema_D; species Treponema_D saccharophilum. The sequence goes on from NZ_AGRW01000039.1 coordinate 639, forward strand.
TTTTCCTTCTCCGCCTGAACCTTGCTGTTCTCGTCGGAAAGCCCGAAGCTGTCGAGAAGCTCCTTCGGGAGATACGCGCCGAACGTCGAGCGGAGGCTGCTTTCAAGTTCGGTGGACTCCCTCGCCTCGCGCATCCGTTCCTCCTCGATTTTTCCGCGCTCCATGCCGCGTATCAGCGGGAACGAAACGCCCAGCCCCGGCGCGCGCGCGATTTTGTTGAGGACGACCGCGGTGTTGAACGCATCGACGACGGCGGAATGGGCGCGCCCCTCGAATTTCTCGTGGCAGAATTCGACAGCCTTCTCAAGCGAGACGGCAGTCCGCGTCCCGAGGATATCGCTGAACGACCGCTGAAGGTCAACGAACGTATCGAGATTCCCTGACAAATCGGAGCGGTGCCCCGCCTTCGCGGAAATCTCATCGCGGAGCTGAACGTAATCGCGCGCGCTCCAGCAGAACGTCGTGAATTTTCCGCCGCCCGTACGCGCCCTCACCCATTCGCAGTAGCGCCCGAACGCGGTCTCGAACGAGCAGGCGCCGGCGAGCATGTCGTCGGAAATTCCCGTAAGCTCGAAAATCGCGGGCGTTATCGAAGAATGGGCGGGACGGACGAACATGGAAAACGAATCGTCCCCGCCGTTGAAATGGAATTGGTCGTCGAGGATGACGGCGCCAATCTGGATGACCTCATGGCTCAACGGAAACTGCGCCGAAACTCCCCCGTGCTCGACCTCGCCCATCTCAAGGTCGATACAAACGTAGTACACGTTACGCCCCGTGATAATCAATCAGCGTCGTAACGTTAACGGGCGCGAGCGCCTCCCTGAATTTGAGGTCGGGAAGACCGATGATTCCGAAAATCTCCGTGACTTCCGCGTCCGCCATCTGCATAAGCCGCTTTCCCGCATCGAGCGTCCCGCCCGTCGCGATAAGGTCGTCGATGAGGAGGAATTTCTGCCCGGCGCGAACGTCGGCCTTGTGCACCTCAATCTCCGCCGAGCCGTATTCCAAATCATACGAGGCGCGGAAAACCTCGCCGGGAAGCTTGCCCTTCTTCCTTATGAGGACGAGCGGAAGGGAAAGTTTCTCCGCGAGCGGGGCGGCAAACAGGAAGCCGCGAGACTCGACGGACGCGATTGCGTTTATCGTCCCGTCCTCTTTTTTCGGGCGATATATCTCAAGCATCTTGTCGAGGCACCACTTGAACGCCTCTGGATTCGTAAGCACGCTCGTTATGTCGTAGAAAAGGATTCCCTTCTTGGGGAAATCGGGAACGCGCCTGATTGATTCATCCAATATTCTGTTATCCATAAAAACTCCCACGGAATCCGGTTTTTCCGGCATTCCACGCCCCGAACCGATAAACGGAGCAAATAATTTTCATTGATTCTGTCCGGTTCCTGCTTGAGCGATAGCGAAGAATACCGGCCAGCCCTGTTCGGAAGGGGCATCCAATAAGTTCGTTGCACAATGTCATTCCGAACTCGTTTCCATAAAATACTGTTCATCATGACAATACTTTTCGGACAGCCCCCGCCATTTATCAGAATGCGGAACATCATGCCTCATTCCAGACGGAATTTCCCGTCCCCGCGCGGAACCGAACAAAAACGCGGAAAAGGAAAAACGCGCCGTCTTAAATTATCGGCAAAGAGAAGCCCGCGATTCACAAAAAAGCAGTATACCAGAAAATACGCGTTAGTTCTTCACGATTGTGCGGATTGCGCCCATCGCAAGCCGTTTCTCGCGCGTGTCGGAAAGGATACGCCTGAGCGCGTCATCATCGCCGTCGCGGATTGCCCGCTTGAATTCGTCCATGGCGCGCTCGAAATTCTCGATGTGCGCGACGAGCTTCTCCTTGTTGGAGATAAAAAGCTCGGACCAGAGGGGCGCGTTTATCATGGCGATGCGCGTCAAATCCTCGAAACTGCCGCCGCCGAACGCGGTTATGTCCGGGCTTTCAGCGCTCTGCACAAGCGCGCTCGCGATGACGTGGCAGAGCTGGCTCGTGAAACCGATTTTGTAGTCGTGGATGTCGCACGTCGTCTCCGTTATGCGGGTGAACCCCATGTCGCGTATGAGCGCGCGCATGAGCTCAAGGTCATCCTCCTTGTTGAACGGCTGCGCGCAGAGGATGTAGTTGTGGTTCACGAAGAATTCGGCGCGGGAATTCGCGTATCCTTCCTTCTCGCCGCCCGCCATGGGGTGCCCGATTATGAAATCGACGTCCGGGCGCAGGATTTCGGGAAGCTTCTCCTCAAAAATTCCCTTGACGCCTGAAATGTCAGTGACGATAGCCCCCGGCTTGAAGAAATCGCGGTTGTCCCGGAGAAAATCGAGCGTCGCATGCGGATACAGGCACACGAACAGGACATCGCATTCTGGGAGCATCTCCCGCACGCGGCTGCTCTCGAACGTCTCGTCAACGATTCCCTCCGCCCGCGCCTGGCTCAGGCACGCCGTGCTCCTGTTGCACGCGAGAATCTTTCCGGTGGAGCCGTTCTGGCTCAGGATGTTCAACCGAATCGCCTTCGCGAACGAGCCGCCCATTATTCCCAATCCGACAATTCCGTAGTTAAGTGATTTCAGACTTTTCATTTCATCAAACCTCTCGTGCCGTAGCCATTTCGATTCGTCCATTCTACCCGAAAAAAGCCGACAGTTACACCGTGCGCCGTGCCGCCAGCAAAAACTTCGCGATTTTTCCTTAGCCTTTTCGACCGTTTCAGCGTATCCTTTTCATAAGGAGATTATATGAAAAAACGCATCGCAGCGCTCCTGCTTTTCTTTGCCGCGGCCACGTGTCTCGGCGCTTATGAAATCTACAACACGGCTGGGAAGGACTATGCCGAAGAGAGCACGTTCAGAGGCTACATCGTTTTCACCTCCGAGTCGGAATACGAGCAGAACAAGGAGCTGATGAAGAAATGCCGGATTTATACCACCGACCGGGAAGTCGATTTCATCCCGTCCCGCAGCCAGGAACTGAGCGCCATCATCGCATACAGGAACATCAGGCCCGGAGCATACATCGTCGAATTCATAGTCGAGGAAGTTCCCGGCAACGGCCAGAATTGGATTGCGGTGGCGAATTACCGGTACGGAAAGTAGATTCCGCGCGCGAATCATCGGTCGGAATTGATGGAAATGGAAAAAGAAAACGGAAATTTCGCGCCGGCAGCCGTTCAAAAGCGGCTCCAGGCATTTTTTTGGGGAATCATTTTGATTGCGGCGGCTGTTCTCGTGATTTTAAAAAGAGATTTTTTCTTCGCCGAGCAAACGGATTATTCTTCGATAATAACGGCCGCCGCCGCAAACGATGCCGGCAAAATCAGACGAATCCGCGAAATCGACATCCGCCCCGTTTTTATGGCGGCGGTCATATTCCTGTATTTCTTGTACAGGTTTTTCAGCGCCCTCTTCTGGAAAATCGAATACGGGGACGATTCCTTTTGCGTGAAGCATGAACGCGCCGGTTCCGTTCCATACGAGAAAATCAGCAGCATCGTGCACTATACGGCGCACAGATACAGAAAGGAGCGCGTCGATGTATTCCTGATTTTCTACAGGGGAATCCCCGAATTCGGCTACAAGGAGGAAGTCCTGAAAATCACGATAGACCATTATCCCCACACCCGCAAAATGAAATCGTTCTTCAGTTTTGTACGGAAAAAAAATCCAAAAATCGATTTTCGCGCCGAACATGCCGGAAGTAGCGGAACAGAAACGTCCGCCTTCGATTACTTCGCGGAAGAGCTCTTCTGACAACCTTCATTTTTGGGAAAAAATCGCCGGAGCCAGGCAAACCTCCGTCAAAAAACGCAATCGCGGACGGCGAGGGCGTTTTCTTGTATCATCATTGTCATGAGAAAAATCACGGCTATCATATGCGCGGCAATCGCATTTGCGGCGGACGCGACAGGAACGGAGCGGATTGCGACGATAGAATGCGGGAAACAACCGAAGCAGGTCCTGTTCGCGCCGGACGGGAAACGGATTGTAGTCCCGCTCCTGGACGACAACGGGTTCGACATCATACGAATCGAAAAAAGCGCCGCGGAAAAGCGGGTCAGCCCGCCGCGCGCGGGACGGAAAGGATTCGCGGAGGGGCTTTTCATCCCCGAAAAGGACGCGTTCTTCGTGTCGCAGATGACGACGGGCGAAATCCACGAGTTCGCCCTCCCCGACTTCGGCTACCGGCGGACGATAAAAACGGGCGGAACGTGGCCGAAAGTCATTTCGTGGAGCGCGGAAAAATCGCTTCTCGCAGTCTCGAACTGGGTCAGCAACGACGTGTCGCTCATCGATTACGAAAGCGGGCGCGTTGTGCGGAAAATCCGCACGTCGTCGGCACCGAGGGGAATCGCGTTCACGGAAAACGGCGGCGCCCTTGTCGTTTTGTGCTTCGACGGCGGGAAAATTCAGAAATTCAGCACGGAGGACGGAACGAAAACGGCAGAAGTTTCGGTGGAGAAAGCCGCGATGCGCCACATCGTCCTCGGAACGGACTCGAATGCGTTCGTCACGGACATGTTCCACGCCTCGGTCTACGAAATCGACCTGAAAACGCTCGCAATCAAGCGGAAGACAAAAGTCGCCAAAAACCCGAACACGCTCGCACGAAAGGGAAACATCCTTTTCGTCTCGTGCCGCGGGAGGAACAATCCGGCAGACTACACGAAAAGAAGCCCGGAAAACGGGAAGATTGTCGCAATCGACACGAAAACGATGGAAATCGCCGCGGAAATTCCCGGGGGAAACCAGCCGACGGGGCTTGACATAAGCGCTGACGGGAAGACGCTGTGCTTCTCGAATTTTCAGGACGCGACAATCGAGCTGTGGGACATCGCGGACATGGGCGAAAAATAAATTCGGCTATTGGTAGGTTTATTACAAATTCCTCCGCAATTCGCACATTTACTAAAGAAAATGTTTGCTCTATCATTTTAAGAAGTTAGCAAATCTTATACAGGAGTCCAAGAATGGCAGACATTTATGACACATTCCGCGACATCGGAATCATCCCGGTAGTCGCAATCGAGGACGCTTCAAAGGCGGCCGATTTGGCGCACGCGCTCGTCAAGGGCGGTCTTCCCGCCTCGGAGGTCACGTTCAGGACAGCATGCGCGGCAGAAGCGATTGAGGCAATGATAAAGGCAGAACCAAACATGCTCGTCGGAGCCGGAACAGTCCTCAACGTTGAGCAGGCAGAGCGCGCGGTAAAAGCAGGCGCGAAATTCATCGTCAGCCCGGGATACAACCCCGACGTCGTTGACTGGTGCATCAAGAACAACATCCCGACAATGCCCGGAATCTCAAACCCGTCAGAAATCACGGCGTGCATCAACAAGGGCGTCACGCACCTCAAGCTTTTCCCGGCTGAGCGCAAGGGCGGATACAAAATCATCGACGACTTCGGCGGACCGTTCCCGCAGTGCACGTTCATGCCGACAGGCGGCGTCACGACTGAGAACGTCGGCGAATACGCGAAACGCAAGAACATCCTCTGCATGGGCGGAACATGGATGGTCAAGAAGCCGCTCATCGAGGGCGAGAAGTGGGACGAAATCACCCAGATTTGTAAGGACGCCGTGAAGGCAATGCACAACTTCCACATCGACCACATGGGAATCAACGCGAAGAACGAGGAAGAGGCCAAGGAAATCGCGAAGCAGTTCGAGCTTTTCGGATTCGCCTCAAAATTCGGCAACTCTTCAATCTTCGCCTCAGAGCAGGTCGAGATTATGAAGCAGAACGGACGCGGAACATGCGGACACATCTCGATGGTCTGCAACAACGTCGAGCGCGCGCTCGCATTCCTCAAGCCCTACGGATTCAGCCCCGTCATGGAGACCGCAAAGTGGATGGGCAAAGAGAACGCCTCTCCGCTCAAGGTCGTCTACCTCGACAAAGAGGTCGGCGGATTCGCAATCCACCTGAAGAGAGCGTAAGCCTCATGGACGCTCATCCTTGAGCGTTTGAACGACGCGCCCGGTCAGTCCTTTTCGGATTACGCCGGGCGCGTTTTTTTTGCGTGTCTATTTTGATGAATCACCTTCAGAGTCGCTTTCTATCGTTCCCTGAACCACGCTTTCATTGTGTCAGTGATTTTGACCAGCTCTTCTTCCGTGATGATGTAAGGAACCATTCCGTAAATGTAGCGGACGAAGGGGCGGGCAAAAACTCCGCGCCCATAGGCGAATTCCGTAAAGCCTTTGATTGTCTGGCTTTCCTTTACTTCAATGCAGAAACAGCCGCCCATCACGCGGATTTCTTTTATGCGCTCATCTTCAAAGCCCAGGAGTTCCCTTTTTGCGATTTCTTCTATTTTTTTGATTTTTTCGATGTAATTTTCCCGCTCAAAGATTTCGATTGATTTTAATGCAAGGGAACAGGCAACCGGGTTTCCCATAAAGGTCGGGCCGTGCATGAAAGCAAGACTCTGCTCGTCGCCGTAAAAGCCTTCGAAAATCTTTTTGTTTGTCGCAGTGAGGGCGTGGCCGATGTAGCCGCCTGTGAGGGCTTTTCCAAGAACGAGGATGTCCGGCAAAACCAAATCCGAGACGAAGCGGTTTCCTGTGCGTCCAAAACCTGTGGCAACTTCGTCAAAAATCAGCACCACGTCGTATTTGTCGCACAGTTCGCGGGCTTTTTTCAAAAATGAAATGTCATACATGCGGAAACCGCCCGCTCCCTGCAAAAGCGGCTCCACGATAAAGCAGATTGCGTCTTCGCCGAAAGCAGAAAAAGTCTTTTCAAGGTCTTCGATGTTGGTCGGAATGTGAATCACATCAGGATTTTTTGGAAAGGCTGAGTGATAGTCTTCGTCGTCGCCAACGGCCATGGTCATGAAAGTGTCGCCATGATAAGCATTTTTGAGGGAGAAGATTTTTTTTCGTTTTGAGCCTCGGTTTTTGTTGAACTGAAAGGCCATTTTTAGTGCAACTTCCACGCCCACGCTTCCTGAATCAGAGAAAAAATAATAGTTCAAGTCGCCGGGAAGATAGGATTCCAGTTTTTCGGAAAGTTTTTCAACGCTTTCGTGTCTTAATCCTGCAAGCATACAGTGGGAAAACCTGTCAATCTGCTCTTTCATCGCCTCGTTCAGCTCAGGATTTTTGTAGCCGTGAATCATGCACCACCATGAGGAAATCGAGTCAATCAGTTTTTTGTCCTGAGTCTGTAAATAAACGCCCTGGGCATCAATGACTTTGTAAGGCGTTTTGAGAGTTTTCATCTGGGCGTAAGGATACCAAATCATAGTTTTCTCCAAAGTTCTGAAATTATTTTTGCGCAGTCTCTGATTTCTTTTTCTGAATGTGCAGCCGTGACTGTAAGGCGGATTCTTGAAGTTCCCTCCGGCACCGAAGGCGGTCTGATTGCAGAAAGAAGGATTCCGTTTTTGAGGCACTCGCTGGAAAAAAGCAGGGCTTTTTCTGTTTCTCCAAGAACAATCGGAATTATCGGCGTTGTGCCTTTGACAAGCGGAAGGCCCGCATCTTCAAGAAGATTTCGCATGAGCCTTGTGTTGAAGTTCAGTTTTTCGACCAGAGATTTTCCGTCTCTTTTGAGAATGTTGAGGGCTTCGTTTGCGGATGCTGCCACGCATGGAGGCAAAGCCGTCGAAAAAATAAAGGGACGGGATTTATTTCTAAGATAGTCGCAGATTAGTTTTGAAGAAGCCGCATAGCCTCCCTCTGCCGCCAGTGCCTTGCTCAAAGTTCCAATCTGAATGTCGATTCCACACGATTTTCCGTCAAGTCCGTAATATTCGGCAGTTCCGTGACCTTTTTCGCCGATTACTCCAAGCGCATGGGCATCGTCAATAATCAGGCAAAAATTGTATTTTGCTTTTAATTCAAGAAGGGCCGGAAGGTTTACAATATCACCGTCCATGCTGAAAACTCCGTCAGAGACGACAAAAATCTGAAAGCTATCCGGGATTCCTAGCCCCGCCAGAAGTCTTTCAAGGTCTTTCATGTCGTTGTGCCTGTAGACCAGAACTTTTGCCCCGCTGATTCTGCATCCGTCGATAATCGAAGCATGGTTCAGCTCATCGGAAAAAATAACGCTTTTTTTGTCAGCAAGGGCATACAAAACGCCCAGATTTGTCATGTAGCCGGTGTTAAAAACAAGGGCATCTTCCGTTCCTTTAAAATCCGCAAGATTTTTCTCAAGAAGTGAAAGCTCAAATGAAGAGCCGCTTGTAAGACGCGAACCGGTGGAGCCACTTCCAAAGGCAAGAGCAGACTTTCCCGCTTCAATCACGCTTTTTTCATGGGTAAGCCCCAGATAATTGTTCGATGAAAAAACTGTGAATTCTTTCTGATTTTCGTCCACAGCCTTTGTCGCCGAAAGCATGCGGAAGTCTTTCACGCTGCGGAGATTTTTGTTTTCTTCTATTTGATTGAGCGCATTTTTGATTTCAGAGATTTTCATTTGTAAAGCCCGCTTAAAGTTTCAAAGTCGATTTCAAGATTTTGATCCCCGTCTTTGACGCAGGCCAAAGTTTTTAGGCCAGTGAGTTTTTCGCACATGAAGATGTTGTCTTCTTCCATGATGTTTCCGGGATGAAAGTGATTGAAAATCATTCCTTTGATTCCGAGATTTTTTGATTCCATGTAGCGCACTGTCAGCACAAGGGAATTTATCGTTCCAAGCCCCGCATCCGCAACGATTACAGAATCCAGATTGAGGGAAGAAATCACGTCTTCAAGAAAAATTGCTTTTCGGCTGCCACTCTTGTCAAAATCAATCGGACAAAGGATTCCGCCGCTTCCTTCCACGGTAAGAAAGTCAAATTCATCTTGAAGCGAAAGGAAATTCTTTTTTACTACTTCAAAATTCACGGGATTTCCTTCGATTCTTGATGCAAGATGGGGAGAATAGGCGTTCTCGTAGACATAAGGGCACATTGATTCAAGGCTCTGTGCGATTTTTGCTCTCTCTTTTACGAATTTTGCGTCGCCCGGAATCAAAGAGCCGTTTTCTGCACGCTCGTTTCCGCTCATGGCCGCCTTAAAGTAGCCGGACTTTGCCTTTTCTGAAAGTTTTTTTACAATCAAGGCTGAGACGAAGGTTTTTCCAACGTCAGTTCCTGTTCCCGTGATGAATAAATTCTTGCTCATACTTCCACCAGCACAACTTGATTTTGTAAATAGTCAATGTAATAATCCAAATCAATCGGAAGTCGCACAAAAAAGACACGGCCGCCCACATAATCTCCCAAATCCTTCATGACAGAAATTCTTGTGTAGCCGAATTTTTGAGAAGCGACATAACCCGTAACATAATTCGGATCGTCTGACCAGCAAAGCTCAGCCACGGCTCCTTTTGCATGTGCAACTTTTGAAGCAAGTACAAGAGCCTCTCGCGCATGTTCCCCTGCCATTCCGAGTTCTGAAAGTTTTTTTTCGTATTCGTCTTTGTCGGCAACATCCATGTTTGAGCAGCGCACACCCCTCATTCCAAAGCTGTCGAGCCGTTCGCCAGAATCTGCATCAAGGACAATTGCTCCCCGCAAGGAGTCGGAAAGGCTTTCAAGGGCCTCAAAGGCATTTTTTACGGCGTTTTCTGAGACACCGATTCTTAAGAGCTCGGACTTTGCAAAAGACCTTCCCTCTGATTTTGATGAAGTTTTTTTTGAAGTGATTTTTAAAAGCGGAACTCTGACAGCCTCGTTTTCGTTTACTTCCTGGATTTTTAAGTTGATGAAATCTGCCTTTCCCCGCTCGTGATTCCTTGCCCGCTTCAAAAGAGATGAAACTGTTTTTTCTACATCACAAGATTTTACAATCCGCTCGGCTCCAGAAATATGCTTTCCGCCGACACCGTTTTTCCCGCCCAGACTTGAGCGCATTTTTATGCTGAACACAGTTGCCTCACATTTTTTCGGAAAGTATAAAAAGATAAAAATAGATTGTCAACTTAATAAAACAATCAAAAAGGTTTACAATATATCAAAAACTGCCCTCCGCGCACCGGCGCACGCTTGCTACAACAAAGCCGATTTTAGAACGAGAAAAGCCCAGCAAGCGCAAACTCCGAACGGAAAAATTTTCATCACGCGCCCCACTCCACACCGGAAGGTGCGCCACGCGCACCGGCGCACGCTTGCTCCAACAAAGGCCGAACTTAGAACGAGAAAAGCCCCAGCAAGCGCAATCTCAGAACGCGAGAATCACAACCATCACGCGCCCCACCAACCACGGAAGGTGCGCCCCGCGCACCGGCGCACGCTTGCTACAACAAAGGCCGAACTTAGAACGAGGAATGACCAAGCAAGCGCGATTATGGTAAAATCCCCGAATCATGAACATCATATCAAAGAAAGCACGTCTCTCAGGTTCCGTTGTCGTGCCTGGGTCTAAATCGCATACCATCCGCGCGCTTATCCTTGCGACACTCGCGGACGGAACATCGCACATAAAGAACCCGCTTCCGAGCGCGGATTGCCTGTCGACGGCGGCGGCCGTTCCGCTTATAGGCGCGGACGTCAACCTGAATTTGTCGACGGAAGGCGAGCCGGGAACGGAATGGACCGTAAATGGCGCGGGAAAGGACATCCATCTTCCCGACGACGTCGTAAACGTTGGGAATTCCGGGACGCTCCTCTATTTCCTTTCTCCGATTGCGGCAACGTTCGCGGGCGATTCGGTCTTCACGGGCGACAGTTCAATCAGGAAAAGACCTGTTCTGCACGTAATCGACGCAGTGAACCAGCTTTCGGAAAAGGAATCGTTCGTGACGAGGCCGGGGGCGAACGGCTGCCCGATGGTCATACGCGGGCCGATAAAATCCGGGACGGTGAAGACGGAAGGCGAAATCTCAAGCCAGTACGTATCGGGGCTGATGATAGCGGGAATGCTTCTCGAGGGCGGAATCAGGCTGTCGCTCTCCAACCCGAAGGAAACGCCGTATTTGACGATGACGCAGAAATGGCTCGAATCGGTCGGCGTCGAATGCACGATATCCGACGACTTCAAGGAAATCGAAGTGAAGGAAAACAGGCATCCGAAAGCGTTCTCGACGACAATCCCGAGCGACTGGGAGGGCGTGGCGTTCCCGCTCGTAGCCGCGCTGATTGCGGACGACGGGACAGAGATAACAATCGAGAACATCGACGGAAGCGGAACGCAGGGCGACGACGCGATTGTCGGAATCCTCAAATCGATAGGCGGCGAAATCGAATGGAACCGCGACGAGCGCACGCTCCGCGTCAAAAAATCGCGCCTCACGACGGAACATCTTCCGGGCGGCGAGCTTCACGTAAAGATGTCGCCGTTCCCGGACGCGATATGCGCGCTCGCGGTCGCCGCATGCTTCACGGAGGGAACGACCATCCTTGAGGACGCGGAAGTCTGCCGGAGGAAGGAGACGGACCGGCTTTCCGTCCTGACGAAGGAGCTTTCCGCGCTCGGTGCTGACATCGAGGAAAAAAAGGACGCGCTCATCATCCGCGGCCACTCGCCGATTCTTCCCGACGGCTCGAAAAATCCAGCATTCGCGCTTCACGGCGGCATAACGAGAAGCTACGATGACCATCGGATGGCGATGAGCCTTGCCTGCATGGGACTCGGCCTTCCCGACGGCGCGAAAATCATCGTGCAGAACGCAGAATGCTGCTCCGTCAGCTTCCCGCATTTCTTCGACGTGATGAATTCAATCGGCGCGTCGTTCTCAGAATAGAAAAATGGGCGAAAAAAAAGCGCGCGGGCAATTCGCGCGGCTGACAGCACTTCTCGCGGCACTGCTCATCGCGCTCGCGGTGATGTCGCTCTGCGTCGGCGCGGTTCCCCTCTTCCCGACATCGCTGTTTTCCGCGCTCGCAGACAGGGAATCGGCGGAATACAGGATTCTCGCGTATGTCAGGCTCCCGAGAATAGCGGCGGCAGTACTCTGCGGAAGCTCGCTCGCCTCGGCGGGGCTGCTTGTGCAGGCGACGTTGCAGAACCCGCTCGGAAGCCCGAACGTTCTCGGAATGAACGCGGGAGCGGGGCTTGCCGTTGTCGGATTTTCCGCGGCGGGAATCATCTCCGCGTGGTCCGTTCCGCTCGCGGCGTTCGCGGGCGCGTTCCTGTCGCTTGTGCTCGTGACGTCAATCGCAAAAAAAGCCGGCGGAACGTCAAAAGGCACGCTGATTCTTTCAGGCATCGCCGCAAACGCGTTTCTCACCGCGCTGACGGACGGGATGAATTCGCTTTTTCCGGACACAATCTACGCGAGGAGCGCGTTCAGAATCGGAAGCCTCGCGGAAACTCAGGCTGACGTCATGGCGGCGGCGGCAACAGTCGCGCTTCTCGCATCCGCGGCAGCGATTCTCATGAGGAACAGCCTCGACATACTCTCGCTCGGGGACGACACGGCCCGCTCGCTCGGGCTCAACGTGGGGATTACGCGGACGGCGGCGCTCGTTCTCGCGGCGATTCTCTGCGGGGCGGGAATAAGCGTCGCGGGGCTCGTCGGTTTCGTGGGGCTTATCGTCCCGCACTGCGCTCGGATGCTCTGCCCGCACGAAAGCGCCCAGTCATCGCGGACGGGACATCTTCTCGTGACGTCGATGATTCTCGGGGCGATTCTCGTCCTGTTCTGCGACACGCTCTCGCGCACGATTTTTTCCCCGTACGAGCTTCCTGTCGGCGTTATGCTCTCGGTTCTCGGGGGGCTGTTCTTCTTCCATCTTCTTCTGAAAAAACACAAGGGTTCGTATGATAAAAATTGAAAAACTCTCCGCCGGCTACGAAAAGCATTCGCCGGAAAACGAGATACTGCATTCCATATCGCTCACAGTTCCGCGCGGAAAAACATCCGTCGTGCTCGGCCCGAACGGCTCGGGCAAAACGACGCTTTTGCGCACAATCGCCGGATTCATCCGCCCCTGGAGCGGGACAATCGAAATCGAGGGGCTTTCCGAGGACGGGGAAATCGCCCGCAAAATCGCATTCGTCCCGCAAAGCAGGAGCATTCCCGACGTGACTGTCGGTCGGCTTGTCCTTGCGGGGCGGTTCCCGCACACGTCTTTCCCGCACGTATACACGAAGGAGGACGCGAAAATCGCCGAGAACGCGATGGCGCGCATGGGAATTTCGGATTTTGCCGAACGCGAGCTGAAAAAACTGAGCGGCGGCCAGCGGCAGAAAGCGTACATCGCGATGGCGCTCGCGCAGGACACCCCGATTCTCATCCTCGACGAGCCGATGACGTTCCTCGACATTCGGCAGCAGCTTGAGCTTTCGGGGACGCTCTCGTCGCTCAGGGACGAGGGAAAGACGATTCTGCTTGTCGCGCACGACATAAACGCGGCGCTGTCACTCGCCGACAACATAATATTGATGAAAGACGGAAACATCGCCGCAAGCGGAAGCCCCTCGACAATCACGGAGGGCGGATTCATCGACAGCGTTTTCGGGGTGAAGACGCAGCGCGCGTTCTCGACGGGCGGTCAGCTGCTTTCGTTCTCGCTTGCGTGACCGTTCCTGAAAATGCGGGACATCATGCCATCAGTTTCAAACCGGCTATTTCGGCGAGGATTTTTTCCGTAATGAGGAACGCGCCCTCGTCGACGTTCCCGATATTGTCGGCTGCACTGTGGAAATTGCGCCACGTTCGCGGAAGGACTATGCTTCGTGCGGAAAGGCTTTTCGCATACAGCTCCGCCTCGTCTGACGGAAGGACGCAGAAGCAGACGGCAGGAACGCCGCGCGCTATGAAAGCAGCATTGTCGCTTTTCGGAATGGGAAGCTCCATCCAATGCTCGCACGAGGACTGGAGCAGGGAAAGGGAAACGTCGCGGAGCTTGTTCACCATCGCCTGAAGCGTCGCCGACCCCGGGATTTTTCCCGGCGCGCCGAGAACAGCGACATCCCCGCGCCCGCACCCGTCGAAAACGAAAACGTCGCGGCTTTTCCACGCGCCCGATATAAGCTCCGGCGCGAATTGGTACGAACCGGTAAGAGCAACGCTCTCAATCCCGCGCTCCTCGCAGTCGGTGAAGACAATCCTGACGTTGTGGTTTTTCCCGGGATTTTTCGCGAGGGCGATTGCGAAATCGGCTATTGCAAAATTCGCCGCGCTGTTGTCGTTCGCGCCCGGGGAACCGGGAAAACGGTCGTAATGGGAGACGACGGTCTTAATCCGGAACGTCGGGTCATAGGATGACAGCGGAAAGTCGACGACGAGATTGCTCGTCCCGCCCGCCTCGACGACCGACGTGTGGACGCCGTTGACGCCGAGATACCAGCGCAGAAAAGCGAGCCTGTCCACGCCGTCCTTTATATAGGCGCTGAACTCGCCGCCGAACTTTCCGGGAACCATCCGCCTCTTTTACCTCAAAGAATCAAGGGCGACGCATTCCGGCGATGTCGTTGCCTTCTCGACAGCCGCGAACTGCTCCATAAGCCGGCGCTGCTCCCCGTTCAGCCGGGTCGGAACGCGCACGAGCACTTTCACGTGAAGGTCGCCGCGTACCGTCGAATTGGCATGGGGAACGCCCTCGCCCTTCACGACGACGAAACCGCCGTTTTGTATTCCCTCGGGGATTTTCACCTCGACTTTTCTTCCGTCAAGCCCCGTGATGTTCAGCACGGCACCGATGGCCGCCTGCGCAAATGTGACGGGAACGGCGCAATACAAATCGTACCCGTCCCGCTCGAAGAATTTGTGCGGCTCGACGTGCAGGATGACGACGAGATCGCCGGCAGGACCGCCGTTCGCGCCCGCATTTCCCATTCCGTGGAGGGAAAGCCTCTGGCCGTTCTCGACGCCGCACGGAATCGTCAGCGTTATGTGCTTGAGGACGTCCTTCACGCCGCGCCCACGGCATTTCGGGCACGGCTTGTCGATTTTCGTTCCCGAACCGCCGCACGTTCCGCAGACGGAAGATACGGCGAAGAACCCGGAATTCCTGCGAATCTGCCCGGAACCGCCGCACGTCGGACACGTAACGCGCCGGGAGCCGTCAGCACCCCCGGAACCATGGCATGTCTCGCACGTCTCCTCGTGGTTGAACTTCAAATCGACTTTTGAGCCGAACACCGATTCCTTGAATGAAATCGAAAGGTCGTAGCGGAGGCTGTCGCCTTTCGTCGGCGCATTCGGGTCGCGTCTTCTCGACTCGCCGAATCCCCCGAAACCGCCGAACCCCCCGAACATGCGCTCGAAGAAATCGCCCCCGAAACTGCTGAACAAATCGCTGAAATCGTTGAATGCGTGGCTGTAACCACCTCCGCCTCCGTTCATTCCGTCAACGCCCGCAAAACCGTACTGGTCGTACGCCGGACGCTTGCTGTCATCGGAGAGAACCTCGTACGCCTCGGTCGCCTCCTTGAATTTCTCCTCCGCCTCCTTGTCTCCGGGATTGCGGTCAGGATGATATTTTACGGCAAGCTTACGGTATGCCCTTTTTATGTCGTCCTTTGACGCCGATTTGTCAACGCCAAGAACTTCGTAATAATCCCTTTTTGTCGCCATTCACTTCACTTCCTGCTGTTTTCTTCATATGCCGGTAAAGAAAAAATTCACCCCAACCGTATGGAAGGGGTGAATCGTTCGTCGTTTTATGAGCCGAACCGGATGCCGTTAGTCGTTGTGAACCTCAAACTGCGCGTCATCCGATTTTCCGGAACCCGCGCTCTTGAAACCGTCCGAGTCTCCGGAAGCCGCGCCTGCATTCGGCTGGGGGCCGGCACCAGCGGCGCCCTGCTGCTTGTAGAGCTGCTCAGCGATTTTGTAAGAAGCCTGCTTGAGAGCCTCCGTCTTCGCCTTGATTTCCTCGACATTGTTTCCTTCGAGCGCCTTCTGAAGGGCAGCCTTCGCGTCGTCAATCGCCTGCTTGTCAGCGCCGTTGACCTTGTCGCCAAGCTCCTTGAGGCTCTTGTCGGTTCCGTTGATGAGGGCATCAGCCTCGTTGCGCACGTCGACAGCCTCGCGCGCCTTCTTGTCTTCCTCTGCGTGCATCTCCGCATCCTTGACCATGCGGTTGATATCGTCCTCGGAAAGCCCTGAAGAAGACGTTATCGTGATGTTCTGCTCTTTTCCCGTTCCGAGGTCTTTCGCGGAAACGTGGACGATTCCGTTCGCGTCGATGTTGAAAGAAACCTCAATCTGCGGAACGCCGCGCGGAGCCGCCGGGATTCCCTCAAGGTTGAAGTTGCCGAGCGTGCGGTTGTCCTTCGCCATCTGCCGCTCGCCCTGAAGGACGTGGATGGTGACGGCAGTCTGTCCGTCAGCAGCCGTAGAGAAAATCTGGCTCTTCTTTGTCGGGATTGTCGTGTTCTTTTCGATAAGCTTCGTGAAAACACCGCCCATCGTCTCGATTCCGAGAGAAAGCGGAGTGACGTCGAGAAGGACGACATCCTTGATGTCTCCCTTGAGAACGCCGCCCTGAACAGCAGCTCCGACAGCGACAGCCTCGTCCGGGTTCACGCCCTTGGAGCCTTCCTTTCCGAATATCTGCTTTACGATTTCCTGGACTTTCGGCATTCTTGAAGAACCGCCGACGAGGAGAACCTCATCAATCTGGTCGGCAGAAACGCCCGCATCCTTCATTGCCGTCATACACGGAGCCTTCGTTCTCTCGAAAAGGTCGTCCGTCATCTGCTCGAACTGAGCGCGCGTGAGCGTCTTCTGGAGATGCTTCGGGCCGGTCGCGTCGGCAGTGATGAACGGAAGGTTGATGTCGACGGAAGTCTGGTTCGAAAGGGAAATCTTCGCGTTCTCGGCAGCCTCGCGCAAGCGCTGGAGAGCCATAGAATCGCCGGAAAGGTCAATTCCCGTGTCAGCTTTGAAACCGTCGATGAGCCAGTTCACGACAGCGCGGTCCCAGTCGTCGCCGCCGAGGTGCGTGTCGCCGTTCGTTGATTTTACCTCGAAAACGCCGTCGGCAAGCTCAAGGATGGAAATATCGAACGTACCGCCGCCGAGGTCGTAAACCGCGATTGTCCGTTCCTTGCTCTGGTCTTTTCCGAAACCGAACGCGAGCGCTGCGGCCGTCGGCTCGTTGATGATGCGCTGAACGTTGAGTCCGGCGATTTTTCCCGCGTCCTTTGTCGCCTGGCGCTGTGAATCGTTGAAATACGCCGGAACGGTGATGACCGCGTCAGTAACCGCCTCGCCGAGATAATCCTCAGCAGTCTTCTTCATCTTCTGGAGGATGAACGCGCTGATTTCCTGCGGTGAGAATTTCTTCGTCTCGCCGCCTTCCGTAACCTCGACACGAACGTCCTGACCGTTGTCGACGACCTTGTACGGAACGCGCGTAGCCTCGCCGGTCAGCTCGGAATAGCGGTGGCCGATGAAACGCTTGATTGAATAGACCGAGTTCTTCGGGTTCGTGACCATCTGGTTCTTGGCAGGAGCACCAACAATGCGCTCGCCCTTCGCCGTGAATCCGACAATCGAAGGAGTCGTCCTGAATCCTTCCGAATTCTGGATGACCTTAGGCTCGCCGTTCTCCATGACGGCGACGCAAGAGTTTGTTGTTCCCAAATCAATTCCGATAATCTTTCCCATGATATTTTCTCCTTGAATGTTTTACAATTTGGTAAACTGCCTGCCCAGAAAAACCTTTCCCGCGCAGGTATATCCGGCATTGAGCGATGCTCACGCCTTCGGTTTCATGACCATGACTTTCGCGTGGCGGATAACCCTGTCGCGGAGCTTGTACCCCTTGAGGTAGACAGCCGCGAGCGTCTCCTGCTCGACATCCCCCTCCTGCATTCCGATAGCCTCGTGAATGTCCGGATCGAAGACATCGCCGACAGCCCCGTAAGCGACAAGGCCGTATTTGTTCTCAAGCATCCCGACAAGGGATTTGCTCACCATCGCAACGCCGTCGGCAATCGCTTTCGGCTCCTTCGCGGTGCTTGCCGATTCGACCGTCCTGTCGAGATTGTCGAGACTGTCGAGCAAATCCCCGAGAAGGCTCGAATTCGCGTAGGCAATAGCCTCATCTTTCTGCTGCATCATGCGTTTCCGCCAGTTGTCGTTCTCCGCCGCCTTGTAGAGCTGCTCCTGCTTGAGCTCGGCAATCTCCGCCTCAAGAGCAGCGACCTTCTCCTCCGCGGACGGCTCTTTCTTCTCTTCCGCCTTGTCCGCTTCCGCAGCCTGAGGTTCGCTCGCCGCGGCCTCTTTCTCCGCCTCGGTACGCTCGACCTCCGGCTTCTCGTTCTCTTTCATATCCGTTGATTCTTTGCTCATCACTTCATCCCTTTGGATTGCTTTTATTTACAATGAACTTAATAAGGAAGGCTCAAAAACGTCAAGAAAAAAATCGACGATTTTTCGCCCCGTCAGCAATAACGGTACGTCGGACCGTAATCGCCCATGAACACGCGCACCCGGCTGTGCTCCTCTATTGAATTCTCCGCGAACGATTTTATGTCGAACGCCCCCGCGCCAAGAAGCTCGTCGGGATTGTACGAAAGCTCCACCTCGCACTCCTCCCCCTCGCCGAAACATCGCGAAAGCGCGCCGTTGAGACGCACGACGTTCGAGACGACTTCGAAAAGCTCCCGGCATCCCTTCTCCTCGAATTTGAACGAAAGGAATTCGAGCTGCATCCGCTCAATCTCGCCGTGGGACGCATCGCCCGGCCTCCACGAGGAGGAAAGCCCGCAGTTGTTCAGCTCCTGCCATTCCGAAAAATCCCTGAAAAAAGCGGACGGCGTCATGCGCAGCGGCGCGAGCGACGAAAGGAACCAGGTGACGGCGCGCCCCGCGCTGTAGAACGTCTCCACGGCATTCGCGACCGCCGCGCACATCGAAATATCCTGGGTCGAGAACGTCGCCGTCGGTTTCGGCTTCGTCCCGCCGGAAACCTGCGGAAAGGAGACGTGGTTCGGGTAAAGCGAGAGCGCGAAATCGAGCCTATCCCTGAAAAGCCTGACGGAATCCCCGGGAACGAGCGCGAAATCCATGACGAAACCGAAAACGAGCCCGAGCGTGTTGAGCGTCTTCGCCCTGCTCGAAAAGAATTTCTTGTCGAAAAGATAATTTCCGCCGCGCGAAACGCCCGCAAATTCAATGTCGAGCGACGCATAAAGCTCGGAAACCGCCCGGCAGACGTCCATGTCGAGGACATCGGCCTTGACGGGAATGTTCAAAAAAACGCTGTCCCCCGCCTTCTGCGAAAACTGCCGCAGGAATTTCAGGAGTTTTCCTTTATGCCTCAGGATTTCCTCGTCTCGGAGGGTGAATTCCCCGCCGACGCCGGCAATGCGCTCTATCTCCGGCCAGATGTCGCCGGTGCTGGTGTTCTTCTGCATCAGGATTCCCCCATAAATCCGCCGCGAAAAAAAAAGGATGACCGATAGGCAGACCTGCCGGGCGCTTTACTCAGGGCGCGATTCGGAAAGGAACCGCTCCGGCATCAGCGCGCAGGCTGCAGACGTATCAGGCATCCCGTTATGCAGCAAAAAGCCCTACAGCAGGTTTATTCCGTGCTTCCTGCACAGCTCCCTGTCCTCGTCGCTCCACATGCTCACCTGAATCTCACCGATGTGCGCCTTCCTGAGGAGGAACATGCAGAGGCGGCTCTGTCCGATACCGCCGCCCATCGTAAGCTCAAGCTTGCCGTCGAGCAGGCTTCTGTGGAACGGAAGGTTCTCGCGGTCGAGGCATTCCCGTTCCGCAAGCTGCGCATGGAGGCTTTCCGCATTGACGCGGATTCCCATCGACGAAATCTCGAACGAATTCTGGAGGACTGGATTCCAGACGAGAAGGTCGCCGTTAAGACCGCGGTGCCCGTCGCCGGTTTCGGAAATCCAGTCGTCGTAGTCAGGCGAGCGCCCGTCGTGGATTGTCCCGTCGGGAAGTTTTCCGCCTATTCCGATTATGAAAACAGCTCCGTATTTACGGCAGACCTCGTATTCGCGCTGCTTCGGCGTGAGTTCCGGATACTTTCTCTGAAGGTCATCCGCATAGAGGAACGTGATTTTCTGCGGAAGGAACGGCTTTATCTTGTCCCACCTGTCGTAAATGAAGAATTCGACGCGCTTGAGACAGCGGTATATCTTCTCGACGACTTCCTTCAGGTGCATGACGGTGCGGTCGTTCTCGTCGATTGCCATCTCCCAGTCCCACTGGTCGACGTAAAGCGAGTGGATGTTGTCCAGCTCCTCGTCGGGGCGGATTGCGTTCATGTCCGTGTAGATTCCGAAATCGGGAAGAAGCCCCATCTTCGAGACCTTGACGCGCTTCCATTTCGCGAGCGAATGGACAATCTCCATCCGCTGCCCGCCCAAATCCTTGACGTCAAATGAAACCGGAACCTCGATTCCGTTCAGGTTGTCGTTCAGACCCGTTCCGCTCGGAACGAAAAGAGGAGCCGTAACGCGCGTCAGGTTCAGCTCCGAAGAAAGCTCGTTCTGGAAGAAATCCTTGATTGCCATGATTGCATGCTCGGTCTCCCGCTCGCCGAGGATGCTTTCGTAAATATCGGGGATGTAAAGTTTGCTCATCTTTGTTTCCTTATAATAAACCGTTCGGAGATTCTAATTCTTTTGGGACGTTTTTACAATGTGAAAGGGCGCTTGCGGGGAGTTTGCCGTTCTAAGTTCGGCTTGGTTGTAGCAAGCGTGCGCCGGTGCGCGGGGCGCACCTTCCGGTGTGGAGTGGGGGCGCGTAATGAAAATTTTTCTGTTCTAAGTTTGCGCTTGCTGGGGCTTTTCTCGTTCTAAGTTCGGATTGGTTGGAGCAAGCGGGCGCCGGTGCGCGGGGCGCACCTTCCGTGCCCGAGTGCTGAGCCTTTGCGCGTTCCAAGTCCGGATTGGTGGGAGCAAGCGGGCGCCGGTGCGCGGAGCGCACCTTCCGTGCCCGAGTGCTGAGCCTTTGCGCGTTCCAAGTCCGGATTGGCGGGAGCAAGAGGGCGACGTGGTGCGGGACGGGTGAAATGGTGGATGGGTTTTCGGTAGAATAGCGGAATCTGAACAACAAAGCGAGAAATCGTTTTCACGGGGGATTTTATGGCAAAGAAAAGAAGCACAAAAAGGAAGGGAACCGGGCGGAAGAAGAAGTCGCCGCTCAGCCTTGTCGTAATCGTCGCGCTCGTCATTGCGGGAACGCTGCTTTTCGCAAAATACAAGGACGACGGGGCTTTCAAGGCGTCGGTCGATTCGACTTTCGGAAGGGTTTCGGAGAAGGCGGAAGAAATCTCCGAGATAATCGACGTCGCATCGAAGGCGGCGAAGGAAAACGCCGGGCGCATCGACGAAAATAAGGAAAAGAAGGAAGCCGAGCAGGAAAAGGCGGCGGAGCAGCCGGAAAAAACGGCGCAGAAGCCGAGGACTGCCGGAAAAATCGCGTTGCCGGACAAGCTCGAATTCCCGATGTGCGCGGGAAGCAAGAACGGAAAAGACCACCAGATACGGAATTTCGACCATTACGAAATCTGCTACAGGGAATCATACGAGCAGGCTGAATGGTCGGCATACGAGCTCCGCGCGGACATGCTCGTCAAGAACACGAACAGGACGGACGATTTCCGCGCGGACCCGAAAATCAGCACGGGCTCATCCACGCCGGAAGACTTCAAGGGAACGGGATACGACCGCGGGCATCTGACGCCGGCGGCAGACATGGCGTTCGACAAGAAGGCGATGAGCGAGACGTTCTACATGAGCAACATGAGCCCGCAGGCAGCTGCGTTCAACAGGGGAATATGGCAGAAGCTCGAGTCGGAAGTCCGCACGTGGACGAAGAAATTCGGGAAAGTCTACGTCGTGTCGGGGCCAATCCTCGAAAAGAGCGCGTCGAAGTACGAGAAAATCGGGAAAAGCAACGTCTCGATTCCCCAATTCTACTACAAAGTCATACTCGCGCCGCTTTACGCGGACAAGGAAGACGCGGCGAACCCGGCAGAGGCGAAGGATGTGGCGGCAATCGGCTTCCTTCTTCCGAACGACGCGTGCAAGGGAAAGAAATTCTGGGATTTTGCCTGCACCGTCGATGAAGTCGAGAGCAGGACTGGAATCGATTTCTACCCGCTCCTCGACGACGCGACCGAAAAACGGGCCGAAAGCACGTTCGACATTTCATTGTGGAAATAGACGGCGGAACAGCCGCGCAAAAAAAAACGGCGGCCGAGGGAAAATCCTTGCCGCCGTTTTTTTGGCGCTCTACCTGCGCCCGAAATGCTCGAGGTTCGCAAGCCCGCGCTTGAACTGGGGAATGCGCGCGCATGCCGTCGTGTCGAGGGGGCTTCTGTCACCCCGCTTCAGGAACTGGTAGGCAACGCCAGCAATCATCGCGCCGTTGTCGCCGCAAAGCTTGAGCGGCGGGAAAATGCAGTTGATGTCGGTTCGCTCCGCCAGAAGCGCGCGCAGCCTCGAATTCGCCGCGACGCCGCCGCCGGCAACGACCGTCCTAATGCCCGTATCCTCAACGGCACGGAACAGCCGCGTAATCAGCGTCCGGCACGCCGTCTCCTGGAACGCCGCGCATATATTCGCGTCGGTTTTCTCGTATCCCTTTTTCAGGAACATGTCGGCCTGATGGATTACGGCGGTTTTCAGACCGCTGAACGAAACGTCGTAGCGGTGCTCCCCGTCATCGCCCTTGTCGAGCTTCGCTATCGGGAAACTGAACGATTTTGGGTCTCCGTCCTTCGCTATCCTGTCGATTACGGCGCCGCCCGGATATCCGAGCCCGTAGAATTTCGAAACCTTGTCGAACGCCTCGCCCACGCTGTCGTCAATCGTCGTCCCCAGCACCTCGAGGTCGTCGAACGAATTCACCTTCGCGATGATGGAATGCCCGCCGGACACGAGAAGCCCGATGTACGGGTACTGGATGTCGTTGACGAGATGCGCCGCGTACATGTGCCCGAGCATGTGGTTCACCGCGAGGAACGGCTTTCCCGTCGCCCACGCAAGCGTCTTCCCGAACGTAAGCCCGACGAGAAGCGAGCCCATGAGCCCCGGCCTGTTCGTCGCCGCAATCGCGTCGATATCGTCGAGGGAAAGCTCCGCCTCGCGCAGCGCCTGCCTGACGACCGGCAGAATCCACTCGGCGTGCTTCCTCGAAGCTATTTCCGGGACGACGCCCTTGTAGACCTGATGGAACGGAATCTGTGTCGCCACGACATTGCTTATGATGTTCTTTCCGTCCTCGACAATGGCGCACGCCGTCTCATCGCATGATGATTCTATTCCAAGAATTTTCATTGTACTCTCCGATTTTTTAAACCGCCCCGGAACATCCCGTTGTCGGGCCGGTCCGTTTATTTCCGAACATTTCTATTGAAGCAGGGCGCTCGGAAGCACGAACGTGTATCCGGACACCACGAGATACGGATACATCTCCGAAAGAAGCTCGGGAAGGATTCCCACGCTCTTGTCGATGTGGCCTATCATAAGCGCGCTTCCGTGCCTGTTCGCGTACGCAAGCCCCTCGTATATCCGCGAAAGGATTTTCCCGCGGTCGATTTCGTTGTCAAGATACGGCGCGGTCCGCTCGACGAAGCGGACGTCAAGCTCAAGCGCAGCCTCGTGCGCCATCGTCCGCGGCGTCGTCCGCGAGTCGAGAAAATATATCCCGCGGTTTTTGCAGACCTCAAGGACAGCCCCGATTTTTATCACGTTCGCCGTGATGAGCGAGCCTTCGTGATTGTTGATTCCCACAACGCCGCCGCCAAGCTCATCGACATTCGAATCGACGATTTCGGAAATCTCGCGCGTGTTCATCAAAGCCGTGACAGCTTTCGGCCCGGGGTCAAGCTGAAGGTTCTCCGCCTGCATCGGCTGATGGAGAATCAGCTCCCTGCCCGAAGCGCGCACGGCATCGGCGCATTCCTTTGAATTCTGCAACCCGGGAAGGACGGCAACGGCAAAAGGAAACGGAAGCTCTATGTATTTCGACAAATGCTCGGTGCTCTGCCCCGCGTCGTCGAACACGAACGAAATCCGCGCGCCATCCGCCGCCTTGGGGATGTCGAACGGAGATTTCTCCGGCACGTCCTCCTCGCCTTTTTCCGGAGGCAGGACGCCGGGATTTTTTTCCTCGCCGCCGATTTTCTCGTCGAACGGATTCATCATCCTGATTTCTTCCGTATTGTTCGGAACGGGAGCCTCATCCTTCGAGCCGCCGCCCGACGAGGATATGTACGCGCTCAACGCGAAGACGGCAACGCAAATAGCGACGACAGCCGCAACGAGGACAGCTATTTTCTTGCGCTCGCTGAACCAAGTGCGCCCGTCCTGATTTGAATTCTTTTCTTCCATAAAAAACGATTTGGCGGATTTCTCTAAAACCCGTCATTCCCGAAAAAAATTGAGACGCCGGAAAAACGAGGAATTCCCCGCGCCACCCATGAGTGAGCGCCCGGAAAAGAAACCGGACGGCTTTATTCTAGTCTCTTTGCGCCCTTTCGACAACTTTAGTTCGCCATATCGTCCTTGCCCGGATTTCGGATATAGCAAAAAAAACGGGGCTCCGCACGTGCGGAACCCCGAGAGGAAGAAAAAAATGGAAAAAACTCAGACGGCGCAAGCCATGCGAAGTTTCTTTACGGCCCGCATTTCCATCTGTCTTACTGTTTCAGTCGACACGCCGAGACTCGTGCTGAGCTCGCGGAGCGTCGAAGGATGCTGGCGGTGCGCGAAATTGTACCTGCCGTATATGACGAGCCTCTCCTTTTCGGGGAGGACGTTCAGCATATCCGCGACATTGCCCTGCATCTCCTTGCTGAGGTACATCTCCTCAGGATTGTATGTCATGTCGGGAATCAGCTCGCCGACCGTCTCGTGCCCGTCCTCAAGGCATTCCGCGTCGAGGCTGGAGAACGAATACGAGCACGCAAGCGCATCGGCGACCTCATCGCGCCCGAGTCCGAGCATCGACGCAAGCTCGTCGACGTTCGCGTCGCGCCCGTTTTTCTGGTTGAACGCAGCCTGCAGCGAGGAAATCTGGCGGAGCATCTCCTCCTTCCGGTGCGGTATGTCGATTATGGAAGTTTTGTTGTGCACGAACCGCAGCATGTACTGGAAAATCCACGTGTACGCGTACGTTGAGAAGCGCGTGTTGAACGAATAATGGTACTTGCGCGCCGCGCTCATAAGCCCGAGGTTGCCTTCCTGGATGAGATCCATCACGGAGAATTTGTGCGACACGCTGAATTTCCGCGCGACGCTGACGACAAGGCGGAGGTTGCAGTTCACCAGCCTCCTGAACGCAGCCTGGTCGCCCGCCTCGATTCTGCGCGAAAGCTCCTCTTCTTCCTTGACGCCGAGAAGCGCGTACTTCTGGATTTCCTTTATATAAGACTTGTAGATTTCGATTTCTTCGTTCATTTTCAACTCCATTTTTTTTCGCTCTTATCAAATATGTTATGAATAGTTACATGCATTTTCCGTGCCAACATACAAAATGAAGTCCATTTTTTAGAAAAAATGTCGAATTTTAACGCATCTTAAGCATCTTTCAATAAATTTCGCAAAAAAAAGGTGTATAAAAAACAATACTGTCAAAAAAATCATACAGCATCTTTTCGCGCACACTGTTCAAAAAATCATAACAAACGGGTAGAATTGCTGGCTGACGGGGGCGGAATCTGATGTTCCCGCGATTTTTATCCATATGGAGAGAAAAATGTACATAACGTGCTTGGATTTGGAGGGCGTTCTTGTGCCCGAGATTTGGATTGCATTCGCCGAGGAGTCGGGAATTCCCGAGCTTCGGAGAACCACCCGCGACGAGCCGGATTACGACAAGCTGATGAAGTGGAGAATCGGAATCCTCCGCGAGCACAAGCTGACGCTCCGCGACATCCAGAACACAATCGCGAAAATCGACCCGCTTCCCGGCGCGAAGGAATTCATGGACGCGCTGAGGAGCGAATGCCAGACCGTCATCATATCCGACACGTTCGAGCAGTTCGCCGCACCGCTGATGAAAAAGCTCGGGCAGCCGACGATTTTCTGCAACTCGCTCGAAGTCGACAAGGACGGATTCATCACAAGCCACAAGATGAGATGCGAGAAGTCGAAGCTCACCACGGTGCGCGCTCTCCAGTCGATAGGATTCGAGACAATCGCGTCGGGCGACAGCTACAACGACCTCGCTATGATTCAGGCGAGCAAGGCCGGCTTCCTTTTCCGCACGACCGACAAGATAAAGGCGGACTACCCCGACCTCCCCACGTTCACGGAATACTCGGAGCTTCTCGGCGCAATCCGCGAGCAGCTCAAGAAATAGCGAAGGATTTTCCCCGCCGGAGGATTTTCCGGCGGGGATTTTTTTTTGCTTAAGCCTGAAAAAACGGTTGATTCGGGTTTTGCCATGCAGAATTCGTTTCAGCATCCCGCCGATTGAGATTCCGAAACGGGTTCGGGATGACGAAGGAAAAATCAGGACGGGGCGTTTTTTCAGTCGGAATCGTCGCCGCGGAGGACGGAAACCTCGCGCTCGGACAACTCGCGGTACGAGCCGAGCGGAATCGACGCGTCGAGCTTGAGCGCGCCCATCGCGACGCGCTTGAGGTAGACGACCTCGTTTCCGAGCTGCGCGAACATCCGCTTCACCTGATGGAATTTCCCCTCGTAAATCGTGAGAAGGCAGTCGGCTTTCTCGGACGAATTCTCCATCTCGAAATCGGCGAATTCAAGCTCGGCGGGAAGCGCGTCGAACCCGTCCTCGTTCCCCTCCCTGTCGACGAAAAACCCGCGCGCGAATTTCTCAACATAGGCGGCCTTCCCGCTTTCGTCGAGGGAATCGCGGAGGGCGACGGCGTACGTTTTGGGAACATGCGTCTTCGGGGCGAGAAGCCGGTGGGTCAGCGCGCCGTCGGTGGTGATTATGAGAAGCCCCTCCGTGTCGATGTCGAGCCGCCCCATGCAGTGGAGGTCGCCGCCTAGGAATTTGTGGCGGACGGAGTCGTCGAGCAAATCGAAAACGGTCCGGTGCTCGCCGTCCCTGTTCGCGCACACGACGTCGCGGCATTTGTTCATCATGATGTAGACGTCGCGCTGCAATTTTATCTCCACGCCGTCAACGAGAACCGTGTCGGAGCCTATCCGAATCTGCATTCCCGGGTCGAACGCCGCCTTTCCGTTGACGACGACGAAGCCGCCGCGCATGAGCTTCTTGACGTCCTTCCGCGAGCCGAAGCCGTGGTGCGAGAGTATCTTGTCTATTCTTTCACAATCGTTAGCCATGGCGACGAGATTACCACGATTCGCCGCAATCGGGAATGTCCCGCGCGCGGCAGAAAAAATCAGCGCGCAAAAAAAACGCCCGCGGACTGTTCTCGCGGGCGCGGGACGGGATTATCTCTCGTCAATAGGAACGTACGTGCGCTCCTGGCATATGCTTTTGTATCCGGGGCGGTAGATTCTTCCGCCGGCGACAATCTCCTCGATTCGGTGCGCGCTCCATCCGGCGATTCGGCTCACCGCAAACAGCGGCGTGAAAAGCTCTCGCGGAATCCCGAGCATCGAATACACGAAGCCGGAATACAAGTCGACGTTGGCGCAAATGCGTTTCGCGTCGCCCTTCTTCTCGTAAAGAACTTCCGGGCCGATTCTCTCTATCGTCTTGTACAGCTCGAATTCCTCGTTCAGCCCCTTCACCTCGGCAAGATGCGCCGCCTTGTCGCGAAGGAGGGACGCGCGCGGGTCGTTCACCGTGTAGACGGCGTGCCCGAGGCCGTAAATCAGCCCCGTGCGGTTGAACGCCTCCTTGTTGACGATTTTCCGGAGATACTCGCGGACCTCGTTCTCGTTCGACCAGTCCTTCACGTTCGCCTTCACGTCGTCCATCATCTCCATGACCTGGATGTTCGCGCCGCCGTGACGCCGACCCTTGAGGGAGCCGACAGCCGCAGCCATCGCCGAATACGTGTCGGTATCAGACGAGGAAACGACGTGCACGGTGAAAGACGAGTTGTTTCCGCCGCCGTGCTCCGCGTGGAGGATAAGCACGAGGTCGAGAAGCTTCGCCTCCTCGTCCGTATACGATTTGTCGTTCCGAATGAGGCGAAGGAAATTCTCCGCCGTGGAAAGCTCGGGGAGCGGGTTGTGTATGTACATCGACTTTCCGTCGTAGAACCGCCTTTTTGCCTGGTATGCGTATGCCGCGAGCGTCGAGAAGCGGGAGACAAGCTCGATGCACTGGCGGAGTATGTTCGAAATGCTCCTGTCCTCGGGGTTCGCATCGTATGAATAGGACGCGAGGACGCCGCGGGCAAGCTTGTTCATGATGTCGCTCGAAGGCGCCTTCATAATCATGTCTTCCGTGAAGTTGTCGGGAAGGTTCCGCTTCGCGCCGAGGAGCGTGCGGAAATTGTCCAGAGCCTCGTGTGTCGGAAGCTCGCCGAAAAGAAGGAGGTAGACGCACTGCTCGTAGGCGAACTGGTTAGTCTTCTCTGCGTCGCGAATCAAATCCTCTACGTTGTATCCGCGGTAAATGAGCCTTCCAGGGATGGCAACCTTCTGACCGTCCTGCATCTCGTAACCGACGACATCGCCGACGCTCGTCAACCCGACGAGAACTCCGGTTCCGTTCGAATTTCGGAGACCGCGCTTGACGTCGAATTTCTGGTAAAGGTTTTGGTCGATTGGGTCGTTGCGCTCAGCAAGCATTGACAGCCGCCCGATGAATAAACTCTCGTTGTCAGACATTTTTAGTACCTCCGGTTTCTCTCTGTTCCGCAAAAGGGCAACACGTAACGCACACCCGATTTATGCAAAATATGCATAAATATGCAAAACATTATCGACGTTTTTCAATAATTATACATAATTGAAAACCTCTATTCAACAATAAGAGCGCGCAAGGCCGTCATAAAATTCCTGTGGCGGCGAAGAAAAAAAACGCACAAAGACCCCGCCGCACAAGGAGAAGCCGAAGTGATTCGCGAGAAAAATTTGCGGGAAACGAAAAAAAGGGCTGCCCGAACGTATTGGACAACCCTTGCGGCAAAAGCACCGGATGAAACCGGCACGTCACATTTTCAGCGAGAATTTCTCCACATCGGCGGATGCGCTTCCGTCGGCACTGAACGAGATTCCGTCAGCGTCCAGCGGAGTATAGATTGCCGTCGTCATCGCCTGCTCTCCGCCGTTCATGAAAACCTCAACGCTGTTTTTGTCGAGCACGATTCTCAGGGGAAGCTCGCTCGACGCGCAAAGAATCTTGCATTCCATCGCGTGGAGCAAAGCCCTGCGGCTTCCCGAATGGCGGCGGTCAACAGTGAGGGTGCGCTCCCGCACGCGGTAGATGATTTCAGTGTAAAAATCCCCGCTTTCGGCGACTTTTACGGAGCACACGTTGCAGTCCGCGCCGGGGCGGAGCGTGACTTCCATATCGAGGACGCGGCCTGACACATCCGCAAGCGTCGTCGGCACAGAAGACAAGCTCACGTCCTTGTAGGAGACGGATTTTCCGCGCAGCTCATCGAATTCCTTTGCGGGTTTCTGAAAGAGACGCCCGTTTCTGATGAAAAGCTCGCGAGGAACGCTCATCTGCCCCGCCCAGGGGGAGCCTTCCTCGCGAATCGGGCATGTGTCCCAGTTCTGCATCCATCCAATCATTATCCGCCTGCCGTCCGGAGAAAGGACTGTTTGAGGGGCGTAAAAATCGATTCCGGAATCGACCGTCTGATCCGAGCATTCGACGAATTTTCCCGTCTTCTCGTCGAAATCCCCGATAAGGCAGACCGTTCCGTTTCCGTTTTTGTACTCGCCCCCGCAAACCATGTCCTGCGGGCTTACAAGGAGAACGAATTTGTCCCCGAGCCTGAAAAAGTCCGGGCATTCCCACATTTTTCCGAAGCGGTTTTCGTTTGCATCCAAAACGCTCCAGAAATCCCAGTCAAATCCGTCCCCGCTTGTATAAAGGAGGATCTGCCCGCTTCCGTCCGGCGCCCTGTTCGCAAGGGCGCAGCAAAACCTTCCGTCGGAAAGCCGCCAGATTTTCGGATCGCGAAAATCAGAGCGGCTCGCGCCTTCGGGAAGTTTCGAAGAGCCAATGACGGGGTTCTTCTCGTATTTCTCGTAGTTTTCCCCGTCGCCAACGGCAACGCACTGAACCTGAATGTCACGGATTTTGCCATCCTCCATTTTTTCCTGTTTCACGCCGGTATAAACAAGAAGATGGCGCCCGTCATCAAGCTCAATCGCGTTCCCGGAAAAGCAACCGTTGCAGTCATACGCTTCGTCAGGAGCAAGAGCAGCAGGGAGGTACTTCCAATGCAGGAGGTTGGAGCTGACCGCGTGCCCCCAGTGCATTGTGTTCCAGTGAATGTCGTACGGATTGTACTGGTAGAACAGATGGTACTTTCCGCCGTAGTATGAAAATCCGTTCGGGTCATTCATCCAGCCACAATACGGAGTGAGGTGGAACGCAGGTCTTGCGCC
This sequence comes from Treponema saccharophilum DSM 2985, assembly GCF_000255555.1. Taxonomy (GTDB): domain Bacteria; phylum Spirochaetota; class Spirochaetia; order Treponematales; family Treponemataceae; genus Treponema_D; species Treponema_D saccharophilum. The sequence continues at coordinate 30,986 of NZ_AGRW01000039.1, forward strand.
TGCATCGATAGAAGCAGCCGCCCTTGCCTCGTGATTCCGTGCCTTCTGCAACAAATCGCTCATAAAATTCCTCTATAACAAAACCTTAGTTGCCCATACTTGCATAGTATGAGTCCAGATATTTCTGGAAAATCGAAATAAGCTTTTCGAGTTTGTAAGACTCAAGCTTCTTGTTGAAATTGTCCCAATCCTGCTCGGTGAATCCGTTCATCACCCAGTCGGATTTTGCCGTGTTGATTGCCTTGGATACGTCCGCCTGGATATTGGAGACCTCCTCGGTGTCCTCGCGCGTCATGAACACGTTCGGATAGACATATTTCTCGTTCACGTCGGGCGTGAAGTAATCCTTTATCCAGTCGAGGCGGTATTTCGCGTCGTCCGGGCATGTCACGTAAACGCCGTAGTACTCGTCGAGAATCGCAAGCGGACCGTTCACGCTCTCAGCCTCGCGCACCTCGACGGGAGACGCAGTTCCGAGCGGCGCGTGCTTGAGCATCGCCTTCCCATCCTTGTTCGTACCCATAACGAAGATGTCGAATTCGTCGTCCTCTCCGTACGTTCCCCAGTTGTTCTGCGGAGACTGGAAGGGATCGTACATCTGGTCCAGCCAGGCGCAGACGAGCGCCGGATTCTTCGCGACGGCAGTGACAACGCAGCGGCCGCGATCGAATCCGCTCGTGAACGAACCGTTCTGCGCGGTAAGGTTCTTTACGTCCGCCTTGAGAACGGGAAGCGGAACCCAGTCGGCGAGGTTCGCGATGTTCGCGACATCCCAGCTGAAGCACACGCCGTATCGTCCTGATTTTCCTTTCGACACATATGTTGACCACTCCTGCGTGAAGGCCTCGGGGTCAATCAGCCCCTGCTCGTACAGCTTGTGGAGCCACTGCGTTCCTTTCTTGAATCCTTCCTGCGTCGCGCTGCAGATGACCTTGCGCTCGTCAGTGACCGCGATGTGGCGCCCCTTGTCGGCGTCCCCGTATCCCTCGCCGAAGCCGTTTATAAGAACGTAAGGATCCTGGCCGCCGTCGTTCATGATGAACGACATCGGGATTATGCTTCCGTCGATGCTGAATTTCCGCTGAATCTTTTCCGCGTTCGCCTTGAACGCAAGGAGGACGTTCTCGAATTCCTCCACCGTTTTCGGGACATCAAGTCCGAGGAAGTCGAGCCATTTCTTGTTGATGAAGCTCATGTTGTCGATTACCTGAATCGCCTCCTTGCCGCTTCCGAGCTGCTCAATCCACGGCAAGCCCCAGATGTGGCCGTTCGTGTCGGTGCACATCGCGCGGTATTCGGGATATTTGTCGAACACTTTCTTCAGGTTGGGCATGTACGAGTCGATGTACCCCTCAAGCGGGATGATGATTCCCTGGTCGGCGTACTTCAGGAGGCTCGAATCGTTGAAGCTCGCGTTGAAGACAAAATCGGCGAGCGTTTTCGGATTCGCCATCGCCAGCGTGATTTTGTCGTTCCACTGGTCGCTCTGGATTGCGGTCCATTTGACCTCCACGTTCGTCTTTTCCTGCAGGCGGCGGAAAATCGTCCTGTTGTTCGGGTCGGACTCCGTATTCGCCGGGAAGCTCGTCAGTCCCGAGATGACAGCCTTTTCCTTGAGCGGGAACGAAAGCGACGCGATGTCGACTTTCTGAACCTCACCGCTGTTCAAGGACACGTTCTTGTCCTTGCACCCCACAAAAAGGCTGCCGCCGAGAGCAATCGCCAATGCGGCGAAAGCGATTTTCTGATTTTTTTTCATTTTTCCCCCTTTTTTATCTTGCAATCAGCCCTTTATAGAGCCGATCAGGATTCCTTTGTTGAAATACTTCTGGAAGAACGGATACATCGCCAGGAGCGGGAAGCTCGAAACGATGATTGTCGCGTACTTCAGAAGCTCCGCAAGCTGAGCGCGAGCCGCCGTGCTCTGCATGTCGGAAATCATGCCGGACTCGGGCTGGTTCTGAATCAGGATTGAGCGGAGAACGAGCTGAAGAGGCTGCTTCGCCGCGTCGTTCAGGTAAATCATCGCGTCAAAGTAGCTGTTCCACATTCCGACGAACTGCCACAACGCGAGCACCATAATCAGCGGAGTGCAGACGGGAAGCAGAATCCGGAAGTAGTACGTCACCTCGCTCGCCCCGTCAACGAACGCCGCCTCCTGCAATTCCTTGGGAACGCCCTTGTAATAGGTGCGCGCTATTATCATGTTCCACACGCTGAACGCGCCCGGAAGGACGACCGCCCAGATTGTGTTTATCATCCCCATATTGCTGATGAGCAGGTATGTCGGGATAAGACCGCCGCCGAAAAACATCGTAATCACGAAAAGCACGTTGAAGAATTTGCGTCCCTTGAAATCCGGGCGCGACATCGGATATGCGGCGAGAAGCGTGATGAACACCGAAATGAGCGTGAACACGACCGAATAGAGGATGGCGTTCCAGAATCCCGTCCAAATCGCCTTGTTGGAGAGGACGCGCTCATACGCGGTGAGCGTCCACTTGCTGAAATCGAAGGACACGCCCTTGTTCTGAAGCGTGACGGGATCGATGAACGATGCCACGATTATGTAAAGGACCGGCACGATAATCGCGACAACGAAAAGCGCGAGGACGCCATATCCGCATCTGATTATCGCCCTGTCAAAAACAGTCAGTTTTATAAGATGATTCTTTTTCATTTCTCAGCCTCCTTACAATCCCTGTCCCTCGTTCATCTTCGAGACAGTCTTGTTCACGACGAGAAGCATGATTACGTTCACGACCGTGTTGAAAAGGCCGACAGCCGTCGAGAAGCTGTAGTCGCCGTCAAGAAGACCCTTCTTGTACACGTATGTCGCGATGATTTCCGCGGCGGGAAGGTTCAGGTCGGTCTGGAGGGCATACGCCTTCTCGAAGCCGATGCTCATTATGTTTCCCGCCTGAAGGATGAACTGAATCAACGCGATGCTCTTTATCGCCGGCCACTCGACGACGCGGATTTCCTGCAAAATGTTCGCGCCGTCGAGGATTGCCGCCTCGCGCGTCTCCTGGTTCACGTTCGCGAGCGCCGCAGTGTACATAATCGAAGCCCAGCCGGCGCCCTGCCAGATTCCGCTGGCAATGTAGATGGAGCGGAACGCCTCCGGAGCCGCCATGAAGTTGACTTGGCTTCCGAAGAAGTTGTTCACCGGTCCCGTAACGGAAAGCATTATCCGAACGATACCGCAGACAACGATGACCGAAATGAAATTCGGAAGGTAAAGCACAAGCTGCACGTTCCGCTTTATTGACGGGCTCTGCACGCGGTTGAGAAGGAGCGCGAGGATAATCGGAACGGGAAATCCCCAGAGAAGCCCGTAGACGCTCAGCTTCAGCGTGTTCGCAAGGTATGAAAGGAAATCCGGCGACGAAAGAAAACGCGCAAAATGCTTCATGCCGACCCAGCGGCTCGCCAGAAGCCCGCGAATCGGATTGTAATCCTGAAAGGCAATCAAAATTCCGCCCATCGGAACGTAGCGGAAGACGATTGTCAGCGCGAGAGCCGGCAGAAGAAAGATAATATAAAGCTGCCAATGGTCCCGTACATAAGACAGCGTCTTTGATTTCATATGTGCCTCCTTTTGTGCGTTTGCAAAACTGGTTTTACAAACTTGAAAATAGTGTAAAACCAGTTTTTGCATTTGTCAAGAAAATTTGTGCATTTTTCAGTGCGCTTTATTACATTTTTCGCAAAATTTGACAATTACCGACACGACGGCTTTGCCATTTGAAAAACGCAGGCAAAATTCCCCGGCATCCTATCCTTCACGATTTCAGTTCGCAGGAGCCGCACACACGACACGGAAGCCGACCTGCCCCCAGTCCCCGTCGTTAGGATAGTCCCAAGCCGCGGAAAGCGGGATGCAGTCTTTAGAGTCGCCGCCGATGCGGACGCGCTTGCCGTCGCCCGCCGTATCCCAGCACAGCTCCCAAGCGTTTCCGCTCATGTCGTAAAGACCGTTCGAGTTCGGCTTTTTCTGCGCGACCTCGTGGATTTGGGCCGAACTCTCGCCCGCCCAAGCATATTCGCTCAAGCTGTCGCTTCCGATGCAGCCCGAGTAGTAATTGCCGTAGTCTCCGCTGTCCTGGCTCGCATTTGTTCCCAGCGCCGCAAACACCCATTCGTCCTTGTGCGGGAGCCTGAAGCCGTTTGCGTCCGAATCCTCGGTTATCGCGTTCCAGTCCGCATCGTTTGAAGTCGGGACATCGCCCCACTTGCTCGCGTCCGGCTCACCTCCCTTCTTGTACACAGGCTCAAGCCCCTCTTTTTTGCTCAGCTCGTTGCAGAACACGAGAGCTTCGTAGAACCTCACCTTGTCTACAGGCAGATTGTCGCCTTCCACAGAACATTCGTGGCTTCCCATGATTTCCTTGTACAACTTCTGGGTCGTCTCCGTTGCCGCCATGTAGAACGCGCCGACCGTCTCTGTGTCGTCGCCGAACTTGAACGAGCCGGACTCAATCTTCTTCATCGTGATGTTCTTGAACAGGTCGGAATCCGCCGCGCCGTTTTCGTCAGGAGAATTTTCCTGCGATTGGTTGGAACTCGGCTCCTCGTACTCGGAACCCGTATAGCAGGAAACGAAACCTACCGCCGCCGCAACAGCAAGCGCGCCGAACAATGCTTTCTTTGACTTTTTCATTTGATTTCTCCTTACAGACCGAGCTTGATGATGAAGTACGAGCCGAGCGTGATTTCGTCCTTGATTCCGTCGTACGCCGTGCCGTTGATTTTCTTTCCGTAGTCGCCCGTGTTGATTCTGTGGTACCAGGCGCCGCCGACAGACAGGCCGACCCCGTTCATAATCCACCACGTCCAGCTTCCCTTCACGGACAGGAAATTCTCGCCAAGCTCAAACCCGTCGTTGTTGTCCAAATCGCGCCAGTAAAGACCGCCGTCAAGGTTCACCGTTCCGACGGGAAGCGTGTAGCCGATTGAGCTGACAGCGTAGAAGCCGTTCTCGACCTTGTTGCCGACAGTCTCGCCCTTGTAGTTCTTGTAGTGATAGACGCTTTCGCCGAACTGCTTGCTCTTGTCGTTCGTCTCGTTCTTATCTCCGGGAAGGACCTGCGAGTAGTTGAGGAACAGCTTAGCGCGGAGCTTCTCGCTGATTTTGTACTGAACGCGGGCATCGAACGCAAGCGCGGTGAATTCGTTCGCGCGGCCGCCGAATTTCGCGGAGCCGTCGGCAAAATCGTTCGCGAACGTCACGCCGACCGTTCCCAAAAGCCTGTCGCGAAGAAGGCGCGGCTGGTAGAACGCCGCGACGACATTGTTTCCGAAGTGCGGGGACTTGTAGACAAGCTCAACGCTTCCGCTTCTGAATCCGTATCCAACGCGGAACTGCGGCTCGGGAACCCAGGAAACAGAGTTGTCGGCATCATCCTTGCCCCAGCTGCTGTTCGTCCATTCGATGGTCTTCGTCTTGTCGCTGCCAGGCTTGTAGTTCCCGACGAGGACAGCCGTCGCAAAAAGCCCGGTGTCGCCTTGCGAATACTGGAACTGAACGTTCGTGCCCTGCCCCTCGACACCGTTGCCGAGCTGAGACGAGGACCAGCCGTACGAGCGGTCCCAGCGGACCGAGCCAGCCTCGTGGCCCAAATCGCTTTTTGTGAACGAAAGAATTTTCACGGGGTCAGTAACGAGGCCGTAATAGACGCCAAGCTCGTTGTCGGCATGGCAGTCGACAACCGCAATCTCGCCGAATTTATCGACGAGGCGCTCCTCCCCGCCCCTGAACCAGTGCCGCTCGTCAGCCGTTCCCGCGACGATTTTCGTGGATTCCGTGGGCTTGAACCAGCCGAAATAAGTGTCCAAATCCATGGAATGGATGACGCCGCCTTCCTGCGAAAACTTCGGCTTGAAGTTCAGCTCCAGCCCCGCGCGGTTGTCGCGCTCAAGCTTGAAGCGGAAATCCTCCGAAGCGTCTCCCCATTTGACGACCTTGCCGAGCTCGGTGCTCGTCCCGGAATTCCTCGACACGATGTCAGCGGCCGCAAACGGAAGTTTGAGCCCCATGTCCATCATAAACTTCGTCTCGGCAACCGCGTTCTGTGCCGAAAAAGCTCCCGCCGCGAGCAGAAGCCCAGCCACACATTTTTTCATAGCTCCTCCTTTTTTTAGTGCATTTGTAACACTTAAAAATGCTATATATTTCAAAATGTAAACTGAATTTTTCATTTGTCAAGCAAAAATTTTTAATTATGCATCAAAAAACGCATTTTTCAGGGCAAAAAAAGTCGGCAAATAAAAAAATATCTTTTTTGTTGACAAATTACGTTGTCGCATTTATAACAAAAATCATGTGACAATTGCATAAAAAAGTCATGCAACAACAAATCAAAAAAGAACCAAAAAAGGGGGAATTATGAAAAGGAATCTTTCAGGGATTGGATGCGCCTGCGCGCTCGCGCTCCTCTCCGCCTGCGCCACGACAGAAGGAAGCGGAGACGCTTCGTCTTACACCGCCGTGGACTACGCGCTCTACCCAACGCCCGACGACGCGTTCGTCGCCGACGTGATGCCGATCGAGAACGAGGGGAAGCTGGAACTCTACTACCTTTACGAAACAGACCACAACATACAGGCGTACCACCCTATTCACAAATTCTCCACGGAGGATTTCTATCAATACGAGGATTTAGGGCTCGCAGTGCCGTGCGGAACCGCAAAAGAGCCAGACGTCGCAATCGGGACGGGAAGCGTGTTCAAGGCGCAGGACGGACTTTTCCACTGCTTCTACACGGGGCACAACGACAGCTTCGCCGCGCAGGGGAAACCGAAGGAATGCGTCCTTCACGCGGTGAGCAAAGACGGAATCAGCTGGGAGAAAAAATTCGGCGAGGTGCTTTACGCTCCCGAGGGATACTCGAACAGCGACTTCCGCGACCCGCAGGTATTCTGGAACGAAGACGACAAATGCTACTGGATGCTTGTCGCGACACGGGAAGAGGCGAACGGAGGAATCGTCGCGAAATTCACCTCGACGGACCTCACGAACTGGACGTTCAAGGGGCCGCTTTATGCGCCGCACAAGCAGTACATGCTCGAATGCCCGGATTTGTTCAAGATGGGCGACAAATACTATCTCTTCTTCAGCTGGGACTGCGTGACATACTATGCCGTCGGAAAAACGATGAACGGACCGTTCACCGCTCCCAAAGACAACGTTCTTGACGGAACGAATTTCATCTTCTACGCGGCAAAGACGGCAGAGCTGAAAGGAAAGAGATACCTGTGCGGATGGCTCGGACGCTCCGAGGACAAAGGATACGACACGGGAAAATACCGCTGGGCAGGAAACATGCTCATCCATCAGCTCGTGCAGCACGAGGACGGCTCGCTCGGAGTCAAAATGCCCGAGACAATCGCGGAGCATTTCCCGGAGAACAAGGAGATTTCCGCCGGCGCGAGCGACGGAACGGTGGAAAAGAACGGCGCATCGTTCACGCTTCGCGCGAAGAAAGGCGAAAAAACAGCAGTCGATTTGGGAGAGAGAGCGGCAACAATGCTCCTTGAATGCGACGTGACAATCGGAAAGGACGGAATCGCCGGATTCGCGTTCGGAAACCCGCAGAAGAATTTCAAGAACTGGTACGCGCTCGCGCTTGACGCGAAGAGGAACTGCATCCACTACGAGGGCTACAAAATCGGAGGATTCGAGAGCATCGTCTCGTCCGATCCGCTCGCGCAGACACGCTTCAGCTTCAAACCGGGCGAAAAGCACCACGTCACAGTCGTGGCGGAAAACGAAATTTTCATCGTGTACATCGACGACGCGAAAGTTCTGAGCAGCAGAATCTACAATTCTGTGAACGGAGCGCACATGGCGCTGTACACAACGGAGGCAGACGCGACATTTGAGAACATCAGCATAAAAACAACCCGCTAAAAAAAAAGAGAAAGCGCAGGACTGCCCGCCGAGGGCAATCCTGTGTGCATCAAAAAATTGTGCATTTGACGCATTTTTTGATGTATGTTACATTTGACAATATGCCAAGACGAGTAACGATTCAAGATATAGCAGATGAAATGGGGCTTTCGCGCAACACGGTATCAAAAGCCATCAACAGCACGGGCATAATTGCCGAGTCGACGAGGAGCGCGATACTCAAAAAAGCCGCGGAAATGGGCTACAAGCTCTTTGCGATTCAGCAGGCGGCGGAAACGGAAAACTCCGACCCGGAGAAAAAGGAGCTTGTCATCATCACCGGCTCTGCTTTGGGCGGCTCGCATTTTTCCGCAAGCATGCTCGACGAGATGCAGGGCGAAGCCTCGCACCTCGGCTACGGTTTTACGATGTACCGCGTCATGACGAAAGAAAGGGAGGAGCTGAAGCTTCCCGCGAATTTCGACACGAAGCGAGTGGCGGGAATTTTCTGCGTGGAGATGTTCGACACCGCATACAGCCACATGCTCTGCTCGCTGGGGCTTCCGATTGTCTTCATCGACACGGCGGTCATGTTCGAGGAAAAACCGCTCGCCGCAGACGTACTTCTGATGGAAAACAGAAGCGGGATATACGCGCTCGTAAAGGAAATGGTCGCGCGCGGAAAAACGGAAATCGGCTTCATCGGAGAGAAACTGCACTGCATGTCATTCTACGAGCGGTACGAAGCGTACATGGGCGCGCTCAGGCTCTTCAATCTGGAATTCAATCCGGAATGGTGCCTCACCGGCTCATCGCGCGGGCTTGATTATCCTCCGCATGACAGTTACCTCAATTATCTGGAGGAGAACATGACCAGCTGCAAGACCCTTCCCTCCGTCATTCTCTGCGCGAATGATTTCGTCGCGATGGATGTGATTCAGGTCCTCAAGAAAATGGGGATTTCCGTTCCGAACGGAATTTATCTATGCGGGTTCGACGACTCGCCGGAATCGAGGATAATCACCCCGAACCTCACGACAATCCACATCAACGGAAAGTCGATGGGGCGGGCGGCGATTGACCTTCTTTTCTCACGGATAAAAAATCCGTCCGCGCCATTCCGCACTATCTATATCGAAAGCAACATCGTTTACCGCGAATCGACAGAAAACTGACAGGACAAGAAAAATATGGAAAAGAAATTCGACGTTGTGGCGCTGGGCGAGATTCTGATTGATTTCACCTTCGCAGGAAAATCCGAGGCAGGAAAAAACATTTTTGAGGAAAATCCGGGCGGAGCGCCGGCAAACTGCGCGTGCGCCGTCTCAAAGCTCGGCGGAAAATCGGCATTCATCGGGATGACGGGCGAGGACTCGTTCGGGAAAGACCTGAAGAACGTACTTGAGGAGCTCGGCGTCAGCACGCAGGGAATGTGCACGACTGAAAAACAGCACACGACGCTCGCGTTCGTCACACTCGACGAGAGCGGAGAGCGGCATTTCTCATTCTGCAGGAATCCGGGCGCAGACACGCAGCTTTCCGTCTCCGATTTGAACAGGGAAATTCTTGAAAGCACGAAATTCCTCCACATCGGCTCGCTTTCGCTCACGGACGAACCGGCAAAATCCGCAACGGAAGAAGCGGTCACCATCGTGAAAAAAGCGGGCGGACTCATTTCCTACGACCCGAACTACAGGGAAACGCTGTGGGGAAAAAGAACAGATGCCGTCGAGACGATAAAAAGCATGATTCCGAAAGCCGACATCGTCAAAGTCTCGGAGGATGAACTCGCCCTGTTATATGGAAAGAACACGGCATATGAGGACGGCGCGGCGCACATTCTTTCGTCGGGATGCACCCTCGTTCTCGTGACGCTCGGCTCGAAAGGCGTTTTCTATGCCGGAAAAACAAAAAACGGGGAACGCATCAGCGGAATAGTCGCGGCAAAAAAAGTGTCCGTCGTTGACACCACAGGCGCGGGAGACAGCTTCAACGGGGGGCTTTTGTACCGCCTTTCACGCGTGGCCGAGCCGCTCCTCCTCACAAAAGAAGGAATCGAGTCCGACCTCGCCTTCGCGAACACGGTCGCGGGACTGTGCGTCACAAAACGCGGCGCGATACCGGCGCTCCCCACCCTCGCCGAAGTCGAGCGATTCGCGCGGGGCTGACATTCCTCCACAACGCAACGAAACGTATGCCCACAAAGCGGCGGCGCGCAGGCGAGGTCCTTTTCGCATACACCACTAAAATCAGGCTGAACGAAAAAATTCTTTACGTTCAGTTTGATTTTCAATGATTACGCTCTTAAAATTGAAATTATCAGAATCGGCATTTTTCGGAAAAAACGGGACCGCGTAGTCTCGTTGATGCAGTTTTCCGCCGTGCCGGATATTTCAAAAACAGGAGCAATAAAAATGGGCAGCAAAACGAGCCTGAAAATCAGGCATATTCTGCGCGGAACGGTGACAAGGCAGCTTTCGTGGAACATCGGACTTATTTCGGTAATTCTGCTTGGAGCCGCGCAATTCTTCGTGCACAAAGAATTGGACAAGGGCTTCCAGAAAGTAAACGAAAACTACATACACTCCGTGGCGATGCAGTACGCGGCGAGCACCGAAAAAATCCTCGCGAGCGAATTCGCGACATGCACGTCGCTCAAAGTCTCGTTCGAGCTTTTCGACGAGCTTCCGCACGAAGACAGGCGCGCGTATTACGACGACCTCCTGAAAAAAACGCTCATAGCGAACCCGAACCTCGTCGACGCGTACACGTGCTGGGAGCCAGACGCGTTAGACGGGCTTGACCGGCAGTACGCGAACGCACCGCACCACGACGCGAGCGGGCGTTTCATCCCGTACTGGACGAACGACAACGGAAACATCAGCGTGACGGAGCTTACCGACTACGACGGCTCGTTCTGGTACGAGAACCCGAAGAAAAGCCTCAAGGGAATCCTCATCGACCCCAACCCGTACGAAGTCGGCGGCAAGATGATTTACGTCTGCGGCGTCGCATTCCCCATACACGACAAGCGGGGAGATGCCGTCGGCACGGTCGGAATCGACATGTCGCTCCAGAAAATCATGGACATACTGAGCGGGGCAAAGGTATACGAAACGGGCTACCTGACGCTCATTTCGGCGAACGGAACGATTGCGAGCGACAAGGACGAATCGGCGACGGGAAAAATCAGCGACGATTTCAAGGACGCGAAAAAATCGGAACTGTTCAAGACATCGCGCGCGAGCATGAAGCCGTTCTCCGTCACGGAAAAGAAGGGCGGCGCGATGATGATGACGTATTACGTCCCGCTGAAAGTCGAGGGCGCGGACGAGATTTGGTTCCTCGGCGTAAACGCTCCGATAAAGGAAATCCAGGCTGACCAGAGATTCCTGACGAACGCGATTGCGATTATCTTCTCGATTCTCGCGGCAGTCGTCGTCGGATTCATCATCGTCGTCGTCAAGTCGATAACGAAGCAGCTCAACAAGGGCGTCGAGGCGATGAGGAACATTGCGCAGGGCGACGGGGACTTGACCGTGCGCCTTGAGGCGAAAAGCGGGAACGAAATCGGGCAGATGTTCAACTATTTCAACAAGACGATGGAAAAAATCCAGACATCAATCTCGCACGTCAAATCAAGCTCCGAGACGATGACGCAAATCGGGGAGACGCTCGCCAACAACATGAACGACACGGCGGCGGCGGCGAACGAGATTACGGCGAACATCGACTCCGTGAACAGGCAGGTCCAGCAGCAGGGGGAGAACGTGCGCGAGTCGTCGTCATCGGTCGAAGAAATTAACAAGACCGTCGACGCGCTCATCGAGGACATCCACCTGCAGTCGTCGAGCGTCATCGAATCGTCGTCGGCAATCGAGGAGATGGTCGCGAACATCCGCTCCGTGACGAACATCCTCCTGAAAAACAACGAGTCGATTGAGCGCCTCGGAAAAGCCGCCGACGAGGGAAACAGAGTAATCGTGAAATCGGTCGAGGCGACGAACGGCGTACTCGAGCAGTCGAAGACGCTCCTTGAGGCAAGCAAGGTCATACAGAACATCGCGAGCCAGACGAACCTCCTTGCGATGAACGCGGCAATCGAGGCGGCGCACGCGGGAGAAGCCGGCAAGGGATTCAGCGTCGTCTCCGACGAAATCAGGAAACTCGCGGAGGACTCGAACAAGCAGGGCAAGGCGATAACGAGCAACCTCAAGCTCGTCATGAATTCGATAAAGACAGTCGCGGAGGAAACGTCGCAGGTTCAGAGCAAGTTCAACGAGATTTACACGCTCACGCAGGACGTCTCGCGGCAGGAGCTTACGATAAAGAGCGCGATGGAGGAGCAGAGCGAGGGCGGCGGGCAGGTCCTTGAGGCGATGAAGCAGATTAACGAGATAACGGAGAACGTCAGGAGCGGCGGCGACGGCATGAGGCGCGCGACAGACATCGTGAACGAGAAGATGTCGAACCTCAACCGGCTGACCGACGAGATTACCTCATCGATGCAGGAAATGGCGCTCGGAATCGAAAGCATCAACGAGTCGATGAATTCGTGCAACGATTTGACGCACCAAAATGCCGCATCAATCGACGACCTCGGGAAGGAAGTCAACAAATTCAAAGTCTAGCGTTGCGCCGTCGCACCGAGCGCAATGCCGTCCGCTCTTGCGGGCGGCATTTTTTTCTGCCGCGTATTTTCGGAATTTGGGGCGAACATTCCCGAGTTTTCTGCTATGATACGCCGAAGAACGGCAGCTTTCAGCCAACGACGGTTTTTTGTTTTGAATCCCGAAAAACGGCTCTGCCTGAGAATGGGAAATTCCCCAGCAGTGCCCGGGCAGACGGGATTCTTTCTTGTTTTTTCCCACGGAGGGATGATTGAATGGAATCGACGGCTTTCGATATCAGGACAAACAATACGGAATTCGACCCGGACGTACTTGAGGAGGCTTTTTTCCGGACGTTCGGAAATTTCAGCGGGGACGAAAAGACGCTTCTTTCAGACGCGTGGAAATTCCTCGTTGAGAAAACGGGGAACATCATGCGCAGCTGCGGCAAACCCTACATCCTCCACCCGATGCGCGTCGGCGCGCTGCTCGCGGAGAAGGGAATGGACGCGCAGTGCATCGCGTGCGGCTTCCTCCACTCGATTTTCGAGATTGACGGGATAACGACCGATGAAGTCGAGTCGCGTTTCGGCAAGACAATCGCGTCGATTGTGCGCGACACGTCAAAAATCACATCGCTCAAAATAAATTCGAAGACGATACAGCAGGCGGACTCAATCAGGAAAATGCTGTTCGCGATGATTGACGACGTGCGCGTCATACTCGTCAAGCTCGCCGACAGGCTCGACAGGATGCGGAACCTCAAGGCAATCGCGCCGAAAAAGCAGCGGCTCGTCGCGGCGGAGGTACTCGACATCTGGGCGCCGCTCGCCGACAGGCTCGGAATGCAGAACGTGAAGAGCGAGATGGAGGACCTTTCGCTCAAATACGCGAACCCGGACGTCTTCCAGCAGATAAAGCGGATTGTCGCGCAGAAAAAGGACGAGCGCGCCGCGTACCTGGAGAAGGCCGTGAACGAAATCTACAAACGGGCGGAGAAAATCGGCATAAAAGTGCAGATTACGAGCCGCGCAAAGCATTTCTATTCGATTTACCAGAAAATGCGCAAGCGCAACAAGGGCGCGGACGAGCTTTACGACCTCCTCGCGCTCCGCATCATCTGCACGACGACGACGGAATGCTACACGCTCATCGGAATCGTGCACGGGCTTTGGAAACCGATGGACGGGCGCTTCAAGGATTACATCGCGATGCCGAAATCGAACGGCTACCAGTCGCTCCACACGACCGTAGTCTGCGAGGGAAAGCCGCTCGAAATCCAAATCCGCACCGCCGACATGCACAACATGGCGGAGCACGGAATCGCCTCGCACTGGCTCTACAAGAAGGGAATGAACCACGACAAGGTTGACGTGAATTCGCTCGGAATCTTCAACCAGCTCCAGAACCTCAAGGAGGAAAACCTCACGGACGAGTCGTTCTTCACGCGGCTCAAGGGAGAGCTTCTGGGCGACGAGATTTTCGTCTTCACACCGCAGGGCGACGTAGTGCAGCTGCCCGCCGGAAGCTGCGCCATCGACTTCGCGTACCACGTCCATTCCGCGGTCGGCGAGAAAATCGTGGGGGCGAAGGCGGACGGAAAGATAATTCCGATAAACACGCCTCTCAAGAACACGCAGATAATCGAAATTCTCACGAACCCGCAGGCGCACCCGACGGAAAACCAGCTCAAGAGCGTGAAGACCGGAAAGGCGCGGCAGAAAATCCATTCGTGGCTCGTGGCGAACGACCCGACGTTCGTGGACAAGGCGGCGGAGGCGCAGAGAGAAGCCGCGATTGCGGCGAACAACGGGAAGTCGCGGAGAATCCAGGAGGAGAAGCGCTCGCACCGGAAAGGCGCGGGAATGGACGCGTCAAAGGCGCTCCTCGAAGCGTACACCGGAAACGTGAAAATCGACAACACGAAAAACGTCCTCTACACGCTCGCCGGATGCTGCTGCCCGAAAGTCGGCGACGCGATTGTCGGGTATTCGAGCAAGAACAAGGGAATCATGATTCACCGCGCCGACTGCCTGACGTTCCTCCGCATCCCGAACATCGAGAACCGCAAGGTCGAAGTCGAGTGGGAGCAGCGCACGGGAAACCGCCCGCAATAAAAACGCGCCATTGAGGGGTGACAGAAGTAAAAATACATTTGACCTGCCTTGCGGCAGGTCGGGCTTTTTCTTCCTCTCCTTCTATTTACACCGCCTTATAAATCTACTACATTTCTCTTACTCCTTGTAGTAGTACTTATAAGAATTATCGCCGCTTTTAAAATTTGAGGCATTTGTCACAGTGTTTGTAACATCAAATTCTGTACCACCTATTCTTGAAGTACTTCTCGTTTGATACCAAGTACTTGTATCGGTGAATACAAGAGAAGTAAGAGAACTGCAATCATAGAAGGCATAGTCGTATATAAAATCAACGGAATCCGGAATCGTAATAGATGTAAGACTGCACCCTCTGAACACCCAAGATCCTATGGTTGTAACGGTATCTGGTATGCTATATGATGCTCCATTTTTACCTGCCGGGTAGCATTTTAACAGGGTTTTATCTTTATTAAACAAAACCCCACCAACAGCTACAAAATTTGAACTTCCATCCTCCACTATTATTTCTGTTACTTTGCTACAGCCAGAGAACGGATTGTTACCTATGCTTGTCACGCTTTTTGGTATAGTAACAGAAGTGAGATTGTCACAGAGGGCAAATGCTTCATCTTCTATGGTTCTCAAGTTGCTTGGAAGGTCAATAGCACTAAGTTCATCACAGTTCTCGAAGGCTCTGCGTCCAATGCTTGTTACGGTATTGGGAATTGTCACGCCGCTGATTTTTGATTTATAGAAGGCATAGCCGCCTATCTGAGTAACTGAACTTGGAATATCATAACTTCCTGTTCTGACGGCAGGATAATATACAAGTTGACTTCCACTCTTGTTGTAGAGGACTCCGTCAATGTCTTTATAATTTTGATTGTCAGGATCAACAGTTACCCTTTCAAGAGAAGTTGAACCGGTAAATGGGTCATTTGGAATTGACTTTACATTTTTCGGTATTGTTATGCTGGTAAGTCCAGTTTCAGAAAAGGACTGGAGGCCAATCGTTTCCAAAGATTCTGGCAATGTAATGCTTTTTAAAGAAGTACAACCATTTAACGCCCTATAAGAAGTAGATGTAAGACTTTCTGGAAATATCAATTCAGAAAGATTAGAACAACCTCCAAAGGCGTAATCCCCATACCCTGTTATTCCATAGGGCAATGTAATTCCGACTATAGATGTACAAGCACTGAAGGCACTTTCAGGCAGTGTCGTAATTCCCGAACAGCTTAGCGTAATTTTTACATACTTGCTGCTGTTAGATTGTAAAGCAGCTTTAATTGTGGCTATGTCCTCGTCAGAAGATGCATAAACCGCAATTTCATGCGGAGTATCAACCGTATTAGCGGAAAGGCTTGCAAGAGAAGCCGCAACATTTGCCGCGGTCACATACTGAAACAAAGAGCCGCTGGAATTTATGCCCCATTGTGCACTAGACAGCGTGAATTTTCCAACTTCATCTGCAAGAGTAACCCCAGTTTCAGCCGCAAGCACGGTAGTTCCGACTTCGTAGCTTTTTGGCGTTATCGTCGCGACGGGGACAGTGCCGGTAAGAGAACCTGTTATGGTGATAACTTTTCCGCTTGGAAGTTCAATATCATTTTTTCCTTTGCCTTTTTCTATGCCAGAATCGGTTTCTACACCATAAGGAATTGAAATTGAACCACTCATTGTAAATACAGTAGGATTCCCGTCCATACTGACAGCCCCCGAGCCGCCTCCTAAGGCTTTATTATTTTTTATTACGCCACCATTCAAATGTACTTCGCAAGTTGAACCGACAAACTTTATACCGCCATTATAAAGGTTAGCTGTATTATAAGAAATCTCGGCGTTGCCACTCATAGTAAAGGTTCCGCCATCCATAAAGAGCGCTCCGCCGTTTGGCGCCCAGTTAGTCGCTGTGCCTGAGCAAATGTTATAACTAAGTTTTCCGCCTTTCATTTCAAAGCTGGTATTGTCCGAAGCCTGCATAACAGCGCCACCCCAACCGGTTGCGTCGTTATGACTTATTTCGCCGCCGTTCATAATAAGACTAGCGGAAGATGAACCTTTTGCAATATTGATTCCGCCTCCGCGCGTTCTGCTTTTGTTATAGGAAATAACAGCACCGTCGTAAATTATGACAGTTCCGCCGGAGCATTTTATTCCGCCGCCGCCTTGTCCACCATTATAATCGCTGGAGCCTTCATGATTATGACAAATTTTGGAACCAGCCTTTAATACAAGTGAACCGCCCTCATTATAAATTCCGCCACCGCCACTTCTCGCTTTATTGCCGTAGCTGCTAGAAGTTGCAAGGCTCTGTGTTTCATCCCCAATCAGAGCCCCGCTTTCAAGCGTTACTGAGCTTCCGTTTTCCATTTTGATGCCGCCACCGCTGCTAGTCGAGCTCCCCCTGGTAATCTTCAGATTCTTAATCGTAACCGGCACGGCTGTAGCAATCGTAAGCACGCTTCCCGCATTGTTTCCGTCAAGGACATCCTGGGGCAGTCCGTTTTCATCCAGCCCCTTGCAGCCCTGAATTGTAAGAGAAGCAGCCTTGCCGTTAAGCGTTGCAGGAATATTTTGTATTCCTGTTATTGTTCCAGAGATAAAGATTTTGTAATTTGTGCTTGAATCCGTCATAAAGGAACAGGCTTTTGCAAGCGTTGCAAACGGTGCGTAAGGGCTTCCCGTTCCGGTCGTGTCACTTGCCGTTCCTTCAGTAATATTGCCGACATAAAAAACTGTTCTTTTTTGCGCGTTAATCAAAGCCGTGGTGACTTCAAATGTGCCGTCGCTTTTTATTGGAGAATTTTCAGATGATGTAGAATACCATCTGTTTGTCGTAAGATTGTCAAAAACATTTATTGATTGTGTTGTTGTGTACTGAAGGATATTGCTTGAATCATAAAAATTGAATGTGACTTCGTAAGTACCGCTTTTTACATTCGAGGCTGAAAATGTTGCACTTGTTCCGGAAGGTGTAGCCGAAGCAAGCGTGGACGGCCAGGCAGAATCAGAACATTTAGCTTTTATGCTCTTAAATGTCGAAGGAACTTTCATAGCAAGACTAATTACACCGATTCCGCTCGTTCCTGGTTTTACAAAAAAAGTATGGGATATGGCAGGCTCATCAACAGAGGTTGTAACAGAAAAAGTGTCAGAAAGGAGGGTAGACTCTTCATCTTTTATTCCGCAGGTAATTGTCCATGTTTTTCCTGTTGCAAGAGGAATCTCAAAAGTTCTTGCCTCCGTTCCGCTTCCGAATGTGCCTGAAACAGTGTCGCTTCCAGATGTGGCAGTTGCAAAATATGTCCAGTCAGAGTCAATCTTATAGGAAGCCGAGCGGTAAGCAGATTCTGAATCATTGATTTCTAAAAGCTCATAAGGAAAAGCCCCGCTATAATAAACCGTTCCATTAAAAGCCACGGTTGACGAAGAAAGATTATTCGAACTTTCCGAAGAATCGCTGTTTTCGCTCAAAAAATTTGTACAAGAAAAGAATAAAAATCCAGAAATCAAAAAAATAAAGTTCAGTTTTTTCATAAATTATCCTCCGTTATTACAAATTGTTGAAGTCGCGCTCCAGACTAATCGAAAGCCCGAATTGCACAAACAGAACTGATAATACCTTGGGCGTTACTAGTGGTTGTCTTGTCACCGTATTGCCAGAAACCAGAGAGATTGAATAAGTAGGCGTGACTAGCAGTGGATACCAACTGAGACGATGACCAGTACCAGCCGCTGTTACCAAATTTGGAGCCTCCGCACAATTCGCTAACTGCGTCTACAGTAGATTTGTTTTTCCAAATGTAGAAAAGCTCACAAATCGTAGGAAGGTACCAGTCGCTTTCATAATCTGTTCCACTTACATTGCTGCCTGTCTGGTCTTTGTAGTTCTTTGTAAAATAAAAGGCAGGATATTTTGATTCAGTTGCGGTGTCGCTCACTCCGCTAAAGGCTGCAAGTTGCTCAAAATTGTCGCTACCGTTTTTGTCTCCGGTAAAAGTGTATGGTCCTGTGCTACCGCTTGGAGTGCACTGAATTGTTGTGATATCCTTGGAATGTGCATTTGCACTGCTTGTACACCATGCAAGTCCGCTTTTGTTGTGAACAAGACCTACGCCAAGCGTTTGGCTGCTACCGTCATTTGAGCAATCTGTTCCCACATAGAAAATAACTGCAATTGCGGCAGCTTTCTGGTCGTTTGTTATCGTTGAAATTTCGCTATATGCCATTGCTGAGCCATCGGTAAATACAATATCACCAACTGCAGTAGGTTTTGGCTTAGTTCCTATAATATTAGCACAAACCAAATCCCATTCCGCATCGTAAGTTTCTCCAAGATAGCTTGCATTTACTTTAAGCGTGTATGTGTACTCATAAGCTATGGCAGGAATTGTTATGCCGATTCCGCCCGTAACATCTGAAGGCGTAATGTCCGTAACTTTTGTTCCGGCACAGTAAAGAGAAGCAGCCCAAGAAACGGTCTCATCACAATCCGTAAGCGTAAGACCTGTATTTGTATAAAGCTTTTTATCTGCATGATTATAGTAAAGTGGCGTCGGGGTACCGCTTGTTTCCTTTCTTGTGACAGTCGGCGTAACGGTGAATGTAGCTGCCACGCCGGTATATAAGCATGCCGCAGAGTTTCCAAGCGAATCTGTGCAGGAAAGCGTGAAATCATAATCTCGCGGAGTATAGAATGAACCACCCGAAATCATAAATGCCGCTTCATTGGAATCTGTCGTTCCTATTGCATACTCATTATCAGAAATAAATACAGCTCCTGGCCTGCTTGCATTCGTCGTGCCGTATCCGTAATCTTCTGTGAATGTGGCAGGAGCGGCTACCGTAGGTTTATTTGTATCTGTAAATGCCATTGAAACGCAAATCTTGCTTCCTGAAATATCACCGTCAATCTTAATTTTCTTTCCGTAAGGAAGGTAAACATTGCTCTGCTTACCATTTGAATCTTTATTATCGTAAATGATGTTCTTGCCTTTGAGAATTAAAGTTCCGTTATTGTAGATTCCGCCGCCGGTTCCGCTTGCGTTTTTTCCGCCGGTGATTTTGAGGTTCTTGATTGTCACGGGAACGCTCGAGGAAATTTTGAGGGTTGTTCCTTCATTTTTTCCGTTCAAACTGTCCTTCGGCATTCCGCCCGCGTCGAGCCCGTTCGCGCCCTGAATCGTAATCGAGCGCGCTTTTGCCGTGGTGATGGCCGAGGGGATTTCCTGCGCGCCAGCAAGCTCCCCGTCAACGAGTATCGTGTAGTCGGTATCTTTATCCAGGAGCGCATTCATCGCACGGGCAACCGATTTGTACGGCTCCGCGCGCGTCCCCGTCTCCTTGCTGTCCTCTTTCCTCGACGACACGTAAATCCTCGAAAGCGCGAACTTATCGACGAGAGCTTTTGTTATCTCGCATTTTCCGTCCGCAATGTACGCCGAAGAGCCGAACCACGAATCCGTCACAAGCGATTTGCAGACGTGGACGGACTCGCGGAATTCGTAGAGGAGAACACCATCCGCGGATGATGAATCCGCCGTGCTGTAGAAGCTGAAAACCGCATCGTAGCATCCCGAATCAAGCGTCTTCTCAAAAAGAATTTTCCCGCCGGAATCTACGGGGCAAGATGAAACGGAGCCGCCGTCAAGTTCTATCGCGCACGACTTTATTTCAGTCCCGCCGACGTCTATTTCGAGGCTGACGCTCCCCGTCCCGCTTTTCATATCGGGCTTTACGGGAACCTCGCAGAAAAACGCGTCGCCCGGACGAAGCGTTACGGTACAGCTCCCGGAAACGACCTCGATTCCAGACACCGTCCCCGTCGCCTTAATCGTGTACTCAGTCCCGCCCTCAACAACCGCAAGCTCTCCGAACGAGAACGAGAGATTTTCCGCATCGACTTCCGCAACGTACGTCCTCCCGCCGTCCGAGGCCTCCACGGAATACGAGACGCCGTTCAGAGATGGAAGCGCCGTCCGCGCGCTGCTTTTCCGGAAAACGCCCGGCGCCGCACCCGAAACCGCCACGCTCCCCCGAACGGATGCCGTCAGCGCCGGCTCGACGAAGTTTCTCTCCTCAGAAGGTTCCTCATCCCCAAAAAGCGAGCACGACACCGCAAAAAATGAAAGGACGGCAGCCAAAATGCCGAAAAATTTCCGGAACGTTTTCATAATCGATTCTCCGTTTTTTATGGAAGCCAATACAAAATCCGCCATATTCTAACACGCAGCCCCTCTTAATGCATTAAGAGTGTCCCGTTTAATGCACTAACAGCATCCCTTTTTATGCGGGAACGCCGTTCATTAAGCAGGAATGCCGTTCCCATTAGAGCGGGAATGCCGTTCCCATTAGAGCAGGAACGACGCTCCCATTAGAGCAGGAACGACGCTCCAATTAGAGCGGGAACGACGCTCCCATTAGAGCGGGAATGCCGTTTCCATTAGAGCAGGAACGCCACTTCCATTAGAGCGGGAACGACGCTCCCATTAGAGCAGGAACGACGCTCCCATTAGAACTGGAATGCCGTTCATTGAGCGGAGCCGAAATGAACAAATCAATACACTTTCACTAAAAATTTATTTCGGTGGATACATGATTTCTAGCGTTATTTTTAGATATTGGCACACGAATTCGAGATTCCTGACGGAATCTCTTCAGCCTCAATATCGAATTTTATTAGAAAGCATTTTTTTTGGAGACAGTACGATGGTACGATACATATGCTGAAATAAAACGGTCATTGAGCGAATTTTGCATGGCAACGAACGGGCTTCGGCTACGCTCAGCCACATTATGAGCATACCTTTCGTAACACACCCCCATTTTCAACCGCACATTCCCAAAACCACGCGCGCCCCCTCACACAGGCGCACTCCCCGCTTCCGCGGGGAGTTGCGTACGCTTGCTACAACCAAGCCAATCTTAAAACAAGAAAAAGACTTTGCAAGCGCGCTTGCTCCAACAAAGCCGAACTTAGAACGCGGGAATGTCGCAAACCAAACTTAGAACGCAGAAACGCCGCAAACCAAACTTAGAACGACAAAATCCCCACACACGCGCCCTAATCCCACAAAGGCGCACACGTGCTTCGCACGTGCTGCGTGCGCTTGCTCCAACCAAGCCGAACTTAGAACGCGGGAATGCCGCAAGCGCCTACTTCAAATCCAGGTTGAATACTTTCTCCACGCCTATTGTGGAAAGCGGTCCATGTCCGGGCATTATTACGGTGTCGTTCGACATTATGAGGAGCTTCGAGCGGATTCCGTTGCGGAGGGTCTTTTTGGCGTAGATGTTGTTCGTGGAGCCGATGATTCCCGCCTGGAGCGTGTCGCCGGTGAAGATGACGTTTCCGATTTTGAAGACCATCGAGTCGGAGCTGTGGCCGGGAATCGAATAGTACGAGACAATCATGCCCGCGAGCGCGAGCGTGCCGTCGCCTTTTATGACGCAGCCGGAAGACGACGCGACACCGCTGTCGGCGGCGAACACATTCACATTGTAAATTTTGCCGAGCGTCGAAAGCCCCATCGTGTGGCCTTTGTGATGGTGCGTAATCAGCACGGCCCGCAGCGTCAGCCCGCCGTCCTCAAGCTGGTTTATCATGCGCCCGTTTATCTTTCCCGGGTCGATTATAAGGGCTTCCTTCGAAAGCTCGTTCACCACGAAATAGCAGTTCGAGAACGACTCCAGGTTCATGTGAAGATAGATTTTCATTCAAATCACCCCGCCGAATTCGATTATTCCCTTGAAAGCCTCGCTTCCCTTCTGGTCGAAGAACGCCTCTTTCGTGTTCGACTGCTTGAACGAGACGTTCGTCTGCTGGACGTCGTAGAAAATCGTCTTCTTGAGGTTGCAGTTCCTGAACGACGTGTCGGCGAGGTTCGCGCGGATAAAACGCGAGTTGTACAAATCGGAGTCGTCGAACGAGGACTGGAACGCCGATATTCCGGAAAAATTGTCCTGGACGAGGTCGCTTCCCGTAAAAAGCACGTGGATGAATTTCGCCGCGCCGAGGCTCGTGAATTTTATGTTGCTGCTGAGGAAATTGCAGTCGGTGAAAACCGCGTAATCGAATATGCTCATGCGGCTCCGCATGTTCATGGCATTGACGCCGAGGAAGAAGCACCGGCAGAAGTTGCAGCCGTAGAATTTCTTGTCCGTGAAATCGACGTTGGAGAACGTCACCCCGCTGGCGTTGAGCCCCACTATTTTGTCGTGCGACTCGATATATCGGATGAGCTTTTTCGTTATGCCCTCCTGGTCGGGATGGTGCATAAAGCAGAAGTCGCCGTTTTCCCTGATATTTCCGTTATCGTCAAAATCCGAAAGCACAGAACGCCTGCATTCCGGACGCTTGCATATATTCATCAGATACATGAAGCCATTTTAGATGATAAATGATATAGTTGTCGAACGGATTTTTTGTTTTATGGAACAGACAGATTTCGCATTTTTGGATTCAGGAACGGGCGGAATCCCGTACATGCTCGACCTCAAGGAAAAGCAGCCGGACGCGACGTGCGTCTATTTGGGGGACACGGCGCATTTTCCGTACGGCGAGAAAAGCCCGGGCGAGGTCGTCGAATGCGCTACGGGCGCGATTTCGCTCATCATACGGGAATGGAACCCGCGCACGCTCGTCATCGCATGCAACACAATCTCCGTCGAGGCGCTCCCCGTCCTGCGGGAACGTTTTCCCGCGCTCAAAATCGTCGGGACGGTTCCGGCGATAAAGCTCGGGGCAAAAGTGACGAGGAACGGAAAAATCGGGCTTGTCGCCACGAGCGCGACGGTCAGCAACGGATACACGAGAAAGCTCATCGAAGAATTCGCCGCGGACTGCGACGTCTTCCTCCGCGCCGACCCCGAGCTTGTCCATTTTGTCGAGCGCCGGCTCATCTCGGCGACGGAAAAGGAGCGGGAAGACGCCGTGCGCAAATCGGTCGATTTCTTCCGCGAGAAGGGCTGCGACACGATAATTCTCGGCTGCACGCATTTCACGCACCTTGCGGACACGTTCAGGCGCGTCGCCGGAAACGAAATCAGCATCGTCGATTCGCGGAACGGCGTGTCGAACCGCGCGCTCACCATAACGGAACGCGATTCCGACGAGGAGCACCTTCCGTCCGACTGCGCGTTCTTCGTCACCGCCGCGACGGAGGAAGAGGAGAAGGAATACCGCGCGCTCTGCAGGTGCTGCTCGATTCCGTGGGGCGGGACGATACGGCTGCCTGAAAACTGAGAGGGATACAATACAAAACGCTGCCCTGAAATCGTGTCGACAAGCACTTTGTCATTCCGAGCTTGATTCGTCATGACAAAAGACAATACCAGCCGTTTTTCAGGACAAGAAAATAAGGAGAATCAAAATGAAGAAAATCGCCATCATCGCGCTCGCGCTCGCGTTCGCGCTCGTCTCGTGCAACGACAAGGAAAGCGAAAAGGCAAAGCAGCCGCTCTCAATAGACCTCGGCTCCATAACCGAGAAAGTCAAGGAGACGGCGGAGAAAACGAAGGACGCCGCAGAGGATGGGCTGGACACGCTCTCCGAGAAGGCGAAGGACGCGACGGAGAAGACGAAGGACGCCGCCAAGGAAGCAGAGGAAAGCGCGTCGAAGGCTGCCGGAAAGACGGCGGACTCGCTCAAGAAGCTGTTCAACTAACAAGCGCGCCTTCTAAAATTCGACCGCCCTTGTCGTGACCGAGGCGCGCCCGCCGGAACGGCAGTCGACGGTGACGAGATAGAAGACGCTGTCGTACAGGTACGCGGAAAGGACATCCTCGCGGAACGATTTGTAATCGAAGCCGTACGGTCTGTGCGCGTGCCCCTCGTACACCTGCCGGACGCCATTCTTCCTGAAAAGCGTCACGAGCAGGTTCCTCTCCGACGAATCCTGCATCGTCATGAGGAAATTCCCGCCGGCGTATATCGGATAATGCGTCATGACGATTTTCTGCCTGCCGTCATTCTCCATCTGCCGCGTCAAATCCGAAAGCTGGTTGTATCCGAGAGTCCCGTTCGCGGTGTCGAGGCAGTAGAACGAGACGCCGCCCGCAGAAAAACGGTAATAGGTGGCGTGCGGAAAGACGGAATCCATGAAGCGGGAAATGCCGCCGTGGTACGTGTCGTGGTTACCCGGAATCCCGTAGACGAAGAATTCGTCCGTGCCGAGCGATTTTTTTCCCGCCGCGCTGATTTTTTCCGCGAACGCATTGTAGTCGTCGTACTCGCCCTGCCGCCCCCCGTCCGCGATGTCCCCGAGGCAGACCGCAAAAGACGGGCGCATTGACTCGTCGGCACAAGAGAAAAGCTCCCCGAACGCCGACAGAAATTCATCGTCGCGGCGCCCGACACGCGACGAGCCGAAATGGCAGTCGGTGAACGCGACGAAGCTGAAAACGCTGCCGGATACGGACGGGTTCTGCTTCAGGTCGCCCAAATCGACGAGGACGCGCGCGCGGCTTTCCACGGATTCCTCGCCGAATTCAAGCCAGAACGCCCCGAAATTGCACGACGGAAAGAGAAAAAAAAGGAAAACGAGCCGGAAAATCGCGGAAAAGCGGAATTTCAAAACGAATACCTCGCAGCCGCGCGGAATATGACGGAGCCGACATACGGCGCCGTTATTATCTGGTCTGTGATGCGGACTTCCGTCTCCCAGGAAACGCGGAGCGCCCCCGGAAAGTTGTAGCCGATTCCGAAAACGTATATCGGCGAGAAGAACAGCCGGTACCGGTAGAACGAATGGCATCCCCACGAAAAATACGCCTCCGCGCCGCAGGCGAATTTTTTTCCCGCATCGAGCGCAAGCTCCAGCGACCCGTCGAGCAGGTTCCCGACGTCGTCCGAGACGGCGTAGACGTCCGCGCTTTTCAGCCCGCCGCCGAGCATGAGCGACAGCACGAACCCGCGCTCGCTTTGGATGCGGTACACAAAATCGAGGATGAAATCGTCCTCGCGCGCAATCCCGAACTGCATCTGCCGGTGGAGCGTCCCGCCGAAACCGAACGCGCTTTTCCATCCGCCCTCGAACGAATCTTTCATCCGCGGAAAATAGAAGCCGCGCGCTGTAAAGTCGAGGAAATCCTGCGAGAACTGCGAGCCGAGCGCGAATTCGCCTTTCCCGAGCGCCATCCCGAATTCTGCCGAGAACGCGGGAGAGCTGCGCTCGATGCCACGCTCCGTCGCATACGAGAAATCAGCCTGAAGAAAGCGGCTCTTGAAGCTCTCCCCTTCTGCGGCGGAGACGAATGCTGCGAGCGCGAAAACGGAAAGGATTCTTTTCATCACACCCACCGGAAAAAGCGCGTTCCGAAACCGAGCCGGAACAAAAAGCGTCAGCGCCCCGTCGTCCGGATGACCCCGGGAACGAATCCGGCATCCTTCATCCGTATCAGCGCGCCGTCCTCGATTTCAAACGGCGTGTAGAGCGCGCAGTCGTGGTCGGCGTTCACCCAGTCGAGCTTCGTTCCCGTCTCGGGATTGACGAATTCGTACTGCGTCCCCGGAATCGTGCGCGAAAGGACGGTCGGGGAAATCAGCTCGATGTCCGTTCCCGCGTCGATTTTGTTGAGCGCGCCGAGCCGGTACATGTTCCAGCCCTCCCTCCGCGCGACGGTGCGTATTCCTTTCTCGGGGTGCAGCTCAACGTCGCGCACAATCGCGTCCCGTGCGGCGGGGTGCATCGCGGAAAGCTCCGCCTCGCGCGCGGCGAACCTCCGCTCGCCCTCGCCTATCACCGCCTCCGCATCGAGCTTTTCGCCTATCGTCGCGGCAAGCACGTACGGGGAATCGCTCGCGCCGACGGTCGTCTTGTCCGCGTCGCCCCTGTTGTAGTAGAAGCCCGTCGTGCTTTCACGGTGCGCGACCTCGGAAAGCGAGCGGACGAACGGCTCCGCCTCCGCCGCGCTGATTTTCCCGTCGAGCGCGTCGAGCGCGTGCCGGTATGCGCGGGCGACCATCGCGACGTAGTAGACGGATTTCATGCGCCCCTCGACTTTTATCGCATCGACCCCGGCGTCCTTCATGTCCTTGAGGTTGTCTATCATGCACAAATCCTTCGACGAGAGGATTGCCGTAAAATCGTCGCCCTCAAAAACGGGGAAATGCTCCCCACGGCGCTGGTGTTCCTCAACGGAAAGGATTCCCGACGACGCGATTTGCTTCGCGGCCTCCGCCGAAATAGTCCCGCCCTCGCGGTTGAGCTTGTCCACGAGCGGGAGCGTCGACACGTCGAAATCCCAGCGGCACGTCTGCGAGCAGAACCCAGACTGCGCCGAACGTCCCGTGAGGTACGCGCTCATAAGGCAGCGCCCGGAATACGCTATGCACATTGCCCCGTGCGCGAAGCACTCAAGCTCCATCTCGGGCACGGCGTCCTTTATCTTCCTGATTTCGTCGAGCGTGACTTCCCGCCCGAGCACGACGCGCCTGAACCCGAGGTCGCGGTACATCTTCACCGCCTCTGCGTTCATGCACGACGCCTGCGTCGAAAGGTGCAGGTGGACGCCGGGGAATTCGCGCTGGAGGAAGCGGACAAGCCCCAAATCCTGCACGATGAACGCGTCAATCGGGTATTTGTGGAAATAATCGATGTTCTTGTAGAGCTGCTCGAGGTCGCCCTCGTGGAACGCGATGTTCAGCGCGCAGAAGAGCCTTTTTCCGGGAAACTGCTTTTTTAGCGCGGCGACGCGCTCGTATTCGTCATCGTAAAAATTGTCCGCCTTTATCCTGAGCGAAAAACGCTTCAATCCGATGTATGCGGTATCGGCTCCGTACTGGTAAGCATACGAGAGCTTGTCAACATTTCCTGCAGGGCAAACCAATTCCATTCAATTCATCTCCTAAAAAACGTAAAAAACCGGATGCCGCGCGGCACCAGAAAATCACTCGTCGTCACGGGCAGTGACCATCCGCCCGATTTTCTCGACGGCAAGATGCGATTCGGCGAGGGAGTCGTCCGCCATCTGGAAAAGCGGCATCATGTCCTTCCACACGTCGAGCGTGCAGCCAATTCCCATCGAGGAAAGCTTTCCCTCGAATTCGCGCGCCTCGTCGAGGAACATCTCCCGCCCGCCCATCTGCATGTACACTTCGGGGAACGCCTCGAACTGCTCCTCCGTCGCAAGAAGCGGAGAGACTAGCGGCGTGTTCCGTTTTTCCGGGGTAGCGTAGTTCTCCGCGCACAGCCTGACGGACTCCGACGTGAAAACATCGTCTCCGCCCCTCCTTGTCATTATCTTCGAGTTGTCCTCCGAAATGTCGAGCCACGGACTGAACAGTATGACGCGCTTTATCGCCTTCCTGAATTTCGCCTTCAGGTTGAGCAGGAACCCCAGCGCTATCGACGCACCGCTCGTGTCCGCCGCAATCAGTATCTCTGGCATACGAGCATCCCCGCCTTCCTCCTCCACGGCAAACGCCTTCTGCATCCGCTCGGTGTACACGCACCGGAAAACCGACTGAATGTCGTTCACGGAGAACGGGAACGGGAACGCCGGGGCAAGGCGGAATTCCGGGACGATTGCGACGCAGGAGCACGCGTTCGCGAGCGACGACACGAACGAACGGTACGCAAGGCGCGAGCCGGCAATGAACGAGCCGCCGTGAACGTAAATCATCAGCCTGTCTGTCGAATACATCTCCGGCCGTATCACGTCGCATGCAACGCCGTCGAACGTCCGCTCCTCAAGCTCCACGCGGTTCGGCAGGAACGTTTCCGAAAAAGCCTCGTCTATTCTTCTCCTGTACTGCTGGATGTCGGTCTTTGATGTGAAAAGAAATGTCCTGAGCCGTTTTATAGCGTTTTGTCTTTCTTTCTGTAAGCTCATAACGGCTAAATATAGCAAAATTCGTCCCCATTTACTATATTTATGTCATATGCCTATAAGAATTCAGTCAGATTTGCCGGCGAGAAGCATTCTCGAAAAAGAAAATATTTTCGTTATGACGGAAAAGCGCGCGTCGACGCAGGATATCCGCCCGCTCAAAATCGCCATCGTCAACCTCATGCCGACGAAGGAAACAACGGAGACGCAGCTCCTGCGCCTGTTGGGGAACACCCCGCTGCAGATAAACATATCGCTCGTCCGCATGGAGAACCATGAGTCGACGCACACGAGCGGCGAGCATCTCGAAAAATTCTACATCCCGTCGAGCGAGCTTTTCAACAACAAATACGACGGGATGATAATAACGGGCGCGCCCGTGGAGCAGATGCCGTTCGAGGACGTCGATTACTGGAACGAGCTGTGCGACATAATGGACTACGCGCGCGGGAACGTGTTCTCCACGCTGTTCATATGCTGGGGCGCGCAGGCGGGGCTGTACCACAACTACGGCATAAAGAAAATCCCGCTCGACAAAAAGATGTTCGGCATTTACCGGACGCGCGCCACGGAGATGAACGACCCGCTGCTTCGCGGATTCGACGATACGTTCCCCGTCCCCACGTCGCGGCACACGACCGTCTCGTCGGCGTCGATACGGAAAATCGCCGACCTCAAAATCCTCGCGGAAAACGAATTCGGCGACCCGACGATATGCAAGTCGCTCGACAACCGCTCGATTTTCATGACGGGGCACCTCGAGTACGACACGGAAACGCTCGCGAACGAATACTGGCGCGACAAATCGAAGAACCTGCCGATAGACATCCCGCTCAACTATTTCCCGGGCGACGACAGCTCGTCCGCCCCGAAGAACACGTGGCGGAGCACCGCCCACCTCTTCTTCTCGAACTGGCTGAACTACTACGTCTATCAGGAAACACCGTACGACTACACGACAAAAGGCTGAGCCTGAAAAACAAATGCCCGCCCCGTCCCGCACGAAGGCGGGCAATTTTCGATTATTCCAAGCTTAAGTTCATTAAGCCTGTTCGGAAACTTCAGTTTCTGAACAGGTCTATTTATAGCTGCATATTTGAAGACTTTTTTTCTGTAAATACATTCTGTTTTCGGAATCGCGCGGAAGAACTAGAGCGCGAGCATTACGGTAAGCTCGTGCTTGTTGTAGTTCAGGTGGACGATTTTCGACGACGGGAGCGCGCGGAATTCCTTCATCAGCGTCCAGTCGATTTCGCCCTGCATCTTTATCGTGCAGATGATGTTCCGCACCTTGCCGGAAGCGACCCACATCTTTATCCATTCTAGAAGGCGCTCAGGGTAGCAGATTACGTCGGAGAAAAGCCAGTCGAGCCTGCCGAAATTTTCCTCGATGTACTCGGGCGTGAGCGTGAAGGCGTCGTGCGCGAGGAATTTCACGTGGCTGTCGTTCATGAGCTTTTCGGCGAGAGGCGCGCGGTCAACGGCAAAAACATCGGTGTCGAGAAGGCGCAGGACGTACGTCCACCCGCCGGGGCAGGCACCCGCCTCGAAGCATTTCTCCCCCGGTGCGGGAAAACGCCCGAAAATCGTCCGGAACAGCGTGAGCGATTCCTGGATTTTCAGGTACGCGCGGCTCGGCGGGTTCTCATGGTCCTCCTCGAATTCGATTCTCCCCGCGGGAAGGAAGCTCGTCGTCTTCGCGGAGGCAATCATCCGCCCCTCGCCAATCAGCGTGTAAAGCCCCATCTGCGACGAGGGAATCTCGCACGGGAATTTCCTGACCTTGAGGTTTATGTGCGGAAGCTTGTCCTGCAGAAGGGAGGCGCGGCGGAAAAGCTGGTACTGGTATGGCGCCCAGTTCCGCTGAATTGCGCGGAGAGAAGCGGCACCCTCGCCTATCGAGCCGAACGAAATCTCGCACGGCTCAAGCATCGTCGCGCGTGAAAAATACGGATTCTCGTCGCGGAGGCTTTCATCGACGGCATCGTCGAAATCGGGGCAGTAGAGCAAATCGCCGTACCACACGGCGCCTTCCTTCACGAACGTCCGCCCTTCAATTGTCGCGGAATCGGAAAAAGAGCCGTATCCGAACCGGCCCACAAGCTCTGAGACGAGCAGGCCGCGCATATCCGGAAAAGCGAGGAACGCGCGGCCGGGAATTTTCAAAGTATCTGGCATGATGTCTCTTCGGGAAGAATCTCGTTCACGACGTCATTAAGGAGGCGCTGCGCCTGCTCGTCGTCGATTGCGGCCGATTCGTCCATTTTTTTTATGTATTCGGAATACGTCCCGAAATCTTTTGCGGGAAGCAGCGAGAACCCTATCTGCGTCGACGAATTCCCGCCGGAGTTGTTGTTGAACACCCATACCGGAATCGCGAGCAAATCGAGCGAAACGCTGCCGAAACTCGAAAGCCGCACGGAAAGCTCGAATTCGTCCTTTTTCATGTCGCTCATGTCGATTTCGACGGGAACAGGAAACGTCGCCTTCAGCCCGCCTTCGCTTACGTCGCTGAGCACGCCAGGAATCGGACTCAGCGCAGGGCAGTCGACGCGCCCGAAATCGGCGAACCGGATGTCTTTTCTCAACTCGTCCATATGAAACCGATTATAGAGCAAAACAAACCGCACGGAAAGACACAGTTTCCCCCGCGTAAGGAAAACGCGCCTTCCGCACGGGCTATTTGACGACGAGGACTTTGCGCGTCTCGTCGATTCCGCATCCGGTGACGCGGACGAAATACATGCCGCGGGCGACTTCCTTTCCCGAGGAATTTTTTCCGTCCCACTGGAAGAAGCGAGTTCCCGGCTGGGCGCGTCCTTTCGATAGCCGGCGGACGACGTTCCCGTCGAGCGTCAGGACGTAGACGTTGAGGTTTCCCTCCTCCGGGACATCGACCTCGATGACGGTGTTCTCCCCATTCGATGCGTTTATCGCGTTGTTGAGGATGGTGACTCCGCCGCGCTGCTTCTTTATGTCCTTCAACGAAAACGACCACAAATCGAGGAACGTGAATTCACCCGCGGAAATCCTGTCTTCCGGCATCCACAGCGCGCACAGCGGAATCTCATCCGTAGTCGGGTCGCCGTCGTGGTCAATCGTCACGTCGGAGCCGCCCTTCTGTATTTTGAAAACGAACTGGCACGCGTCGCCGGACGAGAACGAATAATCGGAATCGGGGAAGACGAAATTCCACAAAAGCCCCGCCGAATCCCCCGCCGCAGTGCATGACGGGGACGGAAGCGGCGAGCTGTTGTACGATGACGCCACCGAATCGAGGGGAAACGGAAGCCAGACCCGCCAGTCTGCCCCGGAAAGCTTGTTCAACTTGTCGCAGACCCATTCGCTCTTTATCTCCCGCGCCACATCCGGGACAAGACACGGAGACTCCCCGTTCTCGGGCGCGAAGAACACGCCGTCGCTTTTTCCGCCGACGAGCTGAACCTGCATCGTGACGTCCCGGTGCGCGAGGACCGTGCCGTAATTTCCGGCATCCGCGCTGAAATCGTGCGCCGTGTAGTCGGTAGTGGAATCCGCGGTCACACCGTAAATTCCGCGGTCGCGCCATCCGTCGTCGTCGTCGCTTTTTTCCGTGTGCGCGTAGAGGACGTTGACGGCATTCACGGCGAAATCGCTTATGGCATGGCAGGAGCCCGCGACGATTCCGTTGCCGCTCTCGTCCTGTATGAACGCGGAAGCCCCGCCGCTCCAGTCGATGACGTCGCTCACGACGTCGTTCACGCGAATCCACAGCCGCTCGACATCGGAAAGCGCCGTCATCCGTTCGGCAAACGTCAGGACGATTGCGGTGCAGCCCTCCGTATCGAGCGCGATTTCCGCGGAGGTGAACGGCGAATCATCCTCGGTCGCCCCCGTCCCCGAATCGGCAATCTCGAAATTCCGCGCGATTCCGGCAAGGCAGTCGCGCCGCACCGATTCGGGAAGGAGCGAGAACCGGACGGAATTGTAGGCAAGCGGCTTCGTGAAGAAAACGCACAGCTTGTCCGTCCCTATCGGCGCGAGGGAAAGCGAGAAATCAGGCGGCGTCACATCGACGGAGCAGAGCGTCTTCGTTCCGCCGCCGTCCGTCTGCACAAGCCTGTTTCCCGCGAGGTCGGTTATGAACGAATTCGGCGACGACATCGTTCCGGGCGTGTACGTCACGACAAACGTCGTCCGGCGAGGAAGCTCGGTGTCCGACGGATTGAGCGGAATGCTGATGTACAGCCCGTCGTCGGACGTTTCCGCCGCGATGTTGTTCGAGAAATCCTCCGTATCGACGTACGAGAAAAGGCTGCTCTTGACCACCTGCTTTATCCCGCTTCCGAACTCCTTCTGCGCGCCAGTCCCGAAAACGGCGTAGGTGAACGCGCTTTCCGCGCCGTGGAGGCTCGACCGCCTGATGCCGCCCTTTCCCGACGGCGTGAACGCGCGAGAGCCGCCCGTCTCGTCCGGCGCCTTGAATTCGACGCTTGAGCGGTCGCTTCCCGTAACCCAGCCCGTCCTCGAAAGCCATTTGTAGGCCGACGCGCCCGAATAGTCGTGCGTGTCGTCGAAAAGATGGATTTCGATGTTCTCAAGATACGGGTTCGTGCTCGAATTCACGGAGCCGATGAGCTCGTACTTCCGTTCCGAAGAATCCCCGGCGTCCCAGCTTGCCGAGCCGCCCGAAACAGTCGTGCTGTAAGGCGCGAACGTCGGGTGCGAGACGTCCCACGAACCGTACAGGGAGCTGTCGAGCGAGGACGAACCGTTCACCGTTATGGAAGGAAGCGGATGGTTCGCGCTTCCCGACGGGTCGATTTCGTTTTTGTTGGGCGACGAATCGACGACATAGGCGTTAGAACGGGGCGTCACGGAACCCGACGGCGTTTCCGCGGACTCGATGTACCCGAGATAATTGAAGAATTCCGTGCCGCCGACAACGACCGGATTCGCCTCGTCGACGATTCCCGCGACGCAAATCCTGAACCGGTGCGTATGATTTTCCTCCGCGCCGGACGATGAGGTCGCAAACGAGCGGTAGAGCGAATGCGGAAGCGCGCTGTCCACCGTCCCGCTCCACCCGCCGCCGGAATACGACTTCACGCCCGCCACGACGCTTCCCTCCGCGATGTCCGCGAACCCGGAAATGCTGATTCCGCCCGACGCGTTTTCCGAAATCGCGCCGCCGAATGACGAGGAGACGGAAGACGACAGCACCGTCGCGGGGACGTTCACCCAGGAGGAAGAATGCAGCATTGTTCCGATATCGACAGGCTCCGAATAGCGGAATTCGATGAAATTGTGAGCGTCGTACATTTTCTGCCCGTCAGACGCGCCGACGTGGTTCTCCTGCCCCGTGCTGACGGCGACGAGCACAGGGGACGCGCAGTCCTCCGTCGCGGTAAATGACGGTGCGGAACTTCCGCCCTCAAGATGCGCGCCGTAATTCGTCCCCATAACGTGGCCATTCGCGCCGTAGACGACTCCCTCGACCATCGAAATGTCGATTTTTGTCTCGCGGTGCGTCCCGCTCCTGTCGGTGGAATTCTCGGAAGCGGAAAGCGACTGCGAATGCAGGCCGTCGGCGTCGGTGTTCCATTTTTCGCCGGTCGTCTTGAGGAAAATCCGCCTGACATCGCCCGACGGAAGCGGAGTGGCGCAGTCGGAATCGGAAAAGGCGCCCGAGAAGGCAATCGCGCCGCCGTCGTACCAGATGCCCCCGCCCGAAAGCGACGACGGGGACGACTCGACCAACGCGCGAATCTCCCCGTGCGAATTCTCGATGTCCTCGGAGAATTCGATGCAGAGCACGTCGTCGTAGACGGAATACGCGCGCTCGATGTACGGCGTCGTGAACGCAACATTCGAATTCCCGCCGCCGTCCGAGCATCCCTGCGCGCCGGCCGAGGCCGAAATCCATCCGCCGGAAACCGCCACGCCGGAAACTGCCGAATTGAGGAAAACGGCATAGGGAATTCCCCACTGGTTTTGGGTCGCGGAATCCCCGGAATTGAAAACCGGATGGGAAGACGAATTGTCCGGGACAGAAACAGAGACGCCGGAAATGTCCGCGCCGTTCACGTACATGTTCCCGCCGACAGACAACGACGCGGAAGAGGCGAACGAAAGAGAAGCCGAGAACGACGACGGCTGGTATTCGAGCGAGCCTATTCCGAAGAACGAGAAGCGCGTGTCCGCCCCGGAATAGCGCGGGTCGTCAGCAGAATACGAATTCCCGAACACGGCGAAATCGCCCGCGACAGAAGCGGACGAGAGCGCAACGTCCCCCGCGTAGACGTACAGCCCCCCGCCGAACGAGACGCTTCCCGTCACGGAAAGGCTTCCCCCGCCCGAAACGTCGATGAACGCGCCGCTTCCCGACGGGCAGAACGAGAGCGTTCCCGACCAAGTCCGGTCAGCGCTTCCGTCCGCGACGACAGCCTTCGACGAGCCGATTGCCGCGCTTCCCGCCGCGACGACATCGCCGCGAATGAAAATCTCGCCGCCCGCAACCGCCGAACAGCCGGAAGAAGCCGAAAACGAAAGAGACCCGTTGTAAGTCTGGCATCCCGTCGTCGAGGCCGTCCTCGCAAATTCCGCGTCCCCGTACGCGACGAGCGATTCGAGAGGAGACGCCGAGCCGACATTGCCGGAGAAAACGGATGAAGTCGAATCGGTGCCGTTCCCGATTTCAAGCGGATATGCGCCGTCAACATCGCCGACGAACGACACCGCCGCGCTTCCCGCGTTCACCGTCGTCTTTGAGGAAAGCGTCGTTTTTCCGCCGTACCGCTGCGTTCCGCCCGTCGAAATCATGATGTCCGTCCCGCCCGCGCCGAAAACGCAATCGCCGCCGACATCGACCGACGCCGCGATGACGTTCCCGGAGAACGAGGCGTCGCCCTCGTATTCCTGCGCGCCTTCCGTAGTGACGGCGCCTTTCAGAACGGCGCCGCATTTTACGTCAAGCGAAGTGCAATTTGCCCCGGAAGCGATTTCCAAGCCCGAAGCCGCGTTCAAAGTGACGTTTCCGGCTTGTACGAGCGAATCTACCGAAGAGCCAATCTCCACAGGATTCGAAAAGACGTTCGCGCCGGTAAGGGAAATCTCGTTTCCGTCGCCGTTATAAATTTTCAGCGTGCCGGAAACTGTCATTGCCGCAGAAGAAGCGCAACTCGCGCCGTCGCTAAATTCAAGATTCCGGTAAGAACTTCCCCAGCCAAGCTGCGTCAAGGAAGAGCCGTAATATTCGACCGCAGAATCATCCCCGTTTTCTACGGAAGCCGCAGTTACGGTCACATTACCGCCGATACGGACAAGTCCGTTATTCGTCAACGGTGCAAGTGCCGGGTCCGTGGAAGTCGCCGTAAAATCATAGGTCGCAAAATCCACGGTCGCATTCTCGTTCACCGTAAAAGATTTTATGTTCACATTGTCCGTAAGCGTAAGGATGTACGGGCTTGCCGTCGTTGAGCTGCCCTTCAGAACCGTAATCTCGCTCGTTCCGCCGGTGAACGCAGGATAGCCCGGAGCCGCCGCGGCTCCGTCAGCCGGGCTGCAGGACCAGTTTTTCGCGTTCTTCCAGTTCGAGTCCTCCGCGCCGGTCCAATAATATGTGTACGTGAACCAGCATGCGCACGTCAAATTGCTCGGCTGCCAGTCGAGCACGGTCGCCGCCGAGGGAATCAGATTCAAATCATTGTCAGAGCCGCTTGAATCGACGGAATGGGAGTCGCGCACAATCGTGTATGAAAAATCAGAATCAGACGGAATCGAAGAAAAGCAGGCGTTCCATTCAGAGCCGTCCGTAGTGGATTTGAGCTGAACGGTGTTCGTCGAGCTGGCTCCTCTTGAGGAAATCGTGCCAATCGTCTGCGTCTTGCCCGCCTCGAACTGGACTTCTATCGGAAAATTCTGGCTTCCGTCTCCCACCGAAAGCGAAGCGAACGTGTTTGAGGATTTTATTGTCGCCGAGCATTCAAGCGCCACGTCCACGCCGCTCGCAAAGCCCTGCTCAAAATCGACCTCCGCCGCCGAAGAAGCAGACGATGATGTCGAGAACGAGAGCGCGGCACCGCCCGCAACAGGCCCGACAGCGCCTTTTATATGCAGCTCGCCCGCGCCGGAAACGTCGCCGCCGAATTTTACGGGCTGCACCGTGCCCGAGCCGTCGCCGGTGGAAAGCGTTACGGTTCCGGAATCAAACACAAACGCATCTCCGTATTCCTGACCGTACGTTCCGCTCAGTTTTGCAACCGCCGTCCCAGAAATCGCCGCCCCTGATTTTGCGTTCAGATACGCGCAGGAAATCTCGCCGCCGTCGGCAATAGTCAAGTCTCCGTCCGAGCTGAAATTTCCCGTGCTCGTTATTTTCGAGTTGTCGGAAAGCGACGTTTCCTCAGCCACGGCCAGCGACTTGCAGACGAGTTTTCCGCCGTTCCGGATGACGAGGGAATTCCGCACCGTAATATCAATCGCGGAGGCTGTTATTTCCGTGCCGTCAATTATCAAATTGTCATATCCGTCCACCCCGCTCAGAGGTGCGAACGAAGCGGAAAAATCGCCGTAGTATTCGACAGTCGAGCCAGACGCCGGAATAACGGTGCCGAAGGACAA
Source organism: Treponema saccharophilum DSM 2985 (assembly GCF_000255555.1). GTDB lineage: Bacteria > Spirochaetota > Spirochaetia > Treponematales > Treponemataceae > Treponema_D > Treponema_D saccharophilum. The sequence continues at coordinate 68,020 of NZ_AGRW01000039.1, forward strand.
TGATATCGAATCCCCGATGCGGACTGTTCCCGCGTTCTTAAAATCATCGCTGCAGGTAAAATCGTTGTCCGCAAAATCAACGGTCGCATTCTCGTTCACGGTAAGGGATTTTATGCTCGCGTCCGCCGAAAAAGTCAGCATGTACGGGATTGCCGTTTTCGAGCCGCCTTTTAGAATCGTAATCTCGCTCGTTCCGTCGGTGCTGCTCGGGGCGTTCTCGTCGCTCTCCAAAGGAATCGTCCCGTCTTCGTCAATCGCCCAGTTCGTCGGCTCGCTCCAGGAAGTGCTTGCCGCACCAATCCAATAATATTTGAAAGCGAACCAGTTCGTTGTGGAATCAGCCGTTTTTTCTGAAAGATGTTTTGTTGACGGCGTAATGCTCAAAGCCGTGGAAGCGGCGGATTTTTCTATATATGTGTAGTCAAAATTGCCCGCGCTCGCCGCTCCTGAATACGTCCACGTTCCGCCCGAAGTGAGCGTCACGTAATGTGCGGAAGTTCCATTGCAGGAAAGCGTGCCGCTTACCGTCTGCGTCGTTCCGCCGGCAAAGGTAATTGTTATGTCGAAAGTCTGCGTTCCGCTACCGACAGTCAAGTTTGTAAAGGTATTTCCCGCGCTGAACACAGCCGGAGAATTTATCGTTGCGCTTCCCGAAAAAGCCCCTGTAAAAGTGAGAGTTCCGCTACCAGCATTAAAAGAAACATCAGTGGATGTCGTCGTCGTGCCTGTCACCGAAAGTGAAGAAAGAAGATTCGTTCCGCCAACCGCGCCGGAAAATTCAGCATTTCCGGTTATTGCAAGTGACCTTGCCGTCGTGTCGCTGTCGCTGTCCACGGTGCTTCCAAAAGAAACGCTGTCGGCAGTAATCGAAACGTCTCCCGCAAGAGTGAGCGCACCGGAAACTTTAAAGGAAGAAAGTTTTTGCGTGCCTCCGACAGCGCCCCCAAGACTTGCATCCCCAACAATTTCGATTTTTCTTGAATCGGCACTCCAGCTGTTTATAGGGCCTTCAAAAGAAACTTTCGTTCCTGTCAGGACAACATCCCTGTTTGTAACGCAGTTTCCGGCGTAAACCTGCTCACCCGTGGTCGTGATTGATTCCAACGAACCAAGGAACTGCGCCTCTTTTTCCATCGTCAGTGACTTGGCGGCGACGGTTGTTCCGCGAAAATAAACATTCTCCTTGAACGTCAAATCGGTATTTTCCGCCTGAATGTCACCGACATCGGAAGCCGTAATTGCATCCGTAATCGTCACGGAATCTATGGAAGAAAAAATCGCCGTGTCATATCGCTTAGGAAAAGAAGAAACTGTGTTCCCGTTCTCGTCCGTCCAGCTGGCGGAATTACGCCACGCGCCGCTGTCGCCTCCGACCCAGTAGAACGTTGCGGCGTGGAGGATGCCCGCCACATTGAGAAGGAAAACAAATGAAAGGAAAAAAGCATTCCGCCCGGCGGCAGATGCTCGGAATGCGGAAAACACGGGAAGAGAAAATCGCGGTTTACGGAAGCGGCTTTTCATACCACTAATATATCACGCTCTTCCCGAACCTTCACGGGGTCCGGCTTTCGCGCCGAAAAGCCGCGGGGAAATCCATCAGCCGATTGTCGCCTCGGACTCGGGAACGACGAACGTGTCGCAGTTTCCGTCCTCGTCAAAAAAATCAGTTATCTCGTCGATTCTCACAAGGCAGTCCAAGGAATCGTCGCGGGAAATGACGATGTCGGCGGACGATATCGCCGTGTCCCATTTCGCGCGCCTGAACGCCTCGGAAAATTCCGCCTCCGAGAAAGCGAACTTTCTGCCGACGCGGACGTTTATGTACGCGACAGGAGCGCTTGCGCCGCCGGCAGCCTTCTCGGAAATTTCGCGGATACGCTCGCAGATATTTTTTAAATCCATGCAATCTATTATACTCGCCGCATGGAAAATTTGAAACAAATTGTGAAACTTGTCTTGAAAGGCATCGTCCTCGGAATCGCGAACGTCATTCCCGGCGTTTCCGGCGGAACGATGGCGGTTGTGTTCAACGTCTACGACAAAATAATCGAGCTGATAACGCCGGACGTGCGGAAAATACTTGCCGCGTGGAAATTCTGGCTTCCGCTCGGAATCGGCATGGCGGCGGGAATCCTCGCGTTCTCGAAAATAATAACGGAGCTTCTCTCGCGCTTCCCAATCCCGACGACGTATTTCTTCATCGGGCTGATTATCGGAAGCATCCCGCTCATAATCAGGAAGCTCACCTCATCGGGAAAGAAAAAGCCCGACCTGCTTCTGGTGCTGAGCTTTCTTTTCGGGCTTGCGCTCGTTCTTTCGATGATTATCCTCGGCTCGGGCGACGTTGACGGCGCGAAGGAAGCCGCAAAGGCGGCGGCAATTGACTCGGAGCAGACGATGACGGCAGGAAAGGCTGCGCTCATCTTCATCTCGGGAGCGGCGGCGGCAGTCGCGATGATAATCCCGGGCATTTCAGGCTCGTTCCTCCTGCTCGCGCTCGGAATGTACGGGACGGTCATGGCGGCCATCTCAAGGCTCGACGTGATTTTTCTCATCCCGTTCGCGCTCGGCGTGCTCGTAGGCCTCGTGTTCGGAGCCGCGCTCGTCAGGTTCCTCATGAAAAAAGCCCCGGCGCACACCTATGCGGCGATTCTCGGCCTCGTCGCGGGTTCCGTCGTCTTAATCTATCCGGGCTTCGCGCCGTTCCCCGTCATCCTAGTTTCTGCCGCGACGCTCGTCGCCGGTTTTGCCGCCGCGTATTTTTCTTCCCGCGGCGAGTGATTCAAATATGCCGGGCGCCATTCCGAGATTCCGAATCGGGTTCGGGATGAAAAATGGGTGCGGTGCGGAATTATGGGCTACAGGAGCTCGTTCCAGGCGAGTATCGTTTTGTCGGCAAGGCGGATGATGCGCGCCCAGTCGGATTCAGGCGGCTCGGTGATTTCGTCGGAGCTGTCGTCGTGGATGGCGCAGACGCGGAATCCGCCATTTTTTGCGGAGCGGATGCAGTGGAGCGCGTCCTCGAAGACGACGGAGCGGGAAATATCCGCGCCGACGCTTTGGGCGGCACGCTCGAAAATAAGGGGGACGCGCTTGTTCGTCCCGAGCTCGGCGCAGGTGAATATTCCGGAAAAAAGGTTCATGATTCCGAGTCGGCTCAGGCAGGCATCGACGCACGTCCTGTCGGTGGCGGTGGCGAGCACGCAGGGAATCCCGCGGGCCTTCAGATTTTCGAGGAATTCGCGCGCGCCCTCCTTGAGTTCAAGCGATTTCGAGTACGCCTCGAAAATCATCTTGCGGAATTCGGCGCAGATGTCCTCGATTGCATCCCCGATTCCGAACGTCTTCGCGATGAAAACGGCGGTCTCCTCAAGCGTGAGCCGTTTCACGTCGTCCCACAGCGTTTCTGACGGCTTCTTCCCGTGCGCGGCAAGATAATGATTCGACACGGTGTGCCAGTAGCCCATCGAATCGAGAATCGTCCCGTCCATGTCGAAAATCGCGCATTCCATATCAACGCCACACAATTGCATAAAAAACTCCTTGGGAAAAGGAAGATAGCGGGAATTCCAGCCGCTTGCAACAGGCGCGTTCCGAATTTTTTAGCGGGTTTTCCAGCCGACGAGTCCCTTGCCTTCGCTTGAAAATACCATGCCTATTTTGAACATCGTCTTTCCGTTCACGGCGAAGCGGTCCGCGTAGCCGTTTTCGTCAATCTGGTTCAGGGCGGCGTCCGCAACGGATTCAAAATCCTGCCCCCTGTCCATCTTAAGCTCAAAAATGAATACGGCATCTTTTGTTGCCGCAACAACGTCGCTCCGTCCGGCAACGCTCTGAAGCTCCGACACGACGCGCATTCCGGTAAGACGGAACATGAGATGCACTACGGACTCGTAATAGTTCTCGCACATGTCCTTTTTTACGATTGTAGGCAAGTCCGCTATCGCCGATTTTATGATGGAAAGGGCTTTGTCGATGTTGTGCGCGCGCAACGCCTTTCGAAGGTTAGTTATTTCAAGCCCCAAATCGTCGTAAGGGACCGTTACAAATTTATCAAGAAGGATAGTCAAAAAACCTTCCTCAACCTCGCGGTTCGGAAAGTCCAGCGTAAAAAGCCTTTCTTCTTTTTCAAAACCTTTTATCGTAAGGTAGCCGCTCTGATAAACGACGGGGAGCATGTTTTTGCTGTCCGGGTCATAGTTCTTGAAGTGATCCTCTTTTGCCTGCCGCCCGTTTACGAGATGCTCAAGAATCAACGGCTGGTTCTGAAGCGTTTTTACCAAAAATGACGGCGTTCCGCTCTCAAACCAATACGAGCCGAAATCCTTTTGCTTTAGGCATTTTAAAAGACAGAACGGATTGTAAACGCCTTCGACATCATGCGTAAAATGGTAGCCGTCATACATTTCGGCAAGTTTTGCCTTTGTTTCCTCAACAGTCAGTTCCTGGCTTTTTGCAAGTGCTTCGATTTCCGGCGTAAAATATTCCGTAAGTTCAGATTCAGAAATACCGCAAATCGAAGAAAAATCTTCGTAAAGACTGATGTCGTCAAGCTGGTTCAATCCGCTGAAGATGTTTACGTGGCTCACTTTCGTGATTCCTGTGATGAACAGAAAACGGATGTACTTGTCGCAGTCCTTAAGAGGGCTGTAAAAACTCCTGAGTTCCTGCCGGTTCTGTTCCTCGTATTCAGTGTAGAGCGCATCAAGAATCGGCTTGTCGTACTCGTCGATTAATATTACGACCTGCTTTCCGGTCTTTTCAGAAGTGTGTCGGATGATATTTTTTAACCGAGGCGCAAAACGCTCGTCAGAAACTTCTATGTTGTATTTTTCTTCATATTCAGAAAGGATTGAGTTCATCTGGGACTTCAGACAATCCAAATCCGGGTAGTTGTCCGCCCCGAAGCTGATTTTTATGACCGGATATTGGGTCCATTCTTTTTCAGTTTTGGAAATGTAAAGACCGTCAAAAAGCTCCTTCTTGCCAAGAAAATAGTATTCCATCGTGGAAAGTAGCAGGCTCTTTCCGAATCGCCGCGGCCTGCTCAAAAAATACGGTTTTCCCTCGCGCACAAGTTTGTCAATAAAAGCCGTCTTGTCCACGTAAATAAAACCGCGCCTGCGTAAATCCTCAAAATCCTGAATGCCAATCGGCAGATATCTGTTTCCCATGCGGGCATTATACCATAAAGGCGGATACGCGGCTGAGGAGCGGAAAAAACGTCCTCCATGGACTAATCCCGCTCCTAAGCGCAGTCGATTACTCAGCGTTAGCCTTTGTGTACCACATTGCCAAAGTAAGAGTATCACTTGCGTGACCACCGTTGTTGTAAGTGCCGCTGTTCATTTCAATATAACCTATTCCAATTAAATCAGATAATTTATACTCTCTGTAAGCATCGCGGAGAGGAGTAGAACTTCTACCTCCACTACTGCTTGCCATATATGCGTCAGCGGTACTACAAATAAAATCAGAGTCTTTTTTATCCAAAGTTTCAGAAAAACTATATGTGTTAAAATGAGTGTCGCTAAAGTCCGACCAGTCGTTCCACCTTCTGACCTCGCGGCCATTAATATAAACACCGCCTTTAAAATAATCTTTTGAGAAGTTTTTTATCTCGGCATCGTACAAAGTTATTTTGACTTTCCTTATTCCCGCATAAACCCGCTTTGTTATTTCCATCGTTTCTGCACCGCTTTTTTCAAGTTTTACTTGAATCGTGTGGAAGCCGTCTTCCAAAACTTCGTCGTTGATGTTCGTGTTTAGAGAAGGAGTTTCGTCATCAATCGTTACTTCCATTGAATATCCGACATTTTCATACGGATTTACGATGCTCATCTTGATATTGCGATAATCAATATAGCTGTATTTATAAACATCGTACTCAAGCCCGTCTCCAGGATTTTCCTCAGTGCCCGTGTTTGTCACAGTGCCGTAGTTTGCTCCGTTCGAAAATCCTATGATAGGAACAAGTTTTCCATCACTTCCGACGAAAAGCATTTCCGGCTTGGAATCAGGCTTTCTTACGCGGAATTTGTAACATTCATCTGCTATGGCATCGCCATCCAGAACTTGCGTTCCGGCTGTATAATCAGCTTCTGGAATTGTAATCAGTGCGGCAAGATTCTCGCTTTCTAGTGAACCAGAAACGGTGATTGTCTTTTCATGCTCAAGATACACGTCGTTCTTTTGTTCGTTGTCTGGAAGAATCACTGCACTTCCACTCATTTTAAGATTGGTTGCATCACCGCCATAAACAGCCCCGCCTTTTTCATCAGCCGTGTTTGATTCGATGGAGCCACTGTTCATTGTAATAACTGCGGATGAACTATAAATGCCGCCGCCTTTTACCGCCGTATTTCCGGCTATTTTTCCCGTCCATTCTTTTTCGGAATTTGCCCCATCATACCCCAGATAACAGTAGCCTCCCTCCGAATAGATACCGCCGCCACGGTCGTCCGCCGTATTTTTGTCAGTTCCGCTTCCGCCAATTGTAGCGTTTCCTGAGACAAATATTTTTCCCTGATAATTGAGAAGTCCTCCGCCGTATTTTGTCGTGGAGTTTCTTGCAATCGCACCACCCAAAATATAGACCGAAGATGCCGCGCTGATATTTGCAATTCCGCCTCCGCCGTAGCCGTCAGTAGTTACTTCCGTGCTGTTAGAGGAAATCGCGCCGTCTTCCATGACAAAAGTTCCCTCATTGCAGACTCCTCCTCCCTGTGAGTGCGAACCGTCCTTCGCTGAGTTGCTTGTAATATTTACACCGTATTTTATGGTCAACTTTCCTTTGTTGTAGATTCCGCCGCCTTCCTGAGCCTCGTTTGCCGTAATCAGGACACCGCCGGAAACCGTTCCGTCTCCGAGCGTGACGTCAGCTTTTTTCTCATCAATATAGATTCCGCCGCCCTTAGAATCGGTTTTTCCGTTTTTAATCGTGAAATTGACAATCTTTACCGGAACTTCCGTACTTATGGTAAGAGCCGAACCGTTATTGTTCGCATCAATCATCGACGTGCCGCTCGTTCCCTTGATTGTAAGGGAATCTGCCATCGATTTTGTTAAGTCAGACGGAATTTCCTGAACTTCGACAAGTTTTCCGTCAACAAGAATCGTGTACTCACCGCCGACAGCATTCAAAAGCTCTTTTACGCCCCGCTTTATAGTCTTGAACGGATTCGCCCTCGTTCCGGGCGTGCTTTCCCCGTCGTCACCGTTCGGCGCGACGTAAATCGGCGCAGTTATGTAAATGCTTTTCTTGTCCCCGGAAATACATTTATCCCATCCGTCCTGAGTAATGGCAAAACAGCCCGCGAAATCTGTCGCGTCAGTAACGGTCTCGCCGTCCACCTGAACTATTGTCGTTCCCCGCTTCCACGCTGCCGGCGTTATCGTCGCGATTGGGGCTTCTCCGGTCAGTTCGCCCGTGATTGTGATAACTTTCCCGCTTGGAAGGTAGACGTCGTTGCTTGAATCGATTTTTGCACCGCCCTGCATTTTCAATGAACCATTGTCCATTGAAATTCCGCTTCCGTAACTGCCTGCAGTATTTCCGCTGATTGTTCCGCCTTCTATGGTAACTATACTGCTTGATTGTGCAATAAAAATGCCGCCACCTTTTACAGCAGCCTCATTAGAAGTAATTTTGCCCCCGCTGATTAAAGCAGTACAGTCAGCTCCTACATAAATACCGCCCCCTCTAAATGAATCTTCATTCTCTTCCTCCGGCTGCAAAGCTGTATTTCCGCTGACAGTTCCGCCGGTCATTGTAAATTTGCCATAGCCGACATACATTCCCCGTTCAGCGTTATACGAGACAGAGCCGGAACTAAACTTAAACACTTTATTAGAATGAGAAGTATCTTGTTGATGAATGCCACCAGAATTCTTTGCGTAATTATAATAAACACCGCCTGTAAGAACTGCTTCTGTATCCGCTGAAGAAAATCCTAAATAAAGATTTCCTGTAGAACAAATACCGCCGCCTTTAACTGTTGCCTTGTTTGAGTAACATGATTCATCTTTTGTTGCGGCTGTAGTTTTTGACGAGTCGCCGATGACGGCAGAGCCGTACATGAACATCGTGCCCGTGCTGTACACGCCGCCGCCACAATTCGAGGCAGTGTTTTTTGAAATCACGCCGCCGCAAAGATACAGCGTTCCAGCATTAAAAATGCCGCCGCCGTCTTTCGCATCATTGGAAATGATTTCGGTATTTTCTGAGATGGTGACGGAAGAGGCGCTTGCAAGATAGATTCCGCCTCCGTTTCCGGCCGTTTCTCCGCCGGTGATTGTGATGTTCTCGATGGTGACGGGAACATCCGTCTCAATCGTGAGCGCCGTCCCTTCTTTGTTCCCGTCGATTTTCGCGCCCGCGCCCGCGCCTTTTATCGAAAGCTTTTTCGCCTTATACGCTCCGCTCCCGTCCTTTTTGAGCGACGCGGGGATTTCCTGCGCGCCCGCAAGCTCCCCGTCGACGAGTATTGTGTAATCGGTCTCGGAATCCATGAGCGCGCCCATCGCCCTCGCAATCGATTTGTACGGCTCCGCGCGCGTCCCCGTCTCCCTGCTGTCCTCTTTCCTCGACGACACATAAATCCTCGAAAGCGCGAATTTCTTGACGAGGTCATCCGTGACGACGCATTTCCCGTCCGTGATGTACGCCGACGAGCCGAACCACGAATCGGTCACAAGCGATTTGCAGACGTGGACTGACTCGCGGAATTCGTAGAGGAGAATCCTGTTTCCGTCGGACGCGCTTTCCGTGTTGTAGAAGCTGAACACCGCCCCGTAGCACCCCGAATCGAGTTCCGCGCTCCATGTTATTTTCCCGCCGGAACATACGGGGGGGGTATGACCGAATCTTCACCCGGAATATTTACCGCGCACGACTTTATTTCAGTTTCGCTGACGTCTATTTCGAGGCTGACGGTACCTTTCCCGCTTTCCATATAGGGCTTTACGGGAACCTCGCAGAAAAACGCGTCGCCGGGCTTCAGCGTTTTTTTCACCTCTCCGAAAAGCACTGTCTCATCCCCGATTTTCCCCGTCGCCGTAATCGTGTACTCAGTCCCGCCCTCAACAACCGCAAGGTCGCCGAACGAGAACGAGAGATTTTCCGCATCGACATCGGCGGTGTACTTTCTCCCCCCGTCCGAGGCCTCCACGGAATACGAGAGTTCCTCGCCCAGCGACGGAAGCGCAGTCCGCGCGCTGCTTTTCCGGAAAACGCCCGGCGCCGCACCCGAAACCGCCACGCTCCCCCGAACGGATGCCGTCAGCGCCCCCGCCGATTTCTCAACGCTTTCATCATCCCCAAAAAGCGCGCACGACGAAGGCGCAAAACAAACCGCAACCGCGAGCACAACCGCAAAAAAAATCCCGCATCTTCTTTCCATAAAAACACTCCGCTACACCCTTCGCCCACAATTTTAAGAACATTCTCATTTTACCACACCTTCCCAAGCACCTGTCCATATCATCCCTAGTGCAACCGCATTATACAATTTCCATAGTCGAAGTAATGAAAAAACGACTTCGGGAACGCCACTTCCATTAGAACTGGAATGCCGTTCCCATTAGAGCAGGAACATCGTTCCCATTAGAGCAGGAATGCCACTCCCATTAGAGCAGGAACGACGCTCCCATTAGAGCAGGAACATCGTTCCCATTAGAGCAGGAACATCGTTCCCATTAGAGCAGGAATGCCACTTCCATTAGAGCAGGAACGACGTTCCCATTAGAGCGGGAATACCCCGCAAGCCGAACTCAGAACGGGAAAATCCACGCAAACAAAATCTCAGAACGCAAAAATCCCCCCACACGCGCAATCCCCATCTGGGCGCACACGTGCCCCCGGCACGTGCTGCGCGCGCTTGCTCCAACCAAGCCGAACTCAGAACGGGAAAATGGACAGCAAGCCGAACTTGGAACGAAAATACTCCGCAAGCCGAACTTGGAACGAAAAAAAACGCATCCACGCACGCCAATTCCATCCGGGCGCACACGTGCCCCCCGGCACGTGCTGCGTGCGCTTGCTCCAACCAAGCCGAACTTAGAACGAGGGAATGTCGCAAACCAAACTGAGAACGACAAAATTCCCACACACGCGCAACCCCACCCGGGCGCACACGTGCCCCCGGCACGTGCTGCGTGCGCTTGCTCCAACCAAAGCCGAACTTAGAACGGGGAAAATGGACAGCAAGCAAAAGAACGGGAAAATCCACGCAAACAAAATCTCAGAATGCAAAAATCCCCACACACGCGCACACCCCCACCAAGGCGCACACGTGCCCCCAGCACGTGCTGCGTGCGCTTGCTCCAACCAAGCCGAACTTAGAACGAGGGAATGTCGCAAACCAAACTGAGAACGCAGAAACGCCACAAACCAAACTGAGAACGACAAAATTCCCACACACGCGCACAACCCCACCCGGGCGCACACGTGCCTCGCACGTGCTGCGTGCGCTTGCTCCGAGAAAGCCAATCTAAGAACGGGAAAATGGACAGCAAGCGCCGTTTTCTGTAAACTGTTCCACAATCTCAAAAAAATGGAGTAAAAGATGCCAACACCCTTGGAAAACTATCTTTCTTCTTGCGGCGGAAAACCGACTGCCGCGATGTGCGCGTATGTCGCGAACCTCCAGCAGGTCGCAACTGTGAACCCATCGATTGCCGCTGACGTGGTGAACGAAATCGAGAACCAGAGGAGCCACCTCAAGCTCATCGCATCGGAGAACTACTGCTCTCTGGCTGTTCAGGCGGCGATGGGAAACCTTCTCACCGACAAGTACGCAGAAGGATATCCCGAGCACCGCTACTACGGCGGCTGTGTGAACGTAGATGCCGTCGAATCGACTGCGGCGCGCGAGGCGGAGGCACTTTTCGGGGCGGACTACGCATACGTGCAGCCGCATTCCGGCGCGGACACGAACCTCGTCGCCTATTGGGCAATTCTTTCGGCAAAGGTGGAGACACCGACGCTTGAGGAACTCGGCGTGAAATCATTGAACGACCTCACGGACGAGCAGTTCGCCGAACTCCGGAAGAGATTCGGAAACCAGAAGCTCATGGGCCTCGACTACTCTTGCGGCGGCCACCTCACACACGGCTACAAGATGAACGTCTCCGCCCGCATGTTCGAGTCGCATCCGTACGGCGTCGACGAGAAGACAGGCCTCTTGGACTACGACGCAATCGAAAAGCAGGCGATGGAAGTGAAGCCGCTCATTCTCCTCACAGGATATTCAGCATACCCGCGCGCAATCAACTTCAAGAGATTCAGGGAAATCGCGGACAAGTGCGGAGCCGTGTTGATGGTGGATATGTCGCACTTCGCAGGACTCGTCGCAGGAAAAGTCTTCACGGGCGACGAGGACCCGGTCAAATGGGCGGACATCGTAACGACGACGACGCACAAGACTTTGCGCGGTCCACGCGGCGCAATGATTCTCTGCAAGAAAGAATTCGCCGACTACGTGAACAAGGGCTGCCCGATGGTCTTGGGCGGACCGCTCCCGCACGTCATGGCCGCGAAGGCTTTGGCGTTCAAGGAAGCCAACACGAAGGAGTACCAGGACTACGCGCACCAGGTCGTCAAGAACGCGCAGGCTTTGGCGAAGAACCTCGCCGACCTGAACGTCCCTCTCCAGACGAACGGAACCGACAACCACCTCATGCTCGCGAACGTCTTCGAAGCCTACGGACTCACCGGAAAGCAGGCTGAGGCGGCGTTGTTCCAAGCCGGCGTGACCGTGAACGCAAACGCGCTGCCGTACGACAAGAACGGCGCATGGTACACTTCAGGACTCCGCCTCGGAACCCCAGCCCTCACCACGCTCGGCATGAAGGAAGAGGAGATGAAGGAAGTCGCCGCAATCATCGACATGGTGCTCAAGGGAACGAAACCTGGCGTCACAAAGGACGGAAAACCGGCGAAGCTCAAGATTGTCCTCGACGAGTCAGTGAAGGAAGCCGCCTCAAAGAGAGTGCAGGCTCTCCTCTCAAAATTCGTCCTGTACCCAGAGCTTGACCTCGAGTTCTTGAAGAAAGAATTTGTAAAATAGACCGCGCACAGGACGCGTGCATAAAAGCAACACGCCCCCGCGAAGGGTTTTCCCTTGCGGGGGCGTTTTTGTTGATTCAGTGAATTTCGCAAAGGCTAATGCGCGACAGAAAATGTTGTGCTTATTTCTGCGTCAGACAACTTTTCACGGTCAAATCAGTCCTATCAAGCAGTATCCGCAAAAGGAATTCCGTAAGCTTGTTGTCGCCAGAAAACACGATTGTCATAAAGTCATCGTCCATAAGACGAAGCGACTGTATCCTCTCCATCATTTTCGGGTCGATTTTTGACAGCGATTTTGTCTGTGCTCTACATTTTCCTTCCTTTGTCATAGCCATAGTATAGCACTCTTGGAGTTTCTTCAGTACACGCAAAAATACAAGAGCACAGAAAAAAATCTGTGGAGTATTTTATGTAGAAAAAGAACAAGCAAAGCAAACTGTCCTTAAAAAAATGCAAAAATTCATGTAAACGAAATCAATACACACGACCGCTAGCTCTACTTGGTTCTCACAATCATCTCCAGTTTTTTTCCAACAAACAATAGCCCGCGCAAGCGGGCTGCCATGGTATACCATGGCAATGGAATTGACAGATTCCATTGCCGCAAAACATCGCTTCGCTCGTTTTGCGGCAATAACGAATGATGGAGAAATTTGGAGGAATATTTTTTATGAATAATTGCAAGTTTTCAAAAAATGAAGTTGTAGATGGAATTAAACATGAAATCTGCACTAATAAAGAGCTAAAACGAATTAATAAATCTAACGATAAAGATTTGCCGTGTATTGGAAACGGATGTGGAAAATCTGAAGAAAAAGCTGACAACCAAACGGAGGCAAAACAATGAAAAAGAAAATAAATTTTTTTGCCATTGTTTTTTGTTCAGTTTTATTGCCTAACGCCCTTTTAGGCTGCTCAAGTTTAGGAGTAGCAACAAGCGGAGCAAAATATTTTAATGGCAAGAAAGAAACTGACTTGGTGAAGTATTTTAAGTATGACGGTGAGCCAGTCAAGGCAACTGGCGATTATGATAAAGTTCTTCGCTTTTCAAATCTCGTGACAACTGTGTATGTAGATAAAACTACAACTAAAAAATTCAAGAATAGACGATATTCTACTGTTTCCAGTTTTAGTTTCTATAAATTAGATGATGGTTGCTATGTTTATCCAGAAACAATTCATATTCAAGATGTTCTAGACGGTGGAAAACTCTATAGAACTGTCAATCAAGATGTCTCAAAATCTCAGGGACGTGCTCAAGGTATAATGGAGCTTGGTACAAGGACTCATAGAAATAATAATAGTGAGATTAGCTCAACTATAAACTCATTTAATTACGCTGTTCAACAATACAGAGCTGTTAAAAAATCAAATGACAGTGCGATGTTTGAAAGAACAAATATAAATGAGGTTTATTACATATATGATATTCAAACTAATCGATTCCAATATTCAGATAATGCTGTGAGTGGTGCTGTTGAATATGAATATTCGCTTCAATCTGTCTCCGTCTATGAGGATTCAAAATCATCTACTGAAACTCACATCGCATATATTTATAACGACCGTGAGAACAAATATACAGATGAAAAAGGCAATTCTATAGACGAGTCTGATGCTTTTACAAATGAAAAATCTTATAATGCGAAAGGATTTGAAAGCCGCAGAAAAGACAAGGGTGTTTCACTTGTTGCCTACATAAAAGACGGTGTTGTAGAAAAAGTTGAATCCGCAGAATGAAAAACTCGCTTAATAAGCGGCGCACATAGAAGCGCGCGAACGCCCCTTGAAGATTTTCTCAGAGGGCGTTTTTTTTAATCGAAGGAAGGTTGTCAAAATCTAGTACGCGACAGAAATGACATTGAAATCCTGCAACATCTTCTTTCCGCCAATGCGGAGCATCTGCAAAAACCTCTGCGCTATCCCCTGCGGAACATTTCGTCCCGATTCCCACGCCTCAACAGTTTTTGGAGAGACTCCCAGCACAAATGCGAAATTTTTCTGAGTGAGATTCAGCTCTTCCCTGATTTCCTTTATCTCCACATCCTTATAGGAAGGAAGTTCCGAAACAGTGACAGACACTTTCCTCGCAGAGGATTCGTCGCCTTTCGCATAGGAGAGACTCTCGTTGAGACCTGCCATGATGCTCGTGAATGCTTTATTTTTTGCCATTTTGAGCCTCCTTCTCGGCATTTTTTATCGCAGTAACAACAGCCTTGATTTCATTGCGCTCCGTAAGCTCCCTGCTCCATTCTCCCATTCCGCTACCTCCTTTCCCCCGCCCATGCAGTAAGCACGGACGGAAGGTTCATTATCATTTTCCCCTACAGCCGCGCCTCGCCGTCCGCGCACTTCACGCTCTTTGCGGGAACGCCCTTGTGCCAGCTGGGCTCCTTCTCCACGGCTTTCCACTGCGCCACAGTCCCGCCGAACGCCACCGACGCAAGCGCCTTGCAGTTTTTGAACGCCTCCCAGCCGATTTTCGTAACGCTGTCGGGAATGACCACCGACGCAAGCGCCGTGCAGTCCTTGAACGTCCAGCCGCCGATTCTCGTAACGCTGTCTGGAATGACGACGGACGCAAGCGACGTGCAGCCATCGAACGTCCCGTCGATTTCCGTAACGCCAGCAGGGATTTCCACGCTCGCCGCGCTCTTGTCGAGGCACTTCACCGCAACGCCGCCCTCCACCAGCACCACGGGCTTCTGCCACACGCCGTCGGCGCACTTCACGCTCGTTGCGTGAACATAGACGTTAAAGAGATTGTCTTTGCCCTTAACCGCTTCCCACTGCGCCACAGTGCCGCCGAACTCCACCGACGTAAGCGCCCAGCATTCCAAGAACGCACTCTCGCCGATTTCCGTAACGCCTGCGGGAATGACCACCGACGCAAGCGCCTTGCAGCCATAGAACGCATACCAGTCGATTTCCGTAACGCTCTCGGGAATGACCACCGACGCAAGTGCCTTGCAGCCATAGAACGCCCCATTGCCGATTTTCGTAACGCCAGCAGGGATTTCCACGCTGGTAACGCTCTTGTCGCGGCATCCCACCGCAACGCCGTCCTCCACCAGCACCACGGGCTTCTGCCTCTCGCCGTCCGAGCCGATGTTCACCGCTTTCGGCGCAGTAACGGCAATCGCGTTGTCCGCCACCGCCGCGACAAGCAAAAGCGCGATACATAATCGTCTGATTTTCATAATGTTTCTCCGTACCAATACCGCTCGTTGTCACCCACATAGGTGCCGCACCGTGCACATCTAAATCCCATATAAAACTCCTTGCGCGGTTTTCCCGCGCTATTTTTCAATCTCAAAAATGCGGAGCGTGTTGCCGCCCGCAAGTCCTTCGTTCATAAGGCACTGTACCGTACATTCGGAAAAGCCCTTTACCCACAAGAAAAGCGCACCAGCTTCCGCCAGTACGCCGTGCTGTCCGCGTTCCCTATTCCTCGCCGCGAGCCACCTTTATGGCGTGGGCGATGAACTGGTGCGTCGTCCAGTCATTGTCGAAGGGCTTGCCCTGCTCGTTGAAATAGTCGCGCAGCAAGTCCTTCTGATTGCCGACCGCAAGAATCGGGTTCGAGTCCTTGCCGAGCTCACCCTTCGCATAAAGCTCGAACGGTTTTCCGTTGATTTCGATTTTTTCCATTTGAATCTCCTTCGTGCAAACCTGCACGTCGTTTTATTTATATGCCGGGCATACGCCCTGCCTTTGCCTTTTTCCAGTGCGCCTTCTGCAGCGCCGCCCCTACAGCTCCGCCTCGCCGTCAGAACACTTCACGCTTTTTGCGGGAACGTCCCCGTGCCAGTCGACCCATTTCTTCACGGCTTCCCACTGCGCCACAGTGCCGCCGAACTCCACGGACGCAAGCACCTTGCAGCCACTGAACTCCCCGACGTCGATTTCCGTAACGCCCGCGCCAATGACCATGGAGGCAAGCACCGTGCAGCCTTGGAACGCCGCCTCGCCGATTTTCGTAACACCCGTACCGATTTTGATTGAAGCAAGCGACTCGCAGCCGCTGAACGCCGCCTCGCCGATTTTCGTAACGCTGTCGGGAATGACCACGGACGCAAGTGCCTTGCAGCCGCTGAACGCCCAGCCGCCGATTTCCGTAACGCTGTCGGGAATGACCACGGACGCAAGCGACGTGCAGTCACGGAACGCATACCAGCCGATTTTCGTAACGCTGTCGGGAATGACCACGGACGCAAGTGCCTTGCAGCCGCTGAACGCCTGGTCGCCGATTTTCGTAACGCCCGCAGGGATTTCCACGCTCGCCGCGCTCTTGTCGGAACACCTCAGCACAACGCCGTCCACAACCTGTAAGACGGGTCTCTGCCACACGCCGTCGGCGCACTTCACGCCCGTTGCGGGAACATCGCC
>NZ_AGRW01000038.1 GCF_000255555.1 Treponema saccharophilum DSM 2985
CATCGGGGAGCTGCGTCCGCACGCTCCGGGAAATAACGATAAACGCGGGTAAATTAATGCGTTCCGATTTTTCCCACCAAGGCGCACACCCCGCCACATCGTGGAGCTGCGACCGCCCGCTCCAAAAACAACGATAGACGCGAGTTATTTAATGCGTTCCGATTTTTCCCACCAAGGCGCACTCCCCGCACATCGGGGAGCTGCGTCCGCACGCTCCCAAAAATAATGATAAACGCGGGTAAATTAATGCGTGCGGCTAATGCGTGCGGCAATTGTGTCAAATACTCCTGCGAGGAATTCCGAATCGACTTCCTCGACTTTTCCCTCATCGACGGCGCGGGAAATGTCCGGGTCGATGGGAATTCGTGCGAGAAGCGGAATTCCGTAGTCGAGGGCGATTTTTTCGATTGTGCTTTTTCCGTAAAGGTGAATTTCCTTTCCGCAGTCGGGGCAACGGACAAAGCTCATGTTCTCGACGAGTCCGAGAATCGGAATCTTCATCAGTTCTGCCATCTTCACCGCTTTCTCCACGATTACGCTGACGAGCTGCTGCGGGCTTGAGACGATTACGATTCCGTCGATTGGAAGCGACTGGAAAACGGTAAGCGGGACATCGCCCGTTCCCGGCGGCATGTCGACGAACATGAAATCGACGTCCTTCCACGCGACGTTCGACCAGAACTGCTTCACCGTTCCCGCGATGACAGGGCCTCTCCACAAAACGGGATCGCTTCCGTCCTTCAGCAGCAGGTTCATGCTCATTATCTGTATTCCCGATTTCGTCTCGACGGGAAGCATAAGCCCGGTCTCGTCCCCCATAACGCGCTCTCCGGAAATGCCGAAGCTCGTCGGGATGCTCGGACCCGTGATGTCCGCGTCGAGAATTGCGGTGCGCTTTCCTTCCTTGTTCATCCGCGCGGCAAGAAGCGACGTTACGAGCGATTTTCCGACGCCGCCTTTTCCGCTGACGACCGCGATGACTTTCCTGACGCAGCTTCCTTCGTGAAGCGATTCCCGCAAATCTTTTTTTGCGCACGACGAACCGCATGTCGAGCAGTTGTGCGTGCATCCGCTGTTTTCATTTTCTGCCATTGTTGCACCTCGCCGCCATAATATCACGAATGCCTTTTCTTGTGCGCGCGCAGGGCGTTCCTGCCTGCCCTGGTGCCGATAATGATTTCATGGGAATTTTTGCAAGGAAAAAATATACCGCCGCTGTTGTCGGTCTTGGACGGATTGGTTTTTCGCTCGGAATGGACGCAAAAAGGGAGCAGCCCGCAAGCCATACGATGGCGCTCATGGCGAACAGGAGCATCGAGATAATTGCCGGCGCCGATTGCGATGTCCACCGCGCCGACGAGTGGAAATCGTTTATGGAGTCGAAGCGTCGCGCGCCGGCAGTTTTCTATTCTACGAAGGAGCTGTACGGTTCCGTGCATCCCGACATCGTCGTCGTCGCCGTGAACGAGGCTTCCCACCTCGGCGAGTGCCTTGATGCGATTCAGTCCCGGCCGTCGCTCGTCATCCTCGAAAAACCCGTCGCGCTCGACACTGCCGAGGCGATGAAAATCCGCGCTGCCGCGTCGGAATTCTCCGTTCCCGTGATGGTGAACCACGAGCGTCGATTCTCCGCCGATTATATCGCCGCCCGCGATTTCCTTCCGCGCATCGGCGAAATCCAGCGCGTCCGTGCCGAGCTTGATTCGGGGCTCCGCGTTTATGCGCCGCAGTTCGAGAAGGACGGCTCGTACTCGCTCATCCACGACGGGACGCATCTTGTCGATATCGTGCGCTTTCTTTTGGGCGTCGAGCTTTCGTCTCCGCGCGTCACGGGAATTTTCCGCGACAAAGACGGAATCGTCCGCAATTTCACCGCGCACTATGCGACTTCCCGAATTCCCGATATCGAGATTTCGATGAGCGGGAGAAGCAAATTCTTCTCGTTCGGAATCGACATTCTCGGGACGCTCGGGCGCATCTGCATCGGAAACGGATACGCGAAATTCTACGAGCGGCGTGAGTCCAGGCTGTACACGGGTTTCTACTCGCTTTCGAACGCAAAAATCCGCGTCCCGAAAAAGACGGGATATTTTTCCAATATGGTGCAGAACGCCGTCGATTTTCTTTCTGCCCGCGCGCCTCTTGTTTCCCCGCTCGACGAGGCGATTGCCGACCTGCGCGTTCTTGAGGAAATCAAGGCGCAGCTGAAATAAGCGTGTATGCCACTTTTTTCGGTATTGTTCGATATTTGGTCATTATCTGTCATTTTTTTGTAAGGATGTTCATTAACATATAAAAAAACGCTCTGTCTGAAAAAACGGTTGATTTAGATTTTGTCATGATGAACCAAGATTTCACGTATTGGCGTATGTGGATTCTGAATAATGAACTTCTGTGAAATCCGTTCGGAATGATGCTGAAGCCGGAAAGCCGGACAGAACCGTAAAAACTTATGTTTAGGAGTTGAATTATGACGCTCGCAAGACGTTCCGTGACGCTGTTGGGGATTCCTACCGCGATTATTTTTCTTCTGACGACGATTTTTATCGCGAGAAACACGCGGATAAATTATGAGAGGCAGATGCGGGAGATGATGCACGCGCAGACAAAGAATTGCGTCCTCGACATTGAGAATGCGCTCACTGCTCCGCTGAAAATGACGGAAGCCTTGGGGTTCATGTTCAGGAATGGTTTTTACGATGACGACGGGATGACGAACGACGCTTTTGAGAATCTTTCCTGCGCGTATCCTGATTTCTCCGGATTTTACGGATGCCGTGCAGACAAGACTATGTTCAAGAGCTCGCGTCTGACCCTTCCCGCTAATTATGACCCGACGAGCCGCGGCTGGTATTCGTCTGCGGTGGAACATAACGGCCGCATCGCGTATTCCGACGTGTACATCGACGCGTTCACGGACGAGCTTGTGCTGACGTTCTCTCAGGCGGTATACAAAAACGGCGCGCTCGACGGCGTAATCTCGTTCGATTATCCGCTCGACGGGATAAAGAAAATCCTCGGGAACCAGAACAACGGAAGCGGCACGATGTCGTTCATACTTTCGTCGAAGGGAAATTTCTTCGTTCACGATACATACAAGCCGACGGAGAACATCAGAAGCGTGAAGGACGGATTGTACCGCGATATCGGCGACAAAATACTTGCCGGAGAGGGCGTCGTCCGCGGTTCGATTGACGGGACAAAATACGTTTTCCAGGTCATGAAAATCCCGATGACGGGATGGGTGTACGTTTTCGGGATTTCCGACGACATTTTGTACCATGACCCGCGTTTTGCGAGGAACGTCCTCGCGCTGTCGCTGTTCATCATGTTCGTGATTATCATGCTCATCACGTTCGTCATGATGAAGCAGGTGACGCGTCCGCTTTCCCAGACGGCTGCGTCCCTTACGAAAATCGCGAGCGGGGATGCCGACCTGAGACAGCGCATAAAACTCACGCCGATTTCAAACGAGGTCAAGCAGATTGTGCGCGGCTTCAACGAATTCGTCGAGAAGCTTCACGGCATCATCTCCGTGATGAAGGATTCGAAGGAATCCCTCGCGCGCGCGGGGCTGAATCTGGGAGAAGGAACGCAGGAAACGTCCGCCGCGATAACGCAGATTCTCGGCAGCATCGAATCGTTCGGTGGGAAACTCGGCAGGCAGAGCAACTGCGTTGAGGAAACGGCGGGCGCCGTCAACCAGATAATGGGGAATATCGGCTCGCTTGAGTCTCTCGTCGGCACGCAGGGAAAATTCGTGCAGGAGGCGTCGGGCGCTGTTGAGGAGATGATTGGCAACATAAGCGAGGTCAACCGCTCCGTGGACAAGATGGCGTCATCGTTCGAGGTTCTTGCGCGCAATGCGGAGAACGGCGCGCGGACGCAGGGCGAGCTGCAGCAGCAAATCGGCGAAATTGACGCGCAGTCGAAGCTTCTTTCCGACGCGAATACTGTCATCGCGTCAATCGCGTCCCAGACGAACATGCTCGCGATGAATGCTGCAATCGAGGCGGCTCACGCGGGCGATGCGGGAAAAGGATTCGCCGTCGTCGCGGATGAAATCAGGAAGCTTTCCGAGACGTCATCAATGCAGTCGCGCACCATCGGCGACCAGCTCAAGAGAATCCAGAAGACGATAGAAATCGTCGTCGATGCGACAAAACGCGGTGTCGACGATTACGCGATGCTCGCATCTGAAATCCGCGAGACCGATTCCGTCGTCCAGCAGATTCGCGCGGCGATGGACGAGCAGCATTCCGGCTCGACGCAGATTACGGGCGCGCTCCATAACATGAACGACAGCACCGCGCGCGTCCAGATTGCGTCCCGCGAGATGGCTGAGGGCGGCCGCGCCATTATCGGCGAGATGAAGGCGCTTCAGGACGAGACTTCGAGCATGATGCAGGGAATGGAGGAAATGTCGCAGAGCGCGCGGAAAATCAGCGAGACGGGAAAAGCCCTTTCCGAAATATCCGCCCTCATGGACGACTCTATATCGGGAATCGGAGCGCAAGTAGATAAATTCCGGGTCTAGCGCCTGCGCTTGCGGGGATTTTGTCGTTCTCAGATTGGCTTGGTTGGAGCAAGCGTTCGCCGGCACGCGCGCCTGCGTGGATTTTGTCGTTCTTAGATTGGCTTGAGTTGTAGCAGGCGTTCACCGGCACGCGCGGGCGCGCGTGCCTACCGTGCCCGAGGGGGCGCTTGCGGGGATTTTTCCGTTCTCAGATTGGCTTGGTTGGAGCAAGCGTGCGCCGGTGCGCATTTGCGCACCTTCCTTGCCCGAGGGGCGCCTGCGGGGATTTTTCCGTTCTCAGATTGGATTTGTCGGAGCAAGCATTCTCCAGCACGCGCGGGTGCGCGTGCCTACCGTGATGGGGTTAGTGGGTGATTCCGTTCCACTTTATGAGTTCGGGGTGGTATTCGAAATGCATGGTGTCCCAGACGGTCCATTTTCCGCCCCAAATGAAGCCTTCGCTTTCGAATATGTCGCGGACTATTTTGGGGGGCATCCACCGTTCCGAAAGGGGCGTTTTCATCCAGTTGTCCCCGTACCACGCTTTTGCCCATTGCCAGTACGTCTGCTTTCCGTACAGCCGCTTGGGAAGAATGTCGATTGCGATTCCGTAGCTGTGGAACGATTTCCGCGTCGTGTTCGCAATCTGCCGCCAAAAATACGCGTCCGCAGACGTCAGCGTGTCGATGAACGATTTTACGTCTGCGTCTCCTTTTTTCGCGAGGATGCGCTCCTCGACGCGCTTCAGGTGGGGGGCAATCCGTTCGTGGATTTTCGTTTTTTTTCCGAGGAACGTCGTTTTTATGATATGGCGCTCGATTGTCTTCTGCGAATACGCATCGTAAAGGAAATCGAAGAAAAACATCGGGCTTCCCGCCGTGTTCATTTGGCTTTCCTTCGTCCCGTACACGCGGAGTTCGGCGACTTCCTCTTCCGTGTACGTCTCCGGGTCGCGGAGCTCCTTGTCGTAATTGTAGAGGAGCGACCACCAGATTTGCTTTTCCTTCATTTCCTCCTTGGGGAGCATCCGCCCGTCTGCCCAATAGAAGACCGCCGATTTCGATTTGTTGCTTTTTTCCGATTCACGAGCCGTCACGACAAGCTTCCAGTCGTGCATCTCCGTGTCGTACGATTTGTCGAAAATGACGTCGGGATAGCAGCTTTCGAAAAGCTTGAGGTCTGCCGGCGGAAAATAATGCGTGCGGATGGTTTGGAAAGAAACTGCCGCCTCCGCGCCCGTTATGAGAAGAAACGCGGAGACAACGACGAGAACCGTTTTTTTACTGAAAAGCGAGAGTCTCAAATTTCAGACCCCGCTTCCGTCGTATTCCGTGAATGCGTAGGCGTTGTGGTTGTGTATGCTCTCGAAATTCGTGCATTCGACGGAAAAATACGAGAACGGCTTTCCGCTTTTGAAATTTTTGAGCGAAAGATACACTTCGCGGACGACATCCTCGACAAAACGCGGGTTGTCGTAGGCGTGTTCCGTGACCCATTTCTCGTCGGGGCGTTTGAGCGCGCTGAAAAGCCCGCACGAAGCCGAATCCTCGACGGCCTTTATTACGTCCTCAATCCAGAACATCCCGGAATTCTTGAGCCGCACGTTGACGATTCCGCGCTGGTTGTGCGCACCGTATTCCGAAATCGCCTTCGAGCACGGGCAGACAGTCGTGACGGGAATCGATATCGAGACGAAAAAATCCGACGCGTTTTCGGAGACGACGCCCTCGTACTTGCATTCGTAGCGCATTATTCCTGGCGCTCCTGTCACCGGCGCGTTTTTCTCCACGAAGAACGGGAACGTCATCGTGCCGAACGATTTTTCCGCGTCGAGCGTTTTCCGAATTTCCCCGAGCATTTCAAGAAATTTGCTCATCCCGAGATTTTCGTGGTGCTTGTGGAAAATCTCGATAAAGCGGCTCATGTGCGTCCCTTTATAATTGTGCGGAAGGTTCACGAAGAGGTCGATTTTTGCCGTCGTCGATTGCGTTCCGTTTTTCTTGTCGAGAACCGTCACAGGATATTCGAGATCCTTGATTCCGACTTTCTGAAGCGGAACTTCGCGCGTGTCTGGTGTGTTCTGTATGTCTATCATTTTCTTTTCCGGGTTTTGCCGGCAATCCCCAAAAACACAATCCCCGCTGAATAGCCCCGCCCGGAACTCATTCCGAGCAGTTTCAAAAAATCGTTTCGAGCGTGCCTTGTAAATTGAGTTTTTGGAGATTCCCCTAAAAACCCCGCCGATTCTATATCAAATCCCGCCAATTCTCAACGGAGCAAAAACCAAGAAAAACTTTCGAACTGGAAACAGGTAATTCAAGAATCCACCAAGGCGCCCTCCCCGCATAGTCGTGGTGCTGCGTCCGCACGCTCCAAAAAATAACGATAAACGCGCGTCAATCAATGCGTGCGGCGAATCAAAGAAAAAACCGCGAGTCGAAAAACAACAATCCGAAATCCACCAAGGCGCACTCCCCGCCGCGCGGGGAGTTGCGTCCGCACGCTCCAAGAAACAACGATAAACGCGAGTCAATCAATGCGTGTGGCGTGTGCGGCAAAATCACGGAAAAAACCGCGAGTCGAAAAACAACAATCCTAAATCCACCAAGGCGCCCACCACGCATAGTCGTGGTGCTGCGCCCGCATGCTCCAAAACACAACGATAAACGCGCGTCGTCAATGCGTGCGGCGAATCAAAGAAAAAACCGCGAGTCGAAAAACAACAATTCGAAATCCACCAAGGCGCGCACCCTGACGTGCAGGGTGCTGCGTCCGCACGCTCCAAAACGCAACGATAAACGCGCGTAAACAATGCGTGCGGCGCGTGCATAAAAGCAACGGAAAAACCGCGAGTTGCCAAAACGAAAATCCGCGAATCCACCAAGGCGCACTCCCCGCCGCGCGGGGAGTTGCGACCGCACGCTCCAAAAAACAACGATAAACGCGCGTTGTCAATGCGTGCGGCGAATCAAAGAAAAAACCGCGAGTCGAAAAACAACAATCCGAAATCCACCAAGGCGCACTCCCCGCCGCGCGGGGAGTTGCGTCCGCACGCTCCAAAAAACAACGATAAACGCGCGTTAAACAATGCGTGCGGCAGATTCCAACGTATTGTACATCAGCATTGCGATTGTCATCGGGCCGACTCCGCCGGGAACCGGAGTTATGTAGCTTGCTGTCTCCTTTATGTCGTCAAAATCGGCGTCGCCTACGAGGCGGAACCCGCTTTTCTTTGTCGCGTCCGGAATCCTGTTCACTCCGACATCGATGACGACCGCGCCCGGCTTCACCATATCTTTCGTCAGCGTGTGCGGATGCCCGGACGCTACGATTACGATGTCGGCGTTGCGCGTGAACGAGCCGATATCCGGCGTTCCCGTGTGGCAAATCGTCACGGTGCAGTTCACGTCTTTTCGCGCGAGGAGAAGCGCGACGGGCTTTCCGACGATGTTGCTTCTTCCGATGACGACAGCGTGCTTTCCTGACGTTTCGATTCCCATATGCTTGAGCAGGACTATTATTCCGTGCGGCGTGCAGGGGAGGAATCCGTCGCGCCCGATGACCATATTCCCGACATTTACGGGATGGAAGCCGTCAACGTCTTTTTCGGGCGCGATTCTCATAATCACTTTGTCCTCGTCTATGTGCTTCGGAAGCGGAAGCTGCACGAGGATTCCGTGGACAGCCGGGTCTTTGTTGAGCGAGTCGATTATCGAAAGAAGCTCCTCCTCGCTTGTCGACTCGGGAAGGTCGACGCTTTTGTCGAGCATTCCCGCTTCCGCCAACGCCTTCCGTTTTCCGGTGACATAGGAAACCGACGCTGGATTCGCGCCTACGAGGATGACTGCGAGACACGGGTTGATTCCCCTCTCCTTCAACGCCCTCACTTTCTCTGCCACGCCGGACCGCACTTCCTGCGCGATTGCCTTTCCGTCGATAATTGTTGCGCTCATTCTGTAACCTCTGTTTTAATTGTATTTTTCACTATAAAAAGTTATATTTTGATTTCCTGTAATCAAGACTAGCTGATTTTTTACAAAAATAC
Source organism: Treponema saccharophilum DSM 2985 (assembly GCF_000255555.1). Lineage (GTDB taxonomy): Bacteria > Spirochaetota > Spirochaetia > Treponematales > Treponemataceae > Treponema_D > Treponema_D saccharophilum. Next base: position 8,562 of record NZ_AGRW01000038.1, read on the forward strand.
TATTCAATAATCCAATCAAACGAGGAATTCCCAAAATGGTTGACGGAAAAAAAATGAGGAAAATCATCGCGCTGTTCTGTGCTTTTGCCGTGTCGTGCGCATCTTTGTTCGCGCAGTCCGATGACGAAAGCGAGCCGCAGGGCGACGAGTATTTTGAGGAGCAGTTCTCTGAGATGAACGTTCCCGGAGACCAGTTCATAAAATTCGGTCTCATGGCGACTTTTCCCTGCAATTTCGGAGGTACGTTCCCGACGTTCCGCACGGGGCAGCTTTCGCTTGGCGGCGCGGGTGAAATCGGCTACCACAGGTTCGTGACGAACAACATCGCGTGGGGAATCGACATTTCGTTCGGGTACAACCCGACAATCGGCGAGAATATGTACACGTATGTTCCCGTTCTGTTCGACGTGATGTTCCAGCCGACGTTCAAGAAATTCGAATTCCCGATTGCGCTTGGGGTCGGCGGCGCGATGGAATCATACCTGAGCAAAACATATTTCCCGGCATTCGTCGCAAAAGGCGAGGCGGGCGTGTTCTATCGTGTTGCCCCGCAGTGGTCGTTCGGTCTGAACGGTCAGTGCATGTACATGCCGCAGTGGTACAGCGATTCAAAGTACAACGATTACGGCATTTTCGCGTCTTTCGAAATCGTCGCGCGCTATCATTTCTAAAAAGTCGTGTCCTGTTTTGTTGAGGTGTTTCTGATGAAAAAAAATCGCACAGCTTTCCGCATCGCCGCAGTTGTCGCCGGTGCGCTTGTCTCCCTTCTTGCTTCTTCATGCCATGACGTCATATTCGACGACATAAGAAAGGAAGTGAAGCTTGAGGACGCGCAGGTTTCCGGTTCCATAAATTCGATTGTCCGCTACCTCGTGAAAAACGTTCCCGTCGAGACGACAAATGACGACGGTACCGTTACCGAGTCTTTCGAGAATATCGACTATCTTTTCACGCAGACCGGAAGAATATGGAAGAAAGACGCGTCATATGAAAAGCCGCACGGATGGAGCGAGGTCAAAAAGCCTGAGTCCGACGCCGATTACAAATATGTGAACAAGCTCGCCGCCGATTCCGATTACCTTTACGCGCAGCTGACTCTTATAAACGAGGATACCGACGACGAGGAGCTTGAGTCTTCCGGATGCCAGCTTTTCTATTCTGCCGATGGCGGCGAGTCGTGGAATCCCGTGTCGGTTTCGCTCGACGGTACCGACACCGACACGTTCGCGAGCGGAAGTGCCGTCCTTTTCTGCACGAACGCCATTAAGAACGAGCACCGGAAAGCGTTCGTCAAAATCTCGTACACGTCGTCCTCGACTTCGAACACAAAGACGCGCCTTTTCGAGCTGAACGGCGGAACTGCCTCTGACGTGACCGAAACGTATGCGTCGACTGACCTTTCCTCGGGAACGGATGACGACGACGAAAAATCGACCGGCGCAAAGTCGTGCGCGTATTTCAACGGGAACTATTATTTCTCTTCGAGCCTGGCGATGGTGACCGACGAGAGCGCCGATGCTGATGCGACGTACATCTACTATTCTTCCGGCGACATAATCTACTATTCCGCCGACGGAACGATTTCCGACGGGAAATTCGCGGACTATGTCGATGTCGGATGCAGCACGATTTATTCGATGTCGCTTACGAAAGATTACCTGTATCTCGGAACAGCCGACGGAATCGAGCACGTCGCATTCGAGAAAGACGAAAACGATGAGCCGACGCGCGTTCCAACATCGTCGACGTCCGACTTCAGCACGAACGCGGCTTCGGCGCTGTCGTCTTATTACGAGGTTAACTGCGTCCTCGCTGTTGACCCGACAAGAAGCGAGAGCGCGAACGCGATATACGGAACGTCCGTTTTCTCCGGCTCGCCGAGCAGCACGGGCGCGTCGCAGAGCAATGTCGGCTTGTGGGCGTATTTCTCGTCACGCGGAAGCTGGAATCTGGAATAGCATCATTTTTTGAGGGAACGAACGCCGGCATTTTGTCGGCGTTTTTTTGTTTTGCGCTGTCCGCGATTCCCGTTGATATAGTCGATTGACGCGAAAAGTGCCATTCTGAACGGATGCCGAATCGCATTCGGCATGACAAAACAAAATAAACGGTTTTTCCGGATAGAGCCGAAAAAAATCATCATGCCGAACGGTTTTCGCACGAAAATTCGTTTCAGCATCGCTCTTATTTCAGTTTTCAGTTTCAGGAACATGATTTCGGAGGAAACTATGGATTTGTTCGACACTAAACCGCTGCGCGAGCCGCTCGCATCGAGAATGAGGCCGCGCAACCTCGACGAATACGTCGGGCAGGCGCACATAATCGGGAAGGGCAGGCTGCTCCGGCGCGCGATTCAGGCGGACCAGCTTACGAGCGTGATTTTCTACGGGCCGCCCGGAACAGGAAAGACGACGCTCGCGCGCGTGATTGCGAACCACACGAAATCGAATTTCGTGACGCTGAACGCCGTTCTTACCGGAGTTGCAGATATCCGCGAGGCGATAAAGAATGCCGACGACTGGAAAAAGCATTACGACAAGCGGACAATCCTTTTTGTCGACGAGGTCCACCGGTGGAACAAAAGCCAGCAGGATGCGCTTCTTCCCTGGGTCGAGAACGGAACGTTCATCCTTATCGGGGCCACGACGGAAAATCCCTTTTTCGAGGTGAACCGCGCGCTTGTGAGCCGTTCCCGCGTCTTCCAGCTCAAGCCGCTTTCCGACGACGATTTGATGAAAGCTGCCCGGCAGGCGATAAGAGATTCGGCTCGCGGATACGGAAGATGGCGCGTCGAATTCGAGGACGGCGCGCTCGAGCATTTGGTGCGGACTGCAAACGGGGATGCGCGCTCGCTCCTGAATGCGCTTGAGCTTGCGGTTGAGACGACCCCTGAAAAATGGCCGCCCGCCGACGGCTCGATAATTTACATATCGAAGGAAACGGCCGAGGAATCGATTCAGAAAAAAGTCGTCCTCTACGACAAGGACGGCGACTACCATTACGACATAATAAGCGCGTTCATAAAGTCGCTCCGCGGGCGGGATCCCGACGCCGCGATGTATTGGCTTGCGCGGATGGTTCGGGCGGGGGAGGACGCGTCGTTCATTTTCAGGAGGATGCTCATCAGCGCGTGCGAGGACACGGGGCTTGCCGACCCGAACGCGATAACGGTCGTGCAGAGCTGCGCCTCGGCGTTCGACCGCGTGGGGATGCCGGAAGGTCGGTATTTCCTCGCCCATGCCGCGCTGTATCTTGCCACCGCGCCGAAATCGAATTCGAGCATGGCGTTTTTTGATGCGCTTTCGTCGGTCGAGAAGGAGGACGCGGACGTTCCGAACCATCTCCGCGACTCAAGCCGTGATGCGGAGCAATTCGGGCACGGCGACGGGTACCTTTATCCGCATGCCTACCGCGACCATTGGGTTGCCCAGCAGTATCTTCCGTCCGCGCTTGTCGGCCGCGTGTTCTACACGCCGACGGAACAAGGATACGAGGCAAAAATCCGGGAAGATGTGCTCCGCCGCCGCGAGATTCAGATTTCCGCGATTCTAGAGAAGACGGTGCGGAAACCGGATTCCGGCGCTTCTTGCGGAATGCACCCGCTTCCGAAATTCGCCGCCGACTTCGCAAATCCGTTCGGGGAATGGTGGACTGGAAGCGTGTTCGGGATAAATTCCGTTCAGAAAGAGGAGAACCTGACCTATTCGCCCGAGGACGAAAAAAAAGAGGACGCGCTTTCCCGCGCCGACAAATCGTGGAGATGCCGTATCGAATCGAACCGCGCGGAAGTTCTCTCGCAGCTCCGCGACGCGATGATTTCGATTGCCGAGCTGAAACGCCATTCGCGCTCGCTCGTCATGGGGGCGGACGACGGCCTTCTCATTTGGGAAGTGGCGCGGAAAACGCCGGAAGGAATCACGTGCGGAACGTGCCGCAGCGATGACGGAATGAAAATCCTCGAGCAGTATTCCCGCACGCTCGACGATTTGGACAGACCAGTCCTCGTTCTGGGAACCGATTTGCCGTCCGCGCTTCTCCATTTCCGCGGCAAAGAAATCGAATTCGACCGGATTTTCGTCAGAGAGCCGTTCCGGACGGCCGATTCTATTTCCGATTTCGCCGGTTCGCTCCGAGCCGCCTCCGACGGTTCCGGCTTTCATGGGCGGATTGTCGTCTCCCAGCGCGTGCCGAAAAACGGGCAGCGGCTTTCCGCCCTCGTCTCAAAAATCGCCCCGCCGTCCTCCGACATTCTTTCCCTTTCCGAGTCGATGCGGAAAGCCGAGGACGAATTGTTCGCGGATTCCGCGCTCGGCGGGATGTTCTCGTGGGATGGAAGCGACGTGTCGCGCGTTTTGAAAGAGCGCGGATTTTCCGTCGTCCTCGCGTCGAAGCGGATTGAGGAGAAGCGGCGCGTGAGCGACGGCGAAATCGATGCGTGGTTCGATTCCGCGCGCTCGCAATACGGAAAGGCGGTCGTCCCGGCTCTCGGCGGCGGCGCGGAAAGGGTGCGGAACCATCTCAAATCGTTCTGCCGCTCGTCCCTTGTCTCGTGGCAGAGCGAGATTCTTTTCCTTTCAATCGATGTCGTTCGTTGAAAGCGGGAACGCCTTTTGCTATAATCATTCAATTTTATCCAAATCAAAACGGTCTTTGACCAGACACAATTTCTACAAAATGGAGAGAAACATGGCGTTTTATTTTTCAGAACCGTCACACACTTTCGGTGAGTATCTTTTGGTTCCCGGCTATTCGAGCGAGAACTGCATCCCCAGCAACGTTTCGCTCAGGACGCCGCTCGTGCGCTTCAACAAGAAGGGAGGCGAGGAACCTGCGATTTCGATGAACATCCCGATGGTTTCGGCGGTCATGCAGGCGGTTTCTGATGACAAGCTCGCCATCGCCCTCGCAAAGGAAGGCGGAATCTCATTCATTTACGGAAGCCAGTCGATTGAGGACCAGGCGGCCATGGTCGCCCGCGTGAAAAGCTACAAGGCCGGATACGTTACCTCCGATTCCAACGTCCGCCCCGACCAGACGCTTGAGGAAGTCATCGCGCTTTCTGAGAAGACCGGCCACTCGACATGCGCAGTCACCGAGGACGGAAGCGCGCACGGAAAACTCGTCGGAATCATAACATCGAAGGATTTCCGGATTTCGCACTGCAAATCGGGCGCGAAAGTCAGCGAGTACATGACGCCGCTTTCCGACATGGCTGTCGGGCATGAGGGAATAACGCTCAGCGAGGCGAACGAAATCATCTGGGACAAAAAGGTCAACCAGCTTCCCGTAATAGACAAGGACGGAAAACTCGTCTCCCTTATTTTCAGAAAGGATTATTCGACGCACGAGACGTATCCCAACGAGCTTCTCGACTCGAACCACCGCTATATCGTCGGTGCCGGAATCAACACCCGCGACTACATGGAGCGCGTTCCTGCCCTTATCGAGGCTGGCGCGGATGTCTTCGTCCTCGACTCGAGCGAAGGATATTCGTACTGGCAGGCGAAGGCGCTCAAGGATATCCACGAGAAATTCGGAAAGGATGTGAAAGTCGGTGCCGGAAACGTTGTCGATGCCGAGGGATTCCGCTTCCTCGCCGAGGCTGGGGCTGATTTCGTCAAAATCGGAATCGGTGGCGGCTCAATCTGCATCACTCGCGAGCAGAAGGGAATCGGGCGCGGACAGGCGACGGCGACAATCGAAGTTGCAAAAGCCCGCGACGAATATTTCAAGGAGACGGGAATCTACGTTCCTGTCTGCTCCGACGGCGGCATCGTCCACGACTATCACGTGACGCTTGCGCTCGCCATGGGCGCTGATTTCGTGATGCTCGGCCGCTATTTCGCGCGCTTTGAGGAATCTCCCTCGAACAAGCTCGTCGTCAACGGTCAGTACGTCAAGGAATATTGGGGAGAAGGCTCGAACCGCGCGCGCAACTGGCAGAGATACGACCTCGGCGGAAAGAAGGGAATGGCATTCGAGGAAGGCGTCGATTCCTACGTTCCGTATGCGGGACATTTGCATGACGGCGTTGGGATGACGCTCAAAAAGGTCGCGCACACGATGTGCAACTGCGGCGCCCTCACGATTCCCGAACTTCAGGAAAAAGCGAAGCTCACGCTCGTCTCAAGCGTCTCCATCACCGAAGGCGGCGCCCACGACGTAATCGTAAAGAACACCTCGCTCCAGAGCTGATGAAAAATCGCAGCGGATGCTTATAACGGCTGACTGCTGAGAAAAAAAGGACTTGTTCACTCGGGCAAGTCCTTTTTTTACGAGTGCTTTCGACTGCGCTCGACTACCTTATTTCGATGCTGAACCGCAAGATGCCTGAAACTCGACATTCGGGCTATTTAAACTGGAAATAGAAAAGTGTTCCCTACCAGTATAAAAAAATCGCTCCTTTGCTCTTTCCCATTCCACAACTACAGAATAAACAACACCAAAGTATAAAAGTTTTTCAGATTGTCTGTCTGACGGTCCGGTTTTATGTGAGCTTTTCCGATTTCAGTGACTATAAATGCAATTATCCGGAATATGTTGTTTCAATTGACGATTTCGATTTTTCACAAATTCGAGGAAAGAAAAAGAGGAGCCGTGAAAAAACACGCCTCCCCATCTTATATCCGGGATGAAAAGCGGAAAAACACTTTTCCGTGCGGTCTATCTCTCTTTCGAGAAGAAAAATCCCAGAAGCGCGAGAATCCATCCGACGAAAATCAGGATGAGCCCGAATCCCGGAGTTGCACCAGTCGCTTTTGCCGCGAATTTTGCGATTCCCTTTACCGCCTGGCTCTGGTTCAGGAAGCTGAACGCCATATAAAGCCCGCCCAAAACAGAAACGACGAGCGCGACAAGCTTGAGCATTTTCCCGTTCCTGATTTTTATGAACGCCAATGCGATTCCCGCCGCCGCCCCGATGAACGCGAGCAGCGCGCTTATCCGTGTCACGCCGCTTCCGTCCGTTATCATGCCGAATGCCGTGGGGCCGTTGCCGATTTTTGTCGAGACGAGCGGAAGAAAACACCCGACGACAACGAGCGCCATGCCGACCGCGTAAAGGCAGCCCTTCACGTCGAATCCCTTTTTTGCCATTTTGTTCTCCTTATCTGAAAAATCGCATTGCGATTTCGTTTCTGATAATGATATATGTTTTTCGCCTGTCCGTCAGTGGCGCACTGACAGCAAAAAATCAGAAATCGTATCTTCGGAGCGCGCAGTTTTCCATGCGGAACGAGATGAATTCCTCCGTCGTCAAATCCGCGTTGAAGTACGATTCCACGCTGCGCGCGATGCCGTTGTGCCCAACGAGAAGCCGCGTTTTTCCCGAACCGTCGCGCGTGATTTTGTCGAGGAAGTTGTAGATTCTCTGCGTCACGCGCAGCATCGACTCTCCGTTCCCGTAGCTGTTGCAGATTTGCTTCTGCGCCGCGCGGAATTCCTCCGCCGTGTTGAGCGTTCCCTCGTATTTTCCGCAGTTGCGCTCGACAAGCGACTTTTCCTCGATTGCGGGAATCTGAAGCATTTTCGAGACGATGAACGCCGTCTCCTTTGCGCGGCTGAGCGGCGAAAAGAGAATCTCGTCGATTTTCGTCCTGTCCTCAAGAAGTTTCCGCCCGAGGTTTTCAGCGTCCCGCCTTCCCTGTTCCGAAAGCGATATGTCCGTCAGCCCGCATATTTTGTGCTCGACGTTCCAGAACGTCTCCCCGTGGCGCGTGAAATAAAGTGTTCCCATTTTTGCCCCCTTTTCGATTAGACTTGCCCGGAAGCTCCTTTTTCGGACGGATTTATCCTCTTCCGCACTGTCCTATTATAGTATGGCCTATTCCAAAAACCAACAAATCGCCAAGGCGCATTTCTTTTGTCGGTTAATTTTTGACGCGTCCGTTTTTTGCCCTATAATCATCTTGAATCGACAAGGAGGCTGTATGGCTAAAATCGAATTTGAAATCGACGATGAGATTGCCGGAAAACTCGGCGAATTCACTTCTTCCACGGGGATTCCTGTGGAGACGCTTTGCTCGCTGTTCGTTAGGAAGGTCGCTTCCGAGCAGCGCATTCCGTTCGAGGTTTCCGTAAAAAGAAAGTCTTTTTTGGGAGAAAGTTTCCGGAATACCGACCCCGCGGTTCTTTCCCGCGTCCTCCAGTCGTCGGGCGACAGCGTTTGCGCGTCCGTCCTTTCTTCGCTTGATTCCGGGAAGGCCGCGATACTCATGGAATCGTTCCCCGTGGAGCGGCAGGCGAACATCTTTTCGATTATGTCGATGGGCGGCGGTTTTTCAAAAAGCGTCATGGAAGCGATTGAGAAGAGCGTCCTGAGCGAAGTCGTTGACGAGCAGAACAAGGAAAGCTCGTCCCTGTTCGACATCGAAACTTCCGCGCGTATTTTTTCGGCGATGAACTATAACTCGTGCGAAAAAGTCCTTCCGCTTATTCAAAAATTGTCGCCCGAAACATTCAGCGAACTGGACAAGCGCATTTTCAGATTCGAGGATATCGTGCTGCTCGACGACCGCTCTATTCAGAAAATGCTCCGCGAGTTGGATTCGGTTGAGCTTGCAAAAGCGTTGAAAGGTGCCGACAGCGAGGTGTGCGACAAAATCTACAGGAACATGTCGAAGCGCGCCGCCACCATGCTCGAAGAGGAAATCGAGTACCTGGGGCACATCGGCATAGGAAAAATCAACGAGGCGAAGCAGAAAATAGTCTCCGTGATACGCCGGCTTGAAGAGTCCGGAGAGGTTGTCATAGTCCGTCCTGGCGAGTACGAAGATTTTATCTAAAAGTCACCACTCTGCTTTTCAAAAATGATTTTTTATGGAGGAAAAAAATGAAATTCACAGAAGAAGAGATGGAAATCGCGCGTGCGATAGTCAAGGAGTTTTTCTCGTTGAGCGAAACAGCCCGCCGCGAAGGGCTTCTCGCCCTTGATTGGGTTTTGGGTGAAGGCATCGTTTCGTCTAGCATCGGCGGAAAATACGGAGAGTTCGCGCAAATCCTTCTGAAGAATGTCGTCGACGGCATTGATTTGAGCGCTGTTCAGCAGATTGGAAAGACTCTCGCCGCTTCTTCGGAACTTTCCGATGGCGACAACGCGCTTTTCGAGATGATAATCTGCGGTGTCGAAAGCATACAAGTCGGCGACAACCCCCGCATTCTCGCGCAAAAACTCGCCGCTTTCACCGGCATCGAAAACTACAACAGCTTCCTCACCGATTTGGGCGCGAATGACTACTGATTTTTCTGAGCCGCCTGGGGATTCAGCCTTGGGCGGCTGTTTTTTTCGTGCATGGGGCGCTGTCATAGCGGAGACGATATTTTTTGCGAAATCAGCCGGTCAATGTCGGTGAATGCGTTTTCTATCGCCTCGGAGTGGTACATTTCGTACATGCCGATTATGAAATCGGTTAGGCCAAACTCATCCAGCGTCTTCAGGATTTTGTCGGCGGTTGTGTTTTTGTGGGCGGCATATTGCTCCAACAGAAAAGTGAAGAACTCCATTTCTTTAGGCATTTTTTTCAGTCTCTCCTCAGGTATAGGGAATTCTGTGGGCTTCCGGTCACCTGCTCCGCTTCCCACATGTCAAAAATACCCAGCGGACTGAATTCCCACATCTCAAGAGCGGGATTGCATAGCATCCTGTATGTCTCTGAGTACAAGAACTTTCGGAGCGAGTCGAGAAAACTGTATCCGTATTTGTTGCTGATTTCGAGAGCGATGCTCTTGTCGTAAAAATCGAGGATATATGGAAGTTCCTTTTTCATCTTGCCTCCAGAAATTTCAATGCCGTCAACGATTTTTCGGTTTTGAATGCATATTGGTCATGCAGTTTTTGTGGAAGCAGCCGGCGAATTGTCTCTTCGATATCGTAAATGCCGCTGAAAAAAAGGCTGATTACCGGCATCGTCCTGTCGTTCGCGACTGGACCTGAAACAATATCATAATTGTCATTGTCGATTTTTTCGTTTTTTCTATTGGCAGTCACATATTCGAGCCATTCTCTCTCTGCTTTTTCGAACCTTAGGATTGAAAGTTCTCCTGCAATCGACTCGTCGAACAAGAATACGGAAACAGTCTCTTTTCCGCATCCCCTTCGCTGCGTCGTAAGTTGCGCCCATCGGGACGCCTGCTCGAAACTTGATGTGAGGTAGAATCCCGTACCGAAATCCAGTCGCCTGTCAGTCTGGAGAATTTGGGGATTTCGAACAACTGCATTGCTTCCATGATACAACTGCATGTCTTCATATTAGCATGTTTCTGGGAATCGTGCATTTTGCGCAATCGAAAAGGATTTATTTCAAGAATTCCAGGCCCTTTTTCTTGACAAAAACAATAAATGCAATAAAAAACGTTTATTCGTCTTCAAAATAATCCTTGAACTCCGGCAAATACAATTCTCTGATTTTCTGAATTGCATCAATAAGCAAAATTTTGTTTGTGTCTTCAAAGTTTCCCGGGTTTTTCAAAATCCTTTTTGCGAACAAATCAGCCGCAAAGAGACTAATGAGTTTTTGTATTCTACATTTAGATTTGTCGCGTGTCTTGAATGTTTTTTGCGTTAGATAATTTGCTCCAGCACAGTGAGGACAAATTGGATAAATATAGCAACTGTCAAAACATTCGTCGTCTATAAAGTCGTCAACTTTTGAAAAGTCGTGATTGCAGATTTCAGAGAGTGTTTTTTCATCAAATGTCATTGGCGTGCAGAATGTGCAAGGGAGTTTTCTTCCATCAACATCAAAGAAAACTGCCCCATTCCCGATGCCGCACCAACGTTGCTTTTTTCTGCTGTCAAAATTTCCGCAAATTTCAATATGGCGATTGAGCATCTGGTTGACTTCCAAGTCGTCATGCTCAACATAGTAGTCAACGAGAGTTTTGAGTTCAGGGATAAGTTTTTGAATCCATTTTTCATCACTCCAGTCAAAATTCCCTTCAAAAAGATTTACGCCGCCGATTTTTTCAAAGCCTAATTCATGGCAGTAGATGATGTTTTCGGCTAAATGGTCCAATGAAAATTCTGAAAGAGTCATTTTGACCCCCTGCCAAGGCCAATTTTTCAGAAAAAAGTTCAAATCAATCTTGTCAAAGGAGTTGCTGCGATTGTAATCCTGCGTTTCCTTTTTGCCATCGAGGCTAAGCCCAAGAACGCAACAACCTCTTCTCTTTGTGAACCATTCTTTCATTTCATCGTTCAGAAGGGTTCCATTTGTCGTGGCAAAGAAAATGACATTTTCATTCGGATAAGTTTTCTTTACGTATTCAAAAATCTGCTTGATTAGATTGAACTCGACAAGCGGCTCTCCGCCGATAAAATCCAGCTCGACGCCTTCGTTCTTGTCTGGAATGTTATTGAAAATCCAGTCGATGCACTTTTTTGCTGTCTCAAATGACATTCTGTTGTGAGAATCATGCTTCTGATAGCAGTAAACGCAATTGAGATTGCAATAGTGAGTGAGACAGAGTGTCGGCGCAAAGCGTTGCTTGCTGTTTTTTGTATTTTTCATATGCCCATTCAATCCTAATTTTTAGATAACGCTCAATTTATCCATATTTTCAGCCGCAGTTAGCATTGCAGAAGTAGTTACACGTATATGCACATTCATGATGACAAGAAGACAAACAGTCATCCATACATTGAAAGTCGCAGTTACTGGAACAACCACCTTTGCAGCTTGCTTGGCATCCGCCTTTGCAACTGTTTCCGCATTCGCCCATGCAATAGTAAGAACAGCTGCCAGTGCAACTTCTGCTGCACTGGGAAGTACAGGTGGTGCAGGAAGCTTCATATGGAATTATGATTTTCGGGTCTACGATTGAGAATTTCGGTTTAAGCTGCATGAGCGATACCATTTCTGATTTTCGAAGTATCAGCATTGTTTTTCTCCTTCGTTAAAATAACAATAAGACAAATCATGCTTGCCGATGCAAAACGCTGCTTATTGTTTGCGGTGTTTTTTAATGACAACTCATGCTACAGCCGCCATTGCACATGTAATCGCAATTATGAGAACATCTGTCTGTACAAAATCCCTCACAATCATCCGTACACCAAGCTTCGCAAGTTCTTGAGCAACTGCCTCTGCAGCTTGTGCCACAGTCGCCCATGCAATAGTAAGAGCAGCTGCCAGTGCAACTTCTGCTACACTGGGAGGTGCAGGTAGTGCAGGAAGCTTCATACGGAACTATGACTTTTGGGTCTACGATTGTAAAATTTGGTTTCAGCTGCATGAGCGACGTCATTTCTTGTTTTCGAAGTATCAGCATTGTTTTTTCCTCTAGAAAATTTCAATAAGACAGGCTTTTAGAGTAGACAGAACGGCTTCTCGCTTAAAATCTTTTCAACAAGCTTATCGATCGCCTCGTGATACCAATTAACGAGTTCGTTGCTTGCTCTTTTGTTTATCTTGACTAGAGGTATTTCAATTATTTCTTCAATAGAGAAAAGTTCTTCTAGCTTATCATCAAGATAGTTACGCTTTTTATCGCCTTTATTGCGGGCTGCAAGTATAAGCGTCAGATTGCTCGAATTTTTATGATGCTCGCAAAATTCGATGAGCATATTAATGATTCTGCATAAATCTGATGCAGTACAAAGAATGACATAATTCTCATCGTTTTTCATACGAACAATAAAATCATCATTATTTAAATCTTTTGGAGGATAGCAAATTCGATATTTATTGGCGATTAATATTTTTTTAATGTTCCTACATGTAGGTGATTTGCCTGCCCCTTCATTTCCTGCTATGTATAGGATGTTCACATGTGGCTTAGTGTTCATAATGCCCTCCTTTCTCGTTCTATGCAAAAAAATACAACAGAAGTGTGTAATTTCATATAAATACTATTTGTAATTACCTTATAAATCAAGTTGAAATTTCACACAAATTATAAAATTCAGAATCTATGGAAGAATCTGAGCAGACATTCAGTCAGCGGCTGACGGAAGAGATTGAATATAATGGAATGAAAAAGTCAGAATTCGCACGGAAAGTAGGGCTGAGTCTTGGAACGCTTAATATGTATCTGTACCGCGATACAATCCCCGCTGCAGATGTCGCTGTAAAGATGGCGGCTGCTCTCAATACAACAACTGAATATCTTGTAACTGGAAAAATGCCGAAAAAACGTTCTGATTGGCAGAAGGCTGAAATCTTAAGTATCGTCGATAATCTTGGTCAGAACCAGCTAAAATGTTTTCTAGAAATAGCACGTTCGTATCAGTGCGCTATCGGTAATTGAGCAAAACTCCCTCTCCTCCCGCTACAGCTGACCTCTTTGTTCCATGAGAAATGAGAAATTGTCCTAAATCAACCTTGTTTCTGAAGTTCAAGCACTTCATCAAGTGGAAGGCCGGAAATCTGAGCCGCCTGCTCGCTGGAAAGTCACAATGCAAGCGCGTTCCGAGCGGAAGCTAGGGCCGACTGCTGGATTCCTTGCTTTTTGACATCCATGTCGTGGAGGTTCCATGTCATGTACTCGTTGAAGAATGTCTGCTCGAATTTTTTTTGCCTGTACCATATTCGCTATCATCCTTGTAAAGTCGGAATCTGCCTTGCTGATTCTCACGAAAGAAAGTTTTTTATCTCCGGATTGTCCTCTTTGTCATAGGCGTCGGCGTTGAATACGATGTGGTGCGTCTTGCCGTTCAATCTACATCGGCTTTTTCTGGTCAATAGTTTTGAATTAACGCTTTATGCTTTCGCTTATATCGCAATTTATCATCACAAAATAGAAAAATCCAAAAATTGTGTGGTTGCATTTCCTTCTCGTACAATTCCCCCGATTCGTGGTAGAATCGAGCCATGCTGAAAGGTAGAAATCTTATTAAACCGAATGATTTGACGGTCTCAGAAATCGACGAGATTTGCGCACTGGCGGAGCAAATCATTGTTGATCCGAATTCTTTCAATGAAGTGTGTCGCGGGAAAATTCTTGCGACACTTTTTTTTGAGCCGAGCACAAGAACGAGGCTTTCTTTTGAGGCGGCTATGCTCCATCTCGGCGGCAGCGTGGAGGGATTTTCCGACGCGGCCAATTCTTCGACCGCGAAGGGCGAGAGCCTTGCCGACACGATTCGCACGGTCTCAAGCTATGTGGACGTAATCGCCATGAGGAACCCGAAGGAGGGCGCGGCTCTTCTCGCTTCCCGCTATTCTTCATGCCCGATAATCAACGCGGGGGACGGCGGGCATTTCCACCCCACGCAGACGCTCACCGACATGCTCACGATACGCGCGCTTCAGGGCGGGTTCGAGGGGCACACAATCGGCTTCTGCGGCGACCTCAAGTTCGGGCGCACGGTGCATTCGCTTGCGGAGGCGATGAGCCGCTACAAGAACAACAAATTCGTCTTCATCTCGCCGAACGAGCTTGCCGTTCCCGAATACATAACGCAGTATCTCGACGAGTCAGGAATCGAGTACACGACGGCGGAACGGCTTGAGAGCGTCATCGGCGACCTCGACATCCTCTACATGACGCGCGTGCAGAAGGAGCGGTTCTTCAACGAGCAGGACTACATCAGGCTCAAGGACAGCTACATCCTCGACAAAGCCAAGATGTCGCTCGCGCGCCAGAACATGATTGTCCTGCATCCGCTTCCGCGCGTGAACGAAATCGCTCCGGAAGTCGACGACGACCCGCGCGCCGCCTACTTCAAGCAGGTGAAATACGGAATGTACGTGCGCATGGCTTTGATTGCGAAACTGACGGGGGTTCTGTGATGCTGAATATCGACACGATAAAGAACGGTCTTGTAATCGACCACATAAGGGCGGGGCTCGGGTTCCGCATTTTCCAGCAGCTTGGGCTTGACCGGGCGAATTTCAGCTGCGCGCTCATAAAGAATGTCCCTTCCAAAAAATCGGGGAAGAAGGACATGATAAAAATCGACAACATAATCAGCATCGATTATTCGATTCTCGGTTTTATCGACCCGAACATCTCCATAAACGTGATTCAGGACGAGAAAATCGTGCGGAAAATAAAGATGGAGCTTCCCGAGAAAATCGAGAACGTCATCCATTGCAAGAACCCGCGCTGCATCACGATTACGGAGCGGTACGTCACGCCAGTTTTCAAGCTGTCGAACAGGGATAAGGGGCAGTACAAGTGCGAGTATTGCGACGCCCTCTACAATGCCGGGGCG
Organism: Treponema saccharophilum DSM 2985; assembly: GCF_000255555.1. Classification (GTDB taxonomy): domain Bacteria; phylum Spirochaetota; class Spirochaetia; order Treponematales; family Treponemataceae; genus Treponema_D; species Treponema_D saccharophilum. The sequence goes on from NZ_AGRW01000038.1 coordinate 23,716, forward strand.
ATTGACTGAAGCTCCTTTTTGCCGGCGGTTTCCGGGCGGATTTAACGTTTTTGTGAAAAATCCGCTCGGATTTTCAGATTGCCAGCAGGCGTTCTTTTTGTTACCATTTTTAGTATGAATCAACGGCACTGTGCCGAAAACAATCTTTTTTTAGGAGAAAAAAATGGCAAAAGTTGTTACTTTTGGTGAATTGATGCTCCGCATCCAGCCGGCCGACTACTACCGCTTTGTTCAGGTCGATTCCATGACCACTACATTCGGCGGCGGCGAGGCTAACGTTTCGGTTTCTCTTGCAAACTACGGCAACGAATCTTACTTCGTCACAAAGCTCCCGACACATGAAATCGGCCAGGCGGCTGTCAACTCGCTCCGCAAGTACGGCGTCCATACCGAGTACATTGTCCGCGGCGGTCCCCGCGTCGGTATCTACTACAACGAGAAGGGGGCTTCTCAGCGCGGCTCAAAGTGCATTTACGACCGCGCAGGTTCCTCAATCCAGCTCGCGAAGCCTGAGGAATTCAACTGGAAGGAAATCCTCAAGGACGCGAAATGGTTCCACATCACGGGAATCACTCCGGCTCTCGGCCCGAACATGGTGACGGCTTGTATCGAGGCGTGCAAAACTGCCCGCGAGATGGGAATCACGACTTCATGCGACCTCAACTACCGCGGAAAACTCTGGACAAAGGACGAGGCTCGCGCCGCTATGACCGAAATCTGCAAATACGTCGATGTCTGCATCTCCAACGAGGATGACGCGAACGACGTTTTCGGAATCAAGTCAGAGGGAACCGATACGACGAAGGGTGAGCTCAACAACGACGGTTACGTTTCTGTCGCTCGCCAGCTCAAGCAGAAATTCGGCTTCAAGAAAGTCGCAATCACGCTCCGCTCTTCAATCAACGCGAACCGCAACGACTGGCAGGCGCTCCTCTACGTCGATGACAACGATTACGCGTTCTCGAAGAAATACGAGATGTGGATTGTTGACCGCGTCGGCGGCGGCGATTCATTCGGCGGCGGACTTATCCACTCGCAGCTCAAGGGAATGAACACTCAGGATTCAATCAACTGGGCAGTTGCGGCTTCTTGCTTGAAGCACTCAATCATCGGCGACTACAACATGGTTTCCGAGGATGAGGTCAACAAGCTCGCCGGCGGCGACGGTTCAGGACGCATCCAGAGATAGTTTTCATTTTTGATAAAAGGCATCGTTCGGTTTTTCTGTTCGATGCCTTTTTTTGTAAATTTTATGTGCGGAAATAGCATTGATGTGGCAAACATGTTATTATCCTTTTCGGCTCGGAAATAATTTTCCGGGTCAAGCGCATCATTGCCTTGCAGAAGCGGGGGTTCCCGTCGTGTTTTTTCCCCTGGAGCGTTTTCCGTTTGGTTCGCGTTCCTTGAAGTCATGAAGTTATTTGACAATACGTTCGGATGGAGTTTTTCCCATTGTTCCTTTGTGGGCGCGGGATGAATCATTTTTCAATAAACAATTAAGATGAGTTTAGGTATGAAAGCAAATTTGTACATTGATGGTAATTTTGTTTTTCACGTTTACAAATACGTGATGTTTGGATGCCGAAAGCATATCAACTGGAAGAAATTTATTGATTATATAAAAATATATATAAGCGATAAGGAGAACGGCACTGAAGTTCTTGTTGATTCCAAATGTTGCTTCGGAACGACGCATTATATCGACAAGAACAGGCACGATTTTTATACGGACATAGGGCAGGCTGGCATAATGAAGATGGAGAACGCCCTTGTCGGGATGAAGGAGGACGGCGTTGACGTCCGCCTTGCTGTCGAGGCCGTCACCGATTATTTCGAGAAGGAATACGATTATTTCGTGATTTTTGCGGGCGACGGGGATTATGTTCCTCTTGTCGACAAGATGAATTCGAAGAACGTCAAGACGCTCCTTTTTTATATGGACATTCCCGAGGAAAAAACCCGCACGAGCCATGCCCTTTTGGAATCGGTAAAATACAAAGTGAATTTCCGCTCCCTTCTTGAGGCGCGCGCGGAGCCTGATATAGAAAGCATTTTTGAGGATGTTGAGCCGGGGAAGATTCCGGATTTGTACGGCGGAATGCGTTTTGAGGGAATCCCTCGCTTTACCGACATGCCTCCGTTCGACATTCCGCAGTTCGACATGCCGCCGCATTATCAGGAGCGCAGGCCGTTCACGCAGCGCCGGATTCTCAAGGGAAGGCTCCGCCTTTCGCTCAAGGACCCGGTTAACGAGATGACGGTGAGTTTTGCCGATCCGCAGCACCCGGGACTGAAATTCCTTCCCGTGTTCAGGAGCGACAACCCGTTCCTGTTCTCGAAATGCTCGGCGGGCGACGAGATTTCCTATGATGTCGCGAACAACCCGCGTGAACCGGGACGGCTCATGGCGATAATCAAGGACATAATGAAATAAAGAAGCGCTTTTTCTGTAAAATCGGTTGGTTTGTTTTTTGTCATGCAGCCGCCGGAAAGTCAGACAGAGCTTGGCGCAAACGTGTTCGCGTTTTTCGTGACGAAAAAACGGTCATCAGGGAAATCTTGATGACCGTTTTGCTTTTTTGGGAACCGAAGATTTTCAGGTCACGTTTTCTGGATGAAAGCCGTCAGCATTTCGATTGTCTGGTCGATTCCGAGCGTGCTTGAATTCACGAGCAGGTCGTAGATTTTCCTGTCGCCCCAGGTGTCCTCGGTAAACGTGTTGTAATGGTTTGCGCGGCATTTGTCCACCTGCTGCACAGCCTTCCGCGCGGCTTTCTCGTCCATGCTCTGGCGTTCCATTATCCGCTTCACTTTGTCGTCAAAATCGGCGTAAATGAAAATGTTCAGCAAGTCCTTCGAGTCCACGGTGTCGCTCGTCCTGAGAATGTAGTCCGCGCACCGCCCGACGATTACGCTCGGCTTGTCCGTGAGCGAGAGAATCGTTTTCCGTTCCGCGTTGAAAACCTGGTCTGCGAGGGGAAGCGACTGCGTCCCGATTTGCTGCGTCGTCGCGCCCGCCGTCGTTCCGGCGTAGCTCGTCCCGAGAAGAAGGTTGTAGAGCCAGCCCGACGAGATGTTCTGTTCCGTTTTTTCGATGAATTCGGGGGAAAGCCCGCTGTCCTCCGCCGCCATGTCGATTATTTCCCTGTCGTAGAAATTGTATCCGAGGTTTTCCGCAATCTTTTTTCCGATTATCCTTCCGCCTGAACCGTATTCCCGGCTTATCGTTATTATCTTTTTCATTTTTTTCCTCCGCTTTTTTCCATTCGCCGCTTGCGGCTGGATTTTTGTTTTCCGGCAGAGGCGGTTCCGCCGTTTTGCCGAAGATTTTAAAATCGATTTATCAAACCTGTTCGGAAACTTCACTTTCAGAACAATTCCATTATACCATAGAAATTTGGCGCGGGATTTTTAGAATAAAAGGAAATTTACGCCGAGTTTTGCGGAAAAAACGCGCATCGATTCCCCTGAGTCCTGCCACAAATCGATGTAGCCGTCCTGCCGGCACCCGTATGCGTAATCGGCTTCCGTCCGCCCGTGCGAAATCCACAAGCTCGACAGCAGCGACGCGTCGAACGAAACGGAAAACGACTGTGTCGCGCGGAAATCCGCCCCGAGCGAGAAAAGCGCGTGCGAGAAATACGACGTCTGCTTCTGCCGGTAGTGTTTTCCGTATATCGTTCCCGTGGAGGAATCCTTGGCGTAGTGCGTGTCGAGCGTGCTGAAAAAGGCGAGCGGCGAGAGCGATGCCGAATACCGAAGCGATATCCGTTCCGAAATGTCCGCCGAAAACGCGATTCCCGCAAAAAAAATCTCCGCGTCCCGCCGAAAATCGATTCCCGCGAGCCGCCTCGTGACGTACCGTCCTTTTTCGTCGCTCCAATATGTGTTGGGGTAGTGGTTCTCCTCGTCGGCGTCGTACCACCAGCCGCCGCTCATGTTGTACCAGCCTTCCGTCGTCTTGCCGTCGCGGGAAAATTCGTCGCGCATGAAGATGAACGACGCTTTCGGAATAATCCGCACGGAAGGGGAAAGCTCAAAAGCGAGCGAAAGTTCCGCGCGCGCGTCGATGTTCGTCTCGTTCGTGATTGTTCCGACGGAATAGCGCGTCTTTATCGATTTGTCGCTGTCGTTCATCCAGTCGGAATCCTGCATCTCGCCGCGCCCGTCCATTCCCGCCGACAGCGCGAACGACGTCTTGAGCGAAATCATCCCGTACGAAAGCCCGATTTCCGCGCCGAACATCGAGACGTTCCTGTCCCATTCGAGCAGGCTGTTGAGCGTCTCGCTTTTGTTCGATTCGTACAGGTATTCCCCGAGAACGCCCGACGACAATTCCGCGGTCGGCGTGACGGAAAGATGGAGGCCGCCGAGCCCTTTTCCGTCAAGAAAAAACTGCGCCGCCGCCGGAACAATCGAGAATGCTGCAAGGATTGCAAAAAGTGCTGCTTTTTTCGTCTGCATTTTTCTTGTGGATTCTATCTGAACACTGTTTTAGATGAAACAGCATGATTGTGGGACAGCTTGATTTTGCACGAGAGGGCGATGTCCAGAAAATGCGATGAGGCTCCCCCTTCAGAGGTCGAATCGAGTTTGTATTCTGACGAAGAAACGCTTTTGTTGTAAGAGTCTCCGCGAAGGACGCGCATGAAGAAGAATTCCGCGCCGAGCAGGACGGAGAACCTGCCGGAGAGTATGTATTCTGCGGAAAGCCTCCAGTCGAACGCGCCGAAGCATCCCGGTGTTTTGTCCCCGAACATCAAGCTTCTTTGGTGGTGCGTGTCGATTGATTCCGCGTAAAGGTACGGCGAGAAGCTGAATCCCGCGCGCGCGATGAATTTTTTCGACAGTTTCGCGGCAAAATCGAAGCCGAGCCACGCGATGTAGCTTTTCCGCTTGTAGGAAATCACGCTCATGCCGGAAAAATCGATTGTAGTACTGTTCTCGCTGTCGTTGTACGGGGCCTGGTATGTGCCGATGTAATTTCCGTACCATGCCGTCCCGTTTTTCGCGTCGAACGCAATCGCGCTGAACGTGAATCCCGCGAACGGTTTTATCGAAAGCGAGGCGAAATCGTTTTCGAAAAGCCAAAAAGTGCAGCCGATTTTCGCGCCGGCGGAATATTCGCTGGAAAGAAAATTGTCGCTTTCAGAATAATTCGTCTTGTACTGGTAGTCCTCCGCGTTGGCTAGCGCTGCGTTCATCCAGTCGGAGTCTGCCATCAGCCCTTTTTTCGAAAAAAGCATTCCCGAGACCGAAAACTCTGAGAAGAATTTTCCCCATTCGAAGCCGGTCCTTATTCCGCCGTAGAATTCGTTATTGATTTTCCAGTTCAGCTCGCTGAACTTGTCGCTGTCGTAGGCGCATTTTTTGAGGAACACGTACTCGTCGACCTGCCCGTTCCTGATTCCGAGAATCGGTTCCGCAAAAAAAACGAAATCCCCGCTTTTTGCCGGAAAAGCGGGGAGAATGAAAAGCAAAAGCGGAATAAAAAAACGGAAAAAACTGCGTGCCTGGTTCATTTTTCATAGATTCTAGCACGCAAAATCCGCAAAAAAACAAGGAAAGTCTTATTTTTCGCTTTCTTGTTCGTCCTCGGAAAGCGGGTCGACGCCGAACACGTTCAAAAGCTGCTTTCTCGTCGCTTCCATGTCTTTTGGGTATGGCGCCGTGAATTCCATCCGTTTTCCCGTTATCGGATGCGTTATCGAAAGTTTGTAGGCGTGCAGCGCGAGTCGTGAAAGAAGCGGGCGCTCCTTCGTCTCGTCGCCGTTCCATCGCTTTTTGATTTCGCTGAGGATGACGGGATGCTGGTTTCCGGAATAGAGCGGATCGCAGACAATCGCGAAGCCGAGCGAGTTGAGATGGACGCGAATCTGGTGCGTCCGTCCTGTTTTCGGTTTCGCCTCAATCCACGTGTACGGACCTGCTTTCCCGAGGTTCCTGAAGAACGTGACCGCGCTTTTTCCCTGTTTTGATAGGACTGTTCTGTGCTTTGCGTCACCGTCGGCAAGAAGGCGGGCCTCAACCGTCTGCGTCTGCCATGTCGGATACCCGTGGACGAGACAGTGGTACGTCTTCTCGACTTCCCTGTTCTCGAACTGCATCGAAAGCGCGCGATGGCTTTCCGCGTCACGCGCATAAATCACGCATCCTGAAGTGTCCTTGTCGATTCTGTGAACCGCGAAAAGCTTTCCGAATTCCTTTTCCGCCTCGCTGTCCAACCGGGGCGCATCCACATCGTACCTGTCCGCCGCAATAAGCAGCCCCGAGCGTTTGTTGAGCACGACAATATTCTCGTCGCTGTAAATGACCGTATAGTCTGGATTAATCTTCATACGCAAAGTATACAAAGAAAACCCCACTTCAAAAAGTACACCCCAAAGCCCCCGCTTCGCACTCCGCTCGCTCCGAAAAGACAACAATAAACGCGCGTTTACCAATGCGAGCGGCAAAAAAAACGAAAGCAGAAAAACAACGCGCCTCCGTTCCAAAAAGGGCGCAACGCTGTTGCGCATCCGCTCGCTACGAAAGACAACAATAAACGCGCGTTTAACCAATGCGAGCGGCAAAAAAACCGAAAGCAGAAAAACAACGCGCCCCGTTCCAAAAAGGGCGCAACGCTGTTGCGCACCCCGCTTGCTCCGGAAGACAACGACAAACGCGCGTTTACCAATGCGAGCGTCCAAAAAACGAAAGCAGAAAAACAACGCGCCCCCATTCCCAAAAGGGCGCAACGCTGTTGCGCACCCGCTCGCTACGAAGGACAAAGACAAACGCGCGTTTACCAATGCGAGCGGCAAAAAAAACGAAAGCAGAAAAACAACGCGCCCCCATTCCAAAAAGGGCGCAACGCTGTTGCGCATCCGCTCGCTACGAAAGACAACAATAAACGCGCGTTACCAATGTGAGCGTCCAAAAAGCGAATGTAGAAAAACAACGCGCCCCCGTTCCCAAAAGGGCGCAACGCTGTTGCGCATCCGCTCGCTACGAAAAGACAACAATAAACGCGCGTTAACAATGCGAGCGGCTTTATGACAAAATTGAAAAAAATGTCATAATGGATTACTATTCAAGAACAAACAGAATGCTTTTTTAGGAGAAATATATGGCTACAATCAAACCGATGGTTCGCGCGAACATCTGCATCAACTCGCATCCTATTGGCTGCGCAAAGGAAACGCTCAGGCAGATTGAGTATGTGAAATCGAAGAAAGGCGGAAGGAACATTACCCGCGCGCCGAAGAACGTCCTCGTGCTCGGATGCTCGACCGGATACGGGCTTGCGTCCAGGATTGCGGCTGCTTTTGAGTACGGCGCGGACACTGTCGGCGTTTCTTTCGAGAAAGAGGCTACGGAGAAGAAGGGCGGAACGCCCGGATGGTACAACAACAAGCAGTTCGACAAATCCGCCGCCGCTGCGGGTCTCAAGTCCGTTACGCTCAACATGGATGCGTTCAGCGACGAATGCCGCGCTGAGGTCGTGAAAATCGCCAAGGAAAACGGGATGAAATTCGACCTCGTCGTCTATTCTCTTGCCTCCCCCGTCCGCACCGACCCCGACACGAAAGTCACCTACCGTTCGGTCATAAAGGCAATCGGCAAGGAATACAAGGGAGCCGCGCTCGACATGATGACTGGCGCGCTCAGCGAGATGGTCGCCCCGATTGCGGAGGGAAGCGATATTCTCAACACGATAAAGGTCATGGGCGGCGAGGATTGGGAGCGCTGGATTGACCAGCTTTCCGAGGCTGACGTTCTTGCGGATGGATGCATGACCGTCGCCTATTCCTACATCGGGCCGGCGCTCAGCCACGCGATTTACCGCGACGGAACAATCGGAACGGCAAAGAAGGATTTGGAGGCTCACGCGCGCACAATCAGCAGGAAGCTTGCGGAAAAATACAAAGGCGCAGGATATGTTTCCGAGAACAAAGGTCTTATCACGCGCTCTTCTTCGGTCATCCCGATTATCGCGCTCTACCTCGGCTGCCTTTTCAAGGTTCAGAAGGCGGAGGGCAGGCACGAGGGCTGCATCGAGCAGATGGAGCGCCTTTTTGCCGAGCGCCTTTACACCGCCGACGGAGTTGTCCCGACTGACGACGAGGGAAGAATCCGCATCGACGACTGGGAGCTCCTTCCCGAAACGCAGGCGAAAATCGACGAGATTATGCCGAAAATCACCGCCGACAACGTGAAGACGCTCATCGATTTTGAGGGCGTCCGCCACGACTTCCTGAACATAAACGGATTCGACGTCGATGGCGTCGATTACGAGAAGGATGTCGCCGACATGTCGTCGATCGAGTTCTGATAATTCCCGGTTTTGCCGAAAAAAACGCCCCGCACGCCGAGCGGTTTTCCGTCCTGCGTGCGGGGCATTTTTTTCGTTTCCGAGCTATTGCGCGATTCCGCGGAAATCGTCGAGTTTGCGGAATCCCTTCCGCTTCATGTACGATTCGATTCCGGAGATGATTTCAATCATGGCGCGCGGGTTCGCGAACGTTGCCGTTCCGACCTGGACGGCGCTCGCACCCGCCATGATGAATTCGACCGCATCGCGCCACGTCGCGATTCCGCCGATTCCTACGACGGGAATGCGCTCCGCTTCGGGGAGTTTGTTCATCGCGGCGACGACATCGAAAACCATCCTGAGCGCAAGCGGGCGGATTGCCGGTCCGCAGAGTCCGGCTTTCACGTTGTCGAAAACTGGTCTTCCCGTCTCAACGTCAATCGACATCGCCTGGAACGTGTTGACGAGGCTTATCGCATCGGCGCCCGCCTCGCGCACCGCCATCGCGATTCCGACCAAATCGGGCGCGTTCGGCGAGAGCTTCACCATAAGAGGCTTTTTTGTCGCCTCGCGCACCGCTTTCGTCACCGTCGACGCCGCAACGCAGTCCATTCCGAACGCCATTCCGCCTGCCTTTACGTTCGGGCAGGAAATGTTCAGCTCAATCATCGGGATGTCCGTCTTGTCGAGAAGGCGCGCGCCCTCGACGTATCCGTCGATTGACGAGCCGGACAGGTTCGCTATCGGCGTCGTCTTGAATTTTTTCATCACGGGAAGCTCATGCTCGATGAAATGCGCGATTCCCGGGTTCTCAAGCCCGATTGAATTGATGAGCCCGGACGGTGTTTCGACGAGGCGGACGCCGGTGTTTCCGGCTTTCGGCTCGAGCGTCAGGCCTTTTGAGCAGATGCCGCCGAGAAGATTTACGTCGAAAACGGACGAATATTCCGAGCCGTAGCCGAACGTTCCGCTCGCCGCGATGACGGGATTCTTGAAGCGGACGCCATTTATCTCAACGGAAAGGTCGGGCTTTTCCGATTCGGGAAGCCGGTAGTCGCGTATCGGCTTTATTTTGGGCGGAGTAAAATCGAGAATCGCCCCGTTGAATACCGGACCGTCCTTGCAGCACCGCTTGTTCCCTTCCGTCGTCCTGATTGTGCAGCCGAGGCACGCCCCGACGCCGCACGCCATCCTGTTCTCCATCGAAAGCCACGACTTCACGCCCGCCTCGGCGCATATTTTCTGGATGTAGGCGAGCATCGGCATCGGGCCGCACGCGTAGACTTCCGAATACGCGCTGATTTTCTGCGCGTCGAGCGCTTCCGTAATCATTCCGCGGATTCCGACCGAGCCGTCGTCCGTCGTTATGACGAGCTTGTCCGCCTTCACGTTTTCAAGCCCGTATGAGCCTGATTTGAACGCCGCGAAGAAATCGTATGATTTTTCCGGAAGGTTCTGCGCGAATCCCGCGACCGGCGCGACTCCGATTCCGCCTCCGACAATCGCGATTTTCTTTTTTCCGTCCGGATTCGGGAACGTGTTTCCGAGCGGACCGAGGATTTCGATTTCGTCCCCGCAGGAAACGTCCGAAAGTTCCGCCGTTCCCTGTCCCTTCACGAGAATCAGGAATTCGACCCGCACGGTTCCGTCGGCGTTTTCTGCTGACGAGTAGACCGAAATCGGACGCGCGAGCAGCACGCCGGATTTCTTCGCCTTGATAAGGTAGAACTGCCCGGCTTTCGGCGCTTTTCCTTCCGCCGTCACGGCAAGATGCACGACGCTTTTTTCCGGGAACGCGCCCTCGACGTATTTGATGAGCGAGACGCTTCCCGTCGCGAATGACGGGAACGGGATTCCTTCGCAGCTGACTGTTTCTGACATCGCCATTCTCCTTACAGCCCCAGCTCTTTTTTCGCGTTGAGGAGGTCAGCCTTCGATGCGAGCGCGGCTTTTGCCGCAGAGTCGGCGATTTCCTTCAGGCAGAGGTTTCCGCTTTCCACTTTGTCGGCAAGGTCGGGGTCTTTTTTCCACGCGCAGAGAATTCCGCGGCTTGAATTCACTGTTCCGCCCGCCTTTCCGAGAAGCGTCGCCGCAATCCGAGCCGCTCCTCCTTGCGCGCCGTACCCCGGAATGAGGAAGAACTGCTCCGGGTACGCCTCGCGCAGAAGCTTCGCGTCGCTTTCCTCCGTGCATCCGACGACAGCGCCGACCGGCGAGCATCCCTGGTTCGGGTAAAATTCCGCAAATTCCTTCGCGATTCTCGAAAGCTCCGCGCCCGTTTTGTCCAAAACGCGCCCGCCTTCCTTGAGTTCCTGCTGCTCGATGTCCACCATTCCGGGGTTTGACGTTCTCAGAAGGACGAAAATTCCCTTTCCGGCTTTGCTTCCGTCCGTCGGCTTGCAGTATTCGGTGAACGGCTTGAGCGTGTCGAATCCCATGTACGGGTTTATCGTGATGATGTCCGTCTCGAATTCCCCGGCGAAATGCGCCCGCGCGTATGCTTTTGCGGTATCGGCGATGTCGCCGCGCTTTATGTCGGAAATCGCGATAAGCCCAGCCTGCTTCACGGCCTTAATCGTCTCGATGTACGCCTTGAGCCCCTCGATTCCCATCGCCTCGTAGTACGCAATCTGAATCTTGAAGCAGCACGCCGATTTGTCCGCCGCGACCCGCCTGATGATTTCCTTGTTGTAGTCGAGAACTGCCTCCGCGGGATTTCCGCCAAGCACTTTGAGAAGCGGAGCCGGAATGTATGACGGGTCGGTGTCGAGTCCCACGCAAAGCGGTCCGTTCGCCGCCGCGAGTTCCTGAAGAATTTCCATCGAATGTTTCATTTTTTTCTCCTTTGGTTTTGTTGGCTATATGAGAGTGCGCTCCGAGAACGCGATTCTTGAAGAATTTTTCTAGCGGAAATTTCCGCCGCGTATTTTTGCGCAGATTTTGTCCGCGACTTTCTCGCCGTCCATCGCCGACGAGCCGATTCCGCCTGAATATCCCGAGCCTTCCCCGGCAGGGTAGAGGTTCCTGATTCCGACGCATTCGAGCGATTCCTTGTCGCGGAGAATCCGCACGGGCGTGCTCGTCCTCGTCTCCGAAGCGATGATGATGGCGTTGTCCGTCACGAACCCGCGCATCGATTTGTCGAATTCGCGGAACGCCTTTTTGAGCCGGCCGCCTATTTCCTCGGGAAGCCATTCGTCAAGGCGGCTCGTCACGACGCCAGGCTTGTAGCTCGTCTCCGGAAGCGAATCGGATTCCCGCCCCGAAAGAAAATCGGTGAGGCGCTGCGCCGGAGCCTTTTGCCCGTCCGCGTGCCTGAACGTCTCTTCCTCAAGCCATGTCCGCCAGTAAAGCCCCGCAAGCGCGCGGCATCCGTCTTTTTCCGCCATCTTCGCGAACTCCTCGGGAATGTCCTCCGGCCTGCGCTCCACGACAATCGCGGCGTTGCTCCATTCGCTGTTTCTTCCCGACGACGACATTCCGTTTATGACGATTTGGTTCTCCGTCGTCGCGCACGGAACGACGTATCCGCCCGGGCACATGCAGAAGCTGTACACGCCGCGCCCGTCAATCTGCGACGTCAGCCGGTATTCGGCCGCGCTCGGCATCGCCTTCCCGTGGAACTGTATCGAGTCGATGAGCGTGCGGGGATGCTCGACGCGGACGCCGACCGCGAACGTTTTCTGCTCGAGCGACTGCGGCGAGACTTTCGCCATCATCTTGTAGACGTCCGTCGCCGAATGCCCCGTCGCGAGAATCACCGCGCATCCAGAAATTTCCGCCTCCGCGCCCGTTTTTAGGTTTTTCGTCCTGATTCCCGTCGCCGCGCCGTTCTCCACCGTTATCGACGTGCAGAGCGTGTCGAAATGGAATTCTCCGCCGAGGGAGATGATTTTTTTCCGCATCGCGCTGATGATTCCCGGAAGCTTGTCCGTCCCGATATGCGGGTGCGCGTCCGTCAAGATTTTCTCGTCCGCGCCGAATTCGACGAAAATCCGGTAGATTTTTCCGATGTCGCCGCGTTTGTTCGACCGCGTGTAGAGTTTTCCGTCGGAGAACGTTCCGGCACCGCCCTCGCCGAAGCAGTAATTCGACTCCGCGTTGAGCTTTCCGGCCGCGCGCAGCTCCTCGATGTGGCGTGTGCGCTCCTCTGTGTCGGCGCCGCGCTCGATTATCACGGGTTTTATCCCTTCCTCAAGAAGCCTGAACGCCGCATACAGACCCGCCGGCCCCGAGCCGACGATGACGACCTGGCTCTTCCCGTCGGCAGCGCGCCATTCCGGAACGTTCTCGCCGTCTCCATTCGGTTTTTCGCCGATGTAGATTTTGTAGCGCAGGATGAGCCGTACGGTTCCGTGCCTTGCGTCTATCGATTTTTTTATGAACACGGCAATTGCGTCGTCCGCGCCGATATTCCCCGAATGATTTTCGAAGTACATTTCCCGCACGCCGCGTTTCGTCAAACCCTTGTCGCGCAGCATCCGGAGTATTTTCTCTTTCAGAACGCCGAAATTCCTCTCGTCGTCCGGATTAACAGTGATGGAAAGTTCCGTTGTCATGTGTGAGAGTATAAATTTTCCGCGCCAAAAAAAACAGTTCCCCCACCGCCCGCTCCTTGAAAAATTCCCGCCCGAACCAGCACGCGCACGCTCGACAAAGTAAAAGGCTCTGTCCGGATTTTCGGTGGACACATGATTTTTAGTGTCATGCTGAACGGATTTCGAAGAAATCTTGACCCGGAATCTTTTTTAAAGGTTGTCACACGGATTCGAGATTCCTAACGGAATCTCTTTTGAATGAAAACGCGGGTTAAACAATGCGTGCCCAAAAAAATATAATTTCCCGTAACGGAATCAAAACCCGCGGACAGAACAAACCACGCGCCATATTCCGCCAAGGCGCACTCCCGCTTCGCCGGAATCTGCCTGCGCACGCTCCGAGCAATAAAGACAAACGCGCGTTAAACAATGCGTGCCCAAAAAAATAGAACTTCACCGTGAATATATCCAAACCCGCGGATTGAAAAACCTCACGCGTAATCCCACCAAGGCGCACTCCCTGCATTCGCAGGAAGCTGCGTGCGCACGCTCCATGCAATAAAGATAAACGCGCGTAAAACAATGCGTGCCCCCCAAAATAGAACTTCCCCGTGACGCCATCCAAAACCGCGGATTGAAAAACCACACGCGTAATCCCATCAAGGCGCACTCCCGCTTCGCGGGAGCTGCGTGCGCACGCTCCATGCAATAAAGATAAACGCGCGTAAAACAATGCGTGCGCCCTATACCTTGAACATGTCTATCTGCTTTCCGATTTGGCTTATCGAGTTTTGCATCGTGCCGGAAATTTCGGTCAGTGTGGAGCCGTTTTTGTCGATTTGCCTGACGCTTCCGCCCATCGTCTCCATGCTCCGGCGGATGAGCGTCGTCGCGTCCTGCAGCCGGTGGATTTCCGCGAGAATCGACTGGTTTCCCTCCGACATCTCCTTCGACGACGTTTTGACATCGCGCGAGCTTTCGTTCACGACGAGGAGGGCGTTCGTCACGAGCTTGCTTCCGCGCGCGCTTTCCTCCATCGCGGCCTTGATGTGCCGCACCAGCTCGTCTGTTTTCTGGATGTTCTCGCTTACCGAGCTGAACGCCTCCTTTGCCTCGCCGCTCGACTGGACTACGCGCTCTATCGACTGCTGGATTTTTTTCAGCTCCGCGCCGATTGATTTCGACTGATGCGCCGATGTTTCCGAAAGCGTCCTGATTTCGTCGGCGACAACCGAGAAACCCGCGCCCGCGAATCCCGCGTGTGCCGCCTCGATTGCCGCGTTCATCGCGAGAAGGTTCGTCTCCGAGGCGATTTTCGAGATTGTCTTGTTCGCGGTGAAAAGCATCTGGCTCTGCTCGTCGATTTTCGCAATCTGCTCGTTCACCGCGTTCTGTTTTTCGATTCCGTTTTTGGTGAACCGCTCGAGGTTTTCGAACGCCTCCGCCATTTTTTCCATGCTGCTTGAGACGGTGTCGATGTTCTGGAGCATTTGCCCGATTGCGCTGCTCGCTTCCCCGACGGCGCCGACCTGCGACTCGATGAGCCTGTTCAGGTTCTCGATGTTCTTCGCAATCTGCGTGACCGCGCTCGCCGTTCCGTCAACGCTTTCGCCCTGCGACTCGATTTGCGTCACGACGGTGTCGATGTTCTGCGAAATTTCCGAGATTGAGCCGGACGTCTCGTCCGTCGTCTGCTGGAGGCTTTTGTCAATCGTGCGCAGGATATCCTTCGATTCCTTGATTTCGCTGATTATCGTGCGGAGGTTCTCCACGAAAAGGTTGAATCCCTCGACGACGGCGCCGACCTCGTCCTTCGATTTTATCTTGAGCTTTTTCGTCAAATCGGCGTCCCCAGTCGCGATTTCGGAAATCGAGTCCTTGAGTACCGTGAGCGGCTTGAGGAGAATGTTCAGGTCGATGTTGATGAGGATGATGAGGAGAAGCGCGATGACGGCGCTGCATCCGGCGATGTTTAAACCGTTCTTCCGCGCCGATTCGAGCACCTCGTCTTCAGGAATCGCGAGTACGAGCGACCATTTCGTCCCATCAATCGGGCAGTAGAAAATGTAGCTCGTCGTTCCGCCGCTCGTTATCAGCCCCGTGCCGCTTTTTCCCTGCACCATCTGGGAAATGTGCTGCTTTATCCCGGACAGCCCGAGCGATTTTTCGTCTGTCGTCATCGGGTTCGCCATGATTTTTGACGGGTCGGGGTGCGCGATAATCTCGCCGTTCGCGCCGATTATGAACGGGAACCCGTTGTCGCCGAGCTTTATCTTCTGAATTTCCTTCTGGATTATTTTGAGCGGAATCGCGCCTGCGAACACGCCGAACATCGTGCCGTTCTTGTCGACCGCGGGAACCGCCGTGTAGAAGAACCAGTCGCCCGTCGCTGCCTGGACGGGGCTTGAAAGAAATTCGCCGAGACCCTTGTTGCTTATCGCCGAGAAGAATTCCATTCCCATGACGTTGAATTCCTGCCCGTTCGTCGTGACGAAATTCCCGCCCATGTCCGCGATTCCGACAAAATCGAAATCCTCGCCGATAAGCCGGTGGTTGTCCTCCATGAATTCCCGCGTGTCGTCGATGTTTCCCTCAAGAAAGACGGAATTTTTCGTGAAGACACGCAAATCCTTGAAGTAGCTCGACAGCCAGTACGTCATCGACGACGAATTTCCCTCCGCGGTCGCAATCGTAAGCTCTGTGTATGATTTGATGCTGTCGCGTTTTATCGATTTGGAGAGAATCAGCACGAGCGCCGTGAAGAATATCACGAGCAGCCCGAACACGGCGCACAGAAGCTTGAACGACATCCTGTTCGTTAGGCTCTCGCGCTTTTTCCGCTGCCCCGTCTTTCCATTTTCTTTTTTGAGCGATTTTTCCGGCGCCCCGATTTTTTTCAAGCGCAATGCCATAAATGACCTCCTTCGTCATGCTGTATTCTCTCCTTGTTGTCCTGGCATCTCCACGAATCGCAGCATTGGATTTTGCCGTACAAAAAATATTATGTATGAAAATGCTGATTTTAGCAAAATATCGCTATAAAACAGTCTTGCCTGCGTCGTGTTGTCGAGAAAAAAACGCGGAATTGTTATAATCGGCGTCGCGTGCCGCTCTTTTCGGGCCGCGCAGAAAACTACAGTGGAGATTCATGTTATGGAAATGAAATCGCTTACGAAACTTTTGACGGAGAACGAGTATCCCGGTCGCGGGATTGTCGTTGGGAAGACTGAGGACGGAAAGAACGCCGTCGTCGCCTACTGGACGATGGGGCGCAGTGCAGGAAGCCGGAACCGCGTTTTCGTCACGGAAACGGAGAACGGTTCCGAGGTCGTCCGGACAAAAGCGTTCGACGAGAAGCTCGTCGCCGGCGATCCCTCGCTGATTATCTACGCGGCAGTCCGCCAGTTCGGGAACAGGACAATCGTCACGAACGGCGACCAGACGGACACGATTTTCGACGGCCTCCGCAACGGAATGACGTTCGAGCAGAGCCTCAGAAGCCGCAAATACGAGCACGACGCCCCGAACTACACGCCGAGAATCTCCTCCCTCCTCACTGTTGACGGCGGGAAGTTCGATTACGCGCTCTCCATCCTCAAAAGCGACGGCGGAAACCCGGACAACACAATCCGCATCACGTTCTCGTACGACAACCCGCAGAACGGGAAAGGCCATTTCATCCACACGTATCAGGGTGACGGAAACCCGCTTCCGTCGTTCGAGGGCGAGCCTGAGCCTGTCGAAATAAAGGGTACGATTGACGAATTCGCCGGGAACATCTGGAATTCGCTCAACGGCGACAACAAGGTCTCGCTTTTCGTCCGCTTCATCGACATAAAGAGCGGCGAGTACAAGGAAATCATCTTCAACAAGAACAGGTAAGCCCGAGGAACATCATTCCGGCGCGCGGCTCGTGAAATGCGGTCGCGCGCCGGATTTTTTTTGCGGATTTGCCCGCGCGGGAAATTTTTGTATCATGGCGGGATGAGAAAATGCGGTTGCGGGCGTTTTTCCGCCCTGTTCTTGTTTTTGGCGCTCCTTTGCGGATGCGCTTCGGCTCCGTCGGATGACCTTCTTTATTACAAATCGGTTTCCGCGGAATGGTACGCGCCGGATAGGGAGCTTCCTTCATCGGAGCCGCGCGACAACGTGAACGGCGACGACCCTGACGACGTATACGTCAAATCCCTTTCGCAGACGTTCCTCAAAGGATACCGTTTCGTCCTCAAGAACGGAAAAATATGGTGCGCGAAGGAAGGAAAGGACGGATGGGAGCTATTCTTGGGGACTGGGCTTCCGTTTGCGAGGAAGAAGGGCGCGTTCGATTCCCCGTCTTCGATAAGCGAGATTTTCGCGGACGGAGACTGCCTTTTCGCGTTCGACGACCGCGGGCGCATGTATTACGTCTACACGCAGAAGCTTCCCGACGAGAAAATATGGGACTGGCGGAATGTTTTCGGCTGGCCCGACAAGCGCGTCCTCCGTCAGAACGGGCTCGTCAGGAACAAGCGCGGCTGGGCGATGGGCGTCCGCCGCAAGGACATCCTCTGGTACGAGGACAGGTTCGCCAACCAGCACCATTACGGGACGATGGGGCTGGCGACGCTCTATTTTCTTTCCGAGGACGGGCAGACGATTTTCTTCACCGATTCGGGGATGCCCGTAGATTTCAGCAACAGGATTCAGGGGCCGGAGCACGGCTCGTTCGTGGCTCGCAGCATCGGCTGCTCCGGCTCAACGATTTTTCTGATTGCCGACGACGGGACGATGTACACGCGCCTCATCGATTTCGACACGATGGGATGCGACCCGATGTTCTTCAAGTACACGTACCGGAAGCTTCCCCAAAAATGGACGGGAAAGGACTATCTTTCGAACTATTCCCCGTGGGCTCTTCCCGCCGAGGACTGGAAGAGGGAGCCTGCAATCCCGCTGTTCGGCAAGGCGCGCCTCTCCCGCTTCATCTCGATACACCAGAACGGGCAGGGGAATTTCGCGCGTGAGCTCCGTGTCGCGGGAATCGACCCGTACGGAAACGAAGGATACTACTTCAAGCAGATTTCCTCCGACGAGTGGCAGTTCCGCCGCGCGCCTCTCTCGATTCGCGAGGGCGATTTCCTTTCCGGGAAAACGGAGCGCGGAATGCCGACGGAATTCGATTTTTCCGGTATTTTCTTCGACGGCGGAAAAACGGACGAGACCGTCTCCTGCTCGGTAAGCGGGTTCGACATCGCCTCGGAAGGAGAGAGCACTCTCACGTTCACGATGGAGCGCGACGGATGGAAGGAAACGGCGTCGTTCACGGTTTACACGGTCGAGATGTGGACGTACATGGTGCGCTACAACCCCGGTTTTGACGGAACGCCCAAGCAGTTTTTCTGCACCGTCGTCTCGCCGCCCGAGACGCTCGAAACGGAGCACGAGGAATTCGGGAATTTCCTCAAGGGGCTTTTCGGCTCGATAGACAGAAAAGTGTTCGCGCTGTCGTGCGAGGCTTCGTCGGAATACGCCTACATCGCGGGAAAAAGAGCCGACGGCAGCGAATGGTACGCCGTCATGGGCGCGGGCGGGAACGTAATCCATCCGAGCGAATTCGCCGTGCAGTCCATCGCGGGATTCTACCGTGACGAAGGAATCCTCCTCGACCCCGCGAAGGAATTCTCCGCGGCAGACATCCCTGAAATCGAGCGGAAAATCGACTCGAACAAAAAATTCATCTCGTACATGAAGGGCGAGCTTGAGTCATACGAAATCCGCAAGGAAAGCACGAACCGGTTCTACCGGACGTACAGCGTCGTCGATTTCATCACGACGATAACGCTTCTGAACAAAATCGACTTCCCGAAAATCAAGACGATGACGAGCTTCGGCGACAGGCTCGTGGGGACGAACGCGGAGAATTTCCGAAACATGTACGAATACCGCTCGGCGAACTACCCGAGCCTCATAGAGCTGACCGAGCGCAGGGTTGAAAACTACGAGGCTGTTCTGAATGCCCTGCGTGGCGGTGCGAAATCGGCAAAATGCGGCGCGTTCCTGATGGACTCGTTCCCGCAGTATTTTTCCGCCGCGGGAATCCCGTCGTTCCTGGACGGAATTTCGCCTTCCGTTTCCCAGACCGCCGTGCTGAAAATACTCGGGGACGAGCCGTTCCTTTCGGCGTTCATGCTGGAATCATGTTCGGGCGGGAATGAGCGCGCCGTCGTTTCCGTGTCAGGCTCCTCATACGCAATCAGGAGCGCGCTTTCCGCATCGACTTCGCTCGGCGTTCCTCTTTCGGACTATCTTTCGGAGCATCCGATTGAGCTCGACGCGCATTTCCTTGCCGTGGAGGGCGGCGGATTCCTTCGGAAAACGTTCGGCGTAAAGTCGCTCCAGCAGAAAAAGGGGAAATTTGTTTGGGACGGAACGGCGCTCCGCATAACGGCGGAGAATTCCGTTTTTCCGGACAACGTTATTTTCGAGTCGGCACGTTGTCCCGATTCCGCAAAAAAGGTACGCTCTCAAAAATGAACGAATCAAAACAAGAAAAGAAAAGAATCATCTGCACGACGGTCCTTGTCGAAACGTCCCCGCAGGCAATGCCGCTCGGGGCTGCGTGCATAGCGTCCGCGCTCAAGGCAGAGCCGTCCCTTGCGGATTTTTCCGTCGAGCTTATCGATTTTTCGCGCGAGGATGGCGAATTCGTCTCCGCGCTCGATTCCGGCGGGGAAAAGGGTGCGGCGGCGATGATTGCTGAAAAGCTTGCCGCGCGCGCTCCTTCTGCCGTCTGCTTTTCTGTCTACGTCTGGAACCATTCGATTCTCGATTGCGTCGCGTCCGAGCTCAAGCGCCTCGTCCCGTCCGTCTTCTGCATCGCGGGCGGCCCCGAGGTTACCGCTTCCCCGCGCGCTTTCCGCTCGTTCGATTTTACTGTCGCGGGACCCGGCGAGGTTGCCGTCCCCGAACTGTGCGCGGCGCTTTTTTCCGGGGCGTCTTCCGTCCCGCTCCCGTGCGACGTCGCGATTCCCGGCGTCCTGTTCCGTGGCGGGGAGAATCCTTCCTCCGATGCGCCCGTTGTCCGCGCGACTCCGTGCCGTCCTGAAGCGACACCGTCGCCGTATCTCGACGGAACGCTCGACCCTGCCCGGTACGGGGGCGCGTTGTGGGAGCTTGCGCGCGGGTGCCCGTTCAAATGCTCGTACTGTTATGAGAGCAAGGGCGAGAAGAAAATATCGTACTTCCCGATGGAGCGCCTTGAGAAGGAAATCGAGCTTTTCGCGAGAAAGAAAATCGCGCAGGTTTTTGTCCTCGACCCGACTTACAACGCGAGCAAGGAGCGCGCCCTGCGTATGCTCCGCATAATAGAGAAGAAGGCGCCGGGAATGTTCTTCTATTTCGAGGCGCGCGCCGAATTCATCGACCGTGAGCTTGCCAGGGCGTTCGCGCGCATTCCGTGCTGCATCCAGTTCGGGCTTCAGAGCGCGAATCCTGCCGTCCTAAAAAACGTGCATCGGACGCTCGACAAAAAGCTCTTCGCGCGAAACATTTCGTTTTTGAACGACGAGGGCGTGACGTTCGGGTTCGACCTGATTTACGGGCTTCCGGGCGACACAATCGGCGGGTTCCTCAATTCGATTGATTTCGCGCTGTCGCTTTACCCGAACAACCTCGAGCTGTTCTGCCTTTCCGTCCTTCCCGGGACGAACCTGTTCGACGACGCGCCCGGATTCGGGATGGAATGGGACAAAAATCCGCCTTACCACGTGACGCGGACGCCGACGTTTTCCGAATCCGACATCGCGGCAGCTTCGAGGATTTCTCGCGCGACGAATATTTTCTACACGCAGGGGCGCGCCGTTCCGTGGTTCAATTCCGTCCTACGCGCGCTCCGCGAAAAGCCTAGCGCTTTCCTTTCCGCCTTCGCCGATTTTCTCGACGCGCGCGAGTCCGGAAATGGCGGCGATGTGCAGTATTCGTCCGAAGAAATCGAATCGATGCAGAAGGAATTCGTCCTCGCGCGTCTCCGCTCCTCTCGTCTTGAACGGCTGTGCCCCGTCGCCTCCGACCTCATCTCGATGCACGGCGCGCTCGGGCGCTGCACTGCCGACGGAACGGAATCGACGTTCGCGACGAATTACCATCCCGACGACGTGATGAGCGAATACGGAACCGACCTTGCTTTTTTTGCGAAGAACGCGGGAAGGCAGCGCTGCCGCGTGCGCGTGTTTTCCTCCCAGAACGGCGCCGACTGGAAGACGGTGTGATTTCCGTTTTTTATCGTTTTTGTGAAAAGTATCGTTATTTTTGGATTTTATTGAAAAATAACGATACATTTTTGAAATCTTCCGATGAAACGGCTTGATTTTGTTTTCGCAAAACCGTATACTTTCAATATAATCTAAACAAAAGACGAAAAAAGTCCTCAAAAAATACATCAAGTACTAATCATTACCAAGTTTTCTTAAAAATCGAATCAGAAAAATAAAAAGTCCTCATTTTTTTTCACAGGAAGGAATCCTTATGAGGAACTTTGCACGCGCGTTCGCGCTTCTCGCGTCATCATCGCTTCTGCTCGCGTCCTGCTCCGAAATCGACGGGCAGGACGACGGCTTTTCGGTTGTTTCCGCGACGGAAACCTCGTCTGTTTCGTTCAATTCGGCGCATCCTGTTTTTCAGGTTTCTCCGACGACGCGCACAGTCGTCATCGACGGTGTCGAGCAGGGCGCCCGCGTCTTTGTCGCGCGCGTGAACCCGACGTCGTATGCCGTCTCCGCCGACACCGCCCGCTTCGTCGAGTCGTCTTCCGGAATCGCGCGTAAATCTGCGCGCTCCGTTTCCGGCGTTTCTTTCGGCGAGGAGATTTTCGACGACGGAATATACAGCGTCACCGTGGACGCGGAATTCGAGCCGTCGCGCGCCGCTGCCGCGTCTGTTTCCGGGAAGATTTCCGTTTCGGAAGGCGTCTCGCGCGGAATCGTCGTCGACCACGCGATTTCGAACGGCTCCGTCTCCGATTTCTACGCCGAGAATTTCGTCATCTCCGCGGTCGGGGAAAACTGCATCGTCTGGATGAAAAGCACAAGCGGGGCAGTTTACCGCGCGCGCGCAATCGCGGAGAAATTCGATGCGATGTGCGGTTTCATACGGGAATCGTTCGGCGATGAATGCGATGGAATCTTCATGAGCGCGGGCAGCTGCGTTCCTGCCGGCGGGATAAGCGCGACGGGAACGTTCGTCAACATCGTCGTATACGATATCGGCGGGGATTACGTCTCCACCGGCTCCGGCTCGATTGCGGGGTATTTCAGCTCGAAGGATTTTTATGCCGAGGGCATCGCGAAAAACACGAACGCGGGAAAATACATCTACATCGACGAGTATTTCGTGATGAGTCGGTTCGAGCTTGCCGTCTCGACGCTCGCGCACGAATTCCAGCACATGATTCACTTTTACCAGAAAACGGTTTTGCGCGGCGTGAAAAGCGAGTTGTGGTTCAACGAGATGCTTTCGATGCTCTGCGAGGACCTAATACAGGACAAGATGGGAATTTCCGATTCGAACAGCCCGAAAAACAGGCTGCCGCGCTTCATCCGCGATTATTCCGACTGCGGGCTCGAATTCCGCTCCGAATTGACGCTCCTTTCCTATTCCGCCTCGTATGCGTTCGGCGCGTGGCTTGCCCGCGAATTCGGCGGCATCGCGGTTATCGGCGAGATGGCAAAAAACGCCATGACGGGAATGAAATCCGTTACGGCGGCAGTGGGCACTGTTCTCGGGCGGGACGTGAGCGCGGAATGGATTCTCTGCCAGTATGCGCAGGCGTGCGTCTTCAACGGCGAGATGGAGTACGATTATCCGACGTTCAACCAGCACGAGGGCGCTCTTTCCGCAATCGATTTGTGGAAAGTCGGAAGCCGCCCCACCGGCCCGCTGTTCCTCGGCGCGTCCGACCGCCACGAAATCCGCCCGTTCGGAATGACGATTTCCGAAGTCGGCGTCGCGGAAGGCGGTTCCGTCCTCCTGTCGCTCAACAGCGAAGGTTCCTCGGCGCAGGAAGTGTTCGTTTTCGTGAAATAAAATGCGCGTGCGCGGTAACGTTTTCGGGCCGCCGCTGTTCTATTGTTGTTGTTCGGCGCGTGGATGGTTGAAGCTCCTCCTTATAAGCCTTGTGCGCCGTCCTTTTTTATACTCCTTTGGTGGTCGGAATCCGCCGGAACGTCGTTTTGCGGATTCCCCGATTTAAAAAAGCGGAGAAAATGTAAAAAAAGGCTGCCCGGATTACCCCGGGCAGTTTTTTTTGTATCCGCCATCCCCCCTTGGAAGGCGCGCCCCGCGTGCCGCGAACGCTTGCTACAACCAAGCCGAACTCAGAACGCGAAAGTGGTTTGCAACCCCTTTAGGGAAGGCACGCCCCCGCGTGCCGGCGCACGCTTGCTACAACCAAGCCGAACTCAGAACCCGACAGAGGTTTGCAAGCGCGCTTGCTCCCGCCAAGCCGAACTTGGAACGCAAAAAAGGTTTGCAAGCGCGCTAGCCTTCGATTATTTTTCCGTCGGCGATTTTTATGACGTGGTTTGCCATCTCGACGATTTTCTTGTCGTGCGTGGAGAAAACGAACGTCGTCCCGAGTTCCTCGTTCAGCTTTTTCATGAGCGCGAGAATCTGCTCGCCGTTCTTGCTGTCGAGGTTTGCCGTCGGCTCGTCCGCGAGGATGAGTGGGGCTTTCGTGACGAGAGCGCGCGCGATTGCGACTCGTTGCCGCTGTCCGCCGGAAAGTTCGCTCGGCTTGTGCTTCGCGCGGTCGGAAAGCCCGACTTTTTCGAGCAGGAAATCAATCCAGTCCTTCTCCTCGCTTTTCGGGAACGAATTCTTTCCGAGCGTGAGCGGGAATTCGACGTTCTCGCGGACGTTCAGAACGGGAATCAGGTTGAACGACTGGAAAATGAACGCGAGCTGCGTGCGCCTGAGCTCCGTGAGCTTCCTGTCGAGCGCGAGCGGGACTTTTCCCGCCGTGAGGTCGGTGCCGCTGTAGACGTCGATTCCGTTCAGGATTAGGCTTCCCGCGCACGGAAGGTCGGTCAGCCCGATTATGTTCAGCAGTGTCGATTTTCCGGAGCCAGACGGACCTGATATCGCGGCGAATTCTCCTTTTTCTATGGATATGCTCGCGTCGTCAACTGCCCGCACCTGAACTTTGTCCATCGTGTACGTCTTGCTTATTCCTTTCAGTTCGACGAGATTCATTTTTTCCTCCTACATGCTTATTCCGAGCGCCGCGGTGAACTGCCCGTATTTTTTCGTCACGTTGTACGACATGCCGAGCGCGACCGCGGGAAACGCGATTTTTGACAGGTACAGCCGTATTCCGGCGTTCGGCCCGTGGCAGAATTCGTCCATAGAAAAATCCGTGTCCGTGCCGAGCGAGAAATCCTTCGTGAGGACTGCCTCGTAATTCGCGTAGAGCGACGAAAGCCCGAACGAATACTTTTTCAGCGCGAATTCGATTCCGATGCTCGCTCCTATAATCTTGTCGGTCAGGAATTTGTCGGGAAGAATCGTGCAGCCGACAGCGCTTCCGCCTTTGTATTCCGAGATGTGCGCCGATTTGTGCCGCTGCGGAAGCACGAAATCGCCCGCGATTTTCCCGACGGCGCGCAATCGTTCCGAGATGAACGGCTTCTGGAATCCGAGCTGCATGTTCGCGTCCGCGACGATTCCTGAAAGTTCCGATTCGTCGTCCAATCCGAAATACTTCGACGCGGAAAATTCCGCCGAGATTTTCGTCGCCGAGCTGAACCAGCCGTTCCAGTCCGACATCAGGAAATTCCACGACGCGGAAAGCGAGCCGATTTTCGCGGAATCGACCGACGCCGCTGGTTTTCCGTCGCGCTCGTCCGCGCTTATCGTGCTGAATCCCGCCGAAACCGAGAGCATATTTTTCTCCGTAATCTTTTCCGCGACAGATAATTTCGCGCTGCCGGAAAGGTTCCTGTATTCGAGCGCTTTTTTGTTGTCGAGCCCCACGACTTTCGGCTCGTTCTTCGACACCGATGCGAAGGCGCTCAGCCCCGGCGTCCCGTCGTTCCGCGGAGGGCGGGCAACCGACGCGATTCCCGCGATTGACGATGACGAATAGAATCCGCCGACCATGAACATGTCCTTCACGCCGAACGCGTTCGTGTCCATGACGATTGCGCCCGCGCTGAACCCGCCCGACGAGACCATCGCGAACGGAAGGGGGATGAACGTCATCTTCTCCGTCACCTCGACGACGATTCCGGCGCTCTGCCCGTCAATGTCCCTGAACGATACGGAAAACGTCTCGAACAGCCCCTCGGACTGCAAATCGTTCTCGATGTCGTGCAGGTTTGTCTCCGAAACGGTTTTCCCGAGGTGCTTTTCGTATTCTTTCTTTAAAAAAGATTCCCTCGTCCGCGTAAGCCCCGTGAACGAAATCTCCGTGACGACGAGGTTTCCGTCTATGGAATCCCGCGCGCTTTCCGTCCCGTTTTCTTCCGGAGAAATGCGTGCGGGCGCAAGGAGCGCGATTGCGGCGAATGCAAGCGCGCCGCGGATGGATTGAATTTTCCTTCTCAATTGATTTTCCTGTGATTTCATGAAGCCCCGGATTCGTTTTCCCAAAATCGATGCTCGATGTTTTGCGGGACTTTCGGCAATGATAAAAAATAAACGGCGTTCGGACAACACTCGCCGCGGGCGTGTTGTCTTTTTCGCGCTGTTTTGCTATCGTCGGAACCATATGGCTATGAGCAGGAATGTCGTGAAAATCGCGAAAATCGCGGAATGGGTCGGGGTAGGGATAATCCTTTTTGGTGTGGCGCTGTTTTCCGTTATTTACGTGAGGAAAATTCGCGTTTCCGTCGCGCATTATTCCGCGCTGCTGTGGATTTTGGGGTTCGGGCTTCTGTGCTACGTCCCGCAGGGATTCGTCAGGTTCTTCCAGAAGAGAAGCGAGGCGGAGGAGCTGTCCGCATCGTCGCCCGCCGAGTCCGAGCTTGCCTCGAAAGCCGCGGTCACGCTCAAAAGAACGCTCGCGCTGAAAATAATCGTCGCCGCCGTCCTGATAATTTACGGCGCCCTGAAATTCCTCGGGCTTCGCTGAGCCTTATTCGTCCGCGTCGTCGTCCTCATCCTCCTCGATTTTGTCGAAAAGCCGTGCAAGAAAATCGAGCATGATGAATTTGAAGTCGGTATGGATGACGAGCGAGCAGAAAAGATAAACCGAGAAAATAATAAACGCGAAGACATACAATCCATGATTCATGATTTTCGATTCTACCGAAAACCCGCGCAGAAAAACAACACAAGCCCGACGTTCCATTTTACCCCGACGATTTCCAGTCATCCCGCGCAATTCCACAACGGCGCACCCCCGCGAAGCATGTGCTGCGTACGCACGCTCCATTTAGTAAGGGAAAACGCTCCAGAACGACGTGCGCCTTTTTTACCTCGACGATTTCCCGGCTTAACCGCGCAATTCCACCAAGGCGCACACCCGTGAAGCGGGTGCTGCGAGCGCACGCTCCATTTAGTAAGGGAAAACGCCCCAGAACGACGTGCGAATTTTTTACCCCGACGATTTCCAGTCATCCCGCGCAATTCCACCAAGGCGCACACCCTCGAAGCATGTGCTGCGAGCGCACGCTCCATTTAGTAAGGGAAAACGCTTCGTAACTTCGCGTGCGCCAGTTCCTAAATATGACAAAATTCAATAAAATGTCAAAATAAAATGCCGTGTCCGGTTATGCGGGGCGATGCGCGAAAGAAATCGGTTGGACATTCGGGGAAATCCGCTTCGCCGGTGGGCAGGGCAAAACAGAGAGCGGCTGTTCGGAAAACATGTTTCGGGCAGCTCCGTTTGTGCTGTTCCGTTTCGGAAATGCGATTCCGGGCGGATTCTTCTTTTTCATGTGGCTGCCCGTTTTTTCGGGCGGCGTATTTTCGGGGGAGTTTATGAACAATCTTGTGGCGTTGTGTGCTGTTGGGGCGGAAAAGATTTTGGGGAACGAGATAAAGACGCTCGGGTGCAGGCTCGACCCGTCGCGGCCGAATCTTCCGGGGCGCGTTTTTTTTACGGGCGACGACGACGCGCTTTTCAGGGCGAATCTGTGCCTCAGGACGGCCGACCGCGTTTACCTTCGGATGGCGTTTTTCCGCGCGGAGGATTTCGACCAGCTTTTTGACGGGGTGTATGCCGTTCCGTGGCAGGATTTTTTCAGGAAGGACACGCGCGTCGTCGTGGACAAGGTGCGCACGTTCAAGTCGAAGCTGAATTCGGAACACGCCGTTCAGGGAATCTGCCTCAAGGCGATTTACAAGAAGCTCGGTGACGTTTGGCGGATGTCGACGCTTCCGGAAAGCGGCGAGCGGTGCGATGTCAGGGTGTACATCGACGAGAACGATGTTTCCGTCCTCCTCGACTTGAGCGGGCTTCCGCTTCACAAGCGCGGGTACAGGACTGACGGGGGAATGGCGCCGCTGCGCGAGACGACTGCCGCCGCCCTGCTCCAGATGATGATGTGGCGGAGGCGCACGCCGCTTCACGACCCGTTTTCCGGCTCGGGGACGATTGCGATTGAGGCGGCGCTGTACGCTTTCAATGTCGCGCCCGGATTCGGAAGGCGGTTCGCGCTTGAGAACATGCCGATTTTCAATCCGTCGCGCGCGCGGGAGATTCGGATTGAGGAGGCGTCGAAAATCCGCACTGACGTCGAGGTGCGCATCACGGGAACGGACGTCGACCCGGGTGCCGTCCAGCGCGCCACGTCGAACGCGGAGCACGCCCTCGTCATGGCGGGACGCGCGCTTCAGATGGTCGGGAGCGACGCTCATCTTCCGCGCCCCGATTTTGCGGTCTCGTCGTTCAGCGATATCCGCGCGCCCTACGATGACGGAATCATCATCTGCAATCCTCCGTACGGCGAGCGTCTCGGCGACGAGGCGCAGGCTGCCGAGCTTTATCGCTCGATGTCGTCGATATTCGACGATTTCCCGGGCTGGAAGGTCGGCGTCATAACGGCGCACTCTCGGTTTCAGGAATGCATCGGGCGGTATGCGTCCGCGCTCAAATCAATAAAATCAGGAAACCTCGACACGACGTTCTACATCTACGACGGGACGGAAAAGCCGCGTCCTGCCGACGGAAACAGGCGTCCCCGCGCGCGCGCGTCGTCTTCCGGAACGAGGGGCGGAAAATTCCGCAAGGATGAATTCTAAATGGCGATAATCGTTGAGCACGACAAGCGTAAGCGCGACATATTGGAAAAATCGCTTGAGCTTTTCTGCAGGGAAGGATTCGACGACGTGACGTTCCAGAAAATCGCCGACGCGTGCGGCGTCACCAGGACGACGCTCTACATTTATTTCCGGAACAAGCAGGAAATTTTCGTCTGGAGCATCCGCCACCTGACGGAGCAGATTGAGCGCAGGCTCGTCGAGATAATCGACGACAAGACGATTTCCGCGGACGAATGCCTCAGGCAGGTTGTCTGCTGGATTGTCACCGAATGCGGAAACTACCACCGGCTTTTCAAGGTCCTTCTTCCGTACCTGATTTCAATCGAGAAGGAGGGAATCGATTCCGGCTCCCGCGTGCGCCGGCGCGTCATCAGGATAAAGCACATCCTCAATTCGATTCTCATCCGCGGGACGAAGGAGGGCGTGTTCAAGCCGATTCCCATCAAGGTGATGAACGGGATGTTCTACGGTTTCATCGAGATGACGATGTTCCGCATCGCGATAATGGGCGAATTCGACGCGAAGGAAATCTGCGACATGGTTTCCGTTGCCGTGGACGGGATTACGCTCAAAAAATGACGGCGGATTTTCCGTTTGCCGTTTTATTAAGGCTTTTTACAAGAAAAATATGATATGCTTGTGGAAATCCAACACAACAGGAGAATTGCAATGGCTGAAGAGAAAGTTCAGAAGAAGACGCCGGCTGAAATAGAGCCGCTCGTGAAGGAAGCCCTTGAGATGTTCCGCCCCCAGCTTCAGGCGGACGGCGGCGATATGGAATACATTTCCATCGACGAGGATTTGAACGTCCATCTACGCCTCACCGGTGCGTGCGGAAGCTGCCCGATGGCGACGATGACGCTCAAGATGGGCGTCGAGCGCTATCTGAAGGACGCGTGCCCCGACGTGCGCGAGGTCATCCAGGAGATGTAGCGGGAATGCCGCAATAAAATGCGGCCGCCCTTTTTTGCAGTGTGCCCCAAACGGTGAAGCCGCTTTTGGGGCGCATTTTTTTTACGGCATTTCCTCGACGTCGAGGTAGAAATATTCGAATCCGTATTTGTTCGTCACGGAATACGTTCCCGTTATCTCGATTTCCTCCATGTCCTTGGGGAAGTCTATCGGGTATTTCTTGTTCCCTCGCGGGATGAAGTCAAGACCGATTTGGCAGCACGCCGTGGCGTCGTAAATCATCACCGAGTAGAATTTCGCGCCGTCGCGCTCGCCTTCCGTCATGAAGAACGAGCCTTTTATGCGCATCGTCTTCCCGATGTACTTTTCCTGGTCAAAGCAGATGTTGTAGAGCATCGCGTATGCCATCGTTTTTCCCATTTTCGTGAAATCGATGTCGATTTTCTTTGCCGCGGGGAATGCGGAGCTGAAAACGGACAGGAAAAAGATTCCCGCAACGATACATTTCCTCAAATTGTGCCTCCTGAAAAATCGTTTCCTACTTTCCCAGAATCTTACCGATTGCGAAGCAGATTGCGAAGGATGCGATGTCGACGGCGACGATTGTCGAGCCGACCGGCGTCGAGGCGAGAATCGAGATGAGAATTCCCGCGAGCGTGCAGAAAACGGAAATCGCGCACGAAAGCACCGTGACTTTTTTGAAGCTTGATGCGAGCCTCATCGCGGAAATCGACGGGAAAATCACGAGCGCGGAGATGAGCAGCGAGCCGACGAGTTTCATCGCAAGGACGATTACCGTCGCGATAAGCACCGCCACGATGAGGTTCATCATGCCGACTTTCGTCCCGCACGATTTGGAGAAATCCTCGTCGAACGTAATCGCGAAAATCTTGTTGTAGAAGAGTATGAACAGCGCGACGACGATTGCCGAGATGATAGCCGAGAAGATGACCTCCTCGTTCGTCAGAGTGAGTATCGCCGCCGAGCCGAACAGCGTCCCGCACGCGTCTCCCGCAACGTTCGACGAAGACGGGAAGACGTTCAGCACCAGATAGCCGAGCGACAGCGCGCCGACCGAAATCATCGCGATCGCGGCGTCTCCTTTTATGCGCCTGTTCCTTCCCATGCACAGAAGCGCGATTGCGCAGAGAATCGTCACGGGAAGAGTCAGAATCGACTTGTCCGCCAAATCCATCGCCGTCGCCACCGACATAGCGCCGAACGCGACGTGCGACAGCCCGTCACCGATAAGCGAGAACCGCTTCAGCACGAGCGTGACCCCGAGCAGCGACGAGCAGAGCGTGATGAGGACGCCTGCGATGAGCGCGCGCTGGGTGACATCGAAATTCAAATAGAAAACAAGCTGCTCCCACACTTCCGTCATCGTTCCATAACCTCCGTTTCCGCCGTTTTTCCTATTTTGAGGATTTTTCCGGCGTATTTTTTTGCCGCGTCTATGTCGTGCGTAATCATCATTATCGCGACGCCGCTTCTGTTGAGCGCTGAAATGCAGCCGTAAAGCTCCTCCGATGCCTTTGGGTCGAGCGCGGAAACCGGCTCGTCGAGAAGCAGAATTCCCTCGGCGGCGCACAACGCCCGCGCGATGAGGACTCGCTGCTGCTGCCCGCCCGAAAGCTCGCGGAAGCATCTCTTCGCGAGGTGCCCTATTCCGAGCCGCTCAATCTGCTCCTGCGCCTCATTCTTCTCCGCCCTTGTGTAGAACGGACGGAGTCCCATCTTTCCCTGAAATCCCGTCAGCACTATTTCCGTGACGCTCGCGGGAAAATCCTTCTGCACGTCGGTACGCTGCGGAAGATAGCCGATTTTTCCCTTCACCGATTCGTCGAATTCAATCTCGCCCGAGATTGCCGGAATGAGCGACAGGACTGTCTTCATGAACGTCGTCTTTCCGCTTCCGTTCTCGCCGACTATGCAAACGTAGTCGCCCTTGTCGACGGATATGTTTATTCCATCCGCGACGCTTTTCCCTCCGTACCCGACGGAAAGGTTTTTGCACGTTAAAATCATTTTCCTTCCTTAAAAATCGCGTTTTGTTATTGCATCGCCGTTCGGGGAGAATGCGGGACGCATCGTTTTTTTTGTGCGGAACGGCTTTGCGGACTGTTTGTGAATGGCGGTGATTCTACCGCTTTTTGCCGAAAATGAGAATCATTTCCATATTGATGCGCGCGGCGGACGGGAAAAAAACGGGGAGTTTTATTGAAAAACCGATTTATCTGCATTTTTGCGGCAAACTCGATTCGGGGCGCTTTTTTCGATGTCGAAACGATGGGGCAATCGTGATACAATCGAACCCGTTCGTGCATCACACGCAACTATTTTTTCAGGAGAATCCATATGAATTTTATTTTCTTAGGACCACCGGGAGCCGGAAAAGGAACGCTTGCCAAGGAAGTTGCCAAGGCGTATTCGATTCCGCACATTTCTACGGGCGACATTTTCCGCGAGAACATCAAGAACGGGACGGAGCTCGGCAAGAAGGCGAAGTCGATTATCGACGCCGGCGGACTTGTCAGCGACGAGATAACGATTGGGCTCGTGAAGGACAGGCTTTCGAAGGACGACGTGAAATCGGGCTACATCCTCGACGGATTCCCGCGCACGATTCCCCAGGCTGAGGCGCTTGCCACGTTCGCGACAATCGACGCCGCCGTGAATTTCGACATCGAGGACGAGGCTGTCGTCGAGCGTCTCGGCGGGCGCGTCTGCTGCAAGGAATGCGGGCAGATGTTCCACGTAAAATTCAACCCGCCGAAAGAGCCGGGAAAATGCGACAAATGCGGCGGAGAGCTTTACACGCGCGACGACGACAAGGCTGAGTCGATAAAGCACCGCCTTGAGGTATACCGCCAGTCAACCGCGCCTCTCATCGACTTCTACAAGGCGAAGGGAAACCTCGTCGATGTCGACGCGAAGCCCGCGCCGGAAACAGTCCTCGCGGAATTCAAGAAGAAATTCCCCAACTGATTTTCGCGCTGAAGAGTCCCGCCCCGCTCCCGAAGCCTGGCGGGATTTTTTGTGCCCGGTTTATTTTTCATCTCTTCCATATTAAGATATCGCGCCCGCACTTTTTGAAACGGCAAGGAAATCGCAATGTCACTCAATTACAAGGAAATAGACCTCGTTCTTTCGGAGTTGGAGCTCGGCGGCTCCTTCGTGCAGGATGTCGTTCAGCCGAATTTCGACTCGCTCGCGCTTTATACGTTCAAGCCGGGGAGGGCGAAAACCGTTTTCGTGTCGCTTGCCGCGCTCGCGTGCCGGATATGCGAGACGAGGCGGAAAATAACGAAGAACGAAAAGCCGTTGCGTTTCAACGAGCTTCTGAAAGCGAAAATCAAGGGCGCGCGCATAATCTCGGCGGAGCAAATCGGGAAGGAGCGAATCATAAAAATCGTCCTCGAAAAGGCTGGGGCTGTTTTCGTCATGCCCAAGGCGCAGGAGAAATTCGCGCATAAATCGAAGAACCGCGCGGAGGAGGATTCCGGCGACGAAGTGTTCGTCATGTACATCCGCCTCTGGTCGAACGCCGCGAACATATTCCTCTGCACGGAGGACGGCACGATAATCGACTGCTTTTTCAGGCGTCCCGCGAAAGGCGAGGTTGCCGGGGGAACGTTCGTCGTGCCCGAGCCGCGCGGGAACGGAAAGGAATTCGAGGCGAGGGATTTTTCCGACACGGCGGAAAAGCTCCGCGCACGGATGGAGGAGAAGGGATACTCGCGGGACATTTCCTACAACGAGCTTGTCGATTCGTTCTATTC
This sequence comes from Treponema saccharophilum DSM 2985, assembly GCF_000255555.1. Lineage (GTDB taxonomy): Bacteria > Spirochaetota > Spirochaetia > Treponematales > Treponemataceae > Treponema_D > Treponema_D saccharophilum. Next base: position 56,481 of record NZ_AGRW01000038.1, read on the forward strand.
CGAAGGCGCCGCGCAGGCTTCCCTTGCATCCCTTCTTGAGCAGGCGGAAAAATGGTACGAGTCGCACCGAAGCAGGATTTCCTCCTCGCTCGAAATGCTCCGCGAGAAGCGGGCTTCGTTCCTCGACGCGGGAAAATTCAAGCACATGGGCGATTTGGTTCTCTCGTTCGGGCATCTCATCGACGGAAAATCGAATTTCATAGAGGCGGACGACTGGGAGAGCGGCGAGAAAGTGAGAATCAGAATCGACCCGTCGCTTTCCGCGCACGAGAACGCCCAGTCCTATTACGAAAAATACCGGAAATCGGAGAGCGGAATCGCCGAGCTTGAGCGCGACATCTCGATTGCGGAGGGCGAGCTTGAGAAGCTCGACGCGCAGTACGCGGAGATGGTCGCGGAGAAAAACCCGATAAAGCTTGAGCAGGTTCTGAGGAAGACGCAGCGCCCGAAGCAGCTCGAAAAGAAAACGCATCCCGGACTTGAATTCAGCGTCGACGGCTGGACGATAATCGTTGGACGCGATGCCGACGAGAACGACGAGCTCCTGCGCCACAACGTGAAGGGGCAGGACATGTGGCTTCACGTCCGCGATTATTCGGGCGGGTACGTTTTCATAAAGAACAGGCCGGGGAAGACCGTCCCGCTCGAAATCCTTCTTTACGCGGGAAACCTTGCCGTTTTCTATTCCAAGGCGAGGAAGAACGGCAGCGCGGATTTGTATTACACGCAGGTGAAGCATCTCCGGCGCGCAAAGGACGGCCCGAAAGGTCTTGTTCTCCCCACGAACGAGAAGAACCTTTTCATCAAGCTTGACGAGGAGAAGCTCCGCCGCCTTGAGGACATCCAGAAGGGAATCCGCACCGAATGACGCGCTTTTCTGCGCGGTGGCGTTTGTAAAACTCCATTTGTTTCTGAAAATTAAAATTGTTTTCTTTAATTTTGAGCAATATAATCTAAAAATGCGTTCTTCTTTGTAGATACAGTGGGGGGCGCATTCATGGTTTTTGCCGGCATGGAGGAAAAAATGATTTTAAAAATAGGACGGAAAAAAAAAGATGAGGCCAGTGCGGTTTTAGGTCAGAAGAAAAAAGGAAAGTTGTTTTTCTTTATAGGAATAATCGTAGCGGTCATTGTCGTTTGTCTGAACGTAATCCAGAACGTGACGGTGACGAAAATGTCGCGCTCCGCGATTGAGTCTGACCTGCGCTTCTCTTACGACGCGTTCGCAAAGCAGAGCAAGGCTATGATTGAGAACCGCCTCGAAACGTATTTTGCCCACCTTGATTTTTATACGAACGCCGACGTCGTGAAGTCGGGCGATTCCGAGCAGATATGGGACTGGTACAAGGCGCACGCGTCCGTCCGCCCGGATGTTTTCGATTATGTCGCATGGGCGGACAGGGACGGGCGGTTCCTTGCCGACATAAATTCCTCGTCCACTGTTTCCGACCGCGATTATTGGCAGCAGATAATGATTCGCGGCTCCGATTACGCTGTTGATGACCCCGTTACGGCGCGAAGCACGGGAAAAACCGTCACGCATATATGCAAGGCGGCAAAAGTGAACGGGCAGACAGTCGGTTTTGCGTGCGGCGTCGTCACGGTTGAGCATATCGAGCGCATCATCGACGGAATAGACCTCAAGGATATCGGCGTCGCTGTCCTGTTCGACTCTACGGGGCGTGTTCTGGCAACGTCGTCGAATAAAGCCGCTTTTATCGCCGATTTCGAGAAAATCAAGGAGAGGAACGGAATCGACTTGAAGAAATTTGCGGATGCGCTTACGAAGAAGGAGCGTTCGGCTATTTCGATAAAGAACGGGGCTGGAAAAGGGCAGTACGTCATCCTCGACCCGATTCAGTACACTCCGTGGAAAGTAGGCGTCTTCCTCAACGACTCGAAAATCTACCACGCATCAAATCTCGTCGCGAAAATTCTCGGCGTGAGCGGAATCATCATAATCGTCTTCATCATTTCGATTGTCGCCTCGATTCTTTTCTTCTCGCTCAGGCCGCTTACCGTCGTCGAGAACACAATTCGCGGAATCGCATCCGGCGACGCCGACCTCACGAAGAGAATCGAAATCGACACGAACAACGAAATCGGCGGTGTCGTCGAGGGATTCAACCAGTTCGCGGGAAAACTCCATACAATCGTCTCTACGATGAAGTCGTCTAAGGATTCCCTTGTCGATGCGGGAAGGCTCCTCGCGGACAGCACGGCGGACACGTCTGCTGCCATAACGCAGATAATCGCGAACATCGACGCGATGAATTCGAACGTCACTCGGCAGACGGATTCCGTCCATCAGACGGCGGGCGCGGTGAACGAGATTGCGTCGAACATCGAGTCGCTCAACAAGATGATTGAGTCGCAGGCGTATTCCGTGTCGCAGGCGAGCGCGGCTGTCGAGGAGATGATTGGAAACATCAATTCGGTGAACGGCTCCGTCAAGAAAATGGCGGCGGCTTTTGAGGAGCTTGAGGAGAAGGCGCAGACGGGCGTTCAGAAGCAGAACGACGTCAACGCGAAGATTTCCGAAATCGAGACGGAAAGCCAGGCGCTGCAGGAAGCGAACGCCGTCATTTCGGGAATCGCGGAACAGACGAACCTGCTCGCGATGAACGCTGCTATCGAGGCGGCGCACGCGGGCGAGGCAGGAAAGGGATTCTCCGTCGTCGCGGACGAAATCAGGAAGCTGAGCGAGGATTCCGGCTCCCAGTCGCAGACAATCGGAACGCAGCTTTCGAGAATAACGGCGACAATCGAGGAAATCGTCTTTGCGTCGCAGCTTGCGGGCGAGGCGTTCAGCGAGGTTTGCAACGGAATAAACATGACGAACAACCTCGTCAGCGAAATCACGAACGCGATGGAGGAGCAGAACGCCGGTTCCCATCAGATTTCCGTGGCGCTGCAAACCGTCAACGACACGTCGAACGAGGTTAAGACGGCTTCGTTCGAGATGTCCGAGGGAAACAAGGCGATTCTGATGGAAGTCAAGACGCTTCAGGACGCGACGTTCTCCATAAAGGACGGCATGGAGGAAATGTCGGCGGGCGCGCGCAAGATAAACGAGACGGGCGCGGCTCTTTCCGCAATTGCGAGCCAAATGGATTCGTCAATCCAGAAAATCGGCGAGCAGGTTGACCAGTTCAAGGTGTGATGTATAGGCATCCCGCAGCTTCGTGCGCGGGATGTTTTTTTTTCTGATTGCGCTGGCAATCGCGAATTCGGTATACTTCCTGTCATTCCGGGGTGCTTGGCGCGGTTGGAGCTTTTCCTTCCCGTCGGCTGAGATTATACCCGCAGAGCCTCAGTCGAGGTTCCAACCTGATCCGGATAATACCGGCGGAGGAAGACATGAACAGAATTCTTGTCGCTTTTTTTTCAATCGTTTCATCATCGTTGTTGTTTTTCGGCTGCACGCGGAAAGCCGAATCTGCCCGTTCAGGCGAGGTTGTCGTCTACACGTATGACAGTTTTGCCGGCGAATGGGGGCCTGCGTCCAAACTCGCCGAGCTTTTCAAGAAAAAGACCGGGTTTACGGTCACTTTCGTCGATTGCGGGGATGCCGTCCAGGCGATGAGCCGCGCGATAATCGAAAAGGACAATCCGAACGCGGATGTGATAATCGGAATCGACAACAATACGTCGTCGCAGGCTGCCGATGCCGGAATTCTTTCCGAATATTCGCCGAAGGGAATCGATTCAATCGACATCGCGCTCCGCTCGCTTCTCGGCGCGGAAAAAAAACTCGTTCCCTATGACTGGAGCCATTTTGCGCTGATTTTCGACACGCGCTCGTCTGTTCCGGAGCCGAAGTCCCTCCGCGATTTGACGGATGAGGCGTACAAAGGAAAAATCATCCTCATGGATCCGGAAACGAGCACGCCGGGGCTCGGCTTTGTCGCGTGGACGCGCGCTGTTTTTGGTGACGGCGATGCATTCACCGATTTTTGGACGAAGCTCAAGCCGAACATCCTCACCATGGCGTCGGGATGGAGCGCCGGATACGGCCTTTTCACCAGCGGGGAAGCACCGCTCGTCATAAGCTACACGACAAGCCCCGCCGCAAACCTCGAGTACGACGGAATCGATTACTACAAGGCGCTCGTTTTCGATGAAGGGCATTACATGCAGGTCGAGGGGGCCGGAATCCTCAACGGCGCGCAGAACAGGAAGGGCGCGGAACTGTTCATGGATTTCCTCATTTCGGAGGAGGCGCAGGCTGTTCTTCCGCTGACGCAGTGGATGTATCCCGTCAACGGAAACGTCGTCCTTCCCGACTGCTACAAAAAAGCGGCGGCTGTTCCGGGCAAAACGCTTTCCGTCGATTCTGCTTCCGTAAAAGATGCGGTCAGCGATATGTTCGCCGCCATACGGAAGTGACTTTTTCTTCTGATTTCCAGCAGCTTCTGTCGGCGGGCGCTTTTACGGTCGCCGAAGCATTCTGCTCGACGCTTGTTGCCCTTGCTGTTGGAATTCCCGCCGCTTTTTTCACTGCGAACAGGCGTTTTTGGGGGCGGCGGTTCCTGCTTTCCCTTTCGTCTGTCCCGCTTTGCGTCCCGCCGCTTTTGATTGCGCTCGGCTACGTTTCGTTTTTCGGGATGTCCGGAACGCTGAACACGGTCCTGATGTCCGCATTCTCCCTTGAACGCCCGCCTGTCTCGTTCCTTTATTCGTTCGCGGGAATCGTGGTCGCGCAGGGATTCTACAACTTCCCGATTGTGATGTCGGGCGTTCACGACTCGTGGTCGGCGCTTCCCCGCCCGCAGTCAGATGCCGCGCGACTTCTCGGGGCGGGAGAATTCCGCGTTTTCAGGACGGTGACTTTCTGGCAGCTTCTTCCGTCCGTCGTCTCGTCGTCGATGCTCGTCTTCCTGTATTCGTTTTTCAGCTTCCTTATCGTGCTTCTTTTCGGGCGCGTCGGAAGCTCCACGCTTGAAGTCGAGCTTTTCAAGGCGGCGCGCGCGTCGCTCGATTTTTCCCGCGCGTACAAAATCGCCGCAATCGAGACGTCCGTCGCGCTTTTTGTCGTCTTCTCGTACGCGTTTCTGGCGAGAAAGTCGAATTCCCGCGGAATCTCATTCGTCTCCGGCACGTTCCGTCGCGGAAAAATCCGCGCGCAGGAATTTCCGCTGGCAGTCGCGTTTTTTCTGCTCGTCGCGCTCTTCTTTTTCGCGCCGCTTTTTTCGATTGCCGTAAGCGCGCTCACCTCGTCGCGCGGAGAATTCACGCTTTCCGTTTTCGCGCGGGTCTTTTCGATGAAAGGATTTTTCCCGTCGCTCGTGAACACGGTTTTTGCCGCGCTCTTCACGGGAATATGCTCGACGCTTGTCGCGTTTTTGTACGCGAGCCTCGTCAGGACGGTCGATTCCCGCGGAAAGAGCGCCGTCTTGTCCGTCCTTCCGATGGTTCCGATGGCGCTCTCGTCCGTCGTCGTCGGCTTTTTCCTCACGCTCGCCGTCCGCAGGGGAAATCCCGCGCTTCTTGTCGTCGCGCAGGTTTTTCTGGGATGGCCCGTCGCCTTCCGGTGCATTTACGCGGAGCTTTCGCGGCTTCCTCAGGAGACTGTCGAATCCGCGCTTGTGTTCAGCTCGTCGCCGTTCGTCCTCGTCCGGAAAATCTACATTCCGTCGTCGTGGCGCGGGATAATGAGCGCGGCAGGTTTCTGCTTTGCGATAAGCGCGGGAGACGCGACTCTTCCGCTCGTCATGGCAGTTCCGCACTTCGACACGCTTTCGCTTTTCACGTACCGGCTTGCGGGCTCGTACCGGTATCACGAGTCGTGCGCGTGCGGAATCGTGCTCGGCGGAATGTGCATGGCCGTGTTTGCGCTTTCGAATTGGCTGAAGGCGCGCGGCGGAACAATCCGGAAGAAGCGGAGCGGAGGAATAATTTGATGGAAGAAATGCGGACAGGCGGAAATGGCGGCGGAATGTTCCTCGTCGCGGAAAATCTCTCGTTCGATTGCGGGAATTTCAGGCTCGAATCCTCGTTCTCGTGCGCGCGCGGGACGATGACGTGCATCGTCGGCCCGAGCGGAAGCGGAAAATCGACTTTGCTGCGCCTTATCGCCGGGCTTGAGCGGAATTCCGCGAAAGGCGCAGGAGACGGAAAAAAGACGAGAATAGCAATCGGCGGAAAAGACGTGACGAATCTTCCGCCCGCAAAACGGGGCGTCGGTATGGTGTTCCAGAAATCGAACCTTTTCCCGCACATGGACGTCGCCGACAACGTTTCATACGGGCTCCGCTGCATGGGAATCGGGCGGAAGGAAGGAAGGCGCCGCGCCGAGGAATTTCTCGAGTCGTTCAACCTTTCCGGCTTCGGAAAACGTATGCCAGAAACGCTTTCCGGCGGGGAAGCGCAGCGCGTTGCCCTTGCCCGCACCCTTATCGTCCATCCCGAGCTGATTCTCTTCGACGAGCCGCTTTCCGCCCTCGACGCCCCCCTGCGGAAAAAACTCGCCGCCGAAATCCGCGCCCTCCAGAAATCGCTCGGCTTTACCGGAATCATGGTCACCCACGACATATCCGAAGCCCGAACCCTCGCCGATTCGATTATCTGCATCCGAAACGGCACCATCATCTGGCAAGGCCCCCCAAAAAACTTCCGCGAAACCCTCCTCACCGAATAACCCCCGCGCCAATCCCGCCCCGGTAGGTACGCGCCCCGCGCGTGCCGGCGAACGCTTGCTCCCGCCAAGCCAAACTAAGAACGAGAGAGCGATTGCAAGCGCGAACCCAGAACGAGGAAAATCTTCGCCCACCCCCGCCAAGCCCGCCCCGGTAGGTACGCGCCCCCGCGCGTGCCGGCGAACGCTTGCTCCCGCCAAGCCGAACCAAGAACGAGAGAAAGACCCGCAAGCGCGAACCCAGAACGAGGAAAATCTTCGCACCCCGCGCCAAG
>NZ_AGRW01000037.1 GCF_000255555.1 Treponema saccharophilum DSM 2985
CCATCTCGGGAAGGCTGAAGTCGTCGTCTGAAAGCGAGTCGTCGTTTTCGGGAAGAGTGAGGTCATCGCCCGCTTCGTTGTCCGCGACAATGCCGTTTGATTCTCCGATGTCGTCGAGACTCACTTCCTCGAAACTCGGGTCCTCGATTATGGAATCATCGATTTTCGGCTCCTCTATGCCGAGGTTGTTGATTGTCATCTCGGAATTCGTAAGCTGGTCGGTCAGCTCGGCGGCGTCGATTTCCGATTTTTCCGCCGGTTTCCGCTGCGCAAGGTTGACCTGCTTCTCGCTTTTGGAGCCTGTCTCGCTGTCGAGAATCTCCGCGGAAAGCTCGTTGTTCTCGTCGATTCCGATTGAAAGCTGGAGGTTCGGCTCGCCTTTCGTGTGCGGTTTCAGGTTCGGGACGGTTATCGTGTCCATGTATTCTTCGTCTGACGTCGTTCCGTCGTCGTTCATTTCGAAACTGTACAAATCGACGTGGACTTCATCCTGATTGTCCTGCGCCGTCGTCAAATCGAGAATACGCTTAGCCTTTTCGCCTTCCTCAAGAATCGGGTAGAAAGAGCCGTCTGCAAGTTTAATTCCGATATGTTTCATTCGATTATCCTTTCCTCGTCGATTGATGCGGGGAACGACTTCCTGTCGCAGCCCGCATCATCACGTTATTTTGCGTCGCTTGCGGAATCCGTCCCGACAGCAGCGTCCGCGGCGGAAGATGTGTCGGAAACGGTCGTCAGGGAAGCCGAGCCTGCGCCGTATTTGTACGAATACTCGCAGATTCCCGTAAGTTCGTTCACCGTTCCGCCGAATTTCTCCGCGACTGAATACGTCGTCGCTTTTGAGACGTTGCCCGTCGAGTCGTACTTGAATATCTCGCGCACTGAAAGCTTGTTTTCCGCGTTGTACGTCTGCTTCTCCGTGACCGAATACGATGAGTCGAAGCGGTATACGATTCTCTTAATCTGTTTTCCGTCCGGAGCCGAATGCACGACTTCGGAAAGTTTTCCCGCGTCGTTGTACGTGTAGTTCTGCTTCTCGTCGAGGAATCCGTCCGCGTTGTAGATTGAGACCTCGAGCTTGCGTCCCATTTCGTCGAATTTCGTTATCGTCTTTCCGAGCAGCGCCCCGTCCGTGTTGTAGAGCGCTTCCTCCGACTGCTTGCCCGCAAACTTCCATATCGAGCGGTTCACGAGGATGTCGCCGGCGTTGTATTCCGACTCGTCGATTTTGTTCCCCGATTTGTCATATGCGGAGACGACTTTCCAGCTCACTTTTCCGTCGGCGTCCGTGCACACTTTTGAGACGACGTGCCCCTGCGCGTCATAGCCGTAGACGATTTTGTCGACGAGCGAATCGCGCGTGGTAAGCTCGGACGTTTCTGCTTCCTTTCCGTTGGAAGCGTATGAATGGACGAATTTCGCTTTTGGGGAGCGGTAGTAATCTCCGAATTTCTGCGTAATCGAATATTCCGTCTTCGTGTATTCCGCGATTGACCCGACTGTCTTGAGCGTTGCGTCCGGGTCGAAAGCGTAAGCGTTCACCGCGACCAATGCGAAGGAGAGCGCGATTGCCGTTTTTTTCATAAAATCCTCCAAAATAGGCCTTCAGGAACATTGCGTCACCTTCCGGACCTTGTAACTAGACCTGTCCGATAACTTCGTTACCGTTCAGGTTGACGAGTTCAAAAAATGTACGGACAGCACGGTTTTGAACGTCGCATTTCAAGGCAGCCTGTTCCGAAACTGAAGTTTCCGAGCGGGCCTGCTTTTTAGGCAAAATTCAATAAGTGGTCCTGATTGGGCATGCTGCTGCTGGAAAAACACGCCCGGAAGCGAGCGTTCCGGAACATGTTTCTCTTATTTATCGGCAAGAATCAGTTGTTTCCGAACTGCTTGTCAAGCCAATCGAACGCCGATTTTCTCTGCGCGGGTCGGAATTCGTGCCCGACGCCCTCGATGATTTCCGTGTGGAGCTTTTCGTCCGCCTTGTTCGCCGTCCAGATTTTGTGCATTTTCGCGTACGATTCCTTCACCGATTCGACCGGGAAGAGCGGGTCTTCCGTCCCGTTGAAGAAAAGCATCGGCTTTGGGGCGGCGAGTCCCGCCACGTCGGGATAGTCGAGGTAGCGCGCGATGAACGGATGGAGCATGGAGAACGCGCTCTGTCCTTTGAGCTGGTTGTTCCCGATTACCATAAGCCCTTTCATCGTCGCCATCCAGCAGTTCGCGATTCCGGCCGTTATGTCGTCGGAAATCGCGGCAACCTGCCACGCCCTGAACGCGCCCATGCTGAAACCGACTGCCGCCACTCGCTTCTTGTCGACCATCGGGAGCGACGCGAGAAATTTCGCGGCGCGGCAATCCTCCTGCGCGATGATTCCGGCAAAGCTTGTCCCGAGGTTGAACAGGTTGCTCGCCAATGCCTGCTGGCTGTCCGTCTTGAACCCGTCGACGCCGCGGTCTCCCCATCCGAGCGCGTCAATCGCAAGGACGACGTACCCGCGCTTTGCAAGCTCATCGCCGGGGAAACATCCTTCGTTGTCCTCGTCGTCGTAGTATTTGCTCGCCCAGCTCAGCGCCACGTTGAGCTTCTTCGCGGCGGCTTTCTGCTCCTCGTCCGCGTCGTCCGGAAGCTCCTCCATGTCGGTCGCGTTTATCGGGCGGACCATCTGCTCCTTTCCTATCCTGAATTCGGAGCCGTGCGCGTGGAGCATCAGCGCTGCCGGCGCGTTCTTTGCTCCGTCCGGAACGAGAAGGTACGCGAGAACGCGGCTGTCCCGTGAAATGTTGAAGACAATCCGCTTCGCCGTGTACCCGTCTCGCCGCTCCTCGTCAAGCTCCGCCATTTCGAACGGCGTTGTGTCGTTTTCCTGGATGATAATCTCGCGCGCCTTCGCAAGTCCCGCCTTCCGCCACTTTTTCGGGTTCGCGCCGTCCTTCCAGCCGAGGGAGAACGGCATCCGTTCCCTGAGCGACTCGTAGAACGTCGGCATCGCCCTGTCCTTCGACGTGATTTCCGTCTTTACGTAATCCTTTGACTGCTCCGCGCCAACCGCCAGTGCGAGAATCCCCGCCGCCGCAATCGAAACTATTTTTTTCACCTGCTGCTCCTTGCTTTTTTATTTTTCTGTTTTGAATATCGTGCGGAAAAATCGTGGAAATGGATTTTGCAGACCTTCCGCCCCTTTATTTTATCACGAATGCGCACAAAAAATGCCATGATGGGAATCATTCGCGGCAAAGATTCGGGCTGTTCGCGAGCGGGGTTTATTAACGAGCGCGGGACTATTCAATATAATTGTGCCCATGCTTGAGCAATACATAAAAATAAAGGATTGCCGCGTCGAGGATTCGAGGCGCGTGCTTATACAGAATCTTTCGTGGGAAATGAAGGAAGGCGAGTCGTGGCTCGTCATCGGGCCGAACGGCGGCGGAAAGGCGGCTTTTGTCGAGGCGCTTTCCGGCTTGCGGAGAATTGTTCCGAACGGGCCCGATTCCGTCTTCGAGAACAAATTCGAGAATTCCGTCGAGACGGTCTCGCTTGAGGTTGCTGCCCGCCTTATAGAGCAGGAGCGCGAGCTCGACGAGACTGAATACATGGACAAAATCGACGAGGGACGGACGGGACGGCGGTTCATCGCGGAGGTGATGGGCGGCCCGGACGCGAAGCACCGCCACCTGCCGCTTCCTCCGATTGCCGAAAAACTCGAGGCGCTTCCCGAAATCAGGCTTTGCGGAATCGAGAAAATCCTCGACCGGGGGCTCCGCCTCATGTCCACGGGGGAAATCAGGCGGACGCTTCTGTGCCGCGCGCTTCTTTCGAAAAAACAGCTTCTTATCCTGAGCGACCCGTTTGCGGGTCTCGACGTGCAGAGCCGCTCGATTCTGCTCGGGTTCTTCCAGAGCGTCGCTGGAAAACGAGGCGGGGAGACAAGAATTATCCTTTCCATGGAGCGCTATTCCGAAATTCCCGAGACGATAACGAACGTAATCGAATTTTCCCGCGGCGAGGTGAGTTTCTGCGGAACGAAATCGGACTACGAGGAGCTTCTGCGCGCGCGGGAGTCGGGCAAGGCGGCGGAGCGCGAGAAGGAGAAGAAGGAATTCCTCGACGAGCTGCATTCGATTTCCGCCGATACTGAATGCCTCCAGAACGAGCGCACCGGCGATTCCGTCATCGACGGGCGCGCCACGCTCGTGAAGATGAGCGGCGTCAATGTCGGCTGGGACGGAAAGCGCGTTCTCCGCGATTTTTCGTGGACGGTTCTTCCCGGCGAGCACTGGCTTATCCGCGGGCCGAACGGAAGCGGAAAGACGACGCTCCTTGAGCTTATCACCGGCGACAACAAGCAGGTTTTCTGCAACGACGTCTGGCTTTTCGGGAACAAACGGGGAAGCGGGGAGTCGATTTGGGACATAAAGAAGAATCTGGGGATTGTGAGCTACCGTCTCCACGTCGAATACCGCATGGTCGCGGGAACAGACCTGGAGGGCGTCATCATTTCCGGTTTCCGCGATTCAATCGGGCTGTACGAGCAGCGCACCGACGTCGAGGTTCAAGCGGCGCGCAGATGGCTCAAGCTTGCGGGGTTCGAGGGGCGCGGTTCGGAAAGCTTCGGGAACTTGAGCTACGGGGAGCAGCGCGCAATCCTTATTGTCCGCGCCGCGGTGAAATCCCCCAAGATACTGATTCTCGACGAGCCGTGCCACGGCCTTGACGAAGACAACAGGCGGAAAATCCTCGACCTGCTTGAGACCGTCGCGGAGACGGGGACGACGACGCTGCTCCATGTGACGCACGACGCGTCGGAAGTCCTTCCGTGCGAGAAGCACATCCTTGAGCTGAAGCCTGATTCCGAGCCGATGTACGAAATCATCAGCCCAGCCCGATAACTTCGTCGCCGCCACATTCGTCGCGTTCTGTCTGTTGGACGCGGCGATTCTGAAAAGCCTGCCCGGGCAAAAAAAAACTGCGGTCAGCCGCAGTTTTTTTTGTTCGAGTGAATCAGCCCCGTGCCGCGCTTGCGATTGCGGAGATGACCTTTCCGATCGGGTCGAAGTCGAGCAGGAGAATGTCCACTGCGAAGAAAAGCGAGAATCCGACTACCGCGATTATAAGAAGCGCGATTATTCCTATCAAAAGCTGGACGAAAACAGGAAGTTTGTCCAGGTTGAATCCGTTATTTGCCACTGCATTTGCCATAAAAACAGCTCCTTGATGCGATTTTGAAAATAATAAACTGACAGATTCCGACAGTCAAGGCGAGTAAACAGCAAGAAAAATGTAACATTCCGACATCCAGACGACATCCGTGTCGTCTGGATGTCGCGTGAACTCGTTCCGAGTTCGCGCCGAGTGCTGTGCGCACGTCCATGTGCGCGGTTGCGTCGTGGCGGGCGGCGGGGCGGATGAATTGGATTGCGATTTCTGCTAGAATCGTCAAAAATCAATTCACCGAGGCTGAGTATGCTTTTTTCACCGAACGAAATAGAAGAAACAGTGAACATGTTCCTTCGCCACAATCTTGACGTCAGGTGCGTGACTATGGGAATTTCCCTCCTCGACTGCGCCGATTCCGATTACAAAAGCGCGAACAGGAAAATCTACGACAAGATAATGCGCAAGGCAGGGAATCTCGTCCGCGTCGGGCAGGAAATCGAGAAGGAGCTGGGGGTTCCGATTATCAACAAGCGCATTTCCGTGACGCCGATTGCGCTTGTCGCCGGGGCGAGCGGGGAAAAATCCTACGTTCCGTATTGCAAGACGCTGGACAAATGCGCGAAGGAGCTTGGCGTCAACTTCATCGGCGGATTTTCTGCCCTCGTGCAGAAGGGAATCACGCCCGCCGACCGCATCCTCATCGACTCGATTCCGGAGGCGCTCGCTTCGACTGAATTCGTCTGCTCGAGCGTGAACGTCGGCTCGACGAAATCGGGAATCAACATGGACGCGGTGAAGCTCATGGGCGAGACGATTTCCCGCACTGCCGAAGTTTCCAAGAACCTTCCGGTGAACGGCTGCGCGAAGCTCGTCGTCTTCTGCAACGCGCCCGAGGACAACCCGTTCATGGCGGGCGCGTTCCACGGGCCGGGAGAGGCTGATTCCGTCATAAACGTTGGCGTTTCGGGGCCGGGCGTCATCCTTGCCGCCGCGCGCGAGTACAAAGGAAGGCCGATAAACGAGCTCGCCGAGGGAATCAAGAAGATGGCGTTCAAAATCACGCGCCTCGGTCAGCTTGTCGGCACGGAGGCGGCGAAACGTCTCGGCGTCGATTTCGGAATCCTCGACCTTTCCCTCGCGCCGACTCCGGCAGTCGGCGACAGCGTCGCGCGCATCCTTGAGGAAATCGGTCTCGACGGGGCAGGGGCTCCGGGAACGACGGCGGCGCTCGCGATGCTCACCGACATGGTAAAGAAGGGCGGCGTCATGGCGAGCACGAACGTCGGCGGGCTTTCCGGCGCGTTCATCCCCGTGAGCGAGGACGAGGGAATGATAAACGCCGTCAAGCAGGGCTCGATTTGCCTTGAGAAGCTTGAGGCGATGACGACCGTCTGCTCTGTCGGTCTCGATATGATTGCTATTCCGGGCGACACTCCCGCGACGACGATTTCAGGAATCATGGCGGATGAATTCGCCATCGGCATGGTCAACAACAAGACGACGGCCGTCCGCCTCATCCCCGCGCCCGGAAAGAAAGCCGGCGACTGGGTCGAATTCGGCGGGCTTCTCGGCGGCTGCCCCGTTCTTCCTGTCAGCCGCTTCGGGTGCGCCGACTTCATCAACCGCGGCGGTCGCATTCCCGCGCCAATCCATTCGTTCAGGAACTGATTTCGCTTCATGCTGAATTTCCCCCGCCGACGGTGCGTCTGGCGGGGGATTTTTTATGCGCGCGCGTGCAACGGGAAATCGGCGCGACGTGCCGATAATCAGAGGAAATGCTTGTGCTGTCATTGGGAAAGAATCCGAAAGCGGCCGTCATCGATGCCGTCGTAAAATTCCTTTTGCCGTATGAAAAGAACTGCGTCTCACTTGTCGACAGGATTGGCCGCCGCGAGGTTGGAATTTTCTGTATCCTCGGCTCTTCCCGCGAGATTCTCGGCGTGTTTTCGTACTCGTCGGGCGGGCAGATTCTGCACTGCATTCCCGATTCCGTCCGCCGCTATGACGAATACCTTGCGCTTTTGCGGATTTATTTCTCGACGTTCGACCTTTCGGGGCTTTTCAGCGTAATCGGCGACGAGTCCGGGACGAACCTCATCCTTTCGGCGATATACCTAGCGACGCGCAAGCTTCCTTCGAGCAGCCAGTCGTTCCTTTTGATGGAGCATATTCCTGGAACTGAGTCCGCCGGTTCCGGCCTGAAAATCCGCGACGGGAGAATGCGCTCCGTGTGCGCCGGGACGTGCTCGATTAACCTCCTTGACCCGCTGATGGTCCTTCAGGAATCGTACGAGCGCGAGGAAGTCCTCCTCGACAACCAGCGGTTCAACCCGCTGGCGAGCAAATTCATCATGAAGAAGGCGATTTCGGAGAACAACGTCTACGCGGCTTTTTTCGACAACAGAATTGTCGCGAAAGGCGCGATAAATGCGACCGGTTTGAACTGCGTCCAGCTCGGCGGCGTCTTCACCGTCCCGTCGTTCCGCAAAAACGGTTTCGCCGAATTCCTCATAAAACGCATCGTCGCCGAGAAGCGCGCCGCCGGAAAACGCGTCGTCCTTTTCGTCAAGCCAAAGAACATCGCCGCCCGCACCCTCTACAAGCGCTGCGGCTTTTCCGATTTCGGCACGTTCAAGATTTCGTATTATTGAAGCGATGGCGGCTGCGTGGCAAAAAAATCCCCCGCAGCGCAAGAACGCGTCGCGGGGGAAATGCCGTGACGGTTGTTGAGCGAAGTCGAAACACCGCACCGCGCACCGCCGTCTTCCATCATTGAAAAACACTCCGCAATTCCGCTAGACTGTCTTCATCGGGGAAATCTCTGGCACAGGGTGGCTTGCCTCTCAGCACTGCTTTCTCCACTGCGAGTTTGCTTGCAAACTCGTAGACAATCGCTTGCGATTGTCCCGATTATTGGCTTGATTATAGATGCGCTC
Organism: Treponema saccharophilum DSM 2985; assembly: GCF_000255555.1. Taxonomy (GTDB): domain Bacteria; phylum Spirochaetota; class Spirochaetia; order Treponematales; family Treponemataceae; genus Treponema_D; species Treponema_D saccharophilum. The sequence goes on from NZ_AGRW01000037.1 coordinate 8,098, forward strand.
AATCTCTTCAAGTTTTTCTTGTAGGGCAAAAATAAAGCCTACCCCCAGTGTAGCTAGCTTCGGATAGGCTTTTCGTTCTAAAAGAGGCGAGCCACGGTGCCGTGGATTTCCTCTTTCTCTAATCTACCACAAATCTTCCTTTTGTCAAAGTTTCATCAGCGTTCCAGAGGCCCGCGCACCGCCGTCTCCCAGCATTGAAAAACACTCCGCAATTCCGCTAGACTGTCTTCATCGGGGGAAATCCCGGCACAGGGTAGCTTGCCTCTCATTTCTTTGAATGGGAGGACTGCGTAGCATGAGCAAGTATGAAAAAGCGATGTTGATCGTTGCTATTTTGACTTTGATTGTTACAGCACTGAACCTCTTCAAATAATCATTTGAATTGGAAAAAATAAAGCCTACCCGTCAAGTGTAGCAAGCTTCGGATAGGCTTTTCAACCTAAAAGAGGCAAGCCACAGTGCCGTGGATTTCCTCTTTCTCTAATCTACCACAAATCTTCCTTTTGTCAAAGTTCCAGAGGCCCGCTCGCCGCCGTCTCCCAGCATTGAAAAACACTCCGCAATTCCGCTAGACTGTCTTCATCGGGGGAAATCCCGGCACAGGGTAGCTTGCCTCTCATTTCTTTGAATGGGAGGACTGCGTAGCATGAGCAAGTATGAAAAAGCGATGTTGATCGTTGCTATTTTGACTTTGATTGTTACCGCACTGAACCTCTTCAAGTAACATTGAATTGGTGAAAAAAATGAGCCTACCCAAGTGTAGCAGCTTCCAGGTAGGCTTCTAGTCACAGAGGAGGCGAGCCACGGTGCCGTGGATTCTCTTTGTTTTGATTATAGCACATCGCATACTAAAATCAATTGACCTTTCAAATCGGTATTTTCTCTTAAACAACACAGCCCGCTCCCTGCCAGTTGCCTGACAAAGAGCGGGCTGTGTTTGCTGTCACACGGATTCGGGATTGCTAACGCAATCCCTGTGTGCATGATACCGCAGGTTAATCGCTGCGGTGCGATATAAACTCAATCTTACTCTGAAATGTCAACTCTTGCGTAAATGATTGGGCTTGTGTTGCCAGTATTTCTTGCAACAGTGTAAGTTCCGGCCGTCAAAGTCCATTCATAATCAGTATCCGCAGAAATTGTTGAAGTTGCACCAGAAACAAGTGTTGCTGTTCCATCAGAACTTGTAACAGTTATATATCCATTGTAGTCTTTAGAATCAGTCTTTATATAAGCCTGCTTCAATTTAAGGGTTGCGGCTTTTGTAACTGCAAATGTGAATTTTCCGTTTCCGTCCATTTTCAATCCCATAGAAACTGTTTTATCTCCAGAGATTGTTGATACTGTTTCCGTTCCGCCCAAAGCAATACCTGAATAAGCAGTGAATGTGAACACACTTACATTCTCGCCAGCAACATTCGAAGAATCAGCACCAATTCCAGAAGCAGTTGCAGATGAGCTGGCATCTTTTGTGTAATACCACTCAGCACTTGTCCAAGTAGCAGCTTCCGGTGAACAAGCAATCGTTCCAGTCTTGCCGCTTCCATCTCGGGCAGTTGCGGTGAATGTTACATCTCCAGCCTGGAGGAATTTTACTTCGCCTGAGAACTCATCGATTGTACCAACTGTTTCATCAGAAGAAGTCCATTTTACAGCACTGTTTGAAGCCGTATCAGGCGTAACTGTTGCTTTCATCGTGTTTGCGACACCAACTGTGAATGTACTTGAAGCAGCAGCAACTGCGATTCCTGTTACAGGTACGAATGAAAGAGTATCATCATACTCAACAGTGATTGATTTGATGTAAGATGTTGTGGCAGCCGTAATTACAACAGAAGTTGCTGAAGCATCATAAACCACATAGCCACATTCCAAATATTTAGATGTTGAACCAGAGTTGATGTTATAGACACCTTCACCCTGTGAACCAGCCTTGATTGTTCCCCAACCGCCGAAACAACCTTTTACAGTAACAACAGCTTTTCCGGTCAACGGAATTGTAATTGTTTTTGTCGCTACTCCTGCTGCAGTACCAGAAGAATGATAGCTGAATCCATCGATAGTTACTGTTGAGTCTGTATAAGCTCCGCTATTTTCTGTAGAGAAATCATAAGTTGTTGACTGAATCTCTGTCTCACCGTCAAGAAGGTCTTTAGAAGTGTCTTCTGTTACAGTCCAGTTGTTTGCGCTGATAACTGAATCAATATCCCAAGATGTCTCAGAATCTTTCTGATATTTTGCAGAAGAAACATTATACACACGGTTCAAGATGTTGCGGCGGCCTGCGTACTCGGCAGTTTTCACGCTGTCAGAAAGAACAGCACCGTATGTTGTTGAAGAAGCGGTGAAATTAGAATCAGCCTTGAAACCGATGTACTGTTTGTCAGTCGTTCCGTTAGAATCACTTGCCCACAAATCTGTAAGCGTAACATCGCCTGTAGTTCCAACAAAGGCAACATTGTTGTAATAGCTTGAAAGAGCACTTGATGCCCAAGGATTGCGGGCAAGATAGAGTTTTTCAAGTCCAGAGTCTGCCTCAAGTTTTGAGTTGTAAACTACCAGACCCTTTCCTACTTTTGAAGTAAGAGCAGCACGAGGTGCAGCAAAGTATGCTTTTGTTGTTCTTGAGCTGATTGCATGAAGTACGCATTCCTCATACAAGGCAACAGTTCCCGTTGTTTCCATCCACAAGAAGTCAACATCGCCTTCGATGTAGCATTTGTAGAACCATGCTTTTGCGACAGTGCGGAGCGTGTCCTGTCCAGAAATGAATGAACAGTTATAAGCGGCAAGATTTCCGCTTCCGTCTGTTGCAAGAACTTCTGCCTGTGCGTCTCCTGTAGTTGTTCCGTATTCGTTCACAATGCGGACATTTTCAAGAGTCAAATTGCCCGTGCTTCCAGCAGGAAGATAAACAAGTTCGCGAGATTTTTGAGAAGCAGTTTTCGGATTTCCGCTGATGATGACATCGGCACCATACTCGGTTGTAGTGTTGCCGGAAATCTTGATGTTTGCAGCTCCGTTGTAAGAAAGCTGAGTTCCCTCAGTTACGCTGTAGGTGCCTTTTTCCAGCGTAAGCACATAGTCGCCGCTTGAACCGATTGCAGCCCATGCAGCGTTTATGTCTGTTCCAGAGTAAACGGTTGTCGAACCAGACTTCAATGTGACAACTGAACTTTCCGGCTGATTGTTTTCCTGATTGTCGTCGGTGCTATCGTTGTCGTCGCTGCTGTCCGAGCACGATGCAAGGAATCCGCCGCCGCAGATGGCGAACGCGCAGAAAGCGGCGAGAAGCCGTTTTTTAAGCGATACCTTCTCTTTTTTCATGATTTTCCTCCATTTTTTTAGGAACTTTTTTTGATTGTGCTAAAGCTGTTTTTTGTGAAATTTTGTTTTTCCTAAAATCGAGGATACTGTACCATGTACTTAAAATTGATAAGACGGCGCATCTTTTGACTAAAAAGATATTTTTGTATGATTTTATATAAATAAGATTCTTTTTTACTTTTTATTTTTTGCAAAATCATAAAAATTGTGCATTTTTTAATGCGCTGTCAATACTATTTTATAGTTTTTGACAGCGCGGAAAGCCGTTTCTGGGCATTTCGAGGCTATTGCGGGAGTGGGAGGATTCCGCTCGGGGTGAATTCGCCGTTGAGCGCGCCGAACAGCGCCTTGAACGAGTATTTCGACCAGCTGTACCCGCAGAGAATCGTGTCCGCCCAGTCGAAGCCGAGGACGGGGACGGGCGTGAGAATCGAGAGTATTATCACTTTCTTTCCGTGCAGCTTCTTGAGCCTCATCGCGATTTCGGAGCTTCTCTCGTTGGCGACGCAGAATATTATCGTGTCGTAGCCGAGCGCGAGCTTTTCGATTTGGTTCCCCATCCAGTCGGTCTGAATCGGCCCGAGCTCGTAGTCGAATTTGAACTGGGAGCAGTCCTGCCCGTACCGTTTGCGCGCCTCCGTGAAAAAACTGTCGAACTGCGTCTGGCCCGCAAGCAGGACGCGCTCTCCTTCCTTCCTCTTGTAAGGAAAGTTGCCCGTTTTGTATGCGGTGATTGAGCGGCACGCCTGCGACAGGAAGAATTTCTGCCCGTCCTTGTCGGGGACGCGCTCGTGGACTGTCTTGAGGTCGGGGTGGAGCGGGGCGGCGTTGGGCGACTTGAAGTATTCGAGCTTTGCGCGGAGCACGCGCCGCGCCGCGTCTTTGACCGACCCGCGGAATTCGCCGTCGCTTTTCATCAGGGCGATGTTCCGCGTCCAAAGATTCTCGTTCAGCTCCGCCGTCGTGGAAGAGAGGATGATGTCGTTTCCCGCGCGGATTGCCGCCGTGAATGCCGCGGAGACGCTTCCCGCATACATCGTCGCGCCGTTCATCATCATGTCGTCCGTGATTATCAGCCCGTCGTACTTCAAGTCGCCGCGAAGGATTTCCGTGAGGAATTTGTGCGAGAGCGATGCCGGCTCGCCGTTTCCGATTATGTTCGGGAAGCTCAGGTGCCCGCTCATTATCGCGGGGATTTTCTTGTCGATGAGGTATTTGAACGGAATCAGCTCGCGTTTTTTGAGCGTCTCGTAGTCCGCGCTTATCTCGGGAAGCTTGCCGTGCGAGTCGAGAGACGTGTCTCCGTGACCGGGAAAATGCTTCGCCGTCGGAATAACGCCCGCATCGAGCGAGCCGCGCACGAATTCCGAGCCGAGCTTTCCCACGAAGTCGGGGTTCTCCCCGAACGAGCGCGAGCCGATGACCGACGAATTTATGTTCGTGTACAAATCGACGGTGGGCGCGAAATTCATGTTTATGCCGAGCGCGTTTATCTCGCGCGATATGTAGTACGCCGAATAATACGAGTCCATCGGAAGCGCCGACGCCCCGATTGCCATGTTTCCCGGCGTCTCCGTCGTGTCGCCCTTGACGTGCCGAATCCAGCCGCCTTCCTGGTCGGTCGCGACGAACAGCGGAATCTTGAGCTTCCGTTTCTGCGAGCGTTCCTGGACTTCCGATATCGATTCGGCGACTTTGTCCGTGTCGTCCGTGTTCCAGCCGAACACCTTCACGCTTCCAAGTCCCCGCTCGGAAATCCATCTGTTCAGGAGGTCGCTCGGCTCTTCTCCCGCCCAGCCGAACATCAGAATCTGCGACAGAAGCTCCCCGTCGTCCATCTTCGAGACGAGGAAGTCGGCAAGCTCCGCGTTGGGGTAATCGCTCCAGAAATCGGCGTCGTCCGGGATTTCGGGGAAAAGGGGCGTCATGAGTGCGAGCGCTGCGAGCGCGGAGCATAGTTTCTTTGCAATTTTCACGATTTTCTGTCCGGTATTGTGTCTTTGAAATTTTTTCGAAAGTATATCGAAAATCACTAGACAAGAAAACAGAAATCGTATATAGTTCCGCTCATCTACGGCGTCTTATCCAAGTGGTAAGGAAGTGGTCTGCAAAACCATTATGCAGCAGTTCGATTCTGCTAGACGCCTGCAAAGCGAGCGAATGTTCCATTCGCCCGCTTTTTTTTTGCTTTTTGCAAAAATCGGGATTGTCATTCCGGATTTGATTCGGAATCTCTATGCGCTGAATGAAGATGGAGCGATATGTGTGCTGAAATAAAAAAAACGGTCATCGGGCTTGCCGAAATGACCGTTTTCGCTTTTTATGAGCGCATTCGGCTGCGCTCTGCTGCCATATTTCGATGCTGAACCACGAAATGCCTGAAAACCCGGCATCAACCGTTTTTCAGACAGGGCATTTGAAAAACAAATACGGAATCCGTGGAAAGATTATCGAAGTCGAACTCAAAAATTGTTGGTGCTTCGAAAGGTGAAGCACATTGGGGTGTTCTGTGCCTCGCGAAAGATGCCGTTTTTCGGCGGGCGGCGGAACCGCGCTATTCCGTCTTGAGGTCGGGGCGGCGGCGCAGGATAGCGGAGAGCGTTTCCGCGCGTTTCTCCTCCGTGCCGAGCGTGAGCGTGACGGTCGCGGCGGAGCTTTTCCTGATTATCTCTATCGCCGTCATGTCCACGCCGACCGTTTCGGGGTCGTTCTCGTATGCGAGCGTCGGAATCGAAAGGATGTCGTCCATCGGGATGAATTCCGTCCCCCATATTATCGCGTCCTCGTATATGCCCGCCTTTCCCAGCCCCGAGGCTTCCTTCGCCGCCATCCACGCCGCCAGCAGCGCTGCGAGCGCGATGACGACCTGTATGTACGGCGCGAAATTCCTCATCGGGATGATTGCGATAATGAGCGCGCTCAGAATGAACATGCCGATGACCTTCACCGGAACGCCGTTCTCGAGCGGCAGTATCATCTTCCCGCTTTTTGAGAGAATCCGCCTCGTCCGGAGCGGGATGGTCGCGATAATGGCTGCAAGCGCGAGCAGTGCGGATGCGACGATTGCCGCCGTGACAACGTTTTCGATTACTATCATTTATTGTTTCCTTCCTTTTCCGATGTTTTCCATCAGCGCGAGCCTCGCCGACTCGAACGCGAGCGGAATCCGCTCAATCTCGTCCTCGCTTCCCGCGCGCATCGGCTCGAACGCGAGAACCTCTCCCTCCTGCGCCTTCAGCTCCGCGCCTTCGGGGATTTCCGCCTCGAAAAACAAATCGCATGTTTTGTAGAGGATTCCCTTGTACTCGTATGAATTCGGGAAGCTCGCCACGTAGCGGATTTTTTCCGGCTCCACGCCGATTTCCTCGCGGCATTCCCGCACGCACGCTTCCTCCGCGCTCTCGTCTGGGTCGACGAATCCGCCGGGCAGCGCGAGGAACCCTTTGCGCGGCTCCTTCGCCCGCTTCTCAAAAAGAACGCGCCCGTCGGGGAGCCTGATGATAAGCCCGACAGCCGCCGCGACGTTGTTGTACAGGGTGAACCCGCAGTCGGGGCATCGCCATTTCCGCATCTTCACGTTCTCGATTTTTTTGCCGCCGCAGTTCGGGCAGAACGAAAAATCGTTTTGCATATATTCCTCCGTAAAACAAAACTAGAATTTCGGCATTTCCTTCAGGCGCGTGTACTTGAAGTCGGTCGCGTGCGTGTTCGGAATCTTGCCCTCGATTCTGTCGTTTTCCTTCTGAATCTGGAATTTTATCATTTCCTTGAACGCCGTCATCAGGCATTCGCAGTCCGTTTGCGGGACGATGCCGGCGGACTGGAGCTCCTTGATGAGGTAGTAGCACGACTCAATCGTCGAGATGTATTCCGGCTTCGGCTCCCGCTTGAACGTGAAAATCGATTCGTAGCCGCCGGAAAACGAAAGCTTCGGGAGCGACGTGATGTTCGGGCTGAACCGCAGCATCTTCTTCGAGCAGAACCACGTCGAGTCGATTATTATCGCGAGCAGTTTCCTGTTTCCGATTTCGTCCTTGAACCCTTCCGTTTTTGCGGTCCATGCGTCGTCGCCGGGGTAGAGCAGCACCGGATAATAGCGCGGGTCGCCCAACAGCTCGTTGAGCCGCGCGTTTTTCGTGAAGTCGATGCCGACGATTATCTCCGAGTCAATCAGTCCCGCGTGCGCGATTCGCCCCGTTCCCGTGCGCTGCCGCTTCGCTTCCTTCGGGTGCATCAGGAAGACGAATTTGACGCCCGGGTCGAACGGAGCAAGAAAACGGCAGAAGCACGTGTCCTTCGGCCTCAGGCATTTGAAGCATATTTCTCTCATGCGCCGATTGTAGCACACCCGTCGATTCGTGTCCGCGCATAAAAAAAGCGGCTGCCCTTTCCGGACGGCCGCTTTGCCGTTTTACGACGTTTTTTCTACTTTCTCCTGCACTTGTTCGCGATTGCGATTGCCGCCACGCAGACGAGCATGACGAGCGCGACGAGAATCATCGGCTTCGCGGGAAGCCCTGCTGACGATGCGCCAGCGTTGCCCGAGACGCCCTCATAGCTGTTGGTGCTGAACTTCGTCGAGTTGTAGTCGGCGCCCGCGTCTTTCGGTGCGCTTGCGGTCTTCCTGAAGAGGCTTCCGAGGTCGAACACGCCGTCGGCGCTTCTCGGAATCCTGTTGAATGACTTGTCCGCGTTGAATCCCGCCTTGTACTTCGCGACGTCCACGCTTTCGAAGACAGCCGACGTGATGGACGATTTCGATGCGTTCGTCCCGTTGAAGTAGGTGCTGTCGGAAATCTGCTCGGGGTTGAATTCCTTGACTTCCGCGATGTCGTCGGAATCTCCTCCGTCGAGCGAGATGATTCCCTTCGTGCGGAACGTTCTCGGGTACGCCTGCGCCTTTCCCTTTCCGTAAAGCGCGATGTTGTACTTTCCGTTTCCGTATGACGTGACGTTCTCAAGCTGGAGCCCCGGGTTCGAGTTGCACGTGATTCCGTTCACGCCGTTGCCCCACGAAATCGAGTTCCGGAGGACGTGCGGGACGTTGATTCCGTCGCCGCCCATCTTGAATCCGTTTCCGTCGCCCTGTCCGCTTCCGTCGAGCTTCGTTCCGTTCGCGTAGGTGATGCAGTTGTCGAGGAGCGTCGCGCCGATTGGTCCCGACTCGACTTTCGCGTACAAATCCCAGCCGTCATCGACGTTGTGGTGCGAGACGCAGTTCCTGAACACGTTGCCCTCGCCGACGGTTAGCTTAGCCGCGAATCCGTCCGCGTTGTTCTGCGCCGGGTCCGCGTTTCCGAACGACTCGCAGCCGTAGATGAGGTTGTAGCTCGGCCATTTGTCGAATTTCTCGCTTGAGCGCCCGGAAATCTGGATTCCCGTGTCGCCGTTCTCGTATGCGTCGACCATGAGGATGCGGTTGTGGTGGCCGGCAATCTGGAGACCCTTCACGTCGTCGGGCGTGTGCGTGATGTCGATGTTCTTTATGTCCCACCAGCTTCCGTAGAGGTTTATCGCGGAGACCGTCATCTTCGCGCCCTGGAAGTCGAGGATTGTGCGCTTTCCGTCGTCGGCGCGGAGGACTTTCCTTTTCGATTGCGTTCCGTCGTTCCCGCGCTCAATCTGAATCGGCTCGCTCATGAAAATCCTGTCGCCGAGGAGGACGATTTCCTGTCCCGGCTTGCAGTAGTTGATTGCCGAGCGGATGTCGAGCGGTTTTTCGCGGCTTCCGTCGCCGAACGCGCTTCCCTCAGCCGAGACGAAGAGCGTTTTGCCCGCGAATGTGTTCGTGATTATCGAGTGCCCGTACGTTACGGATTTGTAGTCCTTCTCGTAGATTTTCAGCTCGCGGTTGTACTGCGCGATGACGTGCTTCGGCTCGGGCTGCCATCCGTCCTCCGGGTCGAACGTGACGAGGAGGTCGTTGATTCCCTTCGCGCTCGGAAGCTTGAGCGTCGTCTTGTAGTCTTTTTCCGCCTCGACGGGAGCGTCCTTCACGAGGACGGCGCCTTTCGTCGTCGTTATCGTTATCGTTCCCTTCGCGTTTGCGTTGAACACGAACGGATAGTTCGCGTCGTACCACGCCGTCGGGCAGTCGATGAGCGTCTTGAGCGGGACGAGCACCGGCGGCTCCTCGACAGCGGGCGGGTCCTTTTTGGGGTCGGTGACGCTGAACGAGATGTCGCTGAACGTCGCGTTGACGCCGCGCGCCACCGCAAAACCGACGTACACTTTCTCCTTGTCGAGCTGCGTGAGCTTCGAGTTGTCGGGGTCGTACATGATGTACTCCTCGACCGTGTCCTCGGATGCAATCTCGCGCTTGTAGATGGCGTGGTAGCCCGTGTTGTCTTTCTTGAGCGTGATGCGGTAGACGTCGCCCGTCTTGATTGCGTCGCTCGCCTGGTCGTAGCTGAACGCCATCTGCTCGGATTTGCCGAGCTTGGAGATTCCCGCGTCGCCGAGCTGGATTACCTCGTCCGTCAGTCCCGTGACGAAGCGCGCGCCGAGACCGTTCTTTATTTCCTTTTTCGCGCCGTTTACGTGCGTCGTGAATTTCTTTGAGATGATTCCCGCCGAATTCGTGTACGCCACGACCATCGGCTCCCCGTCGGTTCCGAGCTTGTCCATCGCGATAAGCCCGAATCCTTCCTGTCCGTCCGGCATCGGGTTCTGGTAATCGACCGTGACTGTCGCGGTAAGCTCCCAGTTCTCCTTGAACGGGTCGATTTCCGTGTAGTAGAACGAAAGCCCGTCGAAGAACGACTCGAATTTTCCGCCCTTCTCGACAATCGAGCCGTCCTTTCCGACGATGCAGGAATTCAGCCTGAAACGCAGGTCGTCGGAATCGAGCATCTCCATCGTGTTGCGCGTGTTTTTCGTCGATGTCCCGAATTCCGTGAACGTCCAGATTCTTTCGGCGTCGGCGCGCACCGTCTTCTTCTGCGCCTTCGACTCGCTCGATTCGCTTCCGCGCGTCGCCGCGACGGTGAAGTGCGCGACGTCTCCCGCGCTGAGCCGGACGTCCGCCTCCGTCTTCTCTGTCTTTTCGAGCGACGTCTTCTTTCCGCCTATCGAATACGAGACGACGTAGCCGTCAGCCTCGGGAACGGAATCCCACGAGACGCGGACAGTCGAATTTCCCACGTTGAGGAGTGAGACAACCGGCGTACCGAGCGGCAGCTTGTAGTCGAACGCGAACGGCTCGCCTGTTTTTGCCTGCTCGCCCTTGCGCTCCATGCTGACCGCGAACGTGTATCTGCCCGATTTCTTCATCTCGAACGGAGCCGTCTTCTCGGCTTTCCTCGTCCTTCCGAACGCGACTTTTCCCGACGCGCCCGTGTCCGATTTCATCAATACGTTTCCTGAATCCGCTCCGTCGTTTCCCGTTACCGCGCTGAAATTGACGGTAAGCTCGTTCGGCCCCGTCTGCGTGACGCCGGTGATGACAGGAGCGGGGACATCCGCCCATGATTTCCTGTTCTGCGCTGAAATGCCGTGCGCGGCAAAAAACGCCATCGCGACCGACATTCCCAGCGTAATGAATGATTTTCTCATTGCTGCTCCCTCGTTTTTAAACGTGTGTCGTTAAAAAAAAGACGCGGAACCGTTCCGGCTCCACGTCTTCGGATTCTAGTTGAACTGTGGTGGGGGAACAATGATAAATAACGCGCAAATACAGTTATTTAGCGTCGTTCCCCGCCCGCGGGAATTTTACTTTCCGACTTTTATCTGGTAGATGTAGCCGGTTCCGCTCGTCGCGTAAACGCAGTATGTTCCGTCCTCGGCGACCTTGACTTCCTCGACGGTGACGTCCTTTCCGTTGTCGGGCATCATGTCCACCGTTCCGATTTCCTCGCCAGACGCCACGTTGACGACGTGGAGCGGGCGCGAGTCGGTCTTTGACGAGCTTGTCACGTAGACGATGATGGAGTCGCCTGCCTTCGCGGGGAACGAGATGTTCCTGTAGTCGACTTTTCCGGAGCCTTTCGTCGAAATCGCCTGCGTGAAGAGGTCCGAGCCGACGGTGCGCGCGTCGCACTTCTTCACTTCCATGACTTTCTCCTCCGTCGCGTTGAGCGTGAAGCCGGAAGCCTCGTCGAGGACTGTCGTGCTGATTACGCCCTGCTCAAGGTCGTTCGCGTTGAGGAAGATTCCGTCGATGACCCTGTCGATGAGGGCGTTGTTGCTGGCCTCTGCTGCGGGAGCCTCCTGCGCTGCGGGCTTCGGAGCCTCAGCGGCCGGCTGTGACGCTGCCTGCGCCGGTGCGTTGTCCTTCTTGTTGCAGGAAAGGACGCCTGTCATTGTGAAAGCTGCCAAAGAAACGGCCGCGATTGAAAGAGTGACTCTTTTCATCTGAAAACCTCTTGTTTTGATGTGTTTTTGTGATATCTCCGTCCTGAAGCGCGGATATTCCGTGCGGAAAGCCGTTTCAGGGCGTCTCAATATAAAATATTTATCATTTTATGTCATTCCGCTCTTTTTTCATGCCGGGAACGGAAAACGTTCCGCAATCGCCGGAAAAAAACGTTGGGACGCATAAAAAGAACGCGCTGTCCGGATTTCCGGTGAATGCCTGATTTTTTGCGAAAGCTGCTCGGCATGGCAAAAAATAAATCGACCGTTTTTACGGACAGGGACAAAAGAAAACCCGGGAAAACGCGGGGCGCTTTGTTCTCCGCGTTCCCTCCATTCCCGGGTCAGGTGCGCCATTCAGGCTTTCCCCATAAAAACTGCTCCGAATCCGAAATCCGCGGGCAGCATTAGTTTACGGAAAGCTCGAAGATGTATACGCCGCCGCCGAAACCCTTCACGCGGTAAATCCCGTCTTCCGGAACGTCGAACGTCCCCTCAGTGAACAGCGGCGTCTCCATGTTCCATGCGGGCGCCTCCATGCGCGAAAGCTTCTTGTTCTTGTTGTCCGTTATGATGATTTCGCGGGCTTTGTCCTTCGAAGTGCTTGTCGCCACGACGGAGATTTTCTCACCGGCCTTCGCGCTGAATTCGACGAAACCGTCAGCGCCGTTCATCTTGATTCTTTTCGCGTAAGACACGTCTCCGTTCTTTATCGGCGACGCCGATTTATCTTCTACTTTGAGACCTTTGTCCGGTGCCGTCAGCGTGAAGCCTTTCACGACTACTTTTTTTCCTGCCGCTATGTCGCCCGCCGCGCAGTCGTCAGCCTTGAGCGTTCCGCCTGCGAATGCTGCGAAAGAAAGAATTGCGAGCGAAAATGCCGCGATAATTCTTTTCATTATGATTCCTCCCAAAATCCGCGTCAAAAATGCGGATTCCTTTTTCTTTTTGAAGAATATACAACATATGAAAAGTAAAAAACATTGTTTATTTTTGATTATTCAGTTCACGCGCCATGCGAAAAATAAGGCTTTCCCGTAATGAGGCTTAATTTTCCCAGCGCCCTGAAAAACATCTTGATGCGTTTTTTCTGGGCGGACAAAAAAAGCGATGTCCGTTGAAGGACATCGCTTTTCTATAGAAGAAACCGTTGATTACTGGAGCGCGAACGCCGCAAGGTCTTCCTTCGCCTTTCCGCCGATTGCGCGCGCGGCTTCCTTTCCGTTCTTGAAGAGGATGAAGCACGGGATGTTCATTATGCCGAACTGCTGCGCAAGCTCGCCGTTCTCGTCGACGTCGCATTTTCCGACCTTGATTTTTCCCTCGTTTTCCTCCGCGATTGCCGCGACGACGGGACCCATCATTTTGCACGGGCCGCACCACGGAGCCCAAAAGTCCACGAGGACGGGCTTGTCAGATTTCAGAACCTCGTTCTCGAAGTTGTCGTTTGTGATTGTGATTTCCATATGCTGCTCCTTTTCGCTTGATGTTCCGGGATTCCGTGCGGAACCCCCGTTTTCCGCGCATTATGAACGGTATGCGGATTTTTTTCTGTGATTGAAGTCACAGAAGGCGTTCCGGAACGCTATTTCGATGTGGCGATGTCGGTGGCGATGTCCCTGAGGCGTGAGTCGGAGCTTCTGTTGCTGTAGCTGCTGAAATTCTTGTACGGGATGTTTTTCAGTCCGTCCGCGATGATTTTCGCCTGCTCGCCTTCCGCCGTCATGGCGACTTTGAGCAGCTCGAGGAAATTCTGCTGTTCGGATTCGTCCCCGAAATCAAAGCAGATTGATACCGGATTCATGACGATTTCCACGCTCGCGTTTCCGAATCCGACGAGGGCGACGATTTTTTCCGTCCTCAAGGTTACATATGTTCCGATTGAAATGACCATTTGCACTCCTCCTGATAAAGATGTCTGCTTTCAGTTGCGTTCGTCATCACTTCATCCGTGACCGAACTCGCCTATTATACAACGGAATCTTTGATAAAGCGAAAAAAATGCGCGCTTGCAAGCCGCCTTGCGTTCTAAAATCGGCATCGTCGGAGCAAGCGTGCGCCGGCACGCGCGGGTGCGCGTACCTCCGTGGTGAGTTCTGGGGCATGCTGATTAGATTTTTCGCAACACGAACCTTTTGGGTGTTTGCAACCCTGTCTTTCGTTCCGAATTCGGCATCGTCGGAGCAAGCGTGCGCCGGCACGCGCTGGTGCGCGTACCTCCGTGGTGAGTTCTGGGGAGCGCTGATTTGATTTTTCGCAACACGAACCTTTTGGGTGTTTGCAGTCCCGTCTTTCATTCCAAATTCGGCATCGTCGGAGCACGCGTGCGCCGGCACGCGCGGGTGCGCGTACCTCCGTGGTGAGTTCTGGGGAGTGCTGATTGGATTTTCGCAACACGAACCTTTTGGGTGTTTGCAGCCCGTCTTTCGTTCCAAAATCGGCATCGTCGGAGCAAGCGTGCGCCGGCACGCGCTGGTGCGCGTACCTCCGTGGTGAGTTCGGGGGGAGTTGCGCAATGCGACCGGCGAACGTTTGCTCCCGTCAAGCCGAACTGAGAACGCTGAAAGCCAAAGCAAACGCATTGAAAAAACAACGAGGGAAAATTACAATACGAGGATATTTTTTCCGCAAAGATGCGGGGACAATCAGAGAAGGAGATGATAAATGGGCGTTTCAATCCGGGAGAAATACGGCGACTGGTTCAAGCAGCTCGGCGAATTTTCGGTGGCTGCGGCAAAAATCGACGCTACGAACGTCTACCAGAAGGCGAACCCCAAGACGAAGGCGTTGATGGACGTGCTCGTCGGGGAGAATATGGCGGAGGGAAGCCGCCTTGAAGGAAAGGAGAATTTCCGCGCGTTTCTCGATGCGGTGAAGGCGGGAAAAAAGGCGCTGATTTTGATGGAGCATTACTCGAACACCGACCTTCCCGCGCTCATCTATCTGCTTCAGCACGACCTCGGGGAAGAGGGGCGCGACCTTGCGGACAGAATCGTCGCGATCGCGGGAATGAAGCTCAACGAGGACGACCCCATGGTGCGCGCGTTCGCGGAAGGGTTCACGCGCGTCGTCATCTATCCGACGCGCTCGCTCACGAAGAACGAGGAGAACGCGCAGAGCGAGGAGGAGCGGATTGCCGAGGAAAAGAAGGCGCGCTCTATAAACCTTGCGGCGATGCGGGCGATGGACGAATGCAAGCGCAAGGGCGAGGTTATCCTCGTGTTCCCGAGCGGAACGCGCTACCGGCCCGGTCATCCCGAGACGAAGCGCGGCCTGAAGGAAATCGACTCGTATCTCAGGATGTTCGACGTTATGATTCTCGTGACGATAAACGGAAGCTGCCTTTCCATCGACATGGAGCATCCGAACGACATGCTCGCCGATATCGTTGACCCCGCGGTGCAGATAATAACGGCTTCCCCTGTCCTCGACTGCAAATCGTTCAGGAAGGATTTCCTCGAAACGCTTCCGGCAGACCATCCCGATCCGAAGCAGGCTGTCATCGACGAGGTTATGCGCAGGTTCGATGTCCAGCACGAGGAGATTGAGCGGCTGAAGAAATCTGTCTGACAAAGCTGATTTTTTTGTGCGCGGGAAACAGCAGGGATACGGAATGAAGGTAAAAATTCGTTCGCTCAGCATAGGATTGCTCATCGGTGCGCTGTGCATGACCTCATGCACGGTTGTCTGGCTGTTTTTCGTCGCGCGCAGCTTCCTCAAGATGAGCCAGGATGTGGAGAATTACGTCCGGCTGCAGGATGACGTGCGCAGAATCGGGAAGGCGTCCGATTTTCTGACCGATTCCGCGCGGCAGTTCGTCGTGACGAAGAATATCCGGTTCATGAAAGGGTATTTCGACGAGGTGAATGAGCGGAAGAACAGGGAGAACTCCCTCGGCGACATAATGGAATGCGTCGGCTCCGAGCTTGAGGATTCCGTCGGCCTGCTTGCCGCCGCGCTGGGGAATTCGAACGACCTGATAATATACGAAGTCCACGCGATGAAGCTCGCGGCTATTTCCGCGGGAATCCCTGAGTCGGAATATCCTGCCGAGGTCGCGGCGTTCGTCATTCCCGCAGAGGAGGTTTCCCTTCCTGAAAAAGAGAAGCTCGCTCTTGCCTACAAACTTGTTTTTGACGAGCATTACGCGAACGAGAAGGAACGGATTATGAGCCGCCTCGAGATGGCGATGATGCGGATTTTGGACAGGTACAAGCGCCTGCACGATGCGAGCTGGCGCGATTTCCGCGACTCGCTTCTGAAGCAGGGCGTGTTCGTCGCGATAATGCTTGCGCTCGTCCTGTCCGCGTTCATCCTTATCGAAAAGCTCATCCTCCGCCCGATAATGGTCTTCATGAAATGCATCAGGGAGCAGACGGAAATCGAGCTGGCGGGCGCCGTCGAATTCCGCTATCTTGCCGCCGTCTACAACAGGATGTTCCTCTCGAACAACGCCGCGAAGGCAAAGCTGAAATTCGAGGCGGAGCACGATTCTTTGACTGGCATACTGAACAGGGGCGCGTTCGAGTCGCTCGTGAAGGAGCACTGCGGTTCCGGCGAGATTGTGGGGCTTCTTCTCCTCGATGTGGACAAGTTCAAGAAGATAAACGACATGCACGGGCACGAGATGGGCGATGCCGCGCTTAAGCGGCTTGCCGATATGATGACGCGCTATTTTAGGGACGGCGATTATCCGGTGCGCTACGGCGGCGACGAATTTGCCGTTCTCCTGACGGAAATTCCCGATTCGCCGGACGGAATCGGTTCCGCGATAAAGGCTGTGCGCGAGAAAATCGACGATATAAACGCCGAGCTTCTCGTCGCGAGCGCGGATTGCCCCGTGCCGTTTTCCGTCAGCGTCGGCGCCGCGTTCTCCAAAAACGGAGCGGGCGGAAGGCTGTTCAGCAATGCGGACATCGCGCTGTACAAGATGAAATCGGCGGGAAGGTGCGGGGTTATGTTTTCCGATGAAATCCTCTGATAAAAATCCCGGGGAAAAAGCGCTTGAATGTTTTTTTGAAAAGCGGTAGATTCTCCGCATACATCAAAGGCGATGTACAAATCCTTTTCAGAAAGAGAAGGGTTCGTACATCGCCTTTTTTTGTTTCAGAAAGATTTTTTTGGGGGTACTGAACATGACGAATGTTCCTGAATTGTTCGGAAGCAAAGTCTTCAACCAGAAGGCTATGAAAGACCGGCTGCCGAAGGAGACTTTCAAGGCTCTGAAGAAGACGCTCGACGACGGCGCTCCGTTGCAGCTCGATGTCGCGAACGTCGTGGCGCATGCGATGAAGGAATGGGCAATAGAGAATGGCGCGACGCATTTTGCGCACTGGTTCCAGCCGCTCACTGGCGTAACAGCTGAGAAGCACGATTCGTTCATAAATCCCCAGGAAGACGGAACTGTGATAATGACGTTCAGCGGAAAGGAACTCGTCAAGGGCGAGCCGGACGCTTCGTCTTTCCCGTCGGGCGGCCACCGTGCGACGTTTGAGGCGCGCGGATACACTGTCTGGGATCCGACCTCATATCCGTTCATCAAGGAACACACGCTCTGCATTCCGACGGCGTTCTGCTCGTACACGGGCGAGGCGCTCGACAAGAAGACGCCGCTTCTCCGCTCTATGGAGGCAATCAACGAGCAGGCCCTGCGCGTGCTCCGGCTTTTCGGAAAGACGAACGTGACGCACGTTTCCACGACGGTCGGTTCCGAGCAGGAATATTTCATCGTCGACCACGATTTGTGGGCGCAGCGCAAGGATTTGCGCATGACGGGACGCACGCTTTTCGGCGCGAAACCGTCGAAGGGCCAGGAAATGGACGACCAGTATTTTGCGGCTCTCAATCCGAGAATCGTCAAATATATGGAAGATTTGAACGAGACGCTTTGGAAATACGGCATTCCGAGCAAGACCGAGCACAACGAGGTCGCGCCCGCGCAGCACGAGATGGCGCCTATTTTCTCCACGACGAACCTCGCCGTAGACCAGAACCAGCTTACGATGGAAGTCATGAAGAAAGTCGCCAAACGGCACGGTCTTGAATGCCTTCTTCATGAGAAGCCGTTCGCGGGAATGAACGGTTCCGGAAAGCACAACAACTGGTCGATTTCGACGAACGACGGCGAGAACCTCCTTGAGCCTGGAAAGACTCCCGAATCGAACGCGCAGTTCCTCCTTTTCCTCACGGCGATACTCAAGGCTGTCGATGAGAACCAGGATTTGCTCCGCATTTCCGTCGCGTCGGCAGGAAACGACCACCGCCTCGGGGCGAACGAGGCTCCGCCCGCGATAATCAGCGTCTACCTCGGCGACGAGCTTTACAAGGTTCTCGACGCGATTTACGCCGACAAGCCCTACGATTCGAACAAGCTTGAGAAGATGGCAATCGGTGTCGACGTACTCCCGCCGATTCCGAAAGATTCGACGGACAGGAACAGAACGTCCCCGTTCGCGTTCACCGGAAACAAATTCGAGTTCCGCTCGTGCGGCTCCGCGCTTTCGATTGCCGGCCCGAACACGGCGCTCAACTCAATCGTCGCATATTCCCTCAAGGAATTCGCGGACGAGCTTGAGAAGGCTTCCGATTTTGAGAGCGCGCTCAACGCGCTCATCTCGCGCGAGGTCAAGGCTCACTGGAGAATCGTTTTCAACGGAAACGGATACGACGACGCATGGAAGGCAGAGGCGCACCGTCGCGGGCTGCTTGAGCTGAAGACGACGCCCGATGCCGTCGCCCATTACCTCGACGAGAAGAACGTCCGCCTCTACACGGAGATGGGCGTCTACACGAAGGAGGAGATGGAAGCGCATTACGAGACGAAACTCGAGAAATACGCCCAGGTTCTGAACATCGAAGTTCAGGTCATGCTCGAAATGGTGTCGAAGGACATTCTTCCAGCGTGCTACAAATACATTTCCGCGGTTTCCAAGACGGTCGCCGACTTGAAGGCGGTCGTTCCCGGCGCGAAGGCTCAGGCGGAGATTGCGCTCCTCACCAAACTCGACGGGCTTGTCGATTCGCTCGCGGCAAAAGCCGAGGAACTCTGCTCGAAGCATCTTGCCGCAAAGGCGTGCGGCGACGTCATGGCAGTCGCGCGCGCATACGTTGACAGCGTGATTCCGGTCATGGCGGAGACACGCGCGCTTGCCGACGAAATCGAGCCGCTGCTCGGGGATGAGTTCAAGCCGTTCCCCTGCTACGAGGACCTCGTGTTCCGCGTCTGAGCGGAATCTGTTCCTTCTCGCGGATTTTGACCTTCCGCCGCTGGAACGGCATTCGCTTTTTTGCGGCGGAGCATTTGTTTCTTTAGGATTTTTTGGGAATCGGCTTTCCGGAAAATCCGAAAAACGGCGTGCCCGGAAACATCGTGTTCCGGTCGCTGCCATTGCATATTTTTTTTGCACAACGGCGTGCATCGTCTTCCTGGTTGCGGAAGTCGGTGCGCGCTTTTTTTTGTCCGTTTGCGTTTTTTGCTGCGGGCGATAGATGCGGAGGTTTTTATGGACGTTTCGGAAATCGTCTCTTCTCTTCACGGGGAGATTTGGGGAGCGTGGTTCCTGATTGGCGCCGCGCTCGTGTTCTGGATGCAGGCGGGATTCGCGATGGTGGAGGCTGGATTCACCCGCGCGAAAAATACAGGCAACATCATAATGAAGAACCTTATGGACTTCTGCATCGGAACGGTGATGTGGTTCCTCATCGGTTCTTCTTTCATGCTCAGCTATACCGACCCCGCGACGGGAGAGGTTTCCCGCGGAATCTGGTCGTTTTTAGGAAAGCCTGGATTCGGCGTTTTCTCCGGATACGCGAGCTTCGATTACTCGAACTTCGTCTTCAACCTCGTTTTCTGCGCCACGACTGCGACAATCGTTTCGGGCGCGATGGCGGAACGGACGAAATTCTCGACATACTGCCTTTATTCGGCGATTATCTCGGGAATCATCTACCCGATTGAGGCGCACTGGGTGTGGGGAGGCGGATTCCTCGCGCAGTGGGGATTCCACGATTACGCAGGTTCGAACTGCATACACATGGTCGGCGGAATCTGCGCCCTCGTCGGCGCGTGGATGCTCGGCCCGCGCCTCGGAAAATTCAGCCGCGATGAAACAGGGCGCGTCGTCAGCGTGCGCGCGTTCCCCGGCTCGAACATCGCGATGGGCGCGCTCGGATGCTTCATCCTCTGGTTCGGCTGGTACGGATTCAACGGTGCCGCGGCGACTGATTTGGCGACTCTCGGCTCGGTCTTCCTCACGACGACGGTCGCTCCCGCTGTCGCAACTGTCGTCGCGATGATTTTCACGTGGGTGCGCTACGGAAAACCCGATGTTTCTATGTGCCTGAACGCGGCGCTTGCAGGTCTCGTCGCGATTACCGCTCCGTGTGATGTGACTGATTGCGCGGGAGCCGCGATAATCGGTCTTGTGGCGGGGGTCCTCGTCATATTCGGCATCCGCCTTCTCGACAACGTTCTCCACATCGATGACCCAGTCGGCGCGGTCGGCGTCCACATGATGAACGGAATTTGGGGAACAATCGCCGTTGGTCTTTTCGCGACGAAAAGCGCCCCGGGATTCTCCGTTGCCGGAATTAGCGAGGGGCTTTTTTACGGCGGCGGTCTTTCCCAGCTCGGAAAGCAGCTCGGCGGAATGGGAATCACGGCAATCTGGACGGTCGTTACGATTACGATTGTGTTCCTCATCCTCAAGAAAACCGTGGGGCTTCGCGTTTCCGCGGAGGAGGAGATTGTCGGACTCGACAAGCTTGAGCACGGTCTCGACTCAAGCTATGCGGGCTTCGCGATTTCATACAGCGAGGACGAGATTGAGGAGGCGCGGGAGAACCACGTCGACCTCCACATCGTCCAGCCCGTCGCGAAGGAAAGCACCGTCGGCGAGACGATTCCGATGCGGAAGGTTGTCATAATCACGCGGCGGAGCAAGTTCGACACGCTCAAGAAGGCGCTCAACTCCATCGGCGTGACGGGAATGACAGTCAGCGAGGTCATGGGATGCGGCGTCCAGAAAGGCGCGAGCGAATTCTACCGTGGAATTCCCGTCGACGTCACACTTGTCCCGAAAGTCCGTGTCGATGTCGTCGTGTCGGCTGTTCCCGTCGAGAAAGTCGTCGAGGCTGCAAGGAGCGCGCTCTGCACAGGCCACATCGGCGACGGAAAGATTTTCGTAAGCGGTGTAGAGAATGTCGTGAAAGTCAGAACAGGCGAGTCCGGCTTCGATGCGCTCCAGGACTAAGTTCCCGAAGCAAAAAGCCGCAGCCGATAAACGCGCGGGACATATCTCGTTCCCGCACGCTCCAATCAAACGGCAAACGCGAGGAAAAAACGCTTTGCCCCGTGCGCTCATCAAGGCGCACTCCCGCTTAGCGGGAGTTGCGTGCGCACGCTCCAATCAAACGGCAAACGCGAGGAAAAAACGCTTTGCCCCGTGCGCTCATCAAGGCGCACTCCCGCTTAGCGGTAGCTGCGTGCGCACGCTCCAATAAGAAAACGGCAAACGCGAGGAAAACCCCGCTTTGCCCCGTGCGTCCCATCAAGGCGCACTCCCGCTTAGCGGGAACTGCGTGCGCACGCTCCAATCAAACGGCAAACGCGAGGAAAACCACGCTTTGCCCCGTGCGCTCATCAAGGCGCACTCCCGCTTAGCGGGAGTTGCGTGCGCACGCTCCGATAAGTAAATGGTAAACACGCGAAAAACAACGCGTGCGCCGTGTGCCCGCAGCACTACCGTAACCCCGGTGCTGCGGGCTTTTTTTGCGTTCGGGATTTTTCGGCTAAAAGGGCAATCCAATCCCAAAAAGATTCGTTTTTCTGTATAATTCGCTTCATTATGGTTATCGCTTCAATTGACATGAAGGGCGGACACGTTGTCCAGCTCAAGAACGGAAAGGATTTGGTGCTTCAGCGCGACGATGCTGATTCTCTCATTTCCGAATTCGATAAATACGGGGAAGTCGCCGCAATCGACTTGGATCAGGCGCTCAGGAACACGGACGCGAAGGGAAACACCGCGAACACGCCGCTTCTGAAATCCCTCCTCCGCAAGGGGAACGTCCGCGTCGGCGGCGGAATCCGCGACGTGAAGAAGGCGCGCGAGCTCATTTCCCTCGGCGCGGAAAAAGTGATTGTCGGAAGCGCGGCGTGGAACGAGAATCCCGGCGAGAACGGGCTGCTCAACACCGCGTTCCTCGACGAGCTTGTCGCCGCAATCGGAAAGCAGCGCATCATCATAAGCGTCGATGCGATTCACGGAAAAATTGCTGTCAAAGGATGGACGGAGACTGTTGACATTCCGCTCGTCGAGGGCGCAAAGGCCGCCGAGAAATATTGCTCGGAGCTTCTTTTCACCTGCGTCGAGAAAGAAGGCTGCATGCAGGGAACCGACATGGAGTCGTGCCGCGCGCTCCGCGATGCCGTAAAATGCCGCGTCGTTGTTGCCGGCGGAGTGAATTCGCTCGAGCAGATTGTGGAGCTTGAGAAAATGGGCTGCGACGTCCAGCTCGGGATGGCGCTTTATACGGGCGCCGTATCCCTCCGCGATTCGTTCATCGGCTGCCTCGACTGGGAGAAGGTCGGCGGCATGGTTCCCGTGATAGCGCAGTCGACTGCCGGCGAGGTTCTTATGATGGGATACGCGAACCGCGAGGCGATGGAGAAATCGTTCGACACCGGAAAGCTCACGTTCTTCAGCCGCACGAGGAACAAACTCTGGACGAAGGGCGAGACAAGCGGGAATTTCCTCGAAATCGTCCGCCTTCGCGCAGACTGCGACCGCGATACCGTTCTTGCGACCGTCATTCCCAACGGGCCGACGTGCCACACCGGAAGCTGGACGTGCTTCTCCGCCGCCCCCGACGCAAAATCGTCGATGGAGCGCCTGTACGACGTCATATCCGAGCGGTTCGCCAACCCGCGCCCGGGCAGCTACACCGCCACGCTCGACGACAAGCGAGTCCGCGAGAAGGTGATGGAGGAGGCGGAGGAGCTTACCGACGACGCCGAATCGAAGGAGGAAGTTGTCTGGGAGGCTGCCGACCTTCTTTATTTTGTCAGCGTTCTCATGTACAAGGAAGGCGTCAGCTGGAAGAACGTTTACGACGAGCTTGACCGCCGCCACAAGGAAAAATAGCAGCGCATTCCGATGCGCCTTCAACGGAAACGCCCCGCCGGATTTTGTCAGGCGGGGCGTTTCCGTTTTTTTTGGGGGGGGAGATTATTCAGCCGTTTTTGCGAATATCATCTGCGCGACGCGCGCTTTTGTGTCGGTGTTGAACGAGGAAACGACAATCCACGTTCCCTTTTTGAGGTCTGCGACCGTCTTCGTCGCGGGCGGCTCCATTTTGCGGGCTTTCGCGAATTCAGCTTCGGAGTCGGTTTTGTCGGATTTCGCGTTCATGCGGAGCTCGCGCATCTCCTCGCGCATCTTGTCGCGCTCTTCCTTCGTCGGCTCAAGAACTATCCGCGTGAACGGCGTGGCGAGGATGTCGATGTCCTTTCCGTCGGCGTTCGTCACTTTTATCTTTCCACTGTCGTTGTCGATGGATTTGATTTTTCCGATGATGAGCGAGCTGTCCGTGTTTGCTGCCCACATTCCGTTCATCATGTGCGGCATTTTCCTTTCGCGGAAGTCCGGTGCGGGAAAATAAGCCTTTCCCTTGTCGTCGGATTTTTTTTCCTGCGCGAATGCCACTCCGGAAAGAAGCGCTGCCATGGTGAAGGCCGCGACCGTCTTTGTCGTCTTTGTCATTTTTTCTCCTTGAACGGGAATCACCCCGTCCGCTTATATGATTAAGAACAGACAGTGCCGGAAATCGGTAACGGGATATGTTCTGAACTCCCGGATTCCGATTCCGGACGGATTACATAATAGCGTGCGGGATGTGCGCTTTTATAAAAGAGCATTGAGACATCGATAAGCGTTTTCTCAATGCCCCGTGAATTCAGGGGATAAAACGTTTCTTTTCCGCTAGAATAAAAAAGTCGCGGGAACCGGTTTTCCGTAACTGGGGGATGTACATGAGGCGGATTGTTCTTGTCGCTGCCGCTTTTTTTGCGGTTTCCATTTTTGGGCTGTCTTCCAGCGGGGAGGCTCAGGCGCGTCCTCCGCTTTCGTGCGGGGCTGTCGGCGGAAGGCGGATTCCTGACCGCGGCGGTTTTTCCGTGGTGCGCTCGTCATGCGAGGAAAAAGGCGGGGAGACGGTCGTTCACGTCGTGTTCAGCCGTCCCGTGGAGCCTTCGAGCGTCGCGGTGGAGTCGATGAGGATGGACGGCGCGTCCGTTCCGCGGAATGCCGACGTATCGTTCAGCAGAAACGGAATGACGGTCCGCGTCGTTATTCCCTGCGGCGGCATCGGCACGGTGGAGCTCGGGGAAATATATCCGTTCTGGGGCGGAAATCCTGTTTTCCCTGTCGTCATGGCGTGCGCAAAATGACTGGATCTGTTCGATGATTTCGTTGTCGCTCGGGTAGACGAGTTCAAAATTGAACATCGCATTTTAAGGTAACCAGTTCCGAATCTGGGCGATTTTCTTGCAGGAGGCAATTATGCGAAAAATACTGATTGTTGAGGATGACGGAGGAATCTCCGATTTCGTTGAGGCGGAGCTGCGGCACGACGGGTTCGAGACGGTCGTCGCGCGGACGGGGCGCGAGGGAATCGAGCTGTTCGAGAAGGAATCGCCCGACATGATTCTGCTCGACGTCATGCTTCCGGAAATCAACGGACTTGAGGTTCTCCGGAAAATCCGCGCGAAATCTTCCGTTCCGATTATTCTTGAGACGGCGCGCGGCGAGACAATCGACAAAATAAACGGGCTGAATTCCGGGGCGGACGACTACATCGCCAAGCCGTTCGAGATTGAGGAGCTTCTGGCGAGGATGAACGCGATTTTCCGCAGGATGGATGCGCCCCTGAAGCCGGCTGTCATACGGATACGCGACATCGAGATGAACATGAATTCGATGGGCGTGACCGTAGGCGGCGAGTCGCTCAGCTTGTCGAAGACGGAATTCTTCATGCTCAAGAATTTTATGGAGAACCCGGGCAAAGTGATGAGCCGAGACGAGATAATCGACGCGATTTGGGGAAAGAACCATTACATCGACATGAACACGGTCGACGTCTATGTCGGCTACCTCCGCTCAAAAATCGGAAGCGGCTACATCGTCACCGTCCGCGGCCTTGGATACAAATTTCAGGAGGAATAGTCGCGTATGGGGCGGTTCTTCAGCACTGTCGCCGTACGGCTCGCGTTCAGGTTTTTCCTCGTCCTTTCCGTCGCAATCCTCGTCCTTTCCGTCGCGTTTGTCGGCGTCGTGCAGTCGTTCAGCATCGCGCGGCAGAATTCCGAGCTTGTCGATGCTGCCGGTACTATTGAGCGGATGATTGTCAGGCGGGCGATGGGCGAAATCGATTTGCCGCGCGCTCGGCGCCGGACGGAAAGCCCGAATCCGCGCGAGGAATTTCCGCCGCCGCCGAAGAATGTTATTCCCTATTACATTTCGTTCGTCGTCAGCACTGCGGACGGGCTCGTCTTGAGCACGAACGACCCGCTCCTTCCTGTCCTTGAGGAAACGAACGGGAAGATTCGGCACCATTTTCAGCGCAATTTCTTTATCGACGGGAATCTGAGCATCAGGTATTTTTCGAAGAAGGTCGAGATAGACGGGAAAACGCTTGTCATCCAGACGTCCCGCGACATAGAGCGAGAAGATGCGGAGCGGTTCGCGTCGGCGATTTTCCGCGCTGCGCTTCTTGTGACGTCGCCCATCCTCATTTTCTCGTTCCTGATTTCGCTTCTCATAACGAAGAACACGATGAAGCCCGTCGTGCGGATTACGCGCGCGGCATCGAAGATATCCAGCTCCAGCCTTGACACGCAGCTCTCCCTTTCCGGGACGGGCGACGAAATCGACGAGCTTGCGTCCGCGTTCAACAGCCTTTTTTCCCGGCTCAACGCGGATTTCGAGCGCGAGCGGCAGTTCACGAGCGATGTCTCCCACGAGCTGAAGACGCCCGTCGCCGTCGTCCTCGGGCAGGCGAACCTGCTTCTGCGGTGGGGCAAGGACGATGCGGGGCAGCTTGAGAAATCGCTTCTTTCCATACGGAAGGAGGCGAAGTCGATGGAATCGATAATAGCGAACCTGCTGCAGATTTCGAGAATCGAGAACGGACGGATAACGCCGAAATCGGAGCGCGTCGAATTCCTCCCGCTTTTTTCGAGAATCCGCGACGAATTCGCCCATATCGCGCCGCTCGTGTCGTTCGACATTTCCGCGGGGGAGGAGTGCGCCGTGAGAAGCGACTTCGAGCTGCTCCATCAGGTTCTTACCGTCGTCGTGTCGAATTCAGTCCGCTATGCCGGCGAAGAATGCGCCGTTTCGCTGAAAGCCGAGCGCTGCTGTTCTTCCGTCGTCGTTTTTGCCGACGATGACGGCCCCGGATTTTCCGGCGATGTCCTTCCGCACGTGTTCGAGCGTTTTTTCCGGGGCGACAAGGCGCACAACAGGGCTGACGGGGGAAGCGGGCTTGGCTTGAGCATCGCGCGCGTCATAATCGGGGCGCTCGGCGGGAGCATATCCGCGGAGAACGTCGCCCCCCGTGGCGCGAGAATCCGCATCGAGATTCCTTTTTCGGGCGGCGATTCCCGCTGAAAGTTGTGCCGATTTGTGGTACTTTTTGTCTGTCGCGCCCGCATCGCGGGAACGAAAGGATGAAGAGATGATAGAAATTGTGAACTACAAGGACGTGCCCGATTCGTTTTTCTCGGGAAGGGATTTCGGCGGCTCGATAGATATCGTCAAGGACGTGCTCGTTGACGTTCAGAAGCGCGGGGACGCGGCGCTGCGCGAGTACGGCGCGAAATTCGACGTGTCGAGCCCCCGCTCGTTCGAGATTCCGCGCTCGGAGCTCGCGTTTGAGGCGGACAGGCTCCGGAAGGAAAACCCGAAGCTTTACGACGCGATTTCATACAGCCACGACCTTGCGCTCAGGTTCGCAAAAAGACAGCGCGAGAGCTTCGACGATTTCGAGGTCGAGCTTGAGCCGGGCGTTTTTACCGGGCAGAAAACGATTGCCGTTTCCCGTGCGGGACTGTACGTTCCCGCTGGCCGCTTTCCCCTCGTCTCTACGGTCGTGATGACGGCGACGCCCGCTGAAGCTGCCGGCGTCGGCGAGATAATCCTCTGCACGCCTCCGCGCGTTCATCCCGATGACAGGGCGGAGGCGGAGAAAACGGGCAGGGGCGTTCCGGGAAATCCGTTTGTCGGAGGAAAACCGTATGCCGACGGGAACATAATGGCGGCTGCGTACATTTGCGGGGTGACGAAGGCGTTCGCGTGTGGCGGAAGCCAGGCTGTTGGCGCGATGGCGTTCGGGACGGAATCTGTTCCGCGCGTCGATGTCATCGTCGGGCCGGGAAACAAATTCGTTGCCGAGGCGAAGAAGCTCGTCTACGGGACGGTCGGCATCGACATGGTTGCCGGACCTACCGAAGTTTTCATCATCGCGGACGATTCCGCAAATCCCGAGTGGCTTGCCGCCGATTTACTTGCGCAGGCGGAGCACGACGTCGTGGCTCAGCCTGTGATGGCGACGACGAGCCGCGAGATTGCCGAAAAAACAGCCCGCGAAATCGAAAAACAGCTTTCGACGCTTGAGACGCGCGGAACCGCCGAACAAAGCGTCGCGAATTGCGGAAAGATTATAATCTGCGAGACGCTTGAGCAGGCGGCGGAGGCGGCGAACAGAAAAGCGCCCGAGCACCTTGAGCTTGCGATGGACGAAGGCGAGGCGCGCGACAGAATCGCGTCCCTCTGCAGGAACTACGGCTCGCTTTTTCTCGGTCACGAAAGCGCGGAGGTGTTCGGCGATTACGCTGCCGGACTGAACCACACGCTTCCCACAAGCGGCAGCGCGCGTTTTACGGGCGGACTTTCCGTGCGGATGTTCCTCAAAACCGTCACGACGCTCCGCGCGATTTCCGGAAGCGACGGCGCAAGAGCGAGCGCGGAATTCTCCGGCATCCTCGGCGACGCAGAGGGCTTGGCGGCACACGCCCGCGCCGCAAGAATCAGGCTCGGAAAATAAAAGCGCTTTTTCATAAAATGAACCTGTTCGGAAAACTCAGTTTCAGAACAGGTCTGATGGCGTGCACCCCCGAATGATGAAGGCATTTTTGGGAGGTGCACATTTTTTTCCCTGAACCATCATCCTCATTGTGAAAGCAGAATTATTTTGTTTACTTTTTTTTTGTAGAGTATATATTAACACCCATAACCTACTTTCAAGGAGGATTTCGAATGAAATCAGTTAAAAAAATTCTTTTTGGTGCGTTTGCGTTCGCGGCATTGTCTTTCGGTCTCGCTTCCTGCGCCGATGACGAGGAAGAGTCGCTTAAATGCGTCGCGGAGTACGTCGGAACAGGTTCCGCGCAGGATTCTGACGGCGTTATCTGCACCTGCACCGTCCGCGCAAGCTTCTACAACAACAAAGAGTATAAAATCGACATGAACGCAACCGCCGTGGCAACCGGCGAGTCAGCCGCAACGGCAACAATCGACGGCACCATAGAAATCGGAACATATACCGGAGACGCCACAAAAGACGGCACGGTAAGATGTACCGCGACGAAGGAATACGACGACGAGCAGGAAAAACTCGTTGACGTCGCGACAAAAACGACGGACGAAGTGACAATAGCGAACGGAGAATTCACTCTGGACTTGTCCGATGAATTTGAGAATCTCGAAGTGACCTTGAAAAGAAAATAACCAGACATTTTCGCGAGCATAATCGCGCTTGATGCAGGGCTTTCCGCAAATCCGGAAAGCCCTTTTCGTTTCATGCCCCCGCCCAGCCGGGTACGGAAGGTGCGCTCCGCGCACCGTCGCACGCTTGCTCCGATACAGCCGAACTTAGAACGCGCGCAGGTCTGCAAGCGCAAGCGCCATTCAATCATTTTTCGATTTATGCTACATTTTCCGAATCATGACGATGAAGATTTACAAGTTGGGTGAAGAAGTTTTGAGGAAAAAGTGCGCGGCTGTCGAGCCGTCCGAGATTGACGACACGATGCGCGCGCTTTTTGAAGATATGTTCGAGACGATGATTGAGGCAAACGGAGTCGGGCTTGCTGCCCCGCAGGTCGGAATATCGAAACGGTTTTTCGTGGTGATGTCCGACGACGACGTGAAGCGCGTTTTCATCAATCCGCAGATTGTCTCGACGAGCGCGGAGATGTGCGATTACGAGGAGGGATGCCTTTCTCTTCCGGGGTTCAACGAGAATATAAGAAGGCCCGCGAAGGTCACCGTTCAGGCGCTGGACGAGAAGGGAAAGCCGTTCACACTTGAGGCGGAGGGGCTTCTCGCGCGGATAATCCAGCACGAGAACGACCATCTCGACGGAATCGTGTACATCGACCGCGGCGACCCGTCGTTCGCGTCGGACGTTACGGCGAAAATGCAGAAAAGGCTGGAGAAGGCGGCCGCCAAAGCCGCCGCGAAGGAACGGAAAGCCGCCTCGATTGCGGCAAAAATCGCCGCGAAGGAAGCGAAGAAGGGCAAATGAGAAAACTCCGGGTTCTTTACGCTGGAAGCCCGCTTGCCTCTGCGATGGTTCTGTCGAACCTCGTGAGGGAATCGGCGGGCGCGAATTGGGAAATCGTCGGCGTGCTGACGAATCCGCCGAGCGCGAAAGGGCGGAAAAGCGAGCTCGTCCCGACCGATGTCGCCCTTGCGGCGGAAGGGTTCGGCATTCCCGTGCTCGCGTTCGACCATCTGATGGCAGACGCGCGCGAGGCTGCTGCGGCGCTGAAAGCCGATGTGCTCGTCTCCTTCGATTACGGGCGGATTTTCGGGCCGAAATTTCTCGCGCTGTTTCCTCTTGGCGGCATCAATCTCCATCCGTCCGCGCTTCCGAAATACCGCGGATGCACGCCCGTTCCGGCCGCGATTCTCGGCGGGGACAGTTCCCTCGGCGTGAGCGTCCAGAAAATAGCGCAGGGAATCGACGAGGGCGACATTCTCTCGTTCGCGGATATTCCGCTCGACGGGACGGAGACGACGCTTTCCCTGATGGACGGCTCGGGCGAGGAGTACGGGAAGAAAAGCCGCGTCACCGATACCGGCTCGTCGCTTCTTTCAGAAATCCTCCGCGCCTCGTCGTCCGGGGATGAATTCTCCCTTCCGGAGGCGAAGGCGCAGTCGGGCGAGTCGAGCTACACGCCGTTCCTAAAAAAGGAGGACGGCCTTATCGACTGGAAGATGTCCGCGCAGGAAATCGAGCGCAGAATCCGCGCGTTCACGCCGTGGCCGTCGTGCTTCACGGAATGCGGCGGCGTCAAGCTGCTCGTCCTCCGCGCGCGCGTTTCCGAGATGACGACGGCCGATATACGCGATGTCGTCATTCCCGGAACCGTCCTGCCGTACAGGAAGAATGTCGGAATCGAGATTGCGTGCGGCGACGGCTCCGTTCTCGTGGCGTCGGAGCTTCAGTGGGAAAAGAAAAAGGCGATGGATTACAAGTCGTTCATGAACGGCGCGCGGAATTTCGTCGGCTCCGTTCTCGGCTGAGATGTCGCTTTTGTCCCGGACTGTCCGTTCGGGCAGCACTGAATACGTTTGGGATTGCCTTCGCCCTTTTTCCGGCGGCGGCAAAAAATCGTAGGGGAAGGTAAGAAATTATGGATGAGATAAATAATATCCAGCCCAAGGAAAAAGAGGAGGTCAGGAAGGGATTCTGGCAGACGCATCTGGAAAAGCTTCAGGCGAGCGCCCTCAATCTTCTTCTGACCGTTGTTGCCGCGATCGCGCTGATGTGCGGCGTCTGCGCCATCGTTTTCTTCGCCACGGTGAAGGGCGAGGAGCAGGTTATGGTTCCCGATGTCGTCGGAAAGGAGCTGGGGCAGGCGCTTCTTGAGCTTCAGGACAAGGAGTTGTATCAGAAAGTCCAGTTCCGCTATACGGACGACCCTGACGATGCGGGAAAAATCCTCACGCAGAATCCGGACGCGGGCGCAATCGTGAAGGCGGGGCGCAGGATAAACCTGACTGTCAGCAAGGGCGTCATCGTCGACCACGTCGGGAATTACGTCGGAGAGATGCTCGACGACGTGAAAATCGCGCTGCAGACGATGTTCGCCGGCTCCGTCCATCCGCTCATCGTCCTTTCCGAGCCGAGCTACAAGTCCGACAAATCGCCGGCAGGAACGATTATCGCGCAGGACCCGCCAGAAGGAACGCCGATTACATCTCCGGTCAAAGTGAAGCTGATTGTCAGCCGCGGCTCCGAGTTCGAGACGACGAAAGTTCCGAATGTTGTCGGGCTTTCGCTCGGGAAAATGCTTACTATGATGGCGTCGTCGAAAATCGTCTTCGATTTCGTTCCCCATATAGCGCTTGAAGGCGAGCGCGCGGGAACCGTCACGAAGCAGCAGTCGTTCGATTCCCAGTACGTAAAGAACTACACGCATATGGAAGTCGAGGTCGCGCTCCCGTCCGAGCAGGACAAGGACGTGCAGGGAATTTTCACCGCTAACATTTCCCGCTATCCGTACGCCGTTTCCATGTCGCTCGTCGCCGCCAAGGACGGAAAACGGACGACACTCGTTTCGTTCGAGCACACCGGCGGAAAAGTCACCGTTCCGTATGTCGTCGAGCACGAAACCGAGCTTACCCTTTACGTCGCCGAAAAGCAGGTTGCCCGCGAATTCGTCGACTGACCTTCCCGCATCGTCAAAAACGTCCCCGCCAATGGGGGCGTTTTTTGTTTTCCCCGATTTCCCGCAATCCGCCTTCAGAACGAAAAAAGGGTGGTAAGCGCATTGGTTTTCTTGCTAGAATTGCGCATTATGGAAAACAGGGAAAATTTCAAATCAAGAATCGGGTTCATCATGACGAGCGCGGGATGCGCAATCGGGCTGGGGAACGTGTGGCGGTTTCCGTTCATCACGGGGAAATACGGCGGGGCGGCGTTCGTGCTGTTCTATCTCGTGTTCCTCGTGCTTTTGGGGCTTCCGATAATGGTCGCGGAATTCGCGGTCGGGCGGGCGAGCGGGAAAAGCGCCGTCCGTTCCTTTCATGCGCTCGAGAAGCCCGGCTCGAAATTCCATCTGTACGGTTATTTTGCCGCGGCGGGGAATTATCTTCTGATGATGTTCTACACGACGGTTGCCGGATGGATGCTTTCGTATACGGTGAAAAGCGCGCGCGGGATTTTTTCGGAGCTTTCTCCTGATGAAGTCGCGGCTGTTTTCGGGGCGTCGCTGGCGAATCCGGGCGAGCAGGTTGTCTGGATGCTCGTCGCGATTGCGCTCGGTTTTGCGGTCTGCATGCGCGGGCTCAAGAACGGCGTCGAGAAGGTTTCGACCGTCATAATGACGAGCCTGCTCTGCCTTATGGTCGTGCTCGCAGTCCGCGCGGTCACGCTTCCCGGTGCGGCGAATGGGCTCGCGTTCTATCTCAAGCCTGATTTTTCGAAGATGGCGGAAAACGGAATCGGCGAGGTCGTCTTCGCGGCGATGGGGCAGTCGTTCTTCACGCTCTCTCTCGGAATCGGCGCGCTCGCGATTTTCGGAAGCTACATCGGAAAGGAAAAGGCGCTGGCGGGCGAGGCGGCGAGCATCATCGGGCTTGATACGTTCGTCGCGCTCATGGCGGGCTTCATCATCTTCCCGTCGTGCTTCGCGTTCAACGTGAATCCGGGGCAGGGACCGGGGCTTATCTTCGCGACGCTCCCGAACGTCTTCAACGCGATGCCGTTCGGACGCGTTTGGGGAACGCTGTTCTTCGTCTTCATGTCGTTCGCGGCGATTTCGACGGTCATCGCCGTTTTCGAGAACATAATCGCGTTCGCAATCGACATGCACGGATGGAGCCGGAAGAAGTCCGTCCTCGTGAATTTCGCGCTCGTGACGGTGCTCTCGATTCCGTGCGCGCTCGGGTTCAATGTGTGGGGCGGCGTCCAGATTCCCGGCATCGGAGGAATCCAGGATGTCGAGGATTTCATCGTGTCGAACAATCTCCTTCCGCTCGGCTCTCTCGTCTACCTCGTCTTCTGCACGTCGCGCTACGGCTGGGGATTCAAGAATTTCATCGCGGAGGCGAACACGGGCAGCGGCCTGAAATTCCCCGCGGGAATTCGCGTTTACATAAGCTACATCCTTCCGGCCGTTGTCCTGTTCATCTGGGCTGTCGGATATATCCAGAAATTTTTCGTCAAATAGCAGACTAGTTCGGAATCTGAATTTTCCGAGCATGTTTAACCGTTTTCCGGCATGATGCCGGATGGTGGATGCGCGCCGTTTTTGCGGCGCGTTTTTTTTCGCAAAGGGGCGAACAAACGCCCGATTTTCTCTATACTGTCGCATTATGGTTCTGAAAATAGTTAGTTTCGCCGGAAGCCTTTGCTTCCTCCTTTACGGAATGAAGCTCATGAGCGACGGAATACAGAAAAGCGCGGGCCAAAGGCTCAAAAGCGCGCTGAACTTCATGACGGGAAGCAGGTTCACGGGGCTTCTCACGGGCTGTATCCTTACGATGATAATACAGTCGTCGGGCGCGACGACCGTCATGCTCGTCGGCTTCGTGAACGCGGGGCTTGTGACGCTTGAGCAGACGGTCGGCGTCATTTTTGGCGCGAACATAGGAACGACCGTTACCGCGTGGATTGTCGCGCTCGTCGGGTTCGATTTCGACCTCAAGACGTTCGCGATTCCGATTTTCGGGCTTGGATACATCCTCACGCTCGCGAAGAAGCTCCGGAAGGAAAGCCTCGGAATCGCGGTCATGGGATTCGGGATGCTTTTTATCGGCTTGGGCTGGCTTTCGTCCACGTTCAAAGACCCGTCAACGGGCGAGACGATTCCCGCACTTATCGACGCGGTTCGCGACCTTGAAGGGTTCGGGACGTTCAGCATCGTGCTTGCCGTAATCGTCGGCGTCCTTTTTACCGCGCTTATCCATTCGTCGTCCGCGATGACGGCAATCGTAATCACTATCGCCGCGGCAGAGCCTTCGTTCTGGCATATCGGCGCGGCGCTCGTCATCGGCTCGACGATGGGCTCGACAATCGATTCGATAATGGCGTCAATCGGCGGCACCGACGACGCGAGACGGACGGCGCTCATCCACGTGATGTTCAACTGCTCGGCGAGCATTCTCGCGCTCGTTTTCTTCCGCCCGTTCCTGTTCCTCATCGAATCGATAATTCCCGGCGACATAACGGCGAAGAACATCTCGTACCACATCGCCCTCCTCAACACGGCGTTCAAGGTTATCGCGACGATTATATTCATCCCGTTCCCGCGCCAGATTGCGACCATCACGCGGAGAATTATCAAGGACAAGGAGAAGGACGGCGAGCGCGTCTACAAATTCGAGTTCAACGAGAAGACGGCGCAGGACATGCCGGAAACGTGCGTAATCCAGGCGCAGAAGGAAATCGCCGATTTTGCCGACGTCGTCGTGGAGATTTTCGACGAGCTCCAGATTGGAATCAGCAAGATGGATTCCGCGTTCGTGGAGAACGGATACGCGAAAATCGAGCGGCTCGAGGATTTCACCGACCAGATGCATCTGCAGCTGACGCATTACCTCATCCGCTGCTCAAGCCTGAACATAAGCGACGAGTCGAAGCAGAACGTCTCGCACATGCTCCTCATTTCCGAGGAATTCGAGAGCATGGCGGACGGATGCCTTTCGATTGCCGGTCAGATAAAGAAAGCCGTGGAGAAGGAGATGCCGTTCCGCAGCGAGGATTTGGAGAAGCTTCTTCCGTATTTCGAGCTTTCACGGCAGTTCCTCCAGTTCATCTACAAGAACGTCTCGAAGATTCAGCGCCTTTCCCGCGAGCAGTTCGAATTCGCCTCCGAGCTTGAGCAGGAAATCGACGGCGAGCGGAAATCGCTCAAGAAAATCGCGCGCAAACGCCTCGAAAGCGGTGCCGACGTCAAGGCGGAGCTTCTCTACCTCGACATCGTCCGCCAGATTGAGAAACTCGGCGACCGCTGCTTCGACATGGCGGACGAGCTCGGCAAGGGAAAATAATGTGCCCGGCCTGGATTTTCGGCAGGAATACGGCTTCCGTCGCCATTCCGAATTCCTGCCGGAATCCGGTTCTTGATGGCAAAAACGACGTTTTGTCCGCATGATTAGTATGCATCATGCAGAGGTTCGTATAAGTATACGTTGGAGGATTTTAGAAAAATCATTGTCAACAATAAAATAATTGCGATTTACGTATCTTATAGAAAAGCCATTTTAATTCCCCGCCATTTTTTCACTTCAAAAGAAGAAGAACTCGAAATCGAATCTTTCATAAAAGAGAAATATTCCCCTGATAAAAAATAGGATATGCCTGAATTTATCAAAATTTAAAAGATGCGATTTTCATTTTGAAAGTAAACAGAGGTTTCGTGTGATTTTTGGCCCAACCAAAGAAGATATACAAAAGTGGAATAGAAGCCGTTTTGTACAAGTTGTCTTATTAAGACAATTTCCGAACAGAGACAATTTTTTTGGCAAAAACAGCAAAATCCGAGGTTCGATTTATGGTAAAATAACCCGAGCTGAAACCGAATGAAAAACAGTCGTTTGGTTAATGCGTTTGCGTGAAGCGAAAAAAGGCGTTCGTATGAGCGGTGCGTCTGAATCTGAAATGGAAAAAAAGGAAACAAAAATGTACGAATCAGGTGAGGATTATCTCGAGGCGATTTTGCGCCTTCAGCTGGAGAACGGGTTCGTCCGTTCCGTTGATGTTGCCCACAAGCTTGCGGTGTCGCGCCCCAGCGTCAGCCGCGCGATGGGGCTTCTTGAAAAGGACGGTTATATCGAATTTTCGATGGGAAATATGATAAAGCTGACTGAGCAGGGGCAGAAAGTCGCGGAGGACATTTACGGAAGGCACAAGCTTCTGACCGCGTTCCTCCAGAAAATTACGGGCGTCCCCGAGGACCAGGCGGAGGAGAATGCATGCCGCGTCGAGCACGACATCGACCCGGACATCGTCGCGGGAATATCGAAATGGATGGAA
Organism: Treponema saccharophilum DSM 2985; assembly: GCF_000255555.1. GTDB lineage: Bacteria > Spirochaetota > Spirochaetia > Treponematales > Treponemataceae > Treponema_D > Treponema_D saccharophilum. The sequence continues at coordinate 43,825 of NZ_AGRW01000037.1, forward strand.
GAGAACGGCGGAAGCGCTGACGGGAGCGCGGAGAAATGAACATCCTTTCGATAAACGGAATCTCACGCATGGGGCGCGAGGCTCCGCTTTTTTCCGGCGTGACGTTCGGGATGGACGAGGGCGACAAAGCCGCGATAATCGGGCGGAACGGTTCGGGAAAATCGACGCTGCTTTCGGTAATCGCGGGCGTCCTTCCTGCCGATGACGGTCAGGTCGTCGTAAGCCGCGACGCGGGGGTGAGCTTCCTTCCGCAGAATCCCGTTTTTGACGGGAACGATTCGATTCGCGACCACATTTTCAAATCCGACAGCCCGAAACTCCGCACGATAACGGAATACGAGTCGCTGTGCGGTAAAATGGCGGAAGGATTTTCGGCGGCGGAGCAGGCGCGGTTCGAGGAAATTTCGAGGAAGATGGATGAGGGCGATTTGTGGAACTACGAGTCGCACGTCCGCTCGATTCTCTCCACGCTCGGTCTGAACGACCTCGGGCGGAAAATGAGCGCGCTTTCCGGCGGGATGATAAAGAAAGTCGCGCTCGCGCAGGTTCTCGTGGAGGACACGAAGCTGCTTCTCCTTGACGAGCCGACGAACCATCTCGACATAACGACAATCCGCTGGCTTCAGGAGTACCTCGCCTCGACGAAGCGCACCGTCCTGATGGTCACGCACGACCGCTATTTCCTCGACGCGGTCTGTTCGAGCATCTACGAGCTTTCCCGGATGTCGCTCAAGCTGTACGAGGGAAATTATTCGAAATACCTTGAGAAAAAGGAAATCGAGGCGCAGATTGAGGAGAATACCGAGCGCCGGATTGAGAGCGTCCTCAGATTTGAGCGGGACTGGCTCATGCGTGGCCCGTGCGCGCGCGGAACGAAGGCGAAGGCGAGAATCCAGCGCGACGAGCAGCTCATAAACCGCGAGAAATTCGCCAAGGACAAGGGCTTCCAGTTCGAGGTCGCGGGAAGAAGGCTCGGCGGAAAAATCCTCGAGCTTCACGGAATCGGGAAGGATTTCCCCAAATCGTTCCCGATTCCGTCTTCCGGCGAAAATCGTGCGCCCGTCCTGCGCGATTTTTCGTACACGTTCAGCAAGGGCGAGAAAATCGGCATCTTCGGCGGCAACGGAAGCGGAAAATCGACGCTCCTCAACATAATCACGGGCGCGGTCAAGGCGGACGAGGGAACCGTCGTCGTCGGGGAGAACACGGTTTTCGGCTACTACCAGCAGAATCCGGTTTTCAAGGATTTGTCGCTGACCGTCCTTGAGTACATCGAGGAGGCGGCCGACATCGTGCGGATGAACGACGGGAAGACGCTGAGCGCGTCCCTTTTTCTGAACAGGTTCGGCTTCGAGGGAAAAATCCAGCATTCGATGCTTTCGACTCTTTCGGGCGGGGAGCGCAAACGCGTCTTTCTCGTGCGCCTGCTGATTTCGAACCCGAATTTCCTGATTCTCGACGAGCCGACGAACGACTTCGACATTTTCACGATGAACATCCTCGAGGAATTCCTGCTCGGCTACAAGGGATGCCTTCTCGTCGTCAGCCACGACCGCTATTTTATGGATAAAGTCGCGGACACGCTTTTCATCCTGGAGGACGACGGAAGTGTCTCGGGGTTCGTGGGAAAATGCTCGGAATACCTTGATTACCTCGACGAGCGGAAATCCGCCGAGACGGCAGAAAAAAAGGCGGAGCGGAAGAATTCCGAATCCGTTTCTTCGGGCACAAGCGCGCCTCAGCAGAAGAAAAAGCGCTCGTTCAAGGAGCAGAAGGAATTCGAATCGCTCGAATCGGAAATCGAATCGCTCGAATCGCGAAAGGCGGAGCTTGAGCCGCTCATGTCTAGCGCGGATTACGCCGTGTCGAAAAAAGCCGGCGACGAGTATTCCGCAATCGCCGCCCGCCTTGACGAAGCCTACGCGCGCTGGGAGGAGCTTGCCGAGCTCGGCTGATTGCGTCCCGCTTTCCGCCGGGCGATTTCATTGAATCGGGTTTTCCGCTAGAATGGGCGCATGGCTTACGAAGTGACAGCGACCCGCCGCCGTCCGCAGGCGTTTGACGCGCTTGCCGGGCAGGAATTCGTTGCGGAAACCCTGAAAAATACGATTGAATCCAAGAAAATCGCGCACGCGTATCTTTTTTCCGGCCCGCGCGGGTGCGGAAAAACGTCAACTGCGCGCATCCTCGCAAAGGCGCTGAACTGCGGAAACGGACCGTCCGCGACGCCCTGCGGGAAATGCTCGCACTGCATCGAGATTTCGAAAGGCATTTCCCCGGACGTCATCGAGATAGACGGCGCGTCGAACACGAGCGTCAACGATGTCCGCCAGATAAAGGAGGAAGTTCTCTTTCCCCCGCAGTCGTCCCGCTACAAAATATACATCATCGACGAAGTGCACATGCTTTCGACGTCGGCGTTCAACGCGCTTTTGAAGACGATTGAGGAGCCGCCGGAATACGCCGTTTTCATTTTCGCGACGACGGAGCTTCAGAAAGTTCCCGCGACGATAAAATCGAGATGCCAGCAGTTCAATTTCAGGCTCGTGCCGATAGACACCGTGGAAAAACTCCTCGCCGATGCCGCCGCCGAAATCGGGATTAAGGCCGACGAGGAGGCGCTTTATTGGGTTGCGCGCGAATCGACAGGCTCCGTCCGCGACGCGTACACGCTTTTCGACCAGGTCGCGGCTTTTTCGGGCGACCACATCACGTTCGAGAAAATCCGCGACAAGCTCGGGCTAGTCGGAGTCGATTCCCTTAACGTCATATTCGAGGACTGCGCGTCAGGACGCTCACGCGAGGCGCTCCTCAAGCTCGACGAATTCCTGCAGAACGGAATCTCAATCGAGCAGTTCATCGCAAATTCGACCGATTATCTGCGCTCGATTCTCCTCATAAAGAACGGGATAACGAAGGAATCCCTTTTGGGGCAGTCGCACGAGCGGTTTTCGATGACCGTCCTAAATTCATGGAATCCGATACAGATTGAGCGCGCCATATCGATTTTCCTTCAGCTGTACAAGGACATCCGCTTCTCGCTCAGCCCGCGCTATGAGCTTGAGCTTGCCGTTTCGCGTCTGTCGTGGCTTTCCGAATACGTCTCGCCCGTCGAGGTGAAAGTCGCAATCGACCAGGCGAGGAACATCCTTCTCGGCTCGCAGGCTGCCATGCAGCAGTCTTCCCGCCCGGTACAAGGCGCGCAGAACGGCGCGAACCTCGCTTTTTTGATGAACCCGACGGCGTGGCAGCAGAATCCGACCCCGCGCACGCAGGCAGTTCCGCCGCAGCCGCTCAAGCCGTCGAAGCCGCTTCCCGTCCTCGACGCGCTGAAAAACCTTCCCGAGTACCGGAACGCGACTTCCGTCACGGAAAACGCCGCTTCCGCGCCGAATCCATCTCCCGAAAATCCCGACCAGCCCGCGCCGAATCCAATTCCGCCTGCGAGCCAGAATTCCGCGCAGCCGACAAATCAGTTCCCGCCTGCGAGCCAGAATTTCGCGCAGTCGACGAATTCTGTTCCGCCCGCGAGCCAGAATTTCGCGCAGCCGACGAATTCTGTTCCGCCCGCGAGCCAGAATTCCGCGCAGCCGACAAATCCGGTTCCGCCCGCGAGCCAGAATTTCGCGCAGTCGACGAATCCTGTTCAGGGAGAATGGGGGAGCGCGGCGGCGGCGGTCGAGATTGGGCGCGGGGAGGATTTTGAGAAGATTCCCGAGGACAGAATTCAGAAATTCGTCATCGATGCGCTTTCCGTGCGCGACGAGATTCTTGCCGCGCTTTTCATGAACACGCGCGCGTGGAAGAAGTCGCCGGGAAAAGTGACGTTCGAGGTCGGCTCGGAATTCGACAGGGTGAGTTTCGCTTCGTCGAGGAACAAAATCCTCGATGCGTTCGGGAAAATATTCAGCGCGCCCGTCGATTTTGAGGCTGTCCTCCGGAAAGTGGAGGTAGTCGACCTTTCCGAGAACGCGCCGCCTGCCGTGAAGCTTCTCTGCGAGACGTTCCGGGGCAGCGTCGTCGGCGTTACTGATTCCGCGGGCGAGCAGGTTCCCGCAGCAAGCGAGCCTGCTCAGAATGCGGAAAGCGCGCGCGGCGAGGAGGCGGATTCCGGGTTCGAGGAGGAATTCGCGCCCGAAGATATCATGCCTGATGACGACTGACGGCGGCGGAAAACGTATGCGAACAACAGGCCTGTTCGGAATGCGATTCCGGTCATGCCTGTTTTTGATGCCGGTATTCCGGATTTCAGTTTTGGAGGAAAAAAATGGTCAATCCATTCGAACTTGTAAAGAACCTCAAGAATGTTGAGGAGAACATGAAGAAAATCAAGGACGAGCTTGCGGGCGTTACGGCGACAGGCTCGGCGGGGGGAAACATCGTCCAGGTTACGCTGAACGGGCAGTTTTCCATGGTCTCGATAAAAATCGATCCGATTGCGCAGGGCGACGTTCCGATGCTTCAGGATTTGATTGTCGCGGCGCACCACAACGCGATGGAGAAAATTCAGGAAGTGATAAAGGAAAAGGCAGGCCCGCTTCTTGGAGGAATGAACCTCGACGGGCTAAACATTCCGGGGCTGTGAGATGAACGCAATAGACGAACTTGCCGAATCGTTCTCGCGTCTTCCCGGAATCGGAAAAAAATCGGCTGTCAGGCTGGTGAACTACATCCTCAAGGCCGACCGCGACTGGAACAGGCGTTTCGCGTCGCAGATTTCCGGTTTGCAGGACAAAATCCGCGAGTGCTCGGTCTGCGGCTCGTGGACGGAAAAAGACCCCTGCCCGATATGCTCGGACATGATGCGCGACAGAACGACCATTTGCGTCGTCGAGCAGCCGAACGATGTCGCCGTCATCGATTCGTCCGGGGAATACAAGGGGCTTTTCCACGTTCTTGGCGGCGTGATTGCCCCGCTTGAGGGAGTCGGACCCGACAACCTCCGGATTTCCTCGCTCATTTCGCGCCTCCGCGACGGCACCGTAAAGGAGGTCATCGTCGCGACAAACCCGACGGTCGAAGGCGACACGACGGCGCTCTACATCCAGCGCGTCGTTTCCGCGATGGGGGTGAGCGTGACGAGACTTGCGAGCGGACTTCCTGTCGGGGGAAACCTCGAGTACGTGGACAGGCTCACGCTTGCGCGGTGCTTCCGGGGACGCACGAAAATTTGACGGAATCATTTCATGGCTGGCATTTTCGTCCGCCATGAAATGAAGAATGAAGATTTTTTTACGATTTTTTTTCGTTTTTGCAGTTGACATTTTTTTTCGATATCGATAATATCTTTAATCACTTATGGGGGCGTAGCTCATCTGGTAGAGCATTTGGTTCGCAATCAAAGGGTGGTCGGTTCGAGTCCGATCGTCTCCACAAATCCCGGAACAAAAGTTTCGGGATTTTTTTTATGCCCGCAAAATCGTTCTGTATGCTGCCCATTCTTGATGAACGCGGTCCCGTTTTTTTCAGCGAAAACCGTCATTCCGGCTTTGTTCGGAATGACGGGGCTGGGGCGCATTTTCGTGCCGGATTTTTTCTACTTTAGGGCGCGCATGGCGTTGAGAACCGCGAGAAAGCAGACGCCGACGTCGCCGAAAACCGCGAACCACATGTTCGTGATGCCGAGCGCGCTCAAAACCATGATGGCGGTTTTTATGGCGAGCGAGAAAACGATGTTCTGCCAGACAATCGACACCGTTTTTTTCGCGATTCTGATTCCTGTCGGGATGCGGGCAATGTTGTCGTCCATGATGACGATGTCGGCCGCCTCGATTGATGCGTCGCTTCCTATTGCGCCCATCGCGATTCCGATGTCGGCGCGCGCGAGTACGGGCGAGTCGTTCACCCCGTCGCCGACGAACGCGACGGCGCCCGCGTTTTCCGCGATGTACGACTCGAGGTGCGCGACCTTCTGCTCGGGAAGGAGGGCTGCGTGGAAATCGTCAAGCCCGAGCGCGCCCGCGATTTTCCGTGCCGCGTTTTCCGAGTCGCCCGTCAGCATCGCGATTTTCCGCGCGCCGCTTTTCCGTATGCCCGAAATCGCCTGCGCCGCGTTTTCCTTCAGCTCGTCGGAAATGTGAATCGCGCCCGCGTATGTTCCGCCGACAGCCACGTGGACGACCGTTCCGCAGGAATCGTCCGCGTTTTCTTTTTTGAACCCGCGCGCGCATTCCTTTTCCATCAGGCGTGCGTTCCCGACGGCGACTTTTTGCCCGCCGATATGGGCGACGACGCCGAGCCCCGCGATTTCCGTTATATCATCTGCCCCGGGGATTTCTTTTTCCGGAAGATTCTCCGCCGTGTGCTCAGCAATCGAGCGCGCTATCGGGTGGTTCGACTTCGATTCCGCGCTGTTCGCGAGCGCGACCAGTTCCTCGGGCGAAAAACCGCCGCTGCAGACGACTTTTGAGACTTTGAAGACGCCTTTCGTGAGAGTTCCCGTCTTGTCGAAAACGAACGTGCGCGCCTTTGCGAGCGATTCGATGAAATTCGAGCCTTTTACGAGGATTCCGTTCTTCGATGCCGCGCCGATTCCAGAATAGAACGACAGCGGAATCGAAATTGCCAGCGCGCACGGGCAGGAGACGACGAGGAACATCAGCGCGCGGTAGAACCAAATCCGGAAGGAAACGTCATTGCCCGCGAGTTTCAGAAGCGCCGGAGGAATCAGCGCGACCGCGAGCGCGGCAATGCAGACGGCCGGCGTGTAGACTTTCGCGAACCGCGTGATGAATTTCTCCGATTTCGCCTTCACCTCGCTCGCTTCCTTCGTCAGATGGAGGATTCTTGAGACGGCGCTTTTGGAAAATTCCTTCGTCGTCTCGATTCTGATGACGCCCTCCGTGTTGATGAATCCCGCGAGAACTTCGTCCCCCGCCGCGATTCTCCGCGGGACGCTCTCGCCTGTCAGCGCGGACGTGTCCGCGAACGACTCGCCGGAGATGATTCTGCCGTCGAGGGCAATCCGCTCGCCGGGGCGCACCTCGATTGTCTCCCCGACCGCGATTGTCTCGGGGCTTACGGTTTGCTCCGTCCCGTTCCTGATTGCGCGCGCTGTTTCCGGGCGGATGTCCATCAGCGACGAAATCGACGCGCGCGATTTGTCGACGGCGTAATCCTGGAAGAATTCCCCGACCGTGTAGAGGAGCAGGATTGCGACGCCCTCGGCAGGCTCCCCGATGAGCACCGCGCCGACAGACGCGATTGTCATGAGAAACTGCTCCCCGAAAATGTTCCCGCGCCGTATGTTCGAGATTGCGCTGCGGATGATGTCCTTTCCGATGATGAGATACGAGACGAGGAACATCGCGAGCGGGATTGTTCTGGCGAACGGCTGCGCGCCTGCCGCGCCGGGAATGTCCGCGTGCGCGATTACGATTCCCGCCACGAGAAGGAGCGCGGAGACGACCATCTTCCGCACAGTTTTCCCTTTGTCCTCCTCGTCGCCATCATCATCGTCGTCGTGGCAGCATCCGCAGCTGAGCGAATCGTAGTGGTGCTCGTGATGGGCGTGGTGTCGCTCATCATGAACGTGACAGCACGCGCAGCATCCTTCTTCCGTTTCTTTTTTCTCGGTTTCCTTCATAATCTGCCTCCTCTTATTCCCGCGTCTCTTTCTGCTCGCGCATTTCCGTGACGTGCTCAAGCCCCGTCCTGAGGATTTCCGCGATGTGGTGGTCGTCGAGCGCGTAGAGTATCGATTTCCCTTCCTTCTGCGTCCGGACGAGCCTGTTCACCCGCAGAACCTGAAGCTGGTGGCTTACAGCGGATGCCGACATACCCAGAAGGGAAGCCATCTCTCCGACGTAGAGCGGACGCTCCTGCAGCGAGAACAATATCTTCAGCCGGGTCGAATCCCCGAACACTTTGAACAAATCGGAAAGGTCGAAAACCGTGTTCTCCTCGGGGATTCCCGCCGTTTTCTTTTCTTCTTCCGCCATGTGCGCCTCCTGTTTTTATATGAATGAATGTTCATATGTTCAATTGTTCATATATTAATCCGCGCCGCCTCGTTTGTCCAGAGGGCGCCCTGCGAATTCGGTTACGATGCCGGGCTGTTGTGGTATAATTCGCGCCATGAGCAATAATATGATTCCCCGATGGAATCTCGATTCCATCTTTCCGCCGGTACAATCTGCCGGATACGACAAAGTCATCGCGGAATACGTCTCCGGAATGGACAATCTGGAGAACCTCGTCACTTCCGCGAAAAAGCTGATGAAGAATGCGCCCGCAAACTTCGATTTTCCGATGTGGCTGAAAGGATTCCTCGAGGCGGAGGACGCGACGCTGCGCCTTTCCTCGTCGCTGAACGCATTCGCGTACATTGTGTATTCGGTGGACACGACGAACACCGATTTCCTGAACAACATATCGCGCATTGACGAATTGGGGCTGCGCCTTGAGAAAATCGGGCTCGATTTCCAGAGCATCCTCGTCATGAACGAAGCGCGCCTTCCGCAATTTTTCGAGCGCTTCCCCGAATTCGCCCAGTACGAATTCATCCTCGGCGAGGAAATTGCCGATGCGAGGCACAAAATGACGGCGGCGGAGGAGAACCTCGCCTCCGACATGCAGCGGACGGGCGGGAATGCGTGGGACCGCCTGCACGAGCAGATTATCTCGAACCTTTCTGACGGGAACGGGAAGACGTTCAACGAAATCCGAAACGATGCCTATTCTGCCGACAAGAACGTGCGCCGCAGTTCATACGAAAAGGAGATTTCCCTTCTCAAGCGCAACGAGATTGCGTTCGCCGCGTGCCTGAACAACCTCAAGGGCGAGACCGTCGCGCTGAACAAGCGCAGGAAGTGGGGCGACGCGCTCGACCGCGCGCTTTTTTCGAGCCGCATGGGAAGGAAGACGCTCGAAGCCCTTGTCGGCGCGATAGAGGATTCCCTTCCGTCGTGGCGCGATTATTTCCGCGCGAAGGCTTCGTTCCTCAGGAAGAACGGGATGACGGCAAGCGAGAAAGCCGGCACGGAAAGCGACGGCGGAATCGCGTTCTACGATTTGTTCGCGCCGATGACTGCGTCGGAAAAAAACGATTCAGTGCTTTCGCGGAAATGGACGTTCGCCGAGGCGCGCGACTACATCATCGAGCGCTACAGCTCGTTCTCGGAGGAGATGGGGGCTTTCGCGAAAAAGGCGTTCGATTCCGGGTGGATTGACGCGGAGTGCAGGGAAGGGAAGGTCGGCGGCGCGTACGACGAGGATTTCGCCGTCAACCACGAGAGCCGCATCATGACGAACTTCACGGGCGCGTTCTCCGACGTGATAACGCTCGCGCATGAATTGGGGCACGCGTACCATTTTTCTTGCATGAAGGGAAAACCGTGCGCGTTCTTCTCGTATCCGATGACGCTCGCGGAGACTGCCTCGACGTTCGCGGAGACAATCGTAAAGCAGGACATGATTGCCCGCTGCTCCGGCGCCGACAGAATGCAGATTCTCGACCTGGATCTTCAGGATGCGAGCCAGGTTCTCGTCGACATCCTGAGCCGCTTCTATTTCGAGCGCAGCGTTTTTGAGGAAAGGTCGAAGAGCGAGTTGAATTCAGCCGATTTCTGCCGTCTTATGCGCGACGCCCAGGAAAAATCGTACGGCGACGGGCTGTGCCGCGACGAGCGCCACGAATACATGTGGGCGGTGAAGTCGCACTATTATTCGACGGGGCTCGATTTCTACAACTTCCCGTATGCGTTCGGGCAGCTTTTTGGCGCGGGGCTGTACGCGCTCTACAAGAAGGAGGGAAAATCCTTCGCCGGACGGTACGCGGAGCTTCTTTCGCGCACGGGTTCCATGAGCTGCGAGGAACTGTGCCGCGAGGCGGGGTTCGACATCGAGTCAAAGGAATTCTGGCGGAGCGGAATCGACATGTACGTCAAGGAAATCGTCGAGCTGAAAAAACTCGCGCGGTGATGATTCGGGGCGCGGAAAGATGCGCCGTGCCCCGCGTTTTTTCCGCCATGACAAAAAATTGACGTTTCTTGCGCGGAAAAACGCAGGCCCGCGAATTTTTTTCGGAAACAATGCCGTTCATACGCGAAAAGTGATTTCACAAAACTGCCGGATGTGCTATAAATCTGCGCATACGAAGGCGTAATTCCTGAAAAGGGAATTGCGCCTTTTTTGTTTTCATTTAAAAAACAAAAGCGGGGGAGTTTTATGAAAAGCATTAAGCTGAAACTGTGGTTCGGGTATGCGGCGATTGTTCTTTTTTCGGTGTCAATCGTTTCCGCGCCGTTTCTTTTCAACGAGATAAGGGGGCTTGAGCGCAACATACGGAAAGAGGCCGCCCTGAACATGAATATCGAGCACGATTCCGTGACCGCCCTTTTCGAGAAGCCGCAGGCTGTGGTGAAGACGCTCGCGCTTTATTGCAAGCAGGATGTTCTCGACCTGAAAACCGCGCAGGACGATTTTGCGGAGCTTATAAAGAACGACACGACGATTTCCGCCGCCTATTTCTGCGAGGCTCGGAAAGTGAATGAGGGCGGGCTTTTTTACTATTCCGGCGGGTGGGTTCCTTCAGGCGACTACGACCAGTACCAGCGTTCCTGGTTCACGGACGCGCAGAAAGCCAGCGGTATTGTCGTCACGGAGCCGTATCTGGACGTCCCGACAAAATCGCTCGTGGCGTCTGTCGTTCTTGCGACGTACGACGATTCGGGGGCGTTCACCGGCGTGTGCGGGCTTGACATCTCGCTCAAGACGCTGAGCGACGCGATCGGCAGCCTGAAGCTTTCGGAAAGCGGAAAATCGTTCATCCTCGACAGGAACGGGCTGTATCTGACGAACGACTATATGGGAAAAATCCAGACGGCGAATTTTTTCGACGAGTATCCGGCGTTCGCGAAATTCAAGGGAAAAATCGGCAGCGACGTGTTTTTTGAGCCGCGCGTCGGGGGAAAATACATCGCCGCGCAGGTAATCGACGAGAAATCGGGATGGATTCTGGCGACCGTCGGAAATTCGGGCGAGATATACCTGCATTTCGAGCGGGAAATCCTTTTTGTCGTGCTGATGGGCGTGGCGAGCCTCGGCATCTCGCTTTTCGCGGCATTTTTCCTTTCCTCGAAAATCGTGACCCCGATAAAATCCGTCGTGGGTGCCGTGGACAGAATCGCCGCCGGGAACGCCGACCTGACGAAGCGGCTCACCGTTTCCGGAAACGACGAAATCTCGAATCTTGGAAACGGTTTCAACAGGTTCATGGAGAAAATGCAGGGAATAATCGGCGACGTGAAATCGTCGAAGAACGAGCTGGCGCGCGCGGGCGAGGATTTGTCGAGCGCGACGAGCGACACGGCGAATTCGATTGGCGCGATTCTGCAGAGCATAAAGGGAATGCACGAGAAAATCGACAACCAGAAGGAATCCGTCCTTCAGGTATACGCTGCGGTGAACCAGATTGCGCGGACGTTCGATTCGTTCGAGGGCATCGTTGAAAGCGAGTCGTCAAGCGTCTCGCAGGCGTCGGCGGCTGTCGAGCAGATGATTGGAAGCATCTCGTCCGTGAACGAGTCGGTGGAAAAGATGACCGCCTCGTTCAGCTCTCTCCGCGCCGATTCCCATGTCGGAATATCGAAGCAGAAGGCGGTGAACGACAAAATCACGGAAATCGAAATCCAGTCGAAGATGCTCCATGAGGCGAACAAGACGATTTCGCTTCTCGCGAGCCAGACGAATCTTCTTGCGATGAACGCCTCGATTGAGGCTGCGCACGCGGGAAAGGCGGGCAGCGGTTTTGCCGTCGTCGCGGAGGAAATCAGAAAACTTTCGGAAACGTCGTCGGCGCAGTCGAAGACGATAGGAATGCAGCTTGCGAACATCAGGAAATCGATAAGCGATGCTGTCGCCGCGTCCTCCGAGTCGAACATCTCGTTCGAGTCCGTGTCGAAAAAACTCGAGGAGACGGACGCCCTCGTCACGCAGATTCAGTCGGCGATGGAGGAGCAGAACGAAGGTTCCCGGCAGATTACGGGCGCGCTCCACGCGATGAACGACAGCGCGGAGGAGGTGAGGACGTCTTCGTCGGAGATGGCGCAGGGAAACAGGACGATTTTCGGCGAAATGGGGCTTCTTCAGAAAGCTGCCCTCGAAATGTGCAGCAGCATGGAGGAAATGTCGGCAAACGCGCAGAAAATCCGCGAGACGGGCTCCGCGCTGAGCAGCGTCTCCGCGCACATAAAATTCTCAATCTCGAAAATCGGCGAGCAGGTTGACCAGTTCAGGGCGTAGGGCAAACTGTTCAGGGCAAAAAAAAACGGAAACTTTTCAGTTTCCGTTTTTTGGGGAGTGAGGGACTCGGACCCCCGAACCCGAAAGGGAGCGGATTTACAGTCCGCCGCAATTGCCGCTATGCGAACTCCCCGTAAATGAGGGCTAAACTATACAGTAAAAAACGTTCCGTGCCTAGCCCTATCGGTAAAAATGTCAGAATCTTGTCATCCGATTCTGCTCAGAAGAAAATCAGCCCGAGAATGCCGAGCGGGATAAGGTACGCGGCGAACCATTCGATTTTTCCTTTCTGTATAATCTTCATGAGGATTGCGAGCGCCGCGTACCCGAAAACGAGCGCCGTCACAAAGCCTGCCGCCGCCGGCGCGATTCCGACCGTCTCCGAAAAATACTGCATCGCGGAAAGCCCCGCCGCCGCCGCGTCCGACATGACATCCTTGAGCGTGAGCGCGAACGCTCCCAAAATCGCCGGGATGGACACGAGGAACGAGTAGTCGCCCGCCGTCCTTCTGTCGACTTTGCACAGAAGCGCGCCCGCAATCGTCGAGCCGCTCCGCGAAATTCCCGGCAGCGTTCCGATTCCCTGCGCGACGCCGATGATGATTGCCTGTATCGGCGTCATCGCCGTGTCCTGTACGGCGTAGAAATCGTCCTTTATTTCCGTTTCCGGCTCGAAAAGCGCGACGTGCTTGCGCGAGAACAGCTTCGAGGCGATGAGGAGCAGCGCGGTGACGACGAATCCCGCGGCAACTGCTTTGAGCGGAAGTTCCGGAAGCAGCTTCTTGCTTGCGATTCCGAGAACGCCCGTGACGAGCGTCGTTATGATGACCATGATTATGGTGTTGCGCCCGATTTCTTCCGTGGGGGCGAGCGCGGCGATTCTCGCGTCGGTGTCTTTCGCGGGGGCGACGTTGCAGACGTTGTAGGCCTGCTTTTCCGATTTCCTGAAAATCCACCTGAACAGGATTGCGAACAGTTTCGCTATCACCTTCCTGAAATAGATGACAACTGCTCCGAGCGTCGCGATGTGCAGCAGAACGTCGAAGAACAGCGGCACGTCCTCAAGCCCGAGAAGGTGCTGCGCGACTTTTAGGTGCCCGCTTGATGAGATGGGGAGAAATTCCGCTATTCCCTGCAGAATTCCGAGCAAAAAACCCTGTAGAACTGTCAAAGGTTCCTCCTGATGATTTTCCACCGTCCCCTCGTCGTAGGGCGGTGCTTTTAGTCCGGATGATTTTAGTATAAAACGCAAAAAAATCCAAAACCCCCATCGGTTTCGGGTCAGCGGGCGAACGTGCTGAGATTGAGGTCTGAAAGAATCGCCTCGATGCTTTTTTTCTCGTCGGGGACGTACCGGGCGGCGACCGTTACCGTTATTTTGACGGTCTCGCCGTTTTTGTAGAACGTCCGCCCGATTCTTTTCTTGAATTCCTCCGTGAGCATTTTGATAGGCTTCGAGTCGGATTCCTCCTCGTCGAGCAGAATCATGAATTTGTCGCTTCCGACGCGCGCCGTTATCGATTTTTTGAAGAAATCCTTTATCCTGTGCGCCGTTTCCTCAAGTATCTCGTCGCCGAATTTGTATCCGAACGCGGCATTGCATTTCTTGAAGTCGTCGATGTCGGCGAGCATCAGGATTCGCTTCTTCCCTTCCTTGCGCGCTTCCTCGACCTCGTAGCTGATGAGCTCGAAGGCGTAGCTCCGCGAGAAGATTTTCGTAAGCGAGTCCATGTCCGTGAAGTTGAGCGGGGCGAGGATGTTCTTCTTCTGGATTGTCCTGTCGGAGACGCAGATGTACGACCACAAATCGTCGCTCGTGTGCATCTTGAAAAGGTGCATCGTCATCCGCATTTTCGCCTTCTTTCCGTTGCGCATACGCTCGTATTCGAACGAGCGTATCTCGTTCTTTCCGAATGAGCTGTTGAGGAGCGAATTCCTGTCTACGAATGCTCTGTACGCGTCGCGGTATTCGGGCGAGATGACGTTCTTCATGACGTATTCATATTCCTCGGTGTATGAGATGTCCTCCTTTCCGAGCGCGGGGCTTTTGATTTCCTCCCGCCACATCTGCGCGCCCTTCACGTTTATGAGCTTGTTCTTCGTTATGTTCACGATAAGCTCGTACAGCGACGACGACTCTCCCGGCGTCTTGAACCGCTTTATGTAATATTCGATTGACTTTATTTTCTCGAAGCTTTCGATTACGCACGAGACGAGGAGGCTTTTCTTGAAATTCTCGGCGGAAAGCGGCTTCGAGTAGTAGAAGCCCTGGATGCTGTCGCAGCGCAGGTTCTGGAGGAACTCGACCTGCTGCATGTTCTCCACGCCCTCCGCCGTGACGTGCATCCCCAGCTCCTTCGCCAGCGCGATTGTGTGCTCGAGGAGGCGGTCTCCGCTGTAGTTTCCGATGTAGTCGATGAGGCTTTTGTCGAGCTTGAGCGTGTCGAAATGCATCGTGTTGAGCGACGCGAGCGACGAGTATCCAGTCCCGAAATCGTCCATCTGCAGCGGGAATCCTTCCTTGTGGAAGCTTTCCGCAATCGATTTTATGTCGATGTTGTCGACCGTCGCCGATTCCGTAATCTCAAGCGGGACGTAGTTCGGGTCGATGCCGATTTTCTCCGCGATGTATTTGTATTGGGACGCGATGTTCCGGTAGTAGAGGCTTCCGCGCGAGAGGTTTATCGAAACGGGGACGATGTCGATTTTCTCGTCGAGCCATTTTTTCTGCTGCTCGCAGACGGCGCGGAAAACGTACTCGTCGAGGATTTTTATCATTCCGTTCCTTTCGAAAAGCGGGATGAATTCTCCCGGCATCGTGTATTCGCTTCCGTTTTTCTTCCACCGCACGAGGGCTTCCGCGCCCACAAGCGTCGTCGTTTCCGGATTGTATTTGGGCTGGTACCAGATTTCGAAAAGGTTGTTCGAAATCGCGTCCTTGAACGCTTCCTCTATCGATTTTTCGTGGCTCAGCCGCTCCGTGTCGTCCTGCGAGAAGAACGCGTAGTTTTTGTCCCGCGACTCCTTGACTTTGTGCTTTGCCGTCACGGTCTTGCTGTACGCGAATTCGACTTTCTCGTCCGGCGTCCAGAACGCAATCCCGAAATACGGGACAAGCTGCGGAATGTCGAAGTCGATGGAGATGAAGCTCAGCGAATCCGTAATCCGCCCTATCGTCCGCCGGAGTTTGTCCGCGTTCTCCTCGGAAATTTCGTTCAGATTGGAAAGGAAGAACACGAAATGGTCGGCGTTTATATGTCCGATGAAATCGTTCTTGTCGAGCATCGCTTTCAGCGTCTCGTGGATTATCCGCAGTATGCCGTTCGATTTCTGTATTCCGCACACGGAATTTATTATCCTGAACGCCCGCAAATCCATCGAGACGATGTATCCCGGCGTTCCCTGGTCGTGGAGGTTCTCCTTGAATTTGATGTAGTTGTCGCCGCCCGTCAGCTGGTCTATGTATGCGTTGCGCTCAAGCTCCCGCTTCTTTTCCTCCTCCTCCCTTATCCTGCTCGTCGTGAAGTCGCGCAGGATGACGAGCGCCTTGATGTCGCCGCTCTCGTCGTCTTTCGTGAGGATTATGGATTCCCGCAGGTAGAGTTCCTCGCCGATTTCCTTCGTAGTCCAGTATTCCGTGCCGCGGTTGTATTTCCCCGCCTCGAACAGCGCAATCAGGCGCTCTCGGAATTTCTTGTAGTTGATGAGCGGCCGCGGCTTTTCGAGCTGCTCGAGGGAAATGCGCTCGCACCAACGCTTCACGAATTCCGTGAACGTGCAGTTTTTCTCAAGCCCGAGGAGCGCGAGCATGTCGATTTCCTTTCCGCCTAAATCGAGGATGACCTCGGATTCTATTTCGTCTTTCGTGACGTTCACGTCGAACGACGCGATCGCGCCCGAAATTATTGCCCTTCTGTACTGCTGCTCAAGAGATGTGCTGCCCATAAAAACGACCTCGCTGAAAAATTGAACGCGCCGGGAATTCCCGTTTTCCCGGCATTCTTCGCCGTTTTCGTGGGCGATGCCCTGCAAAATGGCTGTTCGGGCAACAGGTTCTGCCTGATTCCCGTTCTGCTTCCGAATTGATGGAAATTCGGGCGCGCATTTTCAAAAATGCCTCCAAACGGCGATGTTTGAAGGCTCCTGCTTTAAGGTTCGTGTCCGGAACTGCGCACCATTGTCGCATCGCTCGTTGCGGACACTTTGATTATATCACGTTTTTTCCGGAAACCGATTCCGGCTTTAGTAAAAACTGTGCTTTTCTTTCGCGGAAATCCCGTTCAGCATGAGTTTTTTTGTAATCTGCCGTGAGCCGTAAAAAGAAAAACCGCCGGGAAGCGGGGCTTCAGTCCGGCGGTTTGTTTTCTGTTTTGAATAAACCTGTTCGGAAACCTCAGTTTCAGAACAGGTTGCCTTAAAATGCGATGCTCAAAACGTGCTATTTGCGCGATTTTGAACTCGCCGACTTGAGCGATGCTTTTCGGAAAACCCGTTCGGTCGGGCTAGTATTCCTGATGCGTTCCGTCTATGTAGTTTATCTCGACTTTCTGCACCTTTATCGTGTCGATTGCGGTGTCGTCCCACATCGATGCGGTCGAAAGCTCGTACCGCTCGCCGTCCTTTATGACCGCGCCGATTGCAATCCGCGTCTCATCAAGCCCGCCCGTCTTTGTCTTCACGATTGTTCCTTTCTTGAGCGCGGAAATCGTCAGCGTGAGGTCGCTTATGTCCTTCATCGAGATGTTCCTGAACGATATTTCCGCGTTGACGCCGACGACTTCCTTTTTCGAATTCTTCTCAAGCGCCGGCTCGACGGAAAGAGAAGCGAGCGGCTTTATCGGCTGGTCGTAGAAGAGCGTGAGGAGGAATGACGTCCCGTCCTTCGTGAGCTCGACGCGCGTCTTGAGCTTCGTCTCGGGATATGTCACCGCGAAGTAGCGGAATTTCGTCGCCGACGTGAGCTTGTAGTTCATGACGTTGCTCGCCGCCCCCGTTCCCTTCCGCTCGTTGTAGTCGGAAAGCTTTATTTTGCTGAAGAGAACCCAGCCTTTTGGAATGGACTCGTTCTTCTTTGACGGCGTCTCGTCGTATGCGTACACGGAAAATTCGTATTTCTCCGCCGTTTTGTTGAGCGCCTCCACGTTCTTGAAATCGGAAAGCTCCTTCGAGTCAATCGTCACGAACGACGAGCTCGACTTGAATTCCGGAAATTCATCCGCCACCGCCGGAACCAACGCGAGCGCAATTGCCGCTGCCGCCGCGCTTATAGCGGTTTTGAATATCTTCTTCATTTTCATCTCCTTGATGCAAAAAATCGGGAATCCCCCGGAAAAACTGCGACGCAGCTTTTTTGCTAAAAGATTATAACGTTCATTCCGTGTCCCGTGAACCTGCGCCCGTGGACCTTTGCGCGTCCTAAGCGTTATTGGTTGGCACGGGCGTTCGCCGGCACGCGGGGTGCGTGCCTACCGTGGTTGATGTGCGCGTTTTTTTCCGCGGATGGGAGTAGGCGAGGTTCCGCGCCCCGTGGACCTTTTTCGCGTCCTAGGCGTTATTTGTCGGAACGGGCGTTCGCCGGCACGCGGGGTGCGTGCCTACCGTGGTTG
>NZ_AGRW01000036.1 GCF_000255555.1 Treponema saccharophilum DSM 2985
ACAACAGAAAGGAATTATCCAAAGTATGTCCGTAAAGGAATGTCTTGATAACTCTGTGATGGAAAACTGGTTCGGAATAATGAAGTCTGAACTGCTATATCCAAATAAATATTCAGATGCTGAGGTTTTCAAAAGGGATTTAATCGATTACATTGATTATTATAACAACAGACGGATTAAGTTAAAATTAAAAGGACTCAGCCCTGTTGAATACAGAACTAAGTCCTTTAAGTCCGTTAGTTAAAGTGTCCAATAATTGGGGTACACTTCACCACGGATGAGTTTTTTTTCCAAGGGACGGGGTGTATATGAGTCGGTTCCGCACTGATTGCGCGGGCGGCTTTTTTTTCAGAGGGATGGATGGGCTAATTCAGCAAGTAGCCTGCGCCTGCGTTTTCTTCTGCATTCGTCTTCACCTCATCCGCTGTTACGGCGGTGTAGGTGTAGACATTCAGAGAGCTGAACAAAGCGGAATCGGCTGCAGATATATTACTTGTCGAAGAAACCTTTTCTCCGGAGTTTCCGCTCGCATGGAGAACTGGAGTAGAATCTCCGGACGCTGCATTGAACGAGTATTTGCAGCCGGAGCCGAAATAGTTGTTCTCCGCATACACAATCGCGTTCTTTCTAGCATTGACGCAAGACTGTGAAGAATATGGAGAGCCTGACGTTGTGTAATAGTTGTTCAAAACATGAATCTTTGTGTTTCTGACCATAGGCAGGCGCTGACCGCAGTTCTCGAAATAGTTTCCTATCAAAGAGACAAAACGCTTCGTGTTGTCTCCGTCCGAATCAGAAGAGCCGATGAGCATTGTCTTGTCGTGGTTCTTGAAGTGGCAGTTTGAGACGGTTATGTTTGTGGAATCACCCTTCATGTCGCAGAGACCGTCGAAAATCTGCCACTTCTCTTTAGTCGTGTTTGTCGTTTTTTCAAGAGTTATCGTGTCTTCAAAAGTACAGTGGTCAATCCAAATGTTCGAGCTACTTCCCTGAATGCAGATGCCGTCCCACTGGGCGTTGTAGCCGTCACCTGATTCATGGTGCGGGAACGGGTCGCATGGGTCTTGAATCGTAAGATTGCGGATTATGATGTTCTTCTTTCCGCTAATCTGAATCGAACCGCCTCGGATTCCACAGTTCTCGTCCTTTCCGATGAGTGTCGTTCCGTCTTTTGAAATCGTAACTTTAATGAGGTTTCCGTATGCTGCATTCAACGTCCTCAAATCATCGTACAAAGAACTATTTGCAGAACTTGATTTTCCATCTTCTGTAGTTGTAGAACATGCCTTTGTGTATTTATCAACCCAGTCGGCATAGTCAGAATATGCTGAAACAGTCGAGTGCACGAAAGAATCCAGCGCAGTTGGAGCCGTCGACATTGAAGTACTTCCGCTTTCCCACAGTTTCCCCTCGCTCATGTCAATCATGCCGTCGATGATGATGACTCCGCCATTCGAAAGGGCAGAAAGAAGCTCCTCGCGGGTCGTTACGGTGGTTCCGCCGGAAGTTGAGTAGTCTGTGCTAAGGCTGGCGTATCCCACAGGCTTGTCCGTCAACGAAAGTTTCGGTGCCGTCGAGAACGTCACCGTCTTCTCGCCTTTCACGGAGACGGTTCCCCATGTGGCGGTCACGGTCACTTTTACGCTGTCTCCTTCCGACGCGCTGTCGCGCACGGACAGCTCAACGCTCTCCCCTTTCGTCGCGCTTAGCGACGCGCAGATGTCCGACGAAAGGCTCCATGAATATGAGATTTCAGGTTTTCCTGTTTTTTTCGGTGCTGCGGTCAACGTCGCGCTTTGACCAATGAGGACTTTCTCGTTTCCGCTTATCGACACACCCGTAAGGGAATCGATGTCACTGTCGCTTGAATTATCCGAAGCACATCCGGCAAACACGAGCGCCGAAATCAAAGCGGCTTTCAAAGCCGTCCGCAAAAAAATACCCATAAAACCCTCCGTTCTTATCAAAAAGGCAGCTTCGGGAACCGCGGACGGAATGCCCGCGTCCATGCGTCCCAAAAAGAATTCTGACATTTTATAGAAAACGCCCGCACTCTCCTTTACCCATTTCATCCAAGAATTTGAAAAAAAGCGACCAAACGCGGAATATGAAATTCATTCTCAAATTTATTGACATTTTCCGTTCATATCGGTAATTTGATAACAGTTATCAAATTTAGGAAAGAGGAAAAATTCCATGATAAAGGCGGCGTACAAGACAAGGCAGCAGGAACTTCTGCTGTCGTTCCTTTCCGAGAGGAAGGGGCATTTCACGGCGGAAGATGTCCGGAACCATTTTGCCGGGAAGGAGACGCCGCTCGGAATCGCGACGATATACCGCCAGCTCGAGCGGCTTGTCGCGGACGGGACGCTCGTAAAATACTACATCGACGAGCATTCCGCGGCATGTTTCGAGTACACGGGCGAGAAAAACGACGAAGAAAGCCGGATGCATTTCCACATAAAGTGCGAGAAATGCGGCGCGCTCATCCACCTCGACTGTTCCGAGCTAGACCATCTGCAGAGCCACCTGAAGGAGCACCACGGGATAACGCTCAACCCGCTGAGGACGGTTTTCTACGGGACATGCGGAAAATGCATGGAGAGCGAGGAATGACTATTTTTAATAGAAGAAACTTCACGATTTTTGCGGCTGCCGTCGCGCTCGCATCGGTTCTTTCGATTCTGTCGCTCGAAATCGTCCACGCGAAGCACGACTGCTCGGGCGCCGGGTGCGGAATCTGCCTCGCGCTCAAAACGGCGAGGGCTTCGCTCCGCACGATGTGCGCATCCTCGTCGGCGGCTCTCCTGATTGCGGCACGATTCCGTCATGAGGAAAAAACGCGCACGGCGGAAAAAAACGCGCAGACGCGAACGCTCATCACGGAAAAAATCAAGCTCTCCGACTGAAAACAATCCGCAAGCGGAACATTTTCAGAAAAACCACGCCCCTGTCCGGAAAACGCGCCGGCATGCAAAATACATGTTTCGGCTTCGCTCGACAAGGCATCATTTTTTTGGATGCCCCCGGCGCTTTTTGCCAGCATTTCAGCGGACGGGGTCAAAATCAAAACGGAGAAAAAAATGAAGAAATCTCAGAAAAAGAAGCCCGTCGTCCTTATCACAGGATACCTCGGGTCGGGAAAGACGACGCTCCTCAACAACCTCCTCAGGCAGGAGAAAAGGCAGGTCGCGCTCATAGTGAACGACATGGGAAGCATCAACGTCGATGCGGAAATCCTCAAGAAGCAAGGGGCGGCGGTCGCGCAGGCCGCGATGTACGAGCTTCAGAACGGCTGCATCTGCTGCACGCTCCGCGACGAGTTCATCGAGCAGATGGAGAAGATTTCGCAGGCGAACACGGCGCAGGCGGTTTTCGTGGAGGCGTCGGGTATAAGCGACCCGGGCGCGATTGCGGCGAGTTTCCTTGCGTACGAGGACGAGAACCCCGACACGAACGTATATTTAAGCTCGATAATAACCGTCGTCGATGCCGACAGGATTCACCGCGAATTCCTCACGAACCTCGAAAAATACAGGAGCGACAGGAGCGGCGAGACTGACGAGAACGGGCTCGGCGCACAGGACATCACGACGCTGATTGTCGACCAGATTGAATTCTGCAACAGGATTGTCCTCAACAAGTGCGACCTCCTCGACGAGGAGAAAATCGCGGCGGTCGAGAAGGTAATCCGCGACTTCCAGCCGAAAGCCCCGATAATGCGCGCGGTGAACGGAACCGTGGAGCCTGACGACATCCTCACCGACGAGCCGTTCGACTTCGAGCAGGTGGACTCGTCATCGGCAATCCAGAAGGCGATAAACAGCCTCAACGGGACAAAAGGCTGCACCGACGAATACGGAATCTCCTCGTTCGTCTTCGAGGAGCGACGCCCGTTCAACAGGGAGAAATTTATGTCGTTCATCCGCGAGCGATATCCGGAGCAGCTCATCCGCGCGAAGGGATACATCTGGTTCAGCGACGCGGACGCGGACGTGCAGCTTTTCGAGCAGGCGGGAAGGAATTCGTCGGTCACGGAAGTCTCGTATTGGATTGACGCGCTTTCCGACGAGCAGAAAAAAGCCGTCCTCGAGGAGAATCCCGACGTCAGGGAAAACTGGGACGCGGAATTCGGCGACAGGGAAAACCAGATTGTGTTCATCGGAAAGGGATACGACCACGAGGCGATACGGAGCGCGCTCCTCGGCTGCCTCGACGGGAAAGAAAGCGCATAAATCAGGACGAACGGAAACAAAATGGCTCTGTCAGATTTTTCGGCGGACACACGATTTCCGGTGCCATCCCGAACTTGATTCGGAATCTGCGCGCGCCAGCCAAGCTTTCTCACGAAAGCCGCTCAGCGTGGCAAAATCCAAATCAACCGTTTTTTCAGGCAGAGAGAACAAAATAAGGAAGGTCAAAAAAATGAGAATAAACAAGGCATTCATCGCGGCGCTCATGTCGCTCGCGGCAGCAGCGGTTCCGGCATCGGCAAAGACGAAGGTCGTGACGACCATCTTCCCGGAATACGACTGGGCACGGCAAATTATCGGCGACAAGGAAAAGGAGTCGGAGCTCACGCTCCTTCTGTCGAACGGCTCCGACCTGCACAGCTACCAGCCGTCCGCGAAGGACATCGCGAAAATCTCCGACGCGGACGTGTTCGTGTACGTCGGCGGCGAGAGCGACGGATGGGTCAAGAACGCGCTCAGGAACGTGCGCAACAAGAACATGCAGGTGGTGAACCTGCTCGACGTCCTCGGCGACAAGGTAAAGGCGGAGGAAATCGTCGACGGAATGGAGCATGAGCACGAGCACGAGGAGCACGAGCACAGCCACGGAAAGGAAGTCTCGACGTTCGACGACAAGGACGTCAAGGACCGCGCGCTTTCCGACTGGGCAGGCGAATGGAAGTCCCCGTACAAATACCTTCTCGAAGGAAAGCTCGACGAGGCATGGGAGGAGAAGGCGGAATCCGGGAAAATGAGCGCGGAAGAGTACAAGGAATACTACAAGACCGGATACAAGACGGACATCGACTCAGTTTCGATAAGCGGCGACACGATAAAATACGTATACGACAACGGGAAAACCGCAAGCGCGAAATACAAATACGTCGGGTTCTACGTGCAGAACTGGTCGTCTGGAACGAAAGCGGCGATGTACCGGTTCGAGAGCACAGACAAAAAATCACCGGCGCCCGCGTTCGTCGAATTCAACGACCACATGATTGAGAGCGCGAAGGCGGAGCATTTCCACATCCGGATGAGCGACGAGAGCTTCGACGCAATCGAGGACCCGGAAAAATACTGGCCGACGTTCTTTCCCGCGGACATGGACGCCGAGGAAATCTGCGACCATCTTGCGGGACACGAGCATCATCATCATCACGACGAGGAGATGGACGAGCACGTATGGCTCTCGCTCAAGAACGCGGAGATTTTCTGCTCGGCAATTGCGGACGCGCTCTGCAAGGCGGACCCGAAAAACGCGCCGTCGTACAAGTCGAACCTCGCCGCGTACGAGAAGAATCTTTCCGCGCTCGACAAGAAATTCGAGGACGCAGTAAAGGGCGCGAAGACGAAAACGATTCTCTTCGGCGACCGCTTCCCGTTCCGCTATCTTGTTGACGACTACGGGCTTTCATACTATGCGGCGTTCACCGGCTGCTCGGCGGAATCAGAGGCGAGCTTCAAGACCATCGCGTTCCTTGCGGGAAAAGTCGACGAGCTGAACCTCGGCAGCGTCTGCCAGATTGAGAGCGGAAACGGAAAAATCGCGAGAACGATAATAAAAACAAGCAAGAACAAGAACGCAAAAATCCTCACGCTCGACTCTATGCAGTCGACGACAAAAAAGCAGATAAATAAGGGCGCGACATACCTCGGCGCGATGGAGGAAAACCTCAAAGTGCTAAAGGAAGCGCTCGGGAAATAAGGAGCAGACAGAGCTGAAACAAGTCCATGCGCGCGGCGGGAAACTGCCGCGCGTTTTTTTTCATCCGAGTATGCCGAGCTTCACAAGCCCGTCGTATATGAGCTGGATTGAGAGCGCGGCAAGGATAAGCCCCATTATCTTCTCCAGGACGAACATTCCCGTCGTCCCGATTCTGCGCACGAGCATCGCGCCGAATTTCATGACGAAATACTGTATCGCAAGGCAGAACGCGAGGGCGGCGAGAAGCATTGCCGCGCGCACGAACGAGAACACCCCGTTCGCCATGGTGAAAATGACGGTCGTTATCATTCCGGGCCCCGCTATCATCGGAATCGCGAGCGGAAAAACTGCGAGCATCATCGAATCCTGTGGTTCCGTTCCGGAAGCAGGCGTCGAGCGGCTTCTCGGCTTGCTCTGAATCATCTCGTACGAAATCGTGAAGAAGAGGATTCCGCCGGAAATGTAGAACGCGCCGGGCGTTATCCCGAAGAACGAAAGAAGGAACCTGCCGAAAATACCGAAAACGATGAGGACGAACGCGGCGACGAGAATCGCCTTCCGCAAAATGCCCAGGCGCATTCTGTCGTCAAGCCCGCCGGTGACGGAGCAGAACGCGGGGATGTTGCCGAGAGGATCCATGATGATGATGAACGTCAGGCACATCCGCAAAAATTCATTTATGTAAGACATGGGCGCGATTGTATACGATTTTCATGAAACATTCCATTTTGCCCGCTTCGAAAGACGCATGGGGCGGGAAAATCAGTCGCGGGTCGCGGCGGAGGAGCCCGTCACGGGAATCTGCTCGCCGAGGTAGACGGGCTTCGCGCGGGAAACGACGTCGATGACGGCTTTCACGCGGGCGAGGCTTTCACGAATTTCCCATACGATTTTTGCGCGGCGCGGAAGCCGGTTCAGTTCGGGAGCGACATACGCGACGGCATCAAGCCCGAGGGCGCGCGCGATGAAAACGCACCGCGCGGCATGGAACGGCTGGGTGACGATTACGGCATCGCGTACGCAGAAAACGTCTCGCGCGCGGTACATCGTGTCGTACGTGGAAAATCCCGCATGGTCGAGGAAAACGTCGCCGTCGGAAATTCCGTGGACTTTTTTCATGTACGAGAGGGCGGAATTCACCTCGTCGTAATCCTTCCTCCCGTGGTCGCCGGAGACGATGATTTTCTCCGCCCTCCCCGCCTCCATAAGCGAGACGGCGCCCTCAATCCTGTCCCGGAAAACGAACGAGACCCTTCCGTTTCTCGCGCCCGCACCGGGAACGACGGCAGTGTACTTCGGCGGGACATCGGCGACGGAACGGAACACAAACGGGCGCGCCGAAAGGACGACGAACGCGTTCGCAGCCGCAACAAAAAGGAAAGCCGCCGCGCACGCGGAAAAAAACGCGGCGAAAAAAGTCCTTGCCCTCATAATTTTTCTCCCCAACAAAAAAAATCCCGCCACCCCCGAAGTGCATTTCATCGCCCCATCAGAGGAAACGGCGGGAATTCGTCTTCAAAAGCGGGGAAGAATCCCCGCTCTGATGGAATCGCCTTTTTTCAGGACGAAACCTACTTCTCAAGCCTGCCGTACATCACGTACCAGTAGCCGTACGGAGAATGCCACGTGTTCTTGAGGTTCGTCTTCTGCATCCAGATTTCGTTGTAGTACGCAATCGGAGCCATCGCAGAATCGTTCAGGAGCACCTGCTCCGCCTGATGGAGGTAGTCGTAGTGCTTGGCGACATCAGTCGTCGATTTCGCGAGGGAGACGAGGCTGTCGAATTCGGCAGAAGAATACTTTCCGTCGTTGTTTCCGTTGTTCGTCTCAAGAAGGTTTATCATGTTCGACGGGTCGTCCCAGTCATACACCCATCCGTTCCGCGCGGTGTCGAAGTTTCCGGAGCGGCGGTCCGCGGTGACAGTCTTCCATTCCTGGATGTTGACGTTCATCGTCAGCCCAAGCTCGCGCCACGCCGCCTGGAGGTATTCCGCGACAGCCTTATGGTAGAGAGCGTCGTTCGTGAGGTACTCGAACGTCGGGAATCCCTCTCCGTTCGGATATCCGGCCTCGGCGAGGAGCGCCTTCGCCTTCGCAAGGTCAGACGCGTAATCGTCGATGTTGAACTTGTCGCCGTACTTCTGCCTCGTCACGTCCTCGAAAGAGGAGCCGGGCGTCGCGTCGGAGATTCCGGGTCCGACGAAGTTCTTCGCGGGCGCGTATGTCGACTGCATGATTGTCGTCGCGACGTGCTTGCGGTCGATTGCGAGGGAGAGCGCCTGGCGAACGCGCGGATCGTCGAACGGCTTCTTCTGCACGTTGAACGTGACGTAGTACGTTCCCATTATCGGCTCGACGAAGAATTCGGGGTTTCCGCGCAATGACGGAATCTCCTCTGTCGGAACGTCCTTTATGAGCTGGATTTCGTCCTGGTTGTAAGCGGTGAAAGAAGTGTTCGCGTCCTCGATGAGATGCCAGACAATCTTGTCGAACGTGATGTTCGCGGCGTCCCAATAGTAGGGGTTCTTCGAGAACACAATCTGCGCGCCGTCGGTGAATTCCGTCATGTAGTACGGTCCGTCCGTGACGTAGCTCTCGGGCTTGGTCGCCCAACCGTCTCCGGCAGCCTCGATTGTCTTCTTCTGCACGGGAACCAAAGTCGCGAACGCCGCAATCTTGTCGAAGTAGACGCAGGGGTTGACGAGCTTGATGACGAACGTCTGCGCGTCGGGGGCAGAAACGCCGAGCTTTTCGAGATCGCCCTTCGATGCTTCCTCGTAGCCGACGACGATGTTCATAAGGTCGTATCCGTACGGAGCCGCAGTCATCGGATCGACGACGCGCCTCCATGAGTAGACGAAATCCTCAGCCGTAAGCGGGCTTCCGTCAGACCACTTGAGCCCGTCGCGGAGATGGAACGTCCACGTAAGGCCGTCCTCGGACTGCTCCCATTTGTCGGCGAGGGCAGCGACGATGTTGTTGTCGCGGTCGAACTTAAGAAGCCCCTCGAACGCATGGATAATCATATTCGCGCCGTCAACCGCGCTGTTGAGCGCGGGGTCGATTGTCTCGGGTGACGGCCCAACCTGAATATGCAGGACGGACTCGTTCGAAGCCGCCTGCTCCTTCTTCTCGTTGCAGGAGAAAAGAACTCCAGACAACGCCAACGCAGAAACCAACAATGCCAGTTTCTTCATAATTATGAAAACTCCCCGGGAATGCAGAAGCATCCCCTGAAAAAGAATACCGAATCGGAACGCGCGCCCTAGTTGAGCTTGTCGAGATGGTGGCAGGCAGCCCAATGGCCGCTCGCCACTTCCTTGAACGCGGGCTTCTGCTCGGCGCATTGCGCGTCGGCATACGGGCACCTCGTCCTGAACGGGCATCCAGACGGCGGGTTCACGGGAGACGGAACGTCACCCTCAAGGATTATGCGCTTGTTCGCGCGGGCAGTTTTTGGGTCGGCGATTGGAACGGCGGAGATAAGCGAGCGCGTGTACGGATGGAGCGAGTGGAATATAAGCTCGTCGGCATCCGCCATCTCAACCATATGCCCGAGGTACATGACGCCAATCCTGCTCGATATGTGGTTGACGACGGAAAGGTCGTGCGCGATGAACAGATAGGTCAAATCGCGCTCCTTCTGCAAATCCTCGAACATGTTCACGACCTGCGCCTGAATCGAGACGTCGAGCGCGGACACCGGCTCGTCGCAGACAATGAATTTCGGGTTGACGGCAAGAGCGCGCGCGATTCCGATTCTCTGACGCTGGCCGCCCGAGAATTCGTGCGGGTAGCGGTTCGCGTGCTCGCTGTTCAGCCCCACCGTCGAAAGGAGCGAGATAATCTTCTCGCGCCGCTCCGCCTTGCTCGAATAGAGCTTGTGTATGTCGAGCGCCTCCCCGACGATGTCGCCGACGGTCATTCTCGGGTCGAGCGATGCGTACGGATCCTGGAACACAATCTGCATCTTCCTGCGGTACGGCCGCATGTCGGCGCGTATTCCCTTCTCGCTGTCGAAAATGACCTCGCCGTCATACGTTATCTTTCCGGCAGTCGGCTCCGTAAGGCGGAGAATCGAGCGTCCGGTCGTCGTCTTTCCGCATCCAGACTCGCCGACAAGACCGAACGTCTCGCCCTTCTTGATGAAGAAACTCACGTCATCGACGGCATGGACAACTTTCTTGCTTCCCGCCACGGGAAAATATTGCTTCAAATGCTCAATTTCGAGCAGGTTCTCGCTCATTGTTTCTCTCCTGCTGCATGCAAAACAAAAATGCAAAAGCAGCCTTTTGTACCTTTTTTATCGAATAATCAGTAGGCATGTCCGACAAATCCGCCGGTGCGCCCGGAACCGCAAAAGAAACTGAATCCCGGGCAGCGATTTTCGAGACGACATTCCCGAGCTGTCTTATTTTTCGGGATTTCCCGCCTCCACTTTCGCGTCCGCGCTTCCGAGCATAGCCGCCTTCTGCTCAAGCCAGCACCTGCCGTAGTGAACGTTCTCCCCGACGGCAGCACCGCCGAGAGACTCGTACTCGTTGCGCACGGGCGGGCGTTCAAGACAGATTTTCATGCAGTTCGCGCAGCGGGGCGCGAAGCAGCATCCCTTCGGGCGGTTGAGCAAATCGACGGGCTGCCCCTCAATCGGGACGAGCTTCGAATAATCCTTCTCGTGGAATTTCGGTATCGAGCGGAGAAGACCGCGCGTGTATTCGTGCTGGGGGTTGTAGAAAATATCGTCGGTCGTCCCGTACTCGACAATCTCGCCGGCATACATTACGGCGATGTGGTCGCACATGCTCGCGACGACACCGAGGTCGTGCGTAATCATGATGATTCCCATCCCGAGCTTCCGCTTCAGCTCCTGCATCAGCTCAAGAATCTGCGCCTGAATCGTAACGTCGAGCGCCGTCGTCGGCTCGTCGGCGATGAGAAGTTTCGGCTCGCACGCAAGGGCAATAGCAATCATCACGCGCTGCCTCATTCCGCCGGAAAGCTCGTGCGGGTACTGCTTGAGGCGCTTGTCCGGCTCGTTTATGCCGACGAGGGTGAGCAGCTCCCGGGCGCGGTCGGTCGCCTCGGCCCCCTTCTTGTCGGTGTGGAGCTTTATCGCCTCCTCAATCTGGTTTCCGATTGTCCAGACGGGGTTCAGGCTCGTCATCGGGTCCTGGAAGATGATGCTCACTTCCTTCCCGCGGATATGGCGGAGCTCCTTCTCGCTCATTTTGTCGATGCGGTGACCATTGAACGTGACCGTCCCGTCCATTATTCTTCCGTTCTCCGCCGTCAGCCCCATAATCGAATAGGCGGTCACGGATTTTCCGCTGCCGGACTCGCCGACTATGCCGAGCACCTCGCCCTCGCGCATGTGGAGGGTGACGTCGTTCAGCGCGCGAACCTCCCCCGCAGGAGTGAAGAAGGAAAGCTTCTCGTGCTGTATGTCAACCAGATAGTTTTTGTTTTCGTCTGCCATATGTTAATCCTATACGTTTTTTCTCGCCGCGAACGCGCGGCATCCGTCAGCTCTTGAGCTTCGGGTCGAACGCGTCGCGGAGACCGTCCCCGAGAAGGTTGAAGCTCAGGATGATGATGAAGATGAGGAAAGCCGGCGCAAAAAGCTTCTCCGGGAACGTGAGGAACCCGTTGAGAGCAGCCGACGCGAGAGAGCCGAGCGACGGCATCGGCGCCTGGACGCCAAGCCCGAGGAACGAGAGGAACGACTCCGTGAAAATCGACGACGGAATCTGGAGCGTCGTCGTGACGATGAGCGTTCCGATGCAGTTCGTGATGAGGTGCTTTCCGATTATGCGCCTCTTCCGCGCGCCGAGCGCCTTTGCCGCGGTGACGTACTCGTTCTGCTTGAGAATCATAATCTGCGAGCGGACGATTCGCGCCATGCCGACCCAATAAAGGAGCGCGAACACGATGAACATCGAGACCATGTTCGGGCCGAGAAGCTGAATCCAGCCGAAACCGGGCAGCGCGCCCAAAGAGCGGAGCGGGAATTTCAGCGTCTGCGCGAGCAGGATGATTATGAGGACATCGGGAACCGTATAGATGATGTCGACGATTCTCATCATCACCAAATCGATGATGCCGCCGAAATAGCCGGCAACCGCGCCGTAGAGCGAGCCAATCATGAGGATGAGTATCGACGCGACGATGCCGACCATGAGCGAGACCCGCCCGCCGACCATGACGCGGATAGCGTAGTCGCGCCCGTTCTGGTCGGTGCCGAGAAGATGCGGGAAGACGGACTCGCCCGCCTCAATCGCGGCAATCTCGGTCTTCGAATACTCCATCGGGCCGAGGCGCTCGCTTCCCTTGACCTGCTGCTCATACTTGTAGGGATAGAACATCGGCACGAAAAAGCAGAGCACGACGATGAAAAGCACGATCGCAAGCGCGGACATCGCAATCTTGTTCTTGCGGAACCTTCGTATCCCGTCCTTCCAGAAGCTGACGGACTCGCGCATGACGACGAGAGATTCCTTCTCCTCCGCCGAAGCCGGAACGAAATCGCTGACGTCCAGCTGGAGGCTCAGAATGTTCTTTTTGTTTTCCATAATTTTTGAGGCTCCTTACTTCAACTTGATTCTCGGGTCAACGACGGCATACGCGACATCGACGACGACGTTCATGAAAATGACGAAAACCGCGAGGAATATCGTCGTCCCCATTATCATCGGGTAGTCGCGGGACGTTATCGCGCCGACGAATTCGGAGCCGAGCCCCGGAATGTTGAAAATCTTTTCGATTATGAAACTGCCCGTCATGAGGGAAGCGAGAAGCGGGCCAAGGTATGTCACGACAGGAAGGATGGCGTTTCTGAGCGCGTGCTTGAAAATCGATTTGAAAGTGCTGACGCCCTTCGCGCGGGCCGTCCTCATGTAATCCTGCCCCATAACGTCGAGCATGGAGCTTCGCATGAGGCGCGCTATGTAGAACGTCGGGTAGAGCGCGAGCGCGACGACGGGCATTATGTAGCTCTGCGGATTGTTGAGCCCCAGCGACGGAAGCAGCTTGAGCTTCGTCGAAAAAACGTACATAAGAAGCGTCGAAGAAAGGAAGCTCGGGATTGCGATTCCGGCAGTCGAAAGGACGACGAGCGCGTTGTCTATCGCCTTACCGCGCTTGAACGCAGCAACCGCCCCCAGCGGAACGCCGACGAAAACCGCGAACACCATCGCAAGGCCGCCGAGGCGCGCGCTGACGGGGAATTTCGTGGAGATTATCTCGGAAACGGTGCGGCCGCGCTTCTTTAGCGACAGCCCAAGGTCCCCTTTCGCCAATCCCGTCATGTAGGTAATGTACTGTTTGCCAAGCGGCTTGTCCAAACCGTACTTTGCCTCCATAGCCGCCTGAGCTTGCGGCGTAACTGCTTTTTCCGAGAGGAACGGACCTCCGGGAACCATGTTCATGATAAAGAACGTGAGCGTTGCAACGAGATACGCCGTCACAATGGCGGTCAGCACCCGTTTCACTACATATTTTAGCATATGCTGTACCTCAAAAAAAAACGCGACAATCTGCTGTCGCGTCCTTGCTTTTTCGTTCTGAAATTATCTGTTTTATAACAAAATGTCAATATGTTTAATACAATAGACCTTCCCGCTCCGGACGGAAAAGCAAAGATTTTCTGATTTTTGGGAAATGCTGTGGTAGACTTATTCCTGCTTTACAAAAAACCGGCGCGCGGAACGGATTTCCGGCAGGCGTATGCTTTTTTATTAAGGAGGATTTTCCATGGATATTTCGGATTCGGTCAAGTATGTCGGCGTGGATGACAACTCAATAGACCTTTTCGAGGGGCAGTTCGAGGTTCCGCTCGGGATGTCGTACAACTCGTACGTCGTCATAGACGAGAAGACGGCGGTGATGGACAGCGTCGATGCGAATTTCGGGGAGGAATGGCTTTCGAAAGTGGAGTCGGCGCTTGGCGGAAGAAAAGCCGACTACCTTGTCGTCCAGCACATGGAGATGGACCACTCGTCGAACGTGCTCGCGTTCGCGGAAAAATACCCCGATGCAAAAATCGTCGCGTCGAAAGTCGCGTTCACGATGATGAAGAACATGTTCGGGACGGATTTTCCCGGACGGCAGATAGTCGCCGCGGAAGGCTCAGAGCTCAAGCTCGGAAAAAAGACGCTCGCATTCATAGCGGCGCCGAACGTCCACTGGCCGGAAGTCGTGATGACCGCGATAAAGGAGGACGGAATCCTGTTCAGCGCGGACGCGTTCGGGAAATTCGGCGCATACGGAGCCGAGGAGCCTGAAGGATGGTCATGCGAGGCGCGGCGGTACTACTTCGGCATCGTCGGAAAATTCGGCGCGAACGTCCAGTCCGTCATGGAAAAAATAAAGCCGCTCGGAATCGGCACGATTTGCCCGCTCCACGGCCCAGTCCTCACGGGGAACGATGCCGTGGAAGCCGTGCGGCTCTACGGGATATGGTCCAGCTACGAGGCGGAGAGCGACGGCGTTGCGGTTTTCTACACGTCCGTCTACGGGCACACGAAAAAAGCGGCCGAAAGCCTCGCGGAAAAGCTCCGCGCGCGCGGATGCCCGAAAGTCGCGCTGAACGACCTTGCGAGGGAGGACCCGTTCGAATGCGTCGAGGACGCCTTCCGGTACGGCAAGCTCGTCCTCGCATCGACGACATACAACGGAGGCGTGTTCCCCGCGATGAGGGAATTCATCGAGCGGCTGTGCGAGCGCGGGTTCAGGAACAGGACAATCGCATTTGTCGAGAACGGGAGCTGGGCGCCCGCAGCCGCGCGGACGATGGCCTCCCTCCTCGAAGGATGCAAGGACATCACGATAATCGGGGAGAAAGCGACGATAAAGATTTCCCCGACTGCGGAAACGGACTCGATGCTCGACGCAATCGCCGACGCGATGACGAAATGACGCGGCGCCCCCGCGGAGCGGACGACTCCCGGGGGCGATTCCACCCCGCAAGCTGCATTCGGAAGCGTCTTTTTTTTTCATTTTTCCGCCCATTTTGAGGCATTGTTTAAAATTATATTCATAAAAGGCTCACAAATTTCTGCGTTTTAGTGATATAATCATCAATCGTATTTCAACCTTTCACCAAGGAGCCTCACACATGCCAATGAAAAGCATAAAACTCAAGCTAGTCCTTGCAAATGTAGGACTTATCGTCTTTTCCGCACTTCTCATAACGCTGCCTATCATAATGATACAGTACAGCTCGAAGATGGAGGAGACGAACGACGACGCGGAGGACAAGATTCTTCAGGGGAACCTCAAGATATCGAATTTCCTGAACGAGCCTATAACGATAATAAACAACGTCAGCTGCTACCTGAAATCGCATGAAGACAACCAAGAATCCATCGAGAATTTCTTCGAATACCTTCTGAAGGGCAAAGACACGTTCTCGGAGCTTTATTATTCGGGCGCGGTTCCCGTAAAGGACGGCGGATTCTTCTGGGCGAACGACCGCTGGGCGCCGCCCTCCGATTACGACCAGACGACGCGCGCATGGTACAAGGCAGGACGGCAGACGGCGAACGGAAAAATCTCGATTTCCGACCCGTACCTCGACAGCGTGACGAATTCGATGGTCGCGGCGCTCTCGACAAGCATCAACAGGAACGGCGAATTCTGCGGGGTAGCCGCAATCGACATTCAGCTTGACGAGCTCAACGAGCTCGTCGCCCCGATAAAGCTCTCCCGCAGCGGAAAATCGTTCCTCCTCGACAGGTCGGGGAAATACGTCACGAACCCGGACACGAGCCTCCTCATGAAAGCGAATTTCTTCGAGGAATTCGACCTCCAGAAATTCCAGGGGAACATAACGGTCGGGAAAACGTTCTTCACCGCGAACGACGGGAAAGGGCGCTATTTCGCCGCGCGCGGAATTTCGGACGAGAGCGGATGGATTTTCGTGACGATTGGACCGAGGCACGAGCTTTTCGAGAATCTCCAGAAGAACATCATCGCAATACTCTTCCTCTCTCTTGTCTCTGTCGGCATCGGACTTCTCATCGCGTTCATCATCGCGCACACAATCGTAAGGCCTATCACCATCGTCAAGGACACGATAATCGGAATCGCGGAGGGAAACGCCGACCTCACCAAGAGAATCAAGTCCTCAAGCAACGACGAGATAGGAATCCTCGTCGCGGGATTCAACAAATTCTCCGAGAAGCTCCAGAACATCATCGGCGACGTCAAGCACTCGAAGGAATCTCTCATCGACGCGGGAAACGACCTCTCGGACAGCTCCCATGCGGCGGCAAGCGCGATAACGGAGATTCTCGCGAACATCGAAAGCATGCATTCCCAGATAAACAACCAGCACAACAGCGTCACGGAGACGGCGGGCGCGGTCAACGAGATTGCGTCAAACATCGAGTCGCTCGAGAGGATGATAGACAACCAGTCGCAGAGCGTCAGCCAGGCGAGCGCGGCAGTCGAGGAGATGATTGGGAACATCCGCTCGGTGAACAACTCCGTCGAGAAGATGGCGGACTCGTTCACGGAGCTTGAGGAGACGGCGCGCAACGGAATCTCGAAGCAGACGGCGATGAACCAGCGCATCGAGCAGATTGAGAGCCAGTCGCAGATGCTCCAGGAAGCGAACCAGGCGATAGCGTCAATCGCGGAGCAGACGAACCTCCTCGCGATGAACGCGGCAATCGAGGCGGCGCATGCAGGAGAGGCAGGAAAGGGCTTCAGCGTCGTCGCTGACGAAATCAGAAAGCTTTCCGAGACGTCGCAGGAGCAGTCGATGACAATCGGCGAGCAGCTCAACGCAATCCGCGAGTCGATAACGACGGTCGTAGGCGCATCGGAGCAGTCGAGCCAGGCGTTCGGCTCCGTGTCGGACAAAATCCAGGAGACGGACCAGCTCGTCAGGCAGATAAAGGCCGCGATGATTGAGCAGATGGAAGGCTCGCAGCAGATAAGCGACGCCCTCCACACGATGAACGACAGCACAATCGAAGTCCACTCGGCATCGGCGGAGATGAGCGAGGGCAACAAAGCAATTCTCGAGGAGGTCAAGAACCTCCAGAACGCGACGACCCTCATGAAGGGCAGCATGGAGGAGATGTCAATCGGAGCGCAGAAAATCAACGAGTGCGGAACGACGCTCGGCGATGTCTCCGGAAAGATGAGCGACTCCATAAAAGCAATCGGAAGCCAGATAGACCAGTTCAAAGTCTGAGCCTCATGCGGAAAGATGCGCGCGGGATTTTCCCGCGCGTTTTTTTTTCTGGGGAATTCTTAAAAAACGCGCGTTCCTGTATACTCTGCGGCTCAGGAGAAAAACATGGAAGATTTTTACAGGATGCTCTGCGCGAAGCTGTCCGCGCTTGTCGATGGGGAGAGAAATCCCGTTCCGAACATGGCAAACGCGGCCGCCCTCCTCTTCCAGGATTTGGAGCGGATAAACTGGGCGGGATTCTACACAATGACGGACGGGGGATACCTTCTTCTCGCCCCGTTCCAGGGGAAACCCGCATGCATACAGATTCCGTTCGGGAAAGGCGTGTGCGGAACCGCGGCAGAAACGGACTCGACGCAGCTTGTCGACGACGTCCACTCGTTCAGCGGGCACATCGCATGCGACGCGGCCTCCCGCTCAGAGATTGTAGTTCCCATACACGGCAGGGACGGGAGCGTCGTCGCAGTCCTCGACATCGACAGCCCCGAAACGGCGCGTTTCACCAAGGAAGACAAGGCGGGGCTTGAGGAAGTCGCCCGGATAATGGAAAAAGCCTGCGACTGGCACTAAATCCCGCGGAAAAACGGATTCGTCCGAGTTTATTTGTGATATAGTGTCACCATGAACGACATCAGCCATGTATTCACATTCTGGGAAGACCTTACGGAAAAGGAGCGCGCATCGCTTTCCGATGCGGTAAGGACCGAGCGATACGAGAAGGGAACCCTCATCCACCAGTCGGAAAACGGCTGCAAGGGCGTAATGGCAGTGACGAAAGGCTCGCTCAGGGTCTACTGCGTCTCCGACGAAGGAAGGGAAGTTACGCTCTACCGCGTGGAGGCGGGGGACATCTGCGTTCTTTCTGCGTCATGCCTCATGGAATCGATTGTGTTCGACGTGCTGATAGAAGCCGAGGACGACACCGAAGTCCTCGTCATCCCGCCGCACGCCCTCCACAAAATCGAGGAGCAGAACCCGCGCGCGAGCCTTTTCGTCTACAAGAACGCCACGGAAAAATTCTCGGAAGTGCTCTGGACGCTCCAGAGCCTGCTGTTCATGAAAATCGACCAGCGACTTGCCAGGTACATCCGCGACGAGGCGAAGCGGAAGGGCAGCAGCATAATCCAGACAACGCACGAGGAGCTTGCGAGGCAAATCGGAAGCGTCAGGGAAGTCGTGACGAAAACGCTGAAATACCTCGCGGACGAAGGCGCCGTGGCGCTCGGGCGGGGGAAAATCGAGATAACGGACGAGCAGAAGCTCCGCCGTTTCTGCTGACGCCCCCGCCTTTTTCACGAAGCACGAGGAAGTCTCAGTTCGCTGAGGGCGCGCCTTCCGAACCGCTTCCATCGTCCGCGAAGCTTCCGAGATATTTCTCGACGACGCGGCGCGCGAATTCGCTGTTCGCGGGAAGCGCTTTCTTTATCTCCGAATCGGGAACGAACATAAGGACATAGACCGTTCCGTCGTCGCCGATAAAACGGTCGGCGCGGATAATCCCCGCGATTTTCACCGACGCGACCGCCGACTGGAAATCCTTCAGCTCCTGCGAGCTTTCGCCGTCGGCGCCCGCCGCAACAGATTCCTGCTGGGCTATCGCGTTGACTTCCTGCTTTATGTAGAACGCAATCTGCGCCTTTCCGTCCAAATCAGCAGCAGTCGTCGATGATTTCACGTCGGCATACTTTGCCTCGCCGGAAGCGAAATACCCCTCCTCGTCGACAGGCCCCCTCCAGTAATAGCCGTTCTTGTTGTAGCGGCTCTTGAACTGCTGGCCTACCCAGCTCGGAAGCCCCATCTCCTCATTCTGCTTGAACGCGGCCGTATCGCGCGCATCCCCCGTCGGCTTCGTCGCGCAGCCGGCAAACGTCCCGAGCAGCACGGCGGAAAAAACTGCACCAATAATTTTTTTCATAAAACCCCCATATATTTTTCTCCAAAACCGGAAACGGAATTGGCTGTTGACCTAATTCATCTGGGCCATGGCGCCGACGACAGCCCCTCCAATCCATGTCAGCACGGAAACGGGAACCGTCACGACCGTCCCCACAAGCCCCGCGACGGCAGCGGTCGAGGCGGCATCGGCGGCGGCGGAACAGGAAACGGACATCTTGTTCCCGAACACCTGCGTCTCGACTGGAATTATCTCCTCGCCGTCGGCACGCGACAGGACAGAAACATCCCTGTCGAACCTGTCCACGGTAATGACGTTGCTCGTAAACGGAATGTGATATTCGGGATAATACTGAATTCTGTTCGCCTCCCGAGCCGCCGCCGCGGTCTCCTTCGCCTTCCTGTAATCGGGCATTTTCCAGTACGCGTTCCCGTACACCACGGCGCTGTATCCGCCGGAAAAATTGTACAGCGCGTAACCGGCGCATTTCAGTGCATTCCACGCGGAGGCCCCGGCGATGACGAACGGCTTGCCGAGAAACGAATAGAGAATGAACCCCACGTCGGGCGTGCTTTCCACCCTGACGCGCTCGGATTCCTTCACGGAACGGAAAAACTGACCGGGCGCGTTTTTTTCGGGAGCGAAACCCACGCGGCTCGCCACGGCGCCCGGCATTTCCGGCACGTCCTGGGCGGCGCACTCTTCGTCGTCTTCCTGCCGTTCCTCATCGAAAGCGGAGAACGACTCCTCGCTCAGCGTCTTTTCGTCGCGCATGAGGATATCCGTCCCCGACACGAGCCAGCCATCCCTGTACAGCCGGCTGCTCGCCTTCGTATACACGCGCGTGCTCGTGCAGGAGCACGCAACGACAGGAAAAAGGACGGCGAATGCAAAAATTTTCATGCGGTTCATGGCAATCTCCAAATAATGCGGCGCGCGTTCGGAAGCGAAGCCTCCGAAAAAGTGTAACACTTTTTCGCGCAATCAACAAATTGTCAGGGAACCGGACTTTCCTGCGACGGCGGAAAAAATTCCGCGTTGTGTGACTTAATCACATACGGCGAACAGAAAAAAAGCTAGAATCCCGAAGAAAACGAAAATCAATTCTGGAGGTTGAGCGATGGCGAACCGTAAAACGGCCTTCGTGGACGTCTCGCATTGCGCGGCATGCGGCGCATGCGCGGCAGTATGCCCGAGAGGGGCGATTTCAGTCATCGGAGGATGCTTCGCGCAGGTGGATTCGGAAAAATGCGTCGGGTGCGGTCTTTGCGCGAGGACATGCCCGGCAGGAACGATAACGGCATCATATGCGGGAGGCAGGTCGTGAAGCAGAAAAAATGGTACAGCAGGCTTTGGATATGGTCCATCGCGTATTTCGCGCTCGGGTTCTTCAACATACTCTTCGCGTGGCTCGGGCTTCTCGATTTTCTCATCCCGCTCGTCATCGCAGCGGCGGGCGGTGGAAAATGGTTCTGCAACAACATGTGCGGGCGCGGGCAGCTTTTCAACGTGCTCGGCTCGTCGCTCAAGATTTCCCGCGGGAAGCCGACGCCAAAAGCGATATCGTCGAGGGCATTCCGGCTCGCTTTCCTTGCGTTCTTCCTTACGATGTTCGCTGCGATGGTCTTCCAGACGTACCTTGTCGCAAGCGGAGCCGAATCGCTAAGGCAGGCGATAAAGCTGCTGTGGACGTTCCGCGTCCCGTGGTCTTTCGCATACCAGCCGGGAATTATTCCGGAAGGTTTCGAATGGATTGCGCAGTTCGCGTTCGGATTCTACAGCATGATGCTGACCTCCACGATAATCGGGCTTGTCTTCATGGCGGCGTACAGGCCGAGAAGCTGGTGCACGTTCTGCCCGATGGGAACGATGACGCAGGAAATATGCAGGCTGAAAGCAGGAGCGAAAAAGCCGCACGACGGCAAATAGACGGGAGAAGCCGGTTTTTCCCGACTTCCCCGTCAAAAAGGCGCGCCCTCCGGCCTAGCGGAGCTGGGTGCGGCCAATCTCGTTCTCCATGCGCCATTTTATGCATCGGTTGAGATAATCGACGTAATCGGCGTTGCGGCACATCCCCTTCCCCTCGATGTCCGATATCTTCGCGACATCCTGGCCGTTGCATTTGACGACCTTCATGACGATGTTGAGCGCGGGAACGTCCGTGTCGTTGGAAAGGAACGTCCCGATTCCGAACGCGACGCGGCAGCGTGAGCTGAATTTGTCGTGGAGCGCAGTCGCCCGCCCGAAGTCGAGGCTGTCGGAGAAAAGCAGCGTCTTCGTAATCGGGTCTATTCCGAGCTTCTCGTAATGGCGGAGCATCTTCTCGCCCCAAACGAACGGGTCGCCCGAGTCGTGCCTCACGCCCGAGAAGAGCGTCGCGTACGTGAGCTGGAAGTCGCGGAGGAAGCAGTCTGTCGTAATCGTGTCGGTAAGCGCGGTGCCGTTCAGGATTCCGTATTCCTTGACCCATGCGTCGAGCGCGTACCAGTTCGAGTATGCGGGATTGTGCTTGTGGTTCCCCTGACCCGCGCACATTATCCACTCGTGCGCCATCGTCCCGACGGGAGTCACGCCGTACTTCCGCGCAAGCTCGACGTTGCTCGTGCCGACGAAATGCGACTCGGCAAAGCGGGAATCGTTGTCGCGGAGCATCGACACGGCAAGCTCCTGAGCGCGCGCCGAAAGCCTTCTCCGCAACCCGAATTCGCTGAAATTCCCGAGCCGGAACGAGCCGTCGCAAAGCGCCCCGATTTTTTTTGAGAGCTTCCGCTCGAACTGCCCGAAAAGCTCGTCGGAATCGTACGCATAGCGGAAATAGACCTCGTTCACGATGGCGAGAATCGGAATCTCGTACATCGACGTGTTCAGCCACGTCCCGCTCGCCTCTATGCGGAGCCCGCACGGCGCGTTCCCGTCAATCGTGAAATCCTCGTAGCGCGCGTGCCAAAGCCTGAGAAAATCGACGTAGCTTCCCTTTATCCACCGTATTTTGTCGAGGTAGGCAAGCTCGTCCTCCGTGAAGCGCAGCTCGCAGAAGAGCCTGACCTGCCTCCTGATTTCCTCGACCATCTCCGGCGTGAACTTGACGTCGGAATTCCTGCAGCGGAAATCCCATGTCGTCTTGTAGTCGCTGAACTGATGGAAAATTGCCTGCCCCATCGAAAATTTGTAGGCATCCTCGCACAAAAGGCTCGTTACTACCTGTGATTTATCCAGCATATTGCCGTCCCCCTTTTTCCTTGTTATGTTCATTTTAACAATATCACAGTAAACGTCAAGCAAAATACGCGCGAAAACAAAAAAAAGACGCCGCGGAAAACGGCGTCCATAAAAACGCGGAGCCATCAAGCCCCGTGGCTCATTTCGAGTCCTGCGCACCGCCCTGAGCGTCCTTCTTCGAGGCCTCCTCGGCGGCAAGCTTCGCCTCCCAGTCGATGCCGAGGATTTTAGCGGCCTTTATCGCGTTGGCGTTCGACTTCTTCTTGTCCTTTCCCGCAAGGTCGGCGAGCTTCTGGACCTCCGGCGTCAGCGACGAATAGCGCCCCTTCGCGTAAATGTCCAGCCCGGTTCCCTGCGTCGAGACGTCCTTATTCCCCATGTAGAGCCTGCAGATTTCCTCGAATTCGCTCCTCCCGTACTTGGCGAATTCCTTGCCGAGGGCGTAGCGCAGGGGCTTCCGGTGGTCGTCCTTCAGCACTTCCTCGGCGAGGGCGATTATCTCCTTCGTGCCGGCATTGTTGAATTCGAGCAGCGCAGTCGCGACGCGCGCCTTGGTGTCGTCGCCGACCTTCTTCTTCTCGGTTATCTGCGACACGAGATACTCGTTTCCCTCCGGAGTGTTCAGCTCGGCGATTACGGGCCAGCACGCCTTCTTGACCGAATACTCGGGATCGTTCTTCGCCCTGTAGACGAGATACGGGACGGCGGAGGAAAGCCCCATCTTCTTGACGGAATCGACGGCCTCGAGCCTGACTTTCGGGTGGCTGTCCTTCAGCGCCTGGATTATGATGTCGCCGACATCGGACGGGGTGAAATTCGACAAACCCTTCACGACATACGTCCTGAGGTTCGGGTCGCGCGACTCGAACACGGACGAGAGTATGGAAAGCGAGTCCTCCCTGCGCGACGAATCGGACGCGCCGATTTGCCCGATAGCCTCCGACGCGTACATTCTGACGAACGTGTTCTCGTCATCGTCCTGCGCCATCTCCGAAAGCTTGTCGAACGTCTCCGATGCCTTCAGCAGGCCGAGCGTCTTAACGAGGTTCTGCTTCTGCGGAAGCGTCAGCTCCTCCCTGTCGAAATACTCGGCGAGGTACATCGCCTCGTCGCTGCCGCCGATTTTCCCGAGCGCCGTTATCGCCGAATCGTAGAATTTCTCGTTGTCGCCCTCAAGCAGGCTCTCGACGGCGGGAATCGCGGCGGTTGTCTTCATCTCGCCGAGGTACGCGAACGCCGCGTTGACGGTGGACGTCGGCTCGTCGAACGGGTCGTTCAGAATCATAACGGCGTAGTCCTCAAGGCACGGGTCTCCCATCGTCCTGAAGAATTCCATGATTTTCTCCTTGACGGCGCTGCTCTTCGACTCCTCGTAGAGGTCGTACGCCTCGTCGACGAACCTGACGTCCTTCTTCTCAGCCATCTTCCCTAGAAGCTCGACGACCTCGTCCTCAAGCCCGAATTTGAGGATGTCGGCATTTTTCTTGCGCCCGTCGGGATCGGTATTGTCAAGGTCGCGGATTTCGTCGGCGCTGCCCGCGCGCGGGCGTTTCTGCGCGGGAACGTCGCTCTCGCCCGCCTTTGAATACTGGGATTTCTCCTGCGTTTTCTCCTCCGCCGAATCATCGTCGGCAAAAAGATGTGCCGCCGGAAAAAGAAGGAGCGCCGCGAATGCGACCAGAACAGCTTTTCTCATCATGAACCTCGCTCGTGACTGTCAGATTATGTTGCCCGCATGGTAGCGGCGGAGGAAATCGGAGCGGTACTGCTCGAACCTGTCGCCGTCTATCGCTGCCCGTATCTCCGCGACCATGTTGTGGAGGAAATACAAGTTGTGGTAGCTCGCGAGCGTGCAGGAAAGAATCTCCTGCTCCTTGAACAGATGCCGGAGGTACGCGCGCGAGTACGTACGGCAGACCTTGCATCCGCACTCTTTATCTATCGGAGAAAAATCGCGCTCGAACCTCTTCTGTTTTATCGAAAGCGGCCCGTCGTGCGTGAAATAGCTTCCGTTGCGCGCGTTCCTCGTCGGAAGGACGCAGTCGAACATGTCGATGCCGGAATGGACGGCGTCGAGGATGTAGTCCGGCGTCCCGATTCCCATGACGTATTTCGCCTTCTCCTTCGGAAGGTGGCGCACGGTGAAGTCGAGCATCGACGCGAAGATTTCTGGCGGCTCGCCCACGGAAAGCCCGCCAATCGCTATCGCCGGCAAATCGAGCTTCGTGACGAATTCCGCAGAGCGTATCCTCAAATCCTCGAAGAAATTTCCCTGGACAATCGGGAGGAGGATTCCCTTGTATCCCTCGTCGCGCTTCTTGAGCCACTCCTCCTTCGCGCGCGCCGCCCAGTTCTCCGTCACGTCGAGCGCGCGCAATGCCTCGTCCTTGCCGATTCCCCAGCCCGTGCAGACGTCAAGCACCATCTGTATGTCGGAATTGAACTGCGTCTGAACGTCGACGACCTTCTCCGGCGTGAAAAGATGGCGCGAGCCGTCTATGTTGCTCTGGAATTCCGCGCCCTTCATCGTAATCTTCCGCAGCTTCGAGAGGCTCCAGACCTGGAACCCGCCCGAATCCGTGAGG
This sequence comes from Treponema saccharophilum DSM 2985, assembly GCF_000255555.1. Lineage (GTDB taxonomy): Bacteria > Spirochaetota > Spirochaetia > Treponematales > Treponemataceae > Treponema_D > Treponema_D saccharophilum. The sequence goes on from NZ_AGRW01000036.1 coordinate 24,836, forward strand.
AAATTCCGCTTCCACTGCGAGAACCCGTGCAGGCCGCCTGCCTGCTCGATGATGTCGCTGCCCGGGCGCAGATAGAGATGATAGGTGTTCGCGAGGATTATCTCGAAGCCGATTTCCTCAAGGTCGTCCTTCGTGAGCGCCTTCACCGTCGCGTTCGTCCCGACCGGCATGAACACCGGGGTCCTGACGTCGCCGTGAGGAAGGTGGAGCGTTCCGCGGCGGGCCATTCCGTCGGCGGACTCGTGATTGATGTCAAAAATGTTTTCCATAAAAAATCTCCTAAAAAAAAGCAAAAAATCCGCCGCCCGAAAAAGAATCGCCCCGCGGAACAATCCCTACGTGCGGGCGTATTTCAGGACGACGGCAGAAATCGCAACGAACAGAAAAACGGGGAACCACGCCCCCATGAGCGGCGTTATCGCGCCGAATTTCGCCATCAGCATCGTGACCATCTGTATGACGTAGAACAAGACGGACGCGCCGATGCACGAGCCGAGGCTTATGAGCATCACGTTCTTCCGAGACTTCCCGCTCAACCCTATCGAAAGGAACACCACGATGAACACGATGAACGGGAACGCGAACTTCTTGTAGTAGAGGCTCTGCGCCTCCGCGAACGGAAGCCCCGCACGCTGCAGATGCTCGATATACACGCGTGCGTCCGCCGAATTCACGCCCTCGACGCTGACCACGTTCTTGCGGAACGTCTGCGGCGGCTCGACGAGACGCGGGATGATATCGGAACCGATTCCGCCGGCGGAGATGCTCCTCGACTCCCCGTCATCGGAAAGCGAATACTGCACCCCGTTCGACAGGACCCAGTGCCCCGCCTCCGCATTCCACGACGCATTGTCGGCGCGAATCACGGCGCGGAGGCTCTTGTCCTCGTTCCTCACGACGACGATGATGCCGACGAGCTTCTGCGCCTTGTCGTCGTAGAATTCCGCCTTGTAGACGATGTTCCCGTTCTCGCCGATGACGACAATCTTGTCGTTGTTCTCGCTCTTCTCCTTGTTCAGCGCCGAATCCTGCTCCGCGACCTTCCTCGCGTACGTCGGGACGACCACCTTGTCGTCGAACAGGAAAAGCCCCACCGAAAGGAGGAACGCGAAAACGAGGAGCGGGAACGCGAATTTCCTCAGCGAGATTCCCGAGGCGAATATCGCGACAAGCTCGTTCGACGCGTACAAGTCCGAGAGCGTGTACGAGACCGCGAAGAGAATCGCTATCGGCGTCGAGTACCAGACCGTCTTCGGCAGGTAGAGCAGCATTATCCGCGCGACCCTCAGCCCGGAAACGCCGTTCGAGATGTAGTTCCACAAATTCATCATCATGTCGACGAGAAGGAGGATGAACGCGAAAAAGCAAAGCGCGCCGAAAAACAGCGGGACGACTTTCCTGAAAAGATACTCGACGATTTTCAACGCCCGACCTCACTTCCTCAAAAGCCTTATGTAGAACGCAAGCCCCACGAAACCTATGAGGATGTCCGGCGCCCACATCGTCGCGACGCCGTAAACGCCGCTTTTCGACGAGAAAATCTGCCCGACAATGCTCACCGACCAATAGAAGACCGAGATGAGAAGACCGATTATGAGCCCTATCGTCTGCCCGTTATGCTTCCCGAACAGAAGCGCAAGCGGAAGCGCGAGCATCGCGAAGAAAACCGAGCCGAACGGCATCGAGAATTTCTTGCTGAATTCGAGCTTGTGCTGGTTCATCTGCTTCCTCGTGACGCCCTCGTCATGCTTCATCTCCTTTATGCGCTTGTACAAATCGAACGAGGTCATCTCGCGCGGCGTCGTCCGCTTCGTCATGTTCCCGAGCGACGACTCGAAGATGTTCAGCTCCATATCGTCGGAAACCATGAAATCGTAGGTGCGCTTGTCGTTCCTGTCGAGGAAAAGCACCGACGAATTGTTCATCTGCAGTTTCATCAGCACGCCAGGCTCGGACGATTTTTTCACCACGGACGAGTCGGCGACGATGATGCGCTGCTTCCCGTCGGAGCCGGTGTCGAAGAAAATCAGGTCGCTCACGCTCTCGCCGTCAACCTGCCCGATGACGAGCGTCTTGTCGTTCGTCCGCTTCACCGAATTCGACTCAAGCTCGACTGCGGGGTTCGATGTCAGAATCGACCGGTAGAGCCTGTTGTATTTCAGCGTGCCGAGCGGGAGCAGGTAGTCGTTCACGAAAAACGAAGCCACGGAAATCACGATACCCAATATCAGCACGGGAACGAGGACGAGCCGGTAGCTCTGCCCCGACGCGCGCAATATCAAAATCTCGTTGTCGGTTGCGAGCCGCCCGAGGCACATTAGGAACCCGACGAGCGTCGCGAACGGAGCCGACTGCGCGATTACCATCGGAAGCGAATACGTTATCAGCCTCACGACGTCCATCACGGGAACGCGTTTCTTCAGGATGTTCTCCGCGACGAGCAGAATCTGGTTGACGAAGAAAACCATGAAGAAGAAAAGGAACGCTATGAAGAAATAAAGGAAAAGCTCCTTCAGTACATAGCGGACGAGGACGAACCTGTTCACGCCGACGCCGCCTTTCCCGTCATCCTCCTGCATCAGATAGCGCACCGATTCCGCCGCGTCCGTAAGCCCCGACGCGCCGAGAAGAAACGCGATTGCCGCGAAAAGGCTGTTCAGCGCGTTGAACCGGAACAAAACCTGCCACAGCGACCTGAAGAACGAGACGAGCCACGCGCGCGCCCTGCTGTAAAGCCACACGCGCCTGTAATAGCGGTAGAGCGTGCGGCTCCGCCTGACGAGCGGCCTTTCCTTCACGGATGAAACGAACGAGGAGAAAATCGCGGAGATGAAGTTTTCTTTTTCCATCGGCGAACCGAACAGCACCCGAAGCTATTTTCCCGTCGAGCCGAACCCGCCTTTTCCGCGCTCGGAATCAGAGAGGACGTCGACCCGGCAGAAATCGGCGACGGTGACGGGCGCGACGACAAGCTGCGCGATACGCGCACCGTTCTCGACCACGAACGGCTCGTCCCCCAGGTTCACGAGCAGCACCTTGAGCTCGCCGCGATAATCCGAATCTATAGTTCCCGGCGTATTGAGCACCGTGACGCCGTTCTTGAAAGCCAGCCCGGAGCGCGGGCGGACCTGAATCTCGTACCCGTCCGGAATCTCAAACGACAGCCCCGTCGGAATTAGGGCACGGCATCCGGGATTTATCACGACATCGCCGGAGACGAAGGCGCAGACATCGCAGCCGGCAGCACCGGCCGTCTTGTATTCGGGAATGACAGCCCCGTCGAGGGCAACGCATTTTATTTCTATTTTCATGCCGGAATTATAACGAAATCGGCCCTCCGTTGGTAGACGAAAAAAGCACGCCCGTTTTCCGGACGTGCTTTTGCCGCACCATCATAAATGACGCGCGATTACTTTCCTTCGATTGCGTCGATATAAGAAAGGTTCAGCCTTCCCATCTTGTCAACCTCAAGGAGCTTGACCGGAATCTGCTGTCCTTCCTTAAGCACATCCGTGACCTTCTCCACGCGCTGGCGCGAAAGCTTCGAGATGTGGCACAGCCCCTCTTTTCCGGGAAGAATCTCGACGAACGCGCCGAAATCCATAATGCGCTTTACCGTTCCGTTGTATATCGTTCCGACCTCGGGGTCTTCGCAGATTCCCTTGACGGCAAGCTTCGCTTCCTCGGCTGCCTTTCCGGTCTTTCCGTAAATCTGAACGGTTCCGTCGTCCTCCGTATTGATTGTGACGCCGTACTGCGCGCAAAGAGCCTTGATGTTCTTTCCGCCGGGACCGATGAGCGCACCAATCTTGTCGGGGGAAATCTTCATCGAAAGGATTTTCGGAGCGAACGGGCTTATCGGCTGCGGACGGTCGATGCACTTCTCCATGATTGAGAGGATGTGCAGCCTTCCGGCCTTTGCCTGAGCAAGCGCCTTCTTCATTATCTCGGTCGTGACGCCGGCAATCTTGATATCCATCTGGAATCCGGTGATGCCGTCTTTCGTTCCGGCAACCTTGAAGTCCATATCGCCCAAGTGGTCTTCCTCGCCGAGAATGTCGGAGAGAATCTGATACCTGCCGTACGGGTTGTCGCCTTCCTGCTCCGTGATGAGACCCATCGCGATTCCGGCGACCATCTTCTTCATCGGAACGCCCGCGGCCAAAAGCGCGAGACATCCGCCACATGTCGAAGCCTGAGAAGAGGAGCCGTTCGACTCCATGATTTCAGAAACGACGCGCACCGTGTACGGGAATTCCTCCATCGACGGAATCATCGGCGCCAGAGAGCGGCGGGCAAGGTTTCCGTGACCGATTTCGCGGCGACCCGTGGTGAGCCTGCCGACCTCGCCGACTGAATACGGCGGGAAATTGTAATGGAGGATGAAATTCTCGCTTCTCTCCCCGTCGATGTCGTCGAGAATCTGCGCGTCCATCGCAGTTCCGAGCGTACAGACGGCAAGCGACTGCGTCTCACCGCGCGTGAACAGGGCGCTTCCGTGCGGACGGGGAAGGACGTTGACCTCGCACGTTATCGGGCGAATCTCGTCGCATTTTCTTCCGTCGATGCGGATTCCCTTGTCGAGGATTGACTTCCGGAGAAGGTTGTACTGAATATCGTCGTAGCACTGGTCGAACAGCTTCTTCTGAACCTCGTCCGCGAACTGCTCCTTGTGGTTTTCGATAATCTGAGCCTTTGCAATTGCAATCGCGCGGCCGCGGTTCATCTTTCCGTCCTGGAAGCACGCCTTCTCGAGGAGCGGCGTCGCCTCGGCGATGAGCGCATCCCTGTTCTCAAGCTCCACATTCAGCGGGGCGAGCGGAAGCTTCTCCTTGCCGCACTTGGCGACAAGCTGCTCCTGAAGCTCGCACATGGCAGTGATGAAGCCCTGGGCCTTCTCGAGCGCGCCGAGCATTATCTCCTCGGAGACCTCGTTCGCGCCGCCCTCGACCATTGTGAAGCCGTCCTTTGTTCCGGCGACGACAATCTCAAGGTCGGCCTCTTCCTGCTGCTTGAACGTCGGATTGATGACGTAATCCCCATTCAGATAAGCAACACGAGCCGCGGCGACCGGTCCGTGGAACGGAATGTCAGAGATTGAAACAGCGGCGGATGAAGCAATCACCGCGAGAATGTCCGGCGGATTAACGCCATCGGAAGAAACGCACGTCGGGACAATCTGAATCTCGCGTCCGAACGACGGCTCAAAAAGCGGGCGCATCGGGCGGTCGATGAGGCGGGAAACCAAGATTTCCTTGTCCTTCGGCCTACCCTCGCGCTTTATGAATCCGCCGGGAATTTTGCCGGCAGCATAGTATTTTTCGTTGTATTCAACGGTAACGGGAACGAAGTCGAGTCCTTCTTTCACTTCTGACGAAGCGCAGACTGTCGCAACAACCGCAGCGCCGGCGAACTGCGCGTACACGCACCCGTTCGCCTGCTTTCCGATTTTGCCAGTCTCGAGAACCAATTCATCGTTTCCGATTTTGTAAGTTACTCGATTTATAGCCATTTTTTACTCTTTGCTTTACTTGCGGAGCCCAAGCTCCTTGATGAGTTCGCGGTATCCCTCGAGGTTTGTCCTCTGGAGGTACTTGAGGAGCGCGCGGCGCGCACCGACAACCTTGAGAAGACCGCGTTTAGCGCCTGAATCCTTCGGGAAGTTCTTTGTGTGCGCTGTGAGCTGCTTGATTCTCTCAGTGAGGATAGCAACCTGAACCCTTGTGTTTCCAGTGTCCGACTCATTAGCTCCGAATTTCACAACGAGTGACTTTGTTGTCTCTTTTGTAAGTGCCATTTTACTTACTCCTTAAAAAATATTTTCATCTGGACAGCCGAACTGAACTGCAAGAACACATCCGCCAATCAATTTATCGGAGAAGGAAAGGCGAAGGATTCCGTTCTCCAACATACAATCGGAACGATATGCACGTACATTCGCAGACGGCTGCTTTACTCCAGATTCTTCCTGCTTTTGGGATTTCCTGCCGTCACCAACCGCGACGACCGCGACGACATCGTAACGCCCGTCAGGAGGCAGCATCTGTATTCCGGATTTTCGCGCCGACAGGCAGACCTGCCCGCCCCCGCGCGACTCGCTCCACTCGAATCCTGTGCAATCGAGCGCGAAAGGGCGCTCCAGCATGAAACGGACGGAAGCGAAATCAGCACCAAGAATGCATTCTCTTACGCGCGAGGAGGAGACCCTCTGCCCCTGATACAGGACGGAATCTATTGTCGAAAGCGAAAAACCGCCGTCACGGCAGAACCCGGAAATCATCGCCATATCCGTGGAACCGTTGTACCCGCAATGAAAATCCTTTCCCTCGGAAAGGTGCCTCATCCCGCAAAGCTCCACGAGCGACCTCAAGAAATCAATGCCCTCAATTCTAGCAAAATCGGGAGAAAAGTCAATCACGATTGCAAAGCAGAACCCCTCGGACGCGAGGACGCCGAGCTTCTGCGGAAGAGAAGCGATGTCGCCCGGATAGACGGCAGGATTCTTCAGCGCGCGGAGCGATTTCGTGAACGTGACGACGCCGGGAACGAGCCCATCCGCCCGTTTTGAAAGCGCGGACGCGAAAAGCGCGTCATGCCCGATGTGCGGTCCGTCGAAGCTTCCGATGGTGAGCGACGTCCCCCTCGACCTGAAATCCGCGCTGAATTTCCCGCCGACGATATCGTCCCATGAATAGACGACAAAATCCCTGCGCGGCGGAACGACGAAACCGTACGAAAATTTCCCGCCCCGCTTCTCGATTACGCCGCCGAAAGCGCCCTTCGGATAGAAGACGGCAAGCTCGGCATCAGCCCCCGCCGTCATCCCCGACGAAGCGCGCGTACCCGCAGCCCTGAAAAACGCATCCATGACGCGCGCGTTGAGCGGGCGCCCGTTCGAATACGAATCGACAAAATACGGGGAAATCTCCACCGGGAACATTCCGCAATATTCCGCGAGAGACGGCTCCATGCCCTTCATCCCGCCGAGAATCTCCTTCCGGAGGGATTCCTCCGACTCCTCGTCCATGCGCCGCTCCGCCCCACCGCGCGGATGCTCAAGAAGCGAGGGAATCGTGAATTCGTCGAGGGCGGAAAACCCCGCGGCATCGCTGAGGCTGAACGGCCCCACGGCCGTTCTTCGGAGAGCGGCAAGATGGGCGCAGGTCCCGCAGCGGACGGCGATGTCGCGCGCGAGCGAGCGGATGTACGTCCCCTTCGAGCACCTAACCTCGAGGAGCGCGTATTTGTCCATGAAATCGACGATTTTTATCGAGTATATCGTTATCTTCCTCGCCGGCATCTCAACGGTCTTCCCGTCGCGCGCAATGTCGCTCGCGCGTTTTCCCCCTATATGGAGCGCGCTGAAAAGAGGCGGAACCTGCTCGATTTCGCCGACGAATTCCGGAATCACCGCCTCGACGTCGGCGCGCGACGGGACAAGCCCGCCCGACACGACGATTTTTCCGGTCGGGTCGAGCGTGTCCGTCTCGGAACCGAACTCGACGAGGGCGAGATACGTCTTGTCGAACCCCGTTATGTGGGGCACCAGCCGCGTAAGCCTGCCAGAAAGGACGACGAGAAGTCCGTCAGCGAACGAATCGAGCGTCCCCGTATGGCCGACCTTCCCCGTGCCAAGCGCGCGCTTGACCGAAGAAAGCGAAGCGAAACTCGTCCTCCCGAACTGCTTTGCGAGGAGGATTACGCCAGACTCAGGCTCCTTTTTATTTTCCGTTCTTCCCATCTCAAACCTCAAAAACAAAACAGCCCCGCACCGCAAGAAAAACCGGCGCGGGGCTGTCGTTCACTCAAACATTCTCCGACGGTTCCGCTGAGCCGCCGGACGAATCGGCCTCGCGGGAAGCCGCGTCAGCAGCCTCCTGCTTCTCAAGCCTCGTGAGCTTGTTGACCATCATGAAGCCTTCCTTCATGCCCTCGTCAACGACGAACGTGAGCTTCGGGAATTTGCGGATTGTCAGTTTGCGGGCGATTGACGACTGGATGAAACCGGCCGCGCTGTTCAGCCCGTCCACGCCGACCTTCAGCTGGCTGTCCGAAAGGAAGCTCGAAACATAGACCGTCGCATAAGCCAAATCCCTCGCGACCTCGACCCTGTTGACGCACAGGTGCGCCGAGACGCGCGGATCCTTCACCTGCTCCTTCGCGATGAGCATCGAAATCTCGTCGCGAATCTGGTTTCCCAGACGGAGCATCCTGAATTCACCCATATGCTACTCCTCCTCCGCTGATGCTGAAGCCGCCTTGAGCGCCTCCGCCTCCTTCTCCTTTGCCTGGGCGATGGAGTCGTTCAGCGTGCGCGTGACCTCGACATACTCGAAGACCTCAAGCGTATCGCCGACCTGAATGTCCTGCCAGTTCTCAAGCCCGATACCGCACTCGTAGCCGTACGTGACTTCCTTGGCGTCGTCCTTGAAGCGCTTGAGAGAAGAAATCTTGCCCGTGAATTTGACGATTCCGTCGCGGATAAGGTTCACGCTGCTCGAGCGCTTGACGACACCGTCCGTGACGTAGCATCCGGCGATGACCCCGACCTTCGGAACGCGGAACGTATTGCGTACCTCCACGCTTCCGGTAACCTCTTCCTTCGTATCCGGCTTGAGCATTCCCTCCATAGCGGCGGTGATTTCCTCGACGCATTTGTAGATGATGTTGTACTTGCGGATATCGACCTTCTCCTGCTCGGCGAGAAGCTTCGCCTTCGGAGTCGGGCGGACATTGAAGCCGATGATAATCGCGTTCTCGTCGGCAGCGGCGAGCGTGACATCGCTCTCGTTGATTGCGCCGGCTGACGAATGGATGACGACGAGGCGGATTTCCGGAGTCGAAAGCTTCTCGAGTGAAGCCTTGAGAGCCTCGGCGGAACCCTGCAGGTCGGCCTTGATGATGACCTTGAATTCCTTGACCTCGCTGGCAGCGATATCGGTAAGGAGCGTGTCAAGGGACGTCTTCTTGACTGCCTTCGCAGCCTCGAACCGCTTGAGCTCCTGCCTCTTGGCGGAAATGGAGCGGGCGTCCTTCTCGCTTTCCGTGACTTGAATCGGGTCGCCCGCGTTCGGCATCGCCTCGAGTCCGAGGACCTCGACCGGCATTGACGGGGTCGCTTCCTGAACGCGCTCTCCGCGGTCATTGAACATGGCGCGGACACGTCCCGAATAGATTCCCGCGACAATCGGGTCGCCCACCTTGAGCGTGCCTGACTGCACGACGACAGAAGCAACGACGCCGCGCCCCTGATCGACGCGCGACTCGATGACCTTTCCCTCCGCGCGCGTGTCATACGGCGCCTTGAGCTCGAGCACCTCCGCCTGGAGGAGAATCGCGTCGAGAAGGTCGTCGATTCCGAGCCCCTTGAGAGCAGAAATCTTGACGTACATCGTGTCTCCGCCCCATTCCTCGGGGGTAAGCCCCTGCTCGGAAAGCTGCGTCATGACGCGGTCGGGATTCGCATCCGGCTTGTCTATCTTGTTCACCGCGACGATTATCGGAACCTTCGCGTCTTTCGCATGGCTGAGCGCCTCGAGCGTCTGCGGCATCACGCCGTCATCGGCGGCGACGACGAGGACGACGAGGTCGGTAATCTGCGCACCGCGGGCGCGCATCATCGTGAACGCCTCGTGTCCCGGAGTATCGAGGAACGTGATTGTTCCCTTCTCCGTGTGAACCTGATAAGCACCGATTTTCTGCGTGATTCCGCCGGCCTCCCCAGCCGCGACGTTCGTCTTCCTGATTGCGTCGAGCGTCTTCGTCTTTCCGTGGTCGACGTGGCCCATGACCGTGACAATCGGCGGGCGCGCCTTGTGGTCCTCGACGTTGCCTGTATCGCTCTCGATTACCGTCTCATCGTAGAGGCTCACGAGATGGACGTCGCATCCGTATTCCGACGCGACGAGCGTCGCCGTGTCGGAATCTATCGACTGGTTTATCGTGACCATCATGCCCATTCCCATGAGCTTTCCGATGATGTCGCTCGCCTTGAGGTTCATCTTCTTGGCGAGGTCGGAGACCGATATCGTCTCCATTATATCGATTGTCTTCGGGACTACGCTTGTCTGGGCAGCCTGCTTCTTCTTGTAGAGCTCCTCCTCGTCGAAAAGCTCCTCCTTGTCCTTGCGCTGCTGTCCGTAAGCGGGCTTCTTCGCCTTGTTGAACTGCTTCTTGCCTGCCGGAACCGGAATGGGTGCGGGAGCCGCGCCGAAACCGGGACGGCCGCCGAAACTGGGACGACCGCCCTGACCACCGCGGTTGAACCCGCCCTGGCCGCCACGGTTGAACCCGCCGCCCTGGCCGCCCTGCCTGTTGCCGAACCCGCCCTGACCGCCGCGGTTGAACCCGCCGCCCTGGCCGCCCTGTCTGTTGCCGAATCCGCCCTGGCCGCCGCGGTTGAACCCGCCGCCCTGGCCGCCGTTCTGCCTGTTGTTGAGATAATTGTCGCGGGCTTTGTTCCCGTTGAATCCGCCGGAGCGCTCCCCGCCACGGCTTCCGCGGTATCCGCCGCGGCTTCCGCCCGAGAGGTTTCCCGCGCGCACGTCGGGGCGCGTGGAGACAAGCTCAAGCGTGCGCCTCGGCTTCTCTCCGCGAGAACCGTCTGAAGGCCTGCTCTCGGAGTTTTTTCCGTCGGCCACGCCCTCAGTCCGCTGCACGGGCTTCTTCTCCTCGTCGGAGGGAGCGTCCTTTCCCGGAAGGGGCTTTTTCACGACGCGAACCTTGTCGCGCTTCGCGGCATCGCCCGACGCCGAAGGACGCCTCACTATGATTTTCTTTCCGCGCGAACCATTGTCGCCAGAACCATCGGATGACGAATGAGAAGGCTTGCCTTCCTGTCCGTTGCCGCGCTTGTTAAGGATAAACTGCTTTTTTTCTGATTCTTCTGCCATATTCTCTCTCAATTTCCTGACTGTTTTCCACAAACCGGCCGTGCCGGTTTACTCCGCGTTGTAACGGACGAACGAGATGGGAACCCCGCACTTCGGACATTTCGTCATGTCGGGAGTCACTTCCGCGCCGCACTCCGGGCAAACGTGCTCTGCCTCGTCCTCCGCAGCCTCCTCTTCATCCTGCTCAGAATCGTCATCGACGATTTCGACGTAATTATGAATAATACCGAACAGATTTTCAATTTGCTCGCCCGTCAGCAAATTCGAATCCGCAAGCGTTCCGTCGTAATACGCGTCGACAAACGCCTGAAGGTCATCGAATTCCGACTTCCTGAGGATTGCCGCCACGTCGGCGTCGACTTCGGGAATATCCGACACGCGGGAGATATCGACGACCTCCTCGTTGTCCACGGCGTTCTCCGGAAGGTTGAACAAACCGTCCACAGCGCGCTTCGAGTAGACGCTCAAATCCATTTCGGCAGCATCGCTCTCCGTCTTGACGTCGATGCTCCAGTCGCAGAGCTTGTTCGCGAGGCGGACGTTCTGCCCCTGCCTTCCGATTGCGAGCGAGAACTGCGAGTCGGAGACGATTGCGAGGGCCTGCTTCTTGTCGGAGTCGGTTATGATTACCCGCTTCACCTCCGCCGGCGACAGCGCGTTCTTTATGAAGATTTCCGGGTTCTCGTCGTATTTGAGGACGTCGATTTTCTCGCCCTCGATTTCCTTGATGACGTTCTGAATCCTGACGCCCTTGAGCCCGACGCACGCGCCGACGGGATCGACGTCATCGCGGGTGGAGGCGACGGCAATCTTCGTGCGGTAGCCGGCAGTCCTGACGCACTTCTTTATCTCGACAATCTTGTCCTGAATCTCGGGAACCTCAAGCTCGAGGGCGGCCTGCACGAATTTCGGGTCGCTCCTGCTCAAGACAAGCTGGACGGAGGACGAGACGGGCTTCACGTCGACGACGAGAGCCTTGATTCTGTCGTTCTTGTTGTACTGCTCTATCGGGCTCTGGAATTTCTTCGGCAGGACGCCCTCGATTTTCCCGAGGTCGACGTAAATGTTGTCGTGATGCATCCGCTGGTAGTAGCCGATGATGATTTCCCCGACCTTCCCCCGGTACTCGTTGAGGAGCCTGTTCTTCACGGACTCGTTGAGTTCCTGATGCGCGGCCTGCTTTCCCGTCGATACGGCGGAGAGCGGCAGCTTCTTCGTGTCGATGATTATGTCAATCTCGTCGCCCAGCTCGCACTCGCTCGAAAGCTTGAGCGCGTCCTCCAGCTCTATCTCTATGACCGGGTCATACACCCCGTCGACTATCGTCTTCCTTGAATAGACGGCGACATCAGACATGTCGTCCTCGAATTTCACGACGCAGTTCTCCGCCGTCCCGAACGCCCTCTTGTAAGCCGCTTTCAGCGACATCTCGAGCATCTGCTTGATGGAGTCGATGGAAAGCCCCTTCTCCTGAACCAACTGCTGAATAGCCTCTGACATCTGTGACATTTTTCCGTACCCCCTGATTGAAATCCCGATTGATTTTTCTTTCCTACAGATGGATGAACTTCGCCTTCGCGATATCCTGATAATCCACGGTGCGAACCGTGCCGTCCTCAAGGCTAAGGGAAAGCCTCTCCGAATCGGACGAGACGAGGACACCGCCAATCCAATCGGACGCCGACTTGGAGAACACGCGGATTCTCCGCCCCGAGAAGAACTGGAATTCGGCGGCGTTCTTTATGTTCCGCTCCATTCCAGGCGACGAAAGCTCCATCGAGACGTTGTCCGTCCCGAGAATCTCCTCAAGCCGCTCAAGAAGGACGCGGTGCACCTTGGCGCAGTCGTTCACGCTTATGCTTTCCTCGGGATTCTTCCCCGAGACGACAGCCTGAATCTGGACAACCCCGCGCTGCGGCGAGACCTTCAGCTCGACGAGATTGTAGCCGAGACCGTCGACGACCTTCGCGCACTCATCGTAATGCTGGTACGAACCCAAGGGAATGTATTCCATGACCGACCTCCACTCTGCATTTCCAGAAAATAAAAAAGACCCGTCTGAGACGAGTCCATTCTAAATGACCTATTAAAATGTACTGTTGGATTCTAGCACCGCAGGAAAAACATGTCAACCGAAAAGGAAAACGCGGGGGAATCATTCGACGGAGAAGCGCTGTATCCCCATAATATCGTCCTTCACGCCGAGGAAGCGGACGGCTATCTCCCGCGCCTCGCGCGCCGGGTCGAACGACGGGTCAAGGGAAAGCGCGCGCTCCCATTCGAGGACGGCCTCCTCGATTCTGCCGGACGCATAGAGGGACACGCCCGCGATGTAATGAGAGTCGACCTTCTCGCGGAGGGCGGCGCGCCCGCGGTCGCCGAACCTCATCCGGGCGGAAAGGCTTATGTGGTTCACGGGATTCGCCGAGGAGGTCAAATCGAACGTGTAGTTGACGTTCACGACGGCGCGCATGACGGAAAAACCGCCGCCGAAGCTTATCCTCGGGTTCGCGCCCTGAAGGAGGAAGCCGAAATCGAAGGACAGCCTCTCCATGACGGAAAGCTCGACGCCCGCGGCGGCAGACCACAAGCCGCTCGACGAAAGCGACAGGAGGTTCACGGGCTGGCGGAATTCGGCGGAAATGAGGAGCGTCTTCGCCGCGCGCCACGAAAAACCGGCAGCCACCCGCGTCGGAAGCGCGTCGTCAACCTCCAGCGACGAGCCGAACCCCGTAACAGACAGGCCCGCGTTCATGACGGAAAAGCCGAGCGACAGGTTCGGGTTCCTGTCGCTGAAAAACTTCGCCGCGTTGAAGCGCACGATTGCCCCGAAATCGAGCATGAGGGCGGCGGCGGACTGCTCGAGCCCGGAGCCGGATATGACGGAATCGGTTTTGTTGTCCGTATAGTCGGGGACGTCGCGCCACGCGGCACGCGCCGATCCGCCCAAAGCGATGCCCCGGAAATTGTATCCCGCACGGAAGTTGTACGACACGTTGAGCGCGGCGGAAGTCTCGCTGTAATAGGAGCCGGCAACGCTGTCGCCGTAGAGGTTGTATTCGGTGAACGGGACGTAGAAGCACTTGAGCTGCGCGCCGTACCCGAGGTTCCCGTCACGGGCGGTGGCGGAGACGGTCTCCATCGCGGAATCGGCAATCCACGCGTTGTGGCACACGGAAACCTCCGTCCGCTCAAGTATGCAGCTCGCGGCCGGGTTGTAGTCGAAGAACGAGCTGTCGTCCCCGAGCGCGACGCATGCCGTCCCGAGGCTTTCCGCCCTTCCGCCTGATGGAATGTTGAGCGACCGGAAAACCGTGAGCCCCTCGTTCCCGTCGACGAAAGACGAGAAGACGTCAGACAGCCCGCCGGCAGTCCCGACAAGGTCGAGCGCGTACGGGCATGCAGAGAAAACACACGAGAAGACTGCGACTGCGATTTCCTTCCGGAACGCGCCCAAAACGCGCGGAGCCCGGACGATTCCTTTTCCTTTCATGCCACTTTTCCATCCATCACGCATCAGCGAACAATCAAAAACGCCCCCACACATCCGCAAGCGAACGCCCCGAAAAAAAACGCCCGGGGTCATGTTCAGGCGGACAACCATGTTATAGTAGACGTGTCAGGAAACGTCGTTCCCGGACACCTGTATTCTACATCAGAAAAAACACAAAATCCCGCCGCGGGCGGAAAAAACGGGCGGAACGCCGCACATACATTTTCGGAAAAATCGCTCCATTCGATTACGGAGCAAGCCGAAAATAGAAGATAAACGAAAAATGTCCTTCAAGAAATTCCGCATGGCGACATTCACATTCCTCACCGCGATTCTTGCGGCAACTGCGGAGAGCGGCGCGAAGCCGACTCTCGGCGGCATAGACGCGCTCATCGAGTCGAAGGACTACAACGCCGCGCTCATGATGGCGTCCGAATACATGAAATCGAACCCGCAGGACTTCGACAGGGCGCAGAAGAGAATCGAGCGGATAATGAAGGAGAGGCTCTCGTTCGACGAGAAGGCGGAGATGCTCGCCGACACGATGAAGAACGACAGCGAGAACGACGAGCACAAGATGGACCTGATTCTCGAGCTCGAGAACGCGGAGACGAACCAGACCGAACCGGCGCAGGAGCTTACGAGGCAGGCGCGGAAGACGCTCGCGCTCAAATTCTACATCGCGCGGTACAACTCCATAATGAAAAGCGGCTACGCCCTAGTGCGGGACGGGGACTACGGCGGCGCGACAGAGAAATTCCGGGAAGGATTCACCCTCAAGCCGAACGACACGGACAGGACGTTCGACGCGGAGCATCCCGACGGGGTTCCCGTCGTCTATGCCGACGACATAACGGTTCCCGTCGCCGAAACGATGGGGCGGATAGAGGAATCGCTTCCCGCGATGACGGACATAATCGAACGGTGCCAGCGCTCCTACGAATCGTTCATGGGCGCGATGAAGGCGGCGGATTTTGCCGCGGCGAAAAAAGCGCAGGGCGGCGTCGCCGAATCGTTCGGGGAGCTTGCAAAATGGAGGGAAAATCTCATCGAGGAGGTCGGGCGCCTGAAGGAAATCGACAAAACCGCGAACGAGAGGAACCCGCTCCTCGCGGGCTTCAGCTACATCACGTTCACGCTCGGCTTCGTGACGGGCGACGACAACGAGAAGTCCACGGGAATTCTCGGAACGCTCGACTCGTTCTGGAACACGCGCGTCGAGTCGATGAAGGACGAGGCGTATTCGCTCATCCGCGAGCGCTTCGCCTCCATCAAGGAAAACCTCCCCATCGGGCGGATACGGGAGCTGTCGCCGCTGATTGCGGAACAGAAGGAGCTCGCATCCTCCGTCCCCGTCCTCGCGGAAATCGGAAAGGAAATCCACGCGCTGCACTCGCTCGTGAAGACGGACGACGGAAGGGAAATCGGAAAGCTGTTCACGGAATACGGGAAGTCGCTCGACTTCGCCGTCCGATTCGCGGGAACGCTGTCGAAGATACTCGACGAGACGGAGATTCTGTCCGACGAGGAGCTTGTCAGGGACGCGGCGGACATCGAGGACGGGAATTTCGTCGAGGGGGACGAATTTTTCAGGCACCACGTCGGCTCGGCGCTCAGGTACGGGCAGTTCCTGGCGGCGGCGGACAAGGACGACGGCTATATCAAAACGGAGCAGGCGCGCGAGGACGGGTTCTTCGCGGAGACGGACACATCGCACCGCCAGAAAATCGGCAGGACGGCGGGCGCGCAGCTTTCCGACGACGTGCTCGACTTCAGGGACGCAATCGCGTACGGGCAGGAACTCCGGGCGCTGAACAACAAGGAGGCGGACGAGAACGAGAGGAAGCTCTGGCTCGGGCTTGCGGCGACGGCGGGAGCGACTTCGCAGTCGGCAGTCGACGACAGCATGATTCTCATAACGCGGGCGAAAACGCTGATGGATGGAATCGAGGTGAAGAGCGCGCGCATCACGAACGAGGACGGCGAGGAGGAGACGCTCACGAAGCGATACCCGTCGGAAGCGCGGACGACCCTCCTCCGCCTTCTTTCGGAGACGGAGGAGAAGAGCGGGCAGCTCAAGGAATGGCGGAAGCTGCTTTCGGACGGGGAGAAGGTCAGGCCGGAGATTACGAATTTCGGAAGCGGCGTAAAAGCGTTCGACGGCTCGATACGCGAGCTCGACGGGATAATCGCCGAAAGCCGGACTATATCATCCGCGGCAGAAAAGCAGATGATGCGCGCGGAGCAGGCACTCAACGAGGCGAAGCTGAACTACGAGAAGGCGGTCGGCGCGCTCGGCAAGGAGGATTTCACCGAGGCGCGGCGCAGGCTCGAATTCTCGCGGCAGAAATACACGGAAAGCCTCTCTCTGCAGGAATCCGCGACGATACGGAACGAGAGCGACGAGATTCTCGGCGCGCTCGGCGAGCGGATAGTCCGCGAGGAGAACGAATTCGTCATCAGGGAAGTGCGCGCGCTCAAGGACGGGGCGCAGGACTCGTTCTACGAGGGCGACTTCGAGCAGGCGGAAAAGAAACTCGTCCGGGCGCAGGCGCGCTGGGCGACGACGAACACGGAAAGCGACGCGGAAATCGAGAACCTCCTCGACATCGTGCGGACGGCAAGGACGATGCAGACGGGGCGGAAGCTTTCCCCGTCCGACCCGCTCTACTCCGACATGTCGCAGCTTCTCAGCGCGGCGACCCAGCTCTACGGCGAGGGCGAGAAGCTGCTGAAGAAAGGAAGGAAAACGGACGCGGATGAAAAGCTCTCGCTGGCGCAGGAGAAAATCCGGGCGATACAGCAGATATACGCGCTCAACGAGGACGCGGCGCTGCTCTCGCTCAGGATAGAGAAGCTCACCGACCCGAAGGCGTTCGGCGAGAATTTCCCGGCGAAAGTCAGGCAGGCGGAGGAGATGAAATCCGTAAGGGAACGGCTCGCGGCGCTCGAAAACCTCGAGAGCATAAACCCATCATACCCGGGGCTGTCGAAGAAGATTTACGACCTCAAGCTCTCGATAGGGATAATACGGAAACCCGTCACCGACACGACGAAAAAGGATTCCGACGACCTGTACAACCGCGCGCTCGCGATATTCAACAGCGCGGGGACGAACCAGGCGCGGCTCCGCGAGGCGACGGGGCTTCTCGACAGGGCAATCGCGCTCAACCCGTCGAACAGGAACGCCACGCGGCTCAAGGACCGCATACAAAGCAGGATAGGAGGAACGGCAGTCGCCGTGCTGACGTCGAACGACGAGCAGATGTACCAGCGCGCGGTAAACTTCTTCACCGCGGGAAACTATCTCATGGCGGACAGCATACTGAAAACGCTTTTGAAGAACCCGGCGGCGCAAAAATCCGCGAAGATAATGGATTTGCGTCGGCGCGTGGACAACAGGCTCTGAGGAAAATCACACAATGAAAGGAACGAACGAATCACGCGCGCGGAAAATCGCGTCGAAAATAGCAGCCGCTCTCGCGGCGCTCACAATCGCGGCGGCCCTCTCCGCCGACATCGCGGGAATCCCCGCAGGAAAACGGCAGCTCTACTGGGAAAAGCCCCGCGCGATAACGAAGGCGGACTCGCGCTTCCCGCAGGCAGTCTCGTGCGGCGGGAGAATGACGGTATTCTTCGAGGAAATCGACAGCGCGAACAACCGCATGTGGATTTCGGAAGTCTCGCGGAACGAGGGCGAGCTTTCATGGGGAGAGCCGAGGAGAATCTCCCCGCCGATACGATACGCGGGAGAGGTGCCCGACATACTTTCGGCGGCGGCGCGGGAGGACGGAACGGTCGCGCTCGCGGCGCAGTCATCCCCGGGCGAGATAACGGTCTACACGTCGGGCGGCGGGGATTTCACGGAATCGAAAATCGACTGCGGCGGGAAGGAATTCGCCGGCGGAAGGATTTTCGCGACGGCTCGGGGAACGTTCATGATTTTCGCGTCGCTCGGGGACAGCTCGGCACGGCGCGAGGACGGATTCTTCTCGATATACGCCGCGGAATCTGCCGACGGGAAAAAATGGTCGCCGCTCTCCCCGTTCGGCGCCGCAAGCGGAATCTCGAACCCGTTCGTCCCGACGCTCGCGCCGATAAAGCGGGACGGACGGAAAACGGACGCCGTCGTCTTCCAGGGAATCCCGTCGGGGGAGCTTACGGCAGGCTCCGTCTTCCAGCTCTTCTACGCAGAGAGGAAGGAAGACGGCTCGTGGGAGAACGCCGCGGCGATAACGTCCGGGGCAGGATACCGGAACCAGCGCCCCGCGCTCGCGTTCGAGGACGACGGAAAGGGCGGCGGGAACGTCCTCGTTTCATGGGAGCGGACGGAGACGACATCGGACAGCGCGCGGATTGTCGTCGCGGAGATTTCAGGCGGGATGATTTCCGACGCGGAGGAGCTTACGTCACGGGGGGACGCGCACCGCCCGACGTTCTTCGAAAACGGCGGAAAAACCGCCCTCGTCTGGTTCGACGACAGGAAGGGAACGGACGGAATCTACATGGCGACGAAAAACGGCTTCCTCTGGACGGAAGAGACGCTCTCCGAGACGAAGACGAATTCGCGGTTCGCCTTCCCCCTCGTCATGGAAAGCGAGATTGCGTTCGCGTGGGAAGACGACAGCGGGGAGCAGGGGCGCATAACGGTCCTCGAGACGGACAGAAGCTGCGGGAAACCGGAAATAATCGCGGAAAGCTTCAGAAAGGGAGAGAGGAGCACGTCTGAAAAAGCCGCCGCACGCGTCTCGCTTCCCGACGACTCGAGCGGGATAGCCGGGTTCACGTGGATATGGACGCAGGACGAGGACGAGGAGCCGCCGAAGGACGCGTCCAAGCTCGTCCTTCCGGGGAAAAAGCACATCACCTCATATGCGGGCGGCGACGGAATCTGGTTCTTCAAGGCGCGCGCGCTCGACAACGCGGGGAACTGGTCGGAGCCGGCGTCGCTCAGGTATTGGCGCGACCTCACGCCGCCGCTTCAGCCCGTCATAAAGGAAGTCGCGGAAGACGAATTCGGGTTCGCGCAATCGAACGACTTCACCATCGAATGGGAGGACGACGAGCGGGACGACGACATCGCGGGATACTCGTGGAACATCACGCCCATCGGGGTGCTCGACAAAACGCTCATGGTCAACAAGACGCACCCGCTGAGGGTTCCCGGCGCGACGGTCGAGAAGCGCGTCTCCGACATGGTTCTGCGGTACACGAAGGAGCGGGAGCTTCAGAAATGGGACAAAAAGTCGAGGCCGCCGCGAAAAATGATGGGGCAGCGGAAATCAGCGTCGTTCAGGAACCACGAGAACGGGCTTTTCATCTTCTCCGTCTGCGCCATAGACAAGGTCGGGAACATCGGGGAGCCGGCCGACTATCTCATCATACTCAACAAGTACCAGCCGCAGACAAAGATTCTGGGCGTCACCCAAAAGACGGACGAATTCGGCACGGTCTCGATTGCGATAACGGGCGAGGGATTCCTCTACGACGGGACGATTTCGGAAGTCGCGCTCGAGTCGGAAGGCAGGTCCTACCGGTTCACCAAAAAAAACGGGCTCGTAGTCGCGTCGGACTCGCGCATCGAGGGAATCTCGCTCCCCGACATGAAGGCGGGAACGTACAGGATAACGGTCACGCACACCGACCGCGGGAAATCGACATGGAAGTCGAGGCTCGTCGTGACGAAATCCGGGATAATAAAGCACGGCAACCGGTATTTCTTCGAGGCGGAATGGAAGAAGGCGGATGAAAGCGCTGGCGGAATCGGATTCGGAGACCTCGCGCTCGTCCTCGTCGCCTCGCTCCTCGTCATGTCCACCATAGCGGCGGCGAGGGGGCTTACGGGCACGGTCAGGCAGATGGCGGAAATAAAAGGCGCGATAACGGCGATAATGGGAGGAGAGAAAATGCCAATCGAAAAGAAAGAGGAACTCAGGCAGGCGTTCGGGCGGAGGGGAATCAGCCTCAAGGCGAAGCTCTTCCTTTTCACCACAATCCTCGTCATATCGATTGTATCGCTCGTCGCGGTCTCGCTCGGGCGCAGGCTTTCCGACACGCAGGAAATGACGCTCGCGAAAGGGCTTCAGGAACGCGTGGACGTCGTCATGGAGAGCATCTCAAGCGGCGTCAGGACATACCTTCCCGAGGGGCTCGAAAAAAGCACCGACATCGCGACGCTGCCGAACCAGACGGCATATTTCAGCGAGGCTGATTTCGCGACGGTCACGGGCCTTCCCAATTCGGGAGAGAACACGAACATCGACTACGTCTGGGCGTCGAACGACCCCGGCATACTCTCGAAAATCGACTCGAAGGAGCTGAACCAGGGCTCGTCACGGCTGTCGAATCCCGACGAGCGGATTTTCTCCATAATCGGGGGGCTGAACAAGGAGGCGGTCTCGCAGGTCAGCGACATCTCCGCGGGAATCGCAATCCTGCGCGCGGAAATGGCGGACGAGAAGACGACGGACGGGCGGCGCGAGGAGATTTCGAGGACGACGACGGAGCTTTACCGCGAGATTGAGCGGAAACTCAACGAGCTGTCGTCTGACGCGAGCGGCTCCGTTCCCCCTTTCAGCACGCAGAAGCTCGACCGCTCGCAGCGGACGTACACGTTCTACAAGCCGGTCCTCTACCGGCAGAGCGGCGACGAGGAGACGTTCGTGCGCGCGCTCGTCATGATGCAGGTCTCGACGGAGGAGCTCATCGAATCCGTGGACAGGGCGCGGCGCGACATCTTCATCATCGCGGTCGTCATCGCAATCATCGCGATAATCATCGGCGACATCGCGGCGTTCGCGCTCGCATCGGTCATCGTCAACCCGATAAGGCGGCTCGTCCTCCACGTCAAGAAAATCGGCGAGACGGCGGACAAGGAGGAGCTTGACGGCGAGGAAATCGAAATAAAAAGCCGCGACGAGATTCGGACGCTCGGCGACGCGGTGAACGACATGACGCGCGGGCTCGTGAAGGCTGCGAAGGACGAGAAAATCGCCGCGAAAATCCGCGAGGAGAACATCAGGACGCGTGAGGAGGCGGCGCGGGCGCAGGCGGAGGCGGCGGAAGCGCAGGCGCGCGTCCTCGAGGAACAGGAGAAGGCGCTCGAGGCGCAGAAGATGAACATGGACGGAAAAGCCGTTCAGAACGCCCTGATTCCGCTGAACGCCGGAAGGGACAACAAGCAGACGACGGCAAGCTACCGCGACAAGGAAATCGACCTCTTCTGCTATTACGAAGGCTCGGACGACGTTTCCGGGGATTTCTTCGACTACAAAAAGCTCGACGACAGATGGTACGCCGTCATAAAGTGCGACGTCTCCGGCCACGGAATCCCAGCCGCGCTGCTCGTCGCCGTCATCGCCACGATTTTCCGCGAGTATTTCTCGGACTGGAGCTTCAAGAAGAACGGGACGCGCATAAACGAGCTTGCCGGAAAGCTCAACGAATTCATCGGAAACCTCGGGCTGCGCGGAAAATTCGCGACGCTTCTCATAGGGCTGTTCGACTCGAAGAACGACGACGTGTACCTCTGCCACGCCGGAGACAGGATTGTGCGCGTGTTCGACGCGGAGAAAAAGCAGCAGAAGACAATCGAGCTTGACAGCGCGACGAGCGGAATGCCTGCCGCCGGTCAGATAGAGCAATGGATGGTGGACATGAAGGGCGGATATCAGGTCCGCAAATTCAAGCTCAGGAAGAACGACATCCTCTTCCTCTACACCGACGGCATCGAGGAGGCGCAGAGCTATTTCAAGGACGAGCATTTCAGGAACAGGAAATGCGGCGAGAAAGTCCACCTCGACAAGGACGGGAAGCACATAAACCACATGCCCGACGAGGAATACGAGGAATTCGGCAACGACAGGATAAAGGAAATCGTCGAGTGCGTTTTCAACAGGCGGAAATACACGCTCAAAAGATGCCACCCGCAGAACCCGTCGGAGTCGCTCGAATTCGATTTGTCCGCCTGCACGGGAAGCACCGAGGACATGATTCTCGCGCTCGCATCAATCGAGAAGGTGTTCCGCATGTACAAGAAGCCGGACGCCCGCGGAAATGTGACGAAGGACGACAAGGGAAACATCCGCATCGACGGCGACGGAATCCGCGTCGACAGAAAAATCGACGAATTCCTGTCGCGGACGTTCAGCGGCTACGATTTCTACTGCCGCGACAAGATGGACATGGGCGAGCAGAACTACCTCTACTACATCAACGTCAACGAGGACAAACAAGCCGACGACCTGACAATATACGCGATAAAAAACCTTTAAGGGGCAGGCGCACGCATTGTTTAGCGCGCGTTTTTCTTTATTACATGGAGCGTGCGCACGCAGCTCCCCGCGTTGCGGGGAGTGCGCCATGTCGGGCGATTTCGTGTCGATTAGCAATTCGGCGGTTTTAGCAAACGTTGCATTTCCGCCACGGGCAGGCACGCATTATTTAACGCGCGTTTTTCTTTATTATTCCGAGCGTGCGCACGCAGCTCCCCGCGTTGCGGGGAGTGCGCCTTGATGGGGGCTTTCGTGTCGATTTGCAATTCGTCGGTTTTAGCAAACATCGCATTTCCGCACCGGGCAGGCACGCATTGTTTAGCGCGCGTTTCTCTTTATTACATGGAGCGTGCGCACGCAGCTCCCCGCGTTGCGGGGAGTGCGCCTTGATGGGGGCTTTCGCGTTGATTAACGATTTTCCGTGTTAAGCAAATATCTCAATCTCATCACAGGTAGGCACGCGCTCCGCGCGTGCCGGAGAACGCCCGTTCCAACTCATAACGCTTAGGACGCGCAACGGTTCACGGGGCGCACGTGCCGGTGAACGCCCGTTCCAACGCATAGCGACAAGGACGCGTCAAGAATTCACGGGGCGCACTATCGAGCGGACGAACGAGAGGGATGCGGGGACATCCACGACGCCTTCGAATATGAGGAGGGCGTCGGGACATTCCGCTTTTATCCGCGGGAGGAAATCCTTCCAGCCCATAATTCCCTGACCGAGGGGAGCGAATTCGAGGTTCCCGTCGCGGACTACGTAATCCTTCAGGTGGAAGCCCGCGATTTTTCCGCGGAACAATTTCATGCACCGGTCGAATATATCGGCGCGCTCCTCGTGGTTTCCGATGTGGAGGTAATTGTAGATGTCGACGATGAAGCGGAAATGCTCCAGCCCAGGGTCAATTTCGTCGGCAAGGCGGCGGAGAAGCTCGGGTTTGTACATGCAATGCCCCCACGCGCCCTCGAGCGCCATGCACACTCCGCTTTCCGCGGCGATTTTCGGCATCGGGGAGAAAACCTTCTTTACCGCCTGGAACGCCTCCTCCGTCTGGTTTCTCGGATTGTATGTCCATTTGTCGTCGTTGTAGCTTCCCGTCTCGCTGGCGACGAATTTTGCCCCGAACGCGGCGGCGTGCCTCAGGTGGTCGGCATATTTTTCCGCACCGGCGCGGACTTTTTTCTCGTCGGAATGTACTGGATTGAAATACGCGCCGAGAAGGGGAATCTCGACGCCGTGAGAATTGAACCCATTGCGGATTTCCGACACGACGTCATCGGTGAGCGTCCCCGGATTCCCGCTCTGCCCCTCGACAGCCTTCGCAATCGCCAGCTGGACGCCGTCGAACCCCCATTCATGCGCGGTCGAGCCGAGCCAGTCGGCGCTCCCCTTCCCGATATCGTGCGGTCTTATCAGAATTTTCATAAACGAACTCCTTCAAAAAAAAGTAAGCGGCGGAAAGCATGAAACGGACAGCCCGCCGCACCTTCGAAAAACCGATTCTACCACATCGGCGCGCGAGAACCACGTGCAAGTCCCGCCGACTTTGCGCACGATTCCGTCAACGGAACCAGAACGACGAGACTGGATTCAGGTCGTTCGCGCGGAGGAGCGCGACCGTGTCGGAATACCCGAGCTCGATGAGCGAGGCTATTTTCTCCTCGCTGAAATTCGCCGTCCCCTCCCAGAAATTACCGAGCGCGACGGAGGGAACTATGTCGATGAAATCGACGGGACTTCCTTCAGACGGGCGGCGCAGCGCGGAATGGCGCGACGACGAGCCGACATCCTTGAGGTAGACGACGAACGCCTTCCCCACCCTGCCGGCGTTCTCCTCGACAGGCGCGACGGGCGTATTGTCGCCGCCGATGTGCTGCTGGCCGCCGTCAGAATAATAATTCCCGTCGGAAAGCTTCACGGGCTTCATGACGAGCGGGAACGCCGACGTCGCGAGGAGCTTCTTCCGTATCTCGTCGGAATCGACCTCCTCGTTCAGCAGGAAACGGTATGAATACGAGCCGATTTCCGACGTCACGAGCTTCAGGAGTTTTTTCGGGAGAGAATCGTTCCTCACCGCGGTGACGAACACTTTCGGATACGAAAGCGTCTTGATTTTCTCGACGCCGATTTCCCCGATTATCGAATCGAGCCCTGCCTGCGAAATCAGGCTCCCGTCCCCCTGAAGCCGCCCCGGAACTTCCTTGAGCCATATCGACTCGGCCTCGGCGGGCGTGACGCACGCGAAAAGAGCCGCGTTCAGTCCGCCGACGCTCGTCCCGGAAATGAGCGTCGTCTTCTGCGCGATGCCGAATTCCGAGAGCGCCTTCCAGACGCCGACCTCGTAGGCGCCCTTGCCGCCCCCGCCGGAAAGGACGAGCGCATATTCCTCGCAGGAAACCGCGCGGACGGCAAGGAAAAGCAACGCAGCGAGCCGGAGAAAAAACTGTCTGGCAATCATTCCTTCCTCCTCAGGACGCCGGAACCGAACGACGAGAAGTCGATGTCGGGAACGCGGTCCGAGCCGAGCGTCATTATCCCGAAAACGGCGAGGCTTTCCCCGTCAATCTGAAAATTCGAAAGGTTGTCCTCCGCGACCGCCGCCGGAACGAGGTGCGTGAGCGAATAGAAGACGCGGTTTTCCCCGCCGACGTTCCGCCTCGCCATCACGATTCCCACCTGAACGCCCCTGGAATCCGCCTTGGGATATCCGTCGGCGAGCGCGAACCGGCGCTGCCACATCGCCTCGAAATCGTAGGCAATCCCCTCATCGGCGCATATCTTCTTCCATTCGCCCGTCGCATCGAACGGAACGTCCGAAACCCTGAGGAACCGCGTCCCGTCCGCGACGACGGGAAATTCGACGACGCGCCCCCCGTCCCCGAGCCAGACGCCCTCAATCTCAGAAATCGAGCCGACATCGCGGAAATGCGGCGCGTCGGCTTTTCCACCGGCATCGACGGACGCGCACCCGGCAAGAGAAAGCGCCGCCAAAAAACCAAAAACGAAAAAAGAAACGAACATAAAAGGGAGTTTAGCACAGGGCGCCCGTCTTGTTTCAAGCGGGGTTATTCATCTTTCGGAACGGGCGCGGGCGCAACAAAAGCTGCGCCTTTTTCGGGGAAATTTTTTTCCGGCGGGGAAAACTTCTTTCTGAAAAGGACACCACCGTTTTGTTTCAAGCGGGGTTATTCACCTTTCGGAACGGGCGCGGGCGCAACAAAGCTGCGACCTTTTCGGGGAAGTCTTTTTTCCGGCGGGGAAACATTCTTTGCGGGGATTCTGCTTATGGGAAAGGTTCGGAAGATTGTTTATAATCGGGGGCATGGATATGAAAATTGAGAAGGCGCTGTTTCTTGTTCCGGTGCCGATGGCCGGGGAGTTTTCGGAGGGGGAGAACGGGAAGGTTCTGCCGGAGCGGAACGCGAGAATCGTGGCGGGAATAAGGAATTTTATCGTGGAAAGCAGGAAATCGGCGGTGCGGTTTCTCATCTCGCTCGACAAAAATTTCCCAATCGACGAATGCACGTTCACGGAGCTGAGCGAGCACACAGCGGCGGGAGCGGATTTGTCGCACCTGCTCGACCCGATTGAGAAGGAAGGAAAGCCGATGGGCGTGATTTCCGACGCGGGATGCCCGGCCGTGGGCGACCCCGGAAGCCGCGCGGTAGAGCTCGCGCACCGCAAGAACATCCGCGTCGTTCCCCTCGTCGGCCCGAATTCAATGATACTGGCGCTGATGGCGTCGGGGTTCAACGGGCAGAATTTTGCGTTCAACGGATACCTTCCGGTGAAGGGCGGAGAGCGCGAGTCGAAGCTGCGGCAGCTCGAATCGCGCGCGATAAAGGAGGACCAGACGCAGCTTTTCATCGAGGCGCCGTACAGGAACGCGAAGATGTTCGAGGCAATCATCAAGACGTGCGCGGACGGGACTCGGCTCTGCGTTGCCGCGGGAATAACGGGCGACGGGGAATTCATCAAGACGCGCACAATCCGCGAGTGGAAGAAATGCGAGCCTCCTGAAATCGACAAGGTCCCCGCGATTTTCCTCATTTACAAAGGGACGGAAAACGCGAGGGGAAGCGGAAAAAACGCGCAGAAAAGATAAGGCTCTGCCATGATTTATCGTCATTCCGAACGGATTTCACGGAAATCATGTTTCGGAATCCACGTACGCCGATATATGGATGCCGAAACAAGTTCAGCATGACAAATTTCCAGACAGAGCGATGATAAAAAAACCGCCCCGAAAAACGGGACGGTCTCTTTCCTACCTCCGTTTTCCGAATATGCGGAGGACTGCGAGGAACAGGTTTATGAAATCGAGGTAAAGCTCAAGCGCGGCGAGGATCGAAATTTTCTGGTAATCGTCGCTGCCGTTCGCGCTCTCGGCTATGCGGAAGAGCTTCTGCGTGTCGTATGCCGTAAGCCCGGTGAAAACCGCGACGCTCGCGACCGAGATGATGAAGTTGAGGAACGTCATCGGGTTTCCCGTCACGAGGTGGATTACGAACTGAACCACATTCGCGATGATGATTCCGATTAAGGCCATAATCAGGTACTTTCCGAAAGACGAGAGATTTTTCTTCGTCGTCGCCCCGTACCAGCTCATGATTGCGAACATGGCGGCGCTGCCGAAGAACGCGGACGCTATCGAGCTTATCCGGTAGACGATGAATATCGTCGAGAGCGTTATCCCGTTCAGGACGGCGTAAACGAAAAACCCGATTGCCGCCGTTCCGAAAGAAATCTTCCTTATCATGGAAGAAAGCCACATCACCACGACAAATTCAGCGATGGCGAGCACCCAGAACCCAATCATTCCGTTGCCGAAAAGCACCATGCCGAAGCGCGACAACCGCCCGTCCGCACCGAACACAGCGTTCGCGGCAAAGAAAGAAACAAACGCGCTCACAAAAAGAGCGAGCGACATCCAGCCGTATGTCTTTCCGATAAAGGAAGAACGTTCCTGCGCGGAAAGCTGGACTCCAGAATTGAACCCGACCATTTTCACCTCCAAGATGATAAGCGAGATATCCGGAAACACCCCGTTCCCGGCACGGCGAATGATAGCAGAGTTCGCGACAATAAAAAAGAAGCACGCGCCGCCATCATTGTTCGCGATATAAAATTGTAATTATTACACTTTTATTGTAGAATCAATTCCATTATGATGGAAAAGAATTTTTCTCAGGCAATTGCCGCAAAAGGAATCAGACCCTCGATGCAGAGGACCGCAATCTACGAATATCTCTGCACGCACCCGACACATCCGACGGTGGATGCCGTCTACCGCTCGCTTTCGGCGACGCATCCGACGCTCTCCCGCACCACGGTCTACAGCACGCTGCGGCTTCTCGCGGAGCACGGGCTTGTCCAGGCGATAACGATAGAGGACGACGAGCTCAGGTACGACGCGGAGACGAAGCCGCATATCCATTTCAAATGCCGGAAATGCGGGCGAATCGACGACGTTTTCATCGGCGGGAAAATCGTCGAATTCAACTCGACGTGCGCATCGTCCGTCGGGAACGGCTGCAAGGTGGACGCGATACAGACGAACGTGTGGGGGCTGTGCGCGGAATGCGCCGCAAAAAGCGCGTCATCATAAGAAAAGCAGGCGCGCAAACGCGTTTATCAACATGGCGCAATGCTCCGATAATCTAAGGAAATCCGTTCAGCCGGAACAGCGCCGGGATTTTTTTGAGGAACATCCCGGCTCGGGCTGCCGATTTTTTTCCAAACAGATTTTCAGGAGAACAGAATGAAACTAACCGTCAAGAACGTTTTGCTCGCCGCGGGAATTCCTGCCGCGACGCTCGCGCTGCTTATGGCATCATGCGCCTCATCCCCGAAAAACGTCACGATACAGGAGCTTATCAGGGAGGGGAGGTTCGACGAGGCGAAACAGCTGTTCGCGACGCAGGACGTGAACGAGACGGACTCCGAAGGGAACACCGCCCTGCACATCGCCGCGCAGATGGACGAATCGGACCTCGTCAACTTCCTTATAATAAAGGGCGCCGACCAGCAGATAAAAAACAAATTCGGCGACACGCCGCTCCACGCGGCCGTCAAGAACAACGCCGTCCATTCCGGCGCGACGCTCACGCTCTACCGCGCAAACATTTTCGAGAAGGACGCCTCGGGGAACACGCCGCTTGAGATTTCGCTGTCGAAGGGCGACGAGTGGTACAACATAATGATAAACCACCAGACGGGAAAGCTCCGCGACATAAACGGAGAATCGATCGTCCATTATTTCGTGAGGACGCGGAACGAGAAGGCAATCGACTGCTGCATCGAGCAGGGGCTCGAGCTTTCCGTGGAGGACGACAGCGGAACGACGCCGCTCAAGCTCGCTTACAAATCCCCGAACGACTACAGCGCGATGAGGATTGCCGCGAAGCTCATCCTTGCCGGAACGCCGAGAGCGGGGGGCGACTTCGACTACTTCGAGAAGGCGGTCTCAAGCCACAACCCGCTCTACCGGTTCGACGACGGGCAGACGCCGCTCCACATCGCCACGCTCTCCGACCACACGGGAATTGTCGAGTACATCCTCAAGGAGCCTACGACAATCCCGATGGCAAGCCTTCTCTCGGCGCAGGACATTTCCGGCGCGACGCCGCTTCACGAGGCGGTACGGTGGGGCAAGGTGCAGACGGCAAGCGCGCTCATCAGCGCCGGGGCGAACGTCGATGCGCGCGACAACCTCGGGAACACGCCGATTCTGCTGACGATGCCGGACGGCGTCCAGAACGACCTCTACCAGCTTCTCATCAGAAGCCGCGCGAACGTGAACCAGAAGGACATGTTCGGAGACTGCGTCCTCCACAAGGCGACGATGAACAGGACGTCGACGGAAATCCTCGCGCTCCTCATCGACTCGGGCGCGCAGGTGAACGAGCGCAACAAGCAGGGCGTGACCCCGCTTGCGCTGGCAATCGACAACGGCGTCACGGAGCACATCGATTTCTACGCGAAGCACGGCGCCGACATATACGCGGAGGACATGAACGGGCTCACCCCGATAAGCCGCGCGATGAAAACGGACTCGTTCGAGATTCTCAAAAGCCTAATCTCCAGCAAGAACGTGAACACGAAGGATTCGGGCGGAAACACGCCGCTCCACCTCGCGATAAACGAGAACTGCTCGAACGAATTCCTCGAATACCTCATCGGGGAAGGCGCCGACTCCAACGCGCGCAATTCAAGCGGCGACTCGGTGCTGTTCCTCGCGACGCAGAAGAACAGGAAGACGGCAGGCGAGCTTCTCCTCGCGAACGGCGCGGATATTTTCGCGACGAACACGAAGAACAACTCGCCCCTCCGCGTCGCGCTGACGAACGAGAAAGTCCAGGACTGGTTCATCAATTCTGAGACGCTGCTCATGAGGGACGGAAGCGGGAATTCGCCGCTCCATTACGCCGCCGAATGGAAATACGACAAGGCGACGAAAATGCTCATCGAGCGCGGCTCCGACGTAAACGCCGTAAACGCGAACGGCGAGACGGCCGTATTCTCCGCGGTGAAGAACAACGGGGCATCGATAATCGACATACTCGTGAAGAACGGGGCAATAGTCGATTCCCGCGACGAGAAGGCGCGCGACAATCTCGGCAACACGCCCCTCCACGCGTGCGTGAAATGGGACGCCACGAACGCCGCAAAGAAGCTCATCTCCTACGGCGTCGACGTCGACGCGCAGAACCTGAGCGGGCGGACGGCGCTCAGCGAGACGTGCAGGACGGGCAGAAAGGACATGGCTGTCCTCCTCATCGACTCGGGCGCGAACGTGAACGCGACGGACACGCTCGGACGGACGGTCCTGATGGACGCGGTCCAGGGGCAGAATCTCGACATGGTGAAGCTTCTTCTGAACAACGGCGCGAATGCCGGCGTCCAGGACATGAACGGGCGGAGCGCATACCACGACGCCGCGCAGACGGGAAAAATCGAAATCATAAACGCGATACGCGATGTCGGCGGGAACCCGCTCTCGCGCGCAGCGAACGGGGACACTCCCCTCTCGCTCGTGTTCGGAAGCGACGAGCAGGTGATAAAGGCCGTGCTCGGGACGAACACCACGATTGTCGACAGCGACGGAAACACGCCCGTCCACATCGCGGTCGAAAAGCACGCAAGCCAGAAAATACTCAAGATGCTGCTCGGCTCCGGATACCCCGTCAGCCAGAGGAACGGAAAGGGCGTCACCGCGCTGCACATCGCAGTCACGGAAAATCTCCGCACGCTCGCGCTGATTCTCCTCGAAAACGGCGCAGACCCGTTCCTCGCGACGAACGACGGGCAGAATCCGATAACGCAGGTTTTCAAGACGAAGAACACGTACATCCTCGACGCGATTGTCAAATACAACGCGAAGAAAACGGACGCGCAGGGAGACTCGATTCTCCACTACGCCGCCAGAAGCGCGGACGAGGAGACGGCGAAGCACCTCGTGGAGCTGGCGCTCAGCAAAACGCAGCGGAACATCTCGGGCGAGACGCCCGCACAGATGGCGGCGCGCTGGGGACGCCCGGAAATCGCGGAAATTCTGAAATAAAGCAAACCGGGCGGAATATTATCGGGGGTGCGGAGTTCGTTCCGCGCCCCGTTTTTTTTCGGGACGGAGAATGCGAGGAATCCGCCCGGCAACCATCACTCGATTTCGCGCCACCATTTCTGCCGGAACATGGAAAGGTCGTCCTTCGTCAAATCGACAGTCTCGCCTATTTTCGGGGTGATGAACCGGAGTCCGGTCTCCTCCGCATGAGATACGAAGCGCTCGACGGAATCGTCCCACGCATGGTCGGAAAGGACGAACGCGCCCCAATGGACGGGCATCGCGAGTTTCGCCCCCACCGCCGCCATCGCGTCCGCCCCCTCCTCCGGGAACGAATGAATGCGCGCCCATCTCGTGCTGTATTGCCCACATTCCATCAGCGCGAAATCTGAATCCCCGTATTTCTCGCGGATTTTTCCGTAATGGGTGGAGAACCCGGAATCCCCGTTGTAGAAAACCTGCCTTCCGCCCGCCTGTATGACCCAGCTCGCCCACAGCGTCCCGTTCCTGCCGGTAAGCCATCTTCCAGAAAAATGCTGGGCAGGCGTGCACGCGACCGTCACCCCGTCATCCCCGGCGCTCTCCTCCCACCACGCGAGGTTCTCGACTTTCGCCATGTCGAACTTCCATTTCCTGAGGTGCGCCTCGACGCCGAGGGGAACGATTACCCGCCGGACTTTCGGGGAAATCGCCTTCATCACCGAGTAGTCGAGATGGTCGTAGTGGTCGTGCGAGATAATCATCACGTCGATTTGGGGAAGGCTGTCCACGGTGACGGGGCATTTCGTGAAGCGCTTCACCCCTATCCACGAAACGGGCGAGAGCTTCTCGCTGAAAACGGGGTCGATAAGGATGTTCTTTCCCGCGACCTGAACCAAGACGGAAGAATGCCCGAACCACGTCACCGTGAACTCGCCGTCTGAAGGCGCGGCACTGAACGAAGGCTCGGCAAGAGGAAGCGCAGTCTTCGGGCGCGCGCCCTTCGTCGAGGCGTGATTTCCCCCGGCGGAGGAATCGTCCGTCATGAGCCTGACATCATCCTCGTTGCGGAAGGATTTTCCGTCGTAGTTGGCGGCGCGGCGGGCATAGTCCTCGCGGTCCGATTTCGACGGCTTCCCGCCGACGCCGGGCAGGAAAAGGACAGCATACACCGGCACCACAAGCACAAAAAGAACGGCTGCAATCAGAACCATACATCTCCTCATCTTCACCTCCCATCAGCAGGATAGAAATGTACGGGAACTTCGGGAATAAGGCAAGGATTCCGCGCCCCAAACATAAGGAATCGCTCATGTCAGGGAAATTTTACAATTCCGCGGTGGCTTCAGAATTTCCGCGGTGGTACAGTTACCCGTCCCGAACCGAGGCGCATGCCGCACACTCGGGACACGTCCATAAAAACGAAGGGCATCCCCAAATCCGTACCGGTTTTTGCGGGCGCCCTTCAAAATCCATGCGTTTTTTCAGGGAGGCGCCCATGAACGAGAGGAAAAGAGGAACGAAGGCTGCCGCAGCAATAGCAGTGGCAATCCCGCTCGCAGCAGGCGGGCTGTCGGCGCTCATAAGCTCTGACGCGATGAGACAGTATGCGAGCATGCCAAAACCGCCGCTCTCGCCGCCGCCATGGGTTTTCCCGCTTGCATGGACAATCCTCTACGCGCTGATGGGCGCCGCAAGCTTCCTGATATACGCGTCATCGGAGGAAAAAAAGGAAGGCGCACGGAAAAAGGCGCTCGCGCTCTATGCGCTCCAGCTTTTCCTGAATTTCATATGGTCGCCCCTCTTCTTCAACGGGGGAATGGCGCGTCTCTCGCTCGCCGTCCTCATCCTCCTGTGGATGTCCGTCGCGGCGCTGATATTCTTCGCGGGAAAAACGGGGAAGGCTCCGGCGGCGCTTCTTATTCCGTACCTCGCATGGCTCACGTTCGCGGGATATCTGAACGCGGCCGTCGCCATCGCACAATGACGAGGGATGACAGGGCAGTATTTCACGGAAATTCCGCTCCGTCATTCCTCGTGCATTAATTCGGAACGGACGTTTTTCGGCTCCATTTCGAGTTTCTGCTATCCGCAACAGCGCATAACTAGACCTGCCCGGTGACTTCGTTATCGCCCAGGTCGACGAGTTCAAATACGTGCAGACAGCACTTTTTTTTGAACATCGCATTTTCAGGCAACCTGTTCTGAAACCGAGGTTTCAGAACAGGTTTTCTTTTTTATTCATGAAAGGACAAACGCGCCCGTGTAGAGCTGCCAGTATCGTCCGCGGCGCGCGAGAAGCTCTTCGTGAGTGCCGCTTTCGATTACGGCGCCGCGCTCGAACACGACGATGACATCCGCGTTCCTGACCGTCGAAAGCCGGTGCGCTATCACGAAAACGGTGCGTCCCTTCATGAGCCTGTCCATCCCCTGCTGGATGAGGCGCTCCGTCCTCGTGTCTATCGAGCTCGTCGCCTCGTCAAGGATGAGCACCGGCGGGTCGGCTACGGCGGCGCGCGCAATCGACAGGAGCTGTCTCTGCCCCTGCGATATTTCCGAGCCGCCGCCCGTCAGAACCGTGTCGTATCCGTCGGAAAGCTTTCTGATGAACGAATCGGCGTTCGCGAGCTTTGCGGCAGCCTCGACCTGCGCGTCGGACGCGTCGAGATTCCCGTAGCGGATGTTATCCCTGACCGACGCCGTAAAAAGGTGCGTGTCCTGCAGTACCATGCCGAGCGCGCGGCGAAGGCTTCCCTTCCGTATGTCCTTCACCGGAATTCCGTCGAACAGGATTTCGCCGTGACCGTCACCGACATCGTAGAATCGCGCGATGAGGTTCGCGACGGTTGTCTTCCCCGACCCCGTCGAGCCGACAAGCGCGATTCTCTGCCCTGCCGCCGCCTTTATCGAAACGTTCCGCAAAACGGGGGTCCCCTCGACGTAGCTGAAATCGACATTGCCAATCGAGACGTCGCCGCGGAGCCTTTTGAGCTGCCCCGTCCCGGAATCCTTCCACGCCCATTCGCCGGTACGCGCGAAGCTCTCGGAAACATGAGTCCATCCGAGCGAATCCATGAATTCGGACGCGTTGACGAGCGACACATCGCCGTCGTCGACCTCGGCCTTCTCATCGATGACGGCAAAAATCCGCTCGGCACCCGCAAGCGCGTTCAGAATCGAGTTGAACTGCTGGCTCATCTGCGAAAGCGGGCGCGAGAAATTCCTGAGCGACTGGAGGAAGCTGGCGACAGTTCCTATGTCCATGCGCCCGAGGATTACGAGGAACGCCCCTGCTATCGCGCAGAGCGCATACTGCGCGTGGCTCATGTTGTTCATGAGCGGCCCGAGTATCGAGGCGTAGGTGTTCGCACTTGTGCCGGACTCGCAGAGCATGTCGTTCAGCCCGGCGAACTGCTCGCACGACTTTTTCTCCCTCCCGAAGACCGTGACGACCTTCTGCCCCTCGACAAGCTCCTCGATAAAGCCGTTCACCTTCGCGATGTTCGCCTGCTGGCTCCTGAACGCCGCCGCCGAGCGCTTCCCAATCCGAGAGACGACGAGCATTATGACGGCTACCGTCGCGACGACGAGAACGGCAAGCGGGACGCTCAGCACTAGCATCATGACGAAAATTCCTGACACCTGGAAAAGCGCGGTAAAGAGCTGCGGGACGGTCTGGCTGAACATGTCGCGGAGCGTGTCTGTGTCGTTCGTGAAAAGCGACATCGTCTCGCCGTGCGTCCTCGAATCGTGGAAGCGGACGGGAAGCTCCTGAAGCCGGCAAAAAAGGTCGCGCCTGACAGCAAGCAGCGTCCCGGTCGATATTTTCAGCAGGATGCGCGCGGACAAAAAAGAGCAGAGCGCGCCGCAGACGTATATTCCCGCCATGACGGAGACGATGCGCAGGAGCCCCGCCATATCCGCGCCTTTTTTCCCGACAAGCGGGATTATGTAGTCGTTTATGGCAGGCTTGAGCAGGTATGCGCCGGCAACCTCGGAAAAGGCAGACACGACGACGCATACAAAAACGACAGGCCAAAGCGCCCTGAATTTTCCCATGTAGGAAAGAAGGCGGAGGATTGTCCTCGCCGCGTTCCTCGGTTTCTGCGTCCCCCTCATTTTTACTGGTGGCATCGTACATTCCCCCCAACAAGACGTTTCTTGCCGCGCATTCCTATTCCCCCGACATCTGGCTTTCGTAAACCTCGCGGTATATCGCGCAGCCCGCGAGAAGCTCCTCATGGGTTCCGATTCCGCACACGCGCCCCCCGTCCATCACGACGATGAAATCGGAATCAGCGACGGACGCGATTCTCTGGGCTATGATTATCTTCGTCGCGCCGGGCAGCGCCGAGCGGAGCGCGCCCCTTATGCGCAAGTCGGTCGCGGTATCGACGGCGCTCGTCGAGTCGTCGAGAATCAGCACGGCGGGCTTCTTGAGGAGGGCGCGCGCTATGCAAAGACGCTGCCGCTGCCCGCCCGACAAATTCACGCCGCCCTGCCCAATCACCGTCCCGTATCCGTCGGGAAGCGCCGACACGAACGAATGCGCGTCGCTCGCTGCGCACGCCTCCTCAATCTCGGAATCCGTCGCGTCCTCGTTCCCCCAGCGCATGTTCTCCGCAATAGTCCCCGAAAAAAGGACGCTCTTCTGGAGGACGACGGCGACGTTTTTGCGGAGGGAGCCGAGGCGCCAGTCCCTGACGTCAATCCCGCCGACGCGGACGGAACCCGAGGAGACGTCGTAGAGGCGCGGGATGAGCTGGACGAGCGTCGACTTCGAGCTTCCAGTCCCGCCGATAATCCCGACAGTCGCCCCCGCGGGAATCGAAACGCTTATGCCTGAAAGCACCTCCTTTCCCGCGCCTTCCGAATAGCTGAACGAGACGTCGTCGAATTCGACGGAAAGCCCGCCTGCCGCGCGAGCAGCTTCCGAGGCTCCCCCGTTCTCCATGACGGCAGGAACCTCGTCGAGCACCTCGCATATCCTCGAAACGGAGGCGCGGCTCAGTATGAACTGGACGAACATCATCGAGAGCATCATCAGGCTCATCAGAATCTGCGTTATGTACGAGAGGAAACTTATGAGGCCGCCCGTCGTCATAGAGCCGGAGACGACCATATTGCCGCCGAACCACAGCGCCGAGACGATGCACGAATAGATGACAATCTGCATAACGGGAACGTTCAGTATCACGATTTTCTCGGCGCGGACCTGCGCATCCCTCAGCGACACCGCGACGGAATCGAACTTCTCACGCTCGAAATCCCCGCGGACGAACGACTTCACGACGCGCATCGCGATAAGGTTCTCCTGCACGATTGTGTTCAGCCTGTCGTATTTCCCGAACAAAACGCGGAAACGCGGGTACGCGGCGGACGCGATGACGGAAAGGATGACGGCAAGGACGGGAATGACGGCGAAGAAGATGCACGCCAGCCGGAGGTTCACGACGCACGCCATGACCGTTCCGAAGACGAGCATGAGCGGGGCGCGCACCGCAGTCCTGATAAGCCCCTGGTATATGTTCTGCACGTTCGTGACATCGGTCGTGAGCCTCGTGACGAGCGCGCCAGTCCCGAATTTGTCTATGTTCCTGAAAGAGAACGACTGCACCTTCCCGAACAGCATGCGCCTCAAATTCCGCGAGAAGCCGAATGCCGCCAGCGACGACAGCCTTCCGCATCCGACACCGCACGCAAGCGAGAACAGCGCCATCGAAACCATGAGCGCGCCGTACATCGCGACTGCCCGGACATTTCTTCCGCCCACTCCGACATCGACAATCCGCGCCATGACGAGCGGAATCGTCGTCTCCATAAGAACCTCGCCGACCATCGCGAACGGGGAGAGAATCGTGAAGAGCCTGTATTTTCGCTCAAGTCCGGAGGTGAGCTTTTCCACGACATTCATAGGCTACAAGTCTATTCAAACAAATCGTGAAAATCCAATGAATTTATTGTTATGGTTGCCCGCATAAAAAAATCCCCCGCGAAAATCCACGGGGGAAAGATATTCGGGAAAACGGAATCAAAAAAACTCCGCGTCACACCTTCCGCGCTGGCAACGTCACAAACGGAACGTCAGAATTCGTCGCCGCCGTACGGTTTCCTGTATGACGACGAGCCGCGCCGCTCGGTGGGAGTATGGACGCGCGGGCGCGATTTCTCCGGCCTGCCGCGCTGGCCTTCCTGCCTGCGGAACCCTCCGCGCTGACCGCCGAACGAGCGCCGCCCGCCATCGGAATACCCGCGCCCCTCCGAGCGGAACCCGCGTCCGCCGCCGTTCGAGCGCGTGTCGATGTGGATATGCGGAATCGACGAGTCGCGGCGGCTCATCTCGATAACCCTGTCGGCGGCATCGCGCGGAAGCGTTATGAGCGAGAACGACTCCGTGACGTCAATCCTGTCGACCTGCCTTCCGGGAATGTGGAGAAGCCCGCTGAAATACGCCGCAATCTCCTTCGCGTTGAAGCCGTCCCTGCGCCCAAGTTGGACGAAAAGCCTGCGGGAATCCCTTCCGCCGCGCATCCGTCCGTTCCTGTCCTGGCTTCCGACATCGGAGACGTTCCCGTAATGGGACTCGTCAAGCGCGCTTCCGTACATCGCGGCAAGGACGCCGGCAAGGACGCCGACAGGATCGGCATCGGCGCAGAGCCCCTTCGCCATCTCGACGAAAACGCCGTCAGCCTCCTTGAGGCACGGTTTCGCCGCTTCGTCACGCGCAGGAGCGCCCTCGGGAAGCGGGACGACCTCGTCGCTTTCGAATGCAGAGGAATCGCAGGCGGCATCATCCCGCACGAGCCCGAGCTTTTTCTTGAGCGAGTCGAGGAGATGCGCCCGCTTCACGTCGAGGACAGCCTTGACGGACGGGACAGGCTCCCATTTCATCTCACCCTTCGCAGCCTTGCGTACGGTATTCCTCAAAAATTCAAGTTTTCTCCGCTCCTCGGGACGCACGAACGTCACCGCGACGCCCGACGTTCCAGCGCGGCCCGTGCGCCCGATTCTGTGGACGTAGGTCGCGCCGTCAAAAGGAAGCGAATAGTTCACGACATGGGAAAGGCCGCTGATGTCGATTCCGCGGGCGGCAACATCCGTCGCGACGAGGACGCGCGTCTTCCTTCTTCTGAACCGAGCGAGGATTTTCTCGCGCTGGTTCTGCGGGACGTCGCCGTGGAGCGCCGCCGCATCGTACCCGCGCTCGTCGAGGAGCTTCGTCACCGTGTCGGCGTCGTTCTTCGTCTGCGTGAAGACAAGCCCGTAAAAGTCGGGGCTCATGTCGATGAGACGGACGAGCGCCTCGATTTTCTCATGCTCGCGGACAAACCAGTATTTCTGCTCGATAAGGAGCGGCTCCTCAACGAACCCCTCCTCCTCGCAGACCTCGTACTCGCCCATGAACTGCTCGGCGATGCGGAGAATCGGCCTCGGCATCGTCGCGCTGAAAAGCAGCTTCCGCGCGTCCGGGTTCGCCGTCGCGAAAATAGACTCGATGTCGTCGACGAATCCCATGTCGAGCATCTCGTCGCCCTCGTCGAGTATGAAGTAGTCGATTTTGTCCAGTTTGAGCGTGCCGCGCTCGATGTGGTCTTTTATGCGCCCCGGCGTTCCGACGACAATCTCGACGCCCCTCCTGAGCGAGCGGATTTGCTCCCCGTACGGAGCGCCGCCGTAAAGGACGGCAACGCGGGGATATTTCGTCGTCGAGAAAGACTGAAGTTCCGTGCAAGTCTGCATGGCAAGCTCGCGCGTCGGCTCAAGGACGAGGGCGCGGACGTGGTCGCTCTCTTCGTGGATGCGCTGGACAATCGGAAGCCCGAACGCGGCAGTTTTTCCCGTTCCTGTGCGTGCTTTCGCTATGATGTTCGCGTCGCCGTTCAGAAGGCGCGGAATCGCCAGAACCTGTATCGGCGACGGCGTCTTGAATCCTTTTTTCTCTATCGCAGACAGGATGAACTCGTCGAGCCCCAAATCGGCGAACGACATCTCGCCGTCGTCCTCTGCCTCACCATCCGTCTCGTCGACTTCGACAATCTCCCGGGCATCATCATCCTGAATTTCCCGCACGCCTTCAAAAACGCTGTCCGCCGCGGCATTGCCGTCAGCGACCTGCTCCTCAACCGCGCTCTCCGCGCATTCAATCTCCTGATTTTCCATTGGCTATTCCCCTGTAAATATTTGAAATTCCGTAATTCCGAAAATTACGACGACACACCGGGAAGGATGTTCCCCGGAATGTCCCACAATGGCGTGAAAACACCCTCGAAATCGCCACAAAAAAATCTGAATGAAGTTCATTAAACCTGCTGTAGGACAGGTCGATTAGCTGACCCCGGCACCCGGAATCACCCTCAACTGATTGAATTGGAGCAGTAGAGCCGCCCGAAAATCCGGATGGTCCATATTGCGAATTTGAAAACGTCTGCACGCGCCGAAATGAGAATAGCACTATAAGTGAATTAACGGAATGTTTCAAGCAAATCCCGCATCTGATTGAAAACTTTGACATACATTGCAAATACATTGAAACCGATATCAAAAACCGGCAAGACCGCGCAAAAAAAACTAATGCACAACAGCGCGCAATTCGGCATAATCAAGGCATAGCCGCGCCTGTCCGGAAAATCCGGGCAAACGGAGAAGCAGGTTGAAATCACCTCACGGTCCCGCCACTGTACAGTCAGATCGCCGGGCGCGGCAAAGCAAAATATCACGATGCATGGAATTTTGGAAAAATGAAAAAACTTCTCATACTTGCCGCGGCTTTCGCAATCGCCGCGCATATTCACGCATGGGGCGCCGGGGCGGAATCGTTCACCGACGACGCAGGCCGAAAAATCACCGTAACATCCGAAGACACAAAAAAAACGGCAGTCCTTCAGGGAAGCATCCTCTCGCTCTGGCTTCTTTCCGGCGGGGAAGCGATGGCAGCGACGGACGACTGCTTCTCCGAGCCGCCTGAGATGACGGAAAAGCAGGCGGCAGAGGCGAATTCCGAATGGGAGACAGACTCGTTCAGCGCGCACAAGAAAGGCGTCTTCGCGATGCACGGGAAAACCGGCAACGCGGCGAACGTCGGGACGATGATGCACCCGAACGCGGAGCTTCTGATATCGTCGGGCGCGAGATTCGCGCTGCTTTCGGCGAACATCCAGTCGCACCGGAGCATCGCGCGGATTCTTGAGGGAGCCGGAATAAAATGCGCGTTCTTCGACTATGACGGGTTCGGCTCGTACATGCGCATCCTTAAGATTTTCTGCGCGCTCAACGGAAGGCAGGACTTGTTCGAGCGATTCGGCAGCGCGCAGCAGTCGAGGGTCGCCGCCGCAGAATCGCGGAAGCCGGGAAGCGGGAAAACGTTCATAATGATACGGGCCTCCTCGGCATCCGTATCCGCGAAGGCGAGCGACTCGGTTCCCGCAGCGCTCATGATAAAGCAGCTCGGCGCGTCAAACATCGCGGACACGGACTCGCTCCTCACCGAGAACCTCAGCGTCGAGAAAATTATGAAGGACGACCCCGATTTCATATTCGTAATCACGATGGGAGCGGACGAACGCAAGGCGCTCGAATCGGTCAGGCGCACATTGTCGTCGAACCCGGCATGGGCTTCACTCTCCGCGACGAAAAACGGCAGGTTCATCGTCCTTCCGAGGGAGCTTTTCCACTTCAAGCCGGGCGCGCGATGGGCGGAAAGCTACGAAATCCTCGAAAGAATCCTCGGAAACTGAAATTCCGGCACAAAAATCGCAATCATTTTTTATTCAAGGAGAAATAAAATGAAAAAAATCAGCAGGCTTGCCGCCACAGTGCTCGCGGCAGCAGTCGCGCTCACGTCGTGCGCATCGACAAAAACGGAGGCGGCGAAACCCGCGGAGATTTCCGGGAAGACGACGTCGATTATCCTCGTCAGCTTCGGAACGAGCTTCGAGGAATCGCGCAAGGCGACGTGCGTTGCGGTCGAGGACGAGGTGAAGGCAGCGTTCCCGGACTTCTACGTGACGTCGGCGTACACGAGCTCGCTAATCAGGAACAAGCTCAGGAAGAACGGCATCGAGATTTTCTCGGTGGACGAGGCGCTCAAGGACGCGCAGTCGAAAGGATTCCGCAACGTCATAGTCCAGCCGACGCACATGATGTACGGGCTCGAATACAACGAGATGCAGGAGCTTGCCGAACCGTACAAGAGCCGGATGCACATCGTATTCGGAAAGCCGCTTCTCGCGACGAAAGACGAGATAAGCGCGGTTCTCGCGACGCTCGCAAAAAATGTCGCCGGAACGAAACGCGCGCTCGTTCTGATGGGGCACGGAACGGACTATTTCTCGAATTTCCTCTATGCCGCCGCCGATTACCAGGCGAAGGCGGAGGGACATCCCGAGATTTTCGTCGGCACGGTCGAGGCGTATCCCGACTGCGCGACGGTAATCGAGCTTGCGAAAAAAGCGGGATACCGCTCCGTGCTTCTTGAGCCGCTCATGCTCGTCGCGGGCGACCACGCGAACAACGACATGGCGGGCGACGAGGACGACAGCTGGAAAAGCCAGTTCACGGCGGCGGGATTCGAGGTCGAGACGCTCATCAAAGGCCTCGGCGAATATCCCGAAGTCAGGGCAATCTACATCGACCACATAAAAGAGGCGATGGCATCCCCTGAAAACGCAGAGTAGCCGCAGGAACAAAAACAGACCTGAACGCCCCGAAGGTGCCGGACAGGTACACTGACGACGGAAGCCGCTTCAAAACTGGAGCGGCTTTTTTTTTCGATGCCCGAAAAAGCGCGATGTGGTAGGATTTTCGGAAACGGAGCGGAAAAATGGAAAAGGAAGATGAAAAAGAACGGAAAATCGCGACGGAGCAGTTCGTCAACTGCGGCGGAAAGATGATGAGATGCGGATTCACGACGGGAAGCGCGGCGGCGATGGCGGCGATGGCGGCGGCACGGGCGGCCGCAACGGGAACATTCCCCGATTACGCGCGGATTGGGACGCCGAAAGGATGGGACGCAGTCGCCGAGATAAAAAAACGCGCGATTACCGGAAAGATGGAGGCGCAGTGCTCCGTAAAAAAAGACGCGGGCGACGACCCGGACGCGACAGACGGAATCGAAATTTCCGCGAAAGTCAGGCTCATACCGGAAGAACGAGCCGGCATCTCCGTCGAGATAACGGGCGGGCGCGGAATCGGAATCGTGACGAAGCCCGGGCTTGAGCAGGAAGTCGGGTCGCCAGCCATAAATTCCGTCCCGCGCGCGATGATAGAGGAAAACGTCGCCCGAGTCTGCGCCGAATCCTCCTTCACCGGAAAAGCGGAGGTCGAAATCAGCGCGGAAGGCGGCGAGGAAATCGCGAAAAAAACGTTCAACCCGCACATCGGGATAATCGGCGGAATCTCGATTCTCGGCACTAGCGGCGTCGTCGAGCCGATGAGCGAACGCGCGCTCGTCGAGTCAATCGGCGTGGAGATGGGCGTCGCACTTTCGGAAGCAGAATCGCGCGGGCTGGGACGGCACATCGTCGTCACGCCGGGAAACTACGGAGAGGACTTCCTCAAAAAACGCCCCGAATTCGGCGGGATTCCCGTCGTGAAGTGCTCGAATTTCATAGGGAAGGCAATCGATTTTGCGGTCGAGAAAAAAGCTGAGCGCGTCACCTTCGTCGGACATGCGGGGAAATTCGTCAAGGTTGCGGGCGGGATTATGGACACGCACTCGCACACGGCAGACTGCCGCATGGAAATCATCGCATCCCACGCGGCGCTCACATCATTCGACGCGCTCGACAAAAGCGACATGGCGCGGATTCTCTCGTGCGCGACGACGGACGCGGCATTCGACATCCTCGACGAGACAGGCGCAACGGGCGCGACATGCCGGAGCATCATACGAGCCGCAAAAAAACACATAGCGAGGAGAAGCGGGGGCGCGTTCAGGTTCGATTTCCTCATGTTCACGACGACGAGGGGGCTGCTTTAAAAAAAAAGAACGGCTCCATACGAAACGATGCGAATCACCAACAGAAGGCAAACTCCTCCTTTGCACCATTTTCGTACACAGCCAAAAAATTGCGGAAAACTTTAAATAATGTGAACATATTACACGTTCGCGCAAATTTGTTCTATGACAAGCAAAGAAATTTTTCAGTTTTTTTAAACGATTTTTTGCACCCGAGAAAAAATCCCGACGGCAGGAAAGGCCCCCTGGCGCGACGGGATTTTTCGGAATCCTACATTCTGACGGGGATTCCCGATGCGCGAAGGTCTTCCTTGATTCCGCCGACGGTGTATCCCATAGAGTGCACCATGCTCGCGACGAGGGCCGCATCCGCCATGCCGCCGCACGGCCCGTCGGAAAGCACGTCGGCCAGATGCTGCGGCGTCCCGCCGCCGCCGGAAGCGATGACGGGAACGGGAACGGATTCCGCAATCATGCGCGTCAAAGGAATCTCAAAACCGTTCCGCACGCCGTCGGCATCTATCGAGTTCAGCACAATCTCGCCCGCGCCGAGGGAGACGGCCTTTTTCGCCCACTCAAGCGCGTCGAGCCCAGTCGCGACCCGCCCGCCGTTTATGA
The DNA here is from genome assembly GCF_000255555.1 of Treponema saccharophilum DSM 2985. Taxonomy (GTDB): domain Bacteria; phylum Spirochaetota; class Spirochaetia; order Treponematales; family Treponemataceae; genus Treponema_D; species Treponema_D saccharophilum. The sequence continues at coordinate 68,608 of NZ_AGRW01000036.1, forward strand.
AAACGCTGTATCCGGACGGAGCGCCGGCATCCCTCGCCGCGTCCATCCCCAAAACGATGCACTGGTTCCCGAAAACGCGCGCGCCCTCGGTTATGAGCGACGGATTTTTGACCGCCTGGCTGTTGAGGCTTATCTTCTCCGCGCCCGCAAGAATCGTCGAACGGATATCCTCGATGGAGCCGATTCCGCCGCCGACGCAGAACGGAATGAAAACGCGCTCGGCAACGCGGGAAATAAGGTCGAGTATTGGCCCGCGACCGCGCGCGCTCGCCATTATGTCGTAGAACACAAGCTCGTCGACGCCCTGAGCATAGTATTCGGCAGCCATATCGACGGGGTCGCCGATATCCACGTTGTTCTGGAACTTCACACCCTTCGTCGTCCGTCCGTCCTTCACGTCAAGGCAGACTATTATCCTTTTCTTCAGCATCATCTCCTCCCGTCGGCACAGCCGACACAAAATCCGCGAGCATCCATCACACGCCATCCCCGCCCAAGTCGTCGCGCACGAAATTACGCAGGATGCGGAGCCCGGCGCGCCCGGATTTTTCGGGATGGAACTGGAATGCAGTGACGCTCCCCTTCGAGACGCAGGCGGGAACGTCGCAGCCGTAATCGGCAGTCGCCTTCACGACGGAAGGCTCCGCCGGCTGTATTATGTAGGAATGCACGAAATAGAAGTCGGAATGCTCGGGAACGCCGTCCAGAAGCGGGCTTCCTCCGTTCCGGTACGTCAAATCGCTCCAGCCGATTGCGGGAACCTTGAGCAGTTCCGCGCTTTTTCCGCTGTCGCGCCACACGGAAGAGAAATGGCGTATCGTTCCGGGAATGAGCCCGAGGCAGTCGACGTCGCCCTCCTCCGAATGCTCGAATATTATCTGCGAGCCGAGGCAGATTCCGACCAAGGGCTTTCCGCTTTTCGCCCAGTCCTTGAGAAAGGAGTCGAACCCCGTCGCGCGGAGCTGCTCCATGGCGTACTTCGCCTCGCCGACACCCGGAAAAAGGAGCCTGTCGCACCCCTCAAGGTCGCGCGGGTTCCTGGAAAGGACATAGGGCGCCTTGAGGAACGCCAACGCGCGCTCCACGCTCCGTATGTTTCCAGCATTGTAGTCAACTATTCCTGTCATCATTCCTCCATCCCGCGGGGCTGAAAACGCCGAACGCAGGATGAGCGATTATCGCAATTGAAAAAAACGTAGTCAATCATCAAAACGGCACGCGAATTCTCCGAAAATATTCACATGAGCATTCCAGAAATGATTCCACTGATAAAGGGCGTCCTGACGGAGCCGAAGGTCATCATAACGACGGTCATCATTTTCCTGTACATAGACATAGTCGCGAAAATCGTCAGGTACCGGAAGAAGAAAAAGCAAATCAAGAAGCGCCCCACGGTCGTCTCCGCCCCCGCGCCCGCCGCACCTGCCGCCGAAAGCGAAGAAGGCGGCGAGTAACCGAGAAACGGGCGAGCGCTTTCGACAGGCGCGGGACGGCAGCATACAAAAAGCCGCACCGCGCATCGACAAGCTCCTTCCCGAAAACGCGCCTTGTTTTGACAAGCCCGCGCGCGGACAAATGCGCGAGGACGACCTTCGTGTCGGCGTCATCCCATACATTCACGCCGAGCGTTTTCCGCAAGAGGCCGTTGAGCGAGCGGGAGACGATTTCCGAGATTCCGTCAGCGGAAAGCATCATGCGACGACGCCGTATGAGAGGCAACGCCCGCGCAGAATCCTCCTCGACGGGCGGAATCGGCGCCGCATTGCCGCAGACATCGCATCCGGAGCAGACGGTCTCCGTCGAATCCGTCCCGCAGAGATACCGCAAAATCGCCTCCCGCCTGCACGATTTCCCGCACGCGAATTCCCAAAGCGCCCGCCCCCGCGAGCCGACCGGAAGAGAGCGGAAGCGGCGCCCGTCATCGTCGTTCCACAGAAGAACAGAAGCGGCGGGATTTCCGTCACGCCCGGCCCGGCCCGATTCCTGGCAGAACGCCTCGAGCGTCGGAGGAACGTCAAGGTGGATGACGGAGCGGATGTTCCCCTTGTCCATGCCCATCCCGTACGCGCATGTAGCGGCGAGAATTCCGTCCTCGCACGAAAAGAACCATTTTTCGATTTCCGACTTCGACGAATCGTCAAGCCCCGCATGATAGAACCTGACCGAATTCCTCCCGTGAATCTCCGAAAGAAGCCGCGCCGCCATCTCCGTGCGCGCGCGGGTACCGCAGAAAACGACCATCGGCCGCTCCATCTCGGCGGAAAGGGCAAGCAGAAGCTTCTCCTTCACCGCGGCGCACCTGACCGAATAGCGGATGTTCGGGCGGTCGCAATCCCCGCGCACGAGATGGAATTTCCCGCCGAAAAGAATCTCGCCCACGCGGGCAAGCACAGCGGGGGATGCCGTAGCGGTAAACGCCGTGACGACTTTAGCGCCGATTCTTGCGACAGCGTTCCCGAGTGAAAGGTATGACGGGCGGAACGTGTCGCCCCATTCGCTCACGCAGTGAGCCTCGTCTATCGCGATGTGCGAGAAGCCGCAGCCGGAAAGCCCGTCAAGAAGGAAGCCGTCGGAAAGGACTTCCGGGTTCGCGATGGCGACCTTTGCCGAGCCGGAGCGGATGGCGGCAATGTTCTCCGCCCACACGCCCCTTCCCTGCCCGCCCCTGAAGACGACGCACGGAATTCCCGCCTCGTCCATCCGCCTTTTCTGGTCCGCCATAAGGGCGAGCAGCGGATACACGACGAGCGTCGCGCCACGAAGGAGGATGGCTGGGACGAGGAAGCACATCGATTTTCCCGCCCCCGTCGGAAGTATGACAATCTGACGCCCCATGACGGGCTCGACGAAGGAGCGGGACGCGTCCAAAATGTTCGCAATGACGAGCCGCTGCCACGGGAAAAGGAACCTGACCCCGAAAGCGTTCCGCGCGCCGACGGAATCCTCCCCGAAATCATCCTCCTCGCCGACGAAAACAGGCTCAGCATCGGCACACGCGCATGCGTAGAAGGAGCCGCTTTCCTTCCGCCAGTCGAGGAACGATTTCCACGAGCGGAATTCATCCTCGCCGACGATATCGTCGAAACCGTCGTTTTCCTTTCCTTCGTAATAGGAATCATCCGCGCCGGAAGCAAAATCCATGCCGCTCAAAATCCCGCCTCCCACGCCCCCATCCCGAACGGATCCCGCCATACGTTCCCGCCGTCGTATTCGATTTTCCGCACATGAACGAAATCGACGGAGAACGGCGCGCCGGAAAAATCGGAAAGGAACTGCGACAGCGGAACGGAAACTATCGCGCCGGAATGAGGCGGGACATCGCATTCGACCGATGCCGACGCGGAGTCAAGCGGATAAAAGGCGCACACGCCGTCGCAGTCGGACAGGGAAAATTCAACGAAAAACGAGCGCACCGGCATACCCGCCGCATTCTCGAAGACGAACGAAAGCTCAGGTTCGCTGTCACCGGAAACGGAAAAGCCGACAGACGGTCCGTCTATCCCGAACGGCGGAGACGCGCACGAAACGACAAGCACCGAAAACGCGAGCAGCAGCTGAAAAAAGCCCCGGAAAAAGAAGAGACGAGACACACGCATGAATTCCTCCTGACAAAACAAAAATCTGCCCGAGGCAAACGCCCCGGAACACGCATCACCGCAAAATCGCGAAATGCGCGCACTATTCCGAAAGGGCGCGCGCGGACGAAGCCGCCACAAAAACTGGCGAGCCGTCCCCAAAACGGCGCGAAACCGCAGCCGATACGCGCGCCATTTTCCCGCAGGAAGACGGCGGGAACCGGACGGAAACAGAAAGCGCGCCCCATCCGCAAAGGGAAAGCACCCCGGACAAGGCGATGAGGGACTGCGGGACGTCGGCAACGGGGACGGACGACGAGAGCCTCGCGGGAAAACCCGAGCGGAGGCTGACGCTCCAGCCGAAGGAAAGGACGCGCGACAGAAGAAAAAGCGGCGGGGATGCGGACAGCCGTTCAGGAATGCGCGGAGGGAAGCGGAACTGAGCGCACCGCGTTCCGGCAAGGGAGAAAAAGCGTATTCCGTTCACGACAGAGACAGAGCAGCAGAACCCGCCGACAGCTTTTTCCGGGCACGGGGACGAGAATATCACCGTCGCAGAGCCGAGCCCGACGCAGAACGCGCCGACAACGGCACCCCGCGAGCGGATTGACGCGAGTACGGAGGAAAGCGACTCTGGAGGAACAAAAAAGCACGACGTCATGGAAGCGCTCACCGGAAAACCTCCCGCGACGAAACGAAAAACGAGAACGGCCCGGGCGACGAAACGACGAACGGGACTCCGCCGGGACAGCGGACATCGTAGCGGAATTCGTTTCCCCACGCGTCGCGCGTGATTTCCTCAAACGCATACGGCCCGCCCCATCCGGGCACAGGCGGCACCGGCTCCCGCACAAGCGCCGAAAGCCCCTGCGCCGGCGACGGAAATGAGCCGCAGTCGACGTAATACGCCTGAAGCGCGCCGACAACGCGGGAAATCCGAGCGCGCGAGACGAGCGCCGGAACGAGAAAAACGGCAGCCGTGACAGAAAGAAAACACGCGCCGGCGATAAATGAGCTTCTCCGCATGTGCAGCCTCCCTGAAAAGGAAATCAGCGCGGAACGTAGTTTTTTTTCAAAAAAAGCCCGATAATTTTTTGTTATGGAACAATAAAACATGTCCGGGAACCACAGTTTTCGGGCAGGGCTATTTTTCTCGGGGAACGGCAACAACTAAGACGTTTTCAATGTGAACGATTCCGACTTTATGGTACAATCGTCGAAATCGAGATGCGGGGTGAACAATGATTCGATATTGGCAACAAGACGAAGGAATGCTGCAGAACGTAAAGAAGGAAGAAATCGCGCCTGACAAAAGACTTTGGATAGACGCCCGCAATGTCACGCAGTCCGAGATAAAGACGCTTCAGGACGAATACGGCCTGGACCCCGATTTGCTCATGGACGTCATCGACCCGGACGAATTGTCGCGGATAGAATCATGGGACGGATACAACCTCGCCATCATGAGGCTTCCCGTCTTCACGCCCAATTCAGACGTGAGCTACACGACGACGCCGATTGGTGCCGTCATCTTCCCCGAGAAGATAATCACGATATGCTGGACGGACTGCGAGGTTCTCCGGGACATCAGCGAGAACAGGATAAAGGGTCTGACGCTCAACGACTTTCCCGCGTTCGTAATCAGGATTCTGTCGCGGGCGGACATCATGTTCCTGCGGTACCTGAAGGAGATAAACAGGAGGACGAATTCCATCCAGAACGAGCTGCACGACGAAATCGAGAACGCGGAGCTCATCCAGCTTCTCAACATCCAGAAGTCGCTCACGTTCTTCACGACATCGCTCAAGGCGAACCAGCTCCTCCTCGAGAAAATCAGGAAGACGCGGATTCTGGTGCTCGACTCGGACGACCAGGAATGGCTCGACGACGTGGAGGTCGACAACAGGCAGGCTATGGAGATGGCGGACTCGTACAGCCAGATAACGGCGGGAATAATGGACGCGTTCTCATCAGTAATCTCAAACAACATGAACGTCGTCATGCAGAAGCTCACGGTAATATCGCTCGTGCTGATGATTGTGTCCGCGATAACAAGCTTCTGGGGAATGAACATACGGCTTCCGTTCAGCACGGGCACCGACTGGACGGGGCTTCTTTTCATAACGTCGCTGTGCGCAGTCTCCGCGACGCTCGCGTACCTCGTGATGAATTTCAACCCGTTCAGGCGCCTCGGGAAAAGGATGAGAAGGCGCCACTAAGCGTTTTTTCCGGAAAGAAGAATGGTAGACAAAATGAAGAAAATGAAAAATCTCCTGACGGCGTCGGTTCTCCTGACGGCGGCGCAGATGCAGCCGGGGGCGCAGGCGTTCCTCAACATGGCGGACATGAGAAGCCCGGAGCCGCGGACGAAGGCGGAGGTTTCCGTCGAGCGGAATTTCGAGCTGAACGCCGATTTTTCCCCGATAGACATGATAGAGCTTCCGAACGTTCCCGGCGTAAAATTCGAGGAATACACAATCGGCGAGGGAAGCCAGTCATACACGGCAAAAAGATGGATACGCCCGTTCAGGATGAACAGGTACGAGACGACGTACGGGCTCTGGTACTACACGAAGAGCGTCGCCGAGCAAATCGGATACAAATTCCTCAAGAAGGGCCGCGGCGGCTCGGACGGGAAAACGGGCGCGGAGCCGACTCCGGAGACGGAGAACAAGCCCGTCACGTTCATAAGCTGGTACGATGCCGTCGTCTGGTGCAACGCGCTTTCGGAGCTGCACGGGCTCGAACCGTGCTACAAAATCGACGGGGAGAACGGGGAGATGGAAACGGCGCGGGACGCCACCGACTCGGCGCGTCTTGACCTTGCCGAATGCGATTTCAGCGCGGACGGATACCGGCTCCCGACCGAAGCGGAATGGGAATACGCCGCGCGAAAGGTCATAGACGGATTCACGGGAGGCGACATACTGAGCGGGCAGGCATACACCGCCGACACGCCAGCCGAGGAGCGAATCGGCGAGGACACCGTCGCATGGACGATGACGAACGCAAGCTGCGCGCACGTAGTCGGGACGGCGGGAACATCGTCGTCCGTCCCCGGAACTGGAAACCCGAACTCGTACGGGATTTTCGACTTGAGCGGGAACGTCCTCGAATTCTGCTGGGACTGGTTCGAGCAGAACTATTCGGAGTCGGAACCGTTCGCCCCCGCATCAGGAGCGCCGTACGGAATCGACAGGGTCTGCCGTGGAGGAAGCTTCAGCGGGCTGACGCTTTTCTCGGCAGTCGGCGACCGCTACCACTACGACCCGAACGAATTCTTCGACTTCATCGGATTCCGCGTAGTCCGCTCGGCAGCGCAGTAGTTTCTCGATGACGAAGAAACGCCCGCCGCCGGTCGATTTCAACCTCAACCAGCACATCGAGAATCTGCCCCGAGCCGTATCGAGCGGAAAGCGCAAAGACAACTTTTTTTTTCAGCACGGAGGCAGCTTTTCAGTACGATTGAAGGCGCATTCCCGGAACCTTTTTTTTCCGGAAATGCGCCTTTTTGCCTTTACAAATCCCCGAGCCTGCCTTATAGCGTGAAATTATAACCGGTTACAATTTCATTAAAAGCGAGGATTCTATGAACAAGGAAAAGCCTTTCGGACTTGTGGACAAAATAGGCTATGCCTTCGGAGATTTGGCGAACAACATCACGTTCGTCATCTCGGCAGTATTCCTGCTCAAATTCTATACGGACGTTATGGGCGTTTCGGCGAAGCTCGTCGGACTCATGATGATGCTCGGAAAAATAGTCGACGCTTTCACGGACGTCACGATGGGGCAGATCGTCGACAGGAGCACCCCGACGGATTCAAGGTGAGTTGGTCGGAGAAATGCGGCGGCTGGGTGCCGGTCCTCCGGGACAGACAGACGCAGAACTACAACTTCGCGAATTCGCTCGGCGAGGGCGTCTTCCATTACACGGAGCGGAACAAGGGCGAGCTCGTCTACGGGCTCGGCGAGAAAGCCGGGAACATGTAACGGACGGGACGCTCGTTCACGATGAAAAGCCTCGACCCGATGGGATACGACGCGGAAAGCTCCGACCCGCTCTACAAGCACTGGCCGTTCTACATAACGAGGAGCGCGGAAAGCGGAGCTTTCCGCGGTCGGAATCGAATAGCGCCCGACCGAAGCTTCACAAAAAATGCTGCCGGCATTTCACGCACGAAATGCCGGCTTTTTTATTGGCTCCACCGAAAATTCAGGCACAGCCGATTTTTTTTGCGGAGAATTCGCGCGGAGGGCCGTCACCGCTCCAGGACTGACTGGCGGAGCTCGAGCTGGACATCGCAGAGTATGTGCGGCTGCGCGATGCTCTCCTTCCGTATCGCCGAAAAAAGGAGCCCCACCGCCGCCGCCGCCTTGTTCCCCAAATCCTGCGAGACGGAAGTCAGCTTCGGCGTCACGATCTGCGCCACGGAAAGGTTGTCAAACCCGACGACGGACAAATCGCGCGGGACGATGCATCCGTTCCTCCGCGCGCCTTCCATTATCCCGATCGCGAGCAAATCAGCCGTCGCGAATACTGCCGTCACGTCGAACTCGTGGTTCGCTATCGCCCCGCCGAAATACAGCCCCGCCTCGTACGTCGTCACGGTGTGCAGAACGACCGCATCATTCTCGCAAAACCCGAATTCAGCGAGCGCGGCAACGTATCCGGCGTAACGCGCCTGCACGATGCTGCTCGCCTTGTCATAGAAACCGGCAATACCAATCTTGCGGTGCCCCGCTTCAAGCAGATACTTCGCCGCGATGAACCCGCCCTTGAATTCGTTTATTCCGACCGTCAGCGTCGTCTCGTCATCGTCGGCGCTGTCCACGAAAACCATCGGGACGGCGCACTCCGCCTTCAGCTGGCGGATTTTCTCCGGCGACACTGGCGAGAGGAATACGGCGCCGTCAGCCTTCCATTTCTTGAGGAGCGTCGCCGCGTTCTCAATCTCGTCTATTGTCTGGATAAGCACGTAATACCCGTTCTGCCGTATGAGGCTCTCAATTTCCCCGAAGAATTCGGCGAGATACGGGTCCTTGAAAACATTCTCGTGCGAGACGAACGTGCTCACGAAGACGACGATTGTCTGCGACGTGCTCTTCACGAGCGTGCGCGCGTTCAGGTTCGGAACGTAATTGCATTCCTTTATGAGCGCCTGTATGCGCCCGAGCGTCTCCTTCGACACTTTCTCCGTCTTCCCGTTCACCACGTTCGAGACGGTCATCATGCTGACGCCTGCTTTCTGGGCGATTTCCTTCAGAGTTGCCATTTTAGTTTATTAAACTAACTTTTTTGAAAAATGTAAAGCACCTTGAAAAAGCTGATTTTTCGCACTCTTTTCCCCGAAAAACCTGCAAATTCCCGCCTTTTTGAAAAAAAACGCCACGCGGAAAAAATTTTGTTGACAAATGGAAAAGGCGTTCCTATACTTTTTATAGTTTAACGTTAAACCAAACAGTGAAGATGAAAGGAGAACCTATGAAAAAAATTCTTGCTGCATACTCCGCCCTTCTTGCCGCATCAGCGGCGGCGGCAGATGTCCGCGCGGGAAACGTCCAGGACGGAACAGCCGAGCTGATTTTCTCGTATGAAAATCCGGAGGCGGAGAAAGTCTCACTTGTTGGGGATTTCAACGGATGGAACATGGAAGCCGATGCGATGGAGAACGACGGCGGAACGTGGACGCTCTCGCTGAGAATACCGGCAGGCTCCTCCGTGACGTACAAATTCGTTGCCGACGGAAACTGGATTTCCGACCCGAACGCGCCCGACTCGTCCGATGACGGGTTCGGCGGAAAGAACGGCGTCGTCACCGTCACCGCGGACGGAAAAATCGGAAAGCCGCTTCCAAAAGCAAAGCCGCGCGAGCAGCACGTCGAATTCCACACATGGACGAATATCGGATTCCAGAACTGCTGGACGACCGCAAAAAACGGCGGAGAGGAATACAGCGGCGATTTTTCCGAGGATTCGGCGGGGCTCGGATTCAAGTCGTACTGGAAATTCACCGGAAACGCAACGCCTTCCGTCCCGATTTTCCTCGAGCTTGCGACGGCAGAGAACGAGTCGTTTTCGAACATCTATGAGAAGGGCTCGCTTTCCTGGGGCGACGGATTCCGCGATTTCGCGCTGGGATTGTTCAGCCCCATCTCATACGCGAACGACGGAACGAGCGCGGACTTGGACGACGACGACGGCGACCTTTCATATCTCGGGCACCTCAAATTCGGCATCTCGTCCCCGTATGTGAAGTACACGATGGGATGGAAATATGCGGGGCTTCCCGGGCACACGAGCGCGAACTGGACGACGGTCGATCCAGAATGGGAGGCGGGATACGAGGCGACGGGCGGATTCGGGCATCTTGAGACGGGGGAAAAGCTCGGCTCGATTATTGCGGACGCGACGGGCGGAGCCGTCAAAGTCACCGCGGCGCTTTCGCTGAACAGGAGCGCGGACAGGAAGGGGCGGAGGTTCGGTCTCTACTCGTGGATTTCGGCGGACATCCTCGGAAAGCACTCCGTCGACTTTCAGTACAACGGCGCGTACGGCGACACGAACGAGCGCGCGTTCGACGACATCGTGGAGGCCGATTTGATTGCCGGATACAAAGGCGCGTTCGGCCCGCTCACCGTAAAGGCAAACGCCCTCGCGAATTTCTACGGGAATTCAAAAAGCACGGGCGAAAGCGGCAAAGTCGTCCGCTACGACCCCGACTCGCCCGATGTCGGCGGCGTGGAGTGGAATCCGGACAACAAGCTCGACAACCTCGCGGCGAACGCGAACGCAAGCCTCGACTGGGCGCCGTTCCGCATCGTCATGGGCGGGCGTTTCCGCGGATACCAGGCGCACATGCTCTACGTCAAGGAAGGATACCAGGAGGAGGAGCAGGAAAACCAGCTGAGCCGCCAGCTCGGGCCGGTGAACACGCAGCGGTATTTCGCGGACATCGGCTGCTCCGTGTCCGACGCGCTCTCGCTCGGAATCGCGCCGTACATGCAGATGAATTTGACGAAGGACGAGGGGCATTCGTTCTACAAGGACACAGGAAACATCGAATTCGTCGTTAGACCGCGATTTTTCTACGACTTGTCGAAAACGCTCGGCAGGAAATCGTCGGTCGACGGATACATCGAAGGCTCGTTCATGAGCGCGGACGACGACAGATACGCGCGCGGAAACGAATCGAGAAGCGCAATCATAAGCGAGGCGGGGCTCCGCTTCATACCGAGGAGCGGCATCACGCTGATGTACGGATTCAACGGGAACCCGACGCACGGAGTCTACTACGACGCGAAAGTTCAGGACTACGCGCTGCATTCCCTGCTCGCCTCGCTCGACGTCCCGCTCGGAATCACGGTCATGGCGGGCGCGGGAATCAGGCAGGCATACAGCGGGGTCGGAGATTTCTCGGAAACGGGAATATCGCCGTGGGGATTCGCGTTCGGCGCGAGAAAAGTCATCGACAGGACGTGGAACGTGACGCTTCACGGCGAATTCAGCTACAACTTCGACCCGTTCGCGGGATTCGGCTCGATGTCCGGCAAATTCTTCCTCCGCGACTACGTCCTCGACAGGGACAACGATTGGGCGGCAAACCTCGCAAAGCTAAGAATCGGCGTGAACATCGATTTCTAGCGCGGGACAAAAATTCCAGGAGAAAAAAATGAGAACATTCGGAAAAAAAATCGCGGGCATCCTTTCGCCCTTTGTTTTTGCGGCGCTCCTCGCATCGTGCACGACACAATACAGCGGCGAGGTCGAAGGCGAGTACAAGAGCGACGGGACGGCGACGGAAATCGCGCTCGACTCGTCCGCCGGAACCTGCGCGGGCTGGGGCGCATTCTACGCGTACGCGTACGTCGCCGGCGGGAACGGGGAGCCGCTCGGAAGCTGGCCGGGAACGATGATGGAGCAATCGCCCGACGAGAACGGCATCTACTATGCGGAAATCGGCGCGCTCGGAGACGGCCTAACGTACACGCTCATCTACAACGACAATTCGGGAAATCAGTTCGACGCGGGAACATTCCGGAAAGGCGACTCGAAAATCTGGAACGCGAGCGGGGAATGGACGGACTGGCATTGGGAACGGGACGAGCAGCAGCCGGAGCTGCCGGAAGGAGAAGCCGGCGGCACGGAAGACGACGAATCCGAGGCGGATGGAGAATCCAAGCAGGATGGAGAATCCAAGCAGGATGGAGAATCCGTGGCGGAGGCCATTCTTCCCGGGTTCATTCGAGGGGGCGACGGAATCGGCGGGGACGCGCAGGCGCTTTCGTTCGAGAAAACGGACGGGGAGAAGACGGCGGTCTACGAATGGACGGCGCATCAAAGCAGCTGGGGAGCCGGCGACGGGAACATCGCATTCAAGCTCACGGAATTCGGCGACTGGAACCAGCACGGGGACACGACGGCCGCGGGCGGAACGACATGGAGCGGGAATTCGAGCAGGATGGAGATTGCGGTCGGCTCGGGCTTCGCAGAACTCAAAAAATGCACGACGGACGAGGAGGCATCGCTCGCGGACAACATAATCGCGACGGGCATCACCGCCGGAAACGCGTACAGGCTCACGGTAAAAGCCGCCCAGGACGGGACGGTATCGGTAAAAATTGAGGAAATTCTTTAATACGGGGTGCTTATGAAAAAAGCGGATTTCATCACGGCAGCGGTTCTCGCGTCGCTTCTCGCGTCGCTTCTCGCGGGATGCAGCACGGCAGGAAACATCGGAAAAAGCGCGGAAAGCGAGGCCGAGCTTTTCGAATTCACGGGCGACAGGAATTACACGAGCGCGAAAAACGCCGTTCCAGCCGACGCGAAAAACCAGTCTGCGGGGCTTTCGGAAAACTGGTGGAAGGAATCGTCTTTCTACCACATCTGGGTAAAAAGCTTCGCAGACTCGGACGGGGACGGATGCGGGGACTTGAACGGGATCGCGCAGAAGCTCGGCTACATACAGGAAACGCTCGGATGCGACAGCATATGGCTCTCCCCGATTTTCGACTGCGCGGGGAAGGGAACGGCGAACAGCACGAACATGCACGGCTACGACACGACCGACTACTACAGCCTGAACAGGCTCTTCGGCACGGAGCGCGATTTGGACGAGCTCATCTCCGAATGCCACCGGCGCGGGATGAAAATCATATTCGATTTCGTCCCGAACCACACGTCGTCATCGCATCCGTGGTTCAAGGACGCGCAGCAAGGCGGGACGCGGCGCGACTGGTACATGTGGAGCCGCGAGAAGTTGTCCTGGGCTCCGATGGGGAATTCCGAGACATGGTTCGAAAACAGGGGCGCGTACTATTACGGCGCGTTCGGCGGCGGAATGCCCGACCTCAACTACCGGAACTACGAGGTGCGCGAGGAAATGAAGAACGTCGCGCGGTACTGGCTCAACAGGGGATTCGACGGCATGAGGATAGACGCGGCGATTTACCTCGTCGAGGAAAAGGGAAAGTACTCGAACAGCGCGGAGACGCACGCGTGGTTCAGGGAGCTGCGCGCGGAGCTCGACAAGTACGAAAGCCCCAAATTCATGGTCGGGGAGACATGGCTCAGCAACGACAGGGACGCGCTTGACGAATATTTCGGCGGCGGAAGCGAATTCCATGCCGTCCTCGATTTCGACCAGGGGCTTCCGGTCATCGACAGCGTAGCGCGCGAGAAAGACAGCCTCGCATCGACGATCCGCGCGAATCCGGCGGAAAACGAGGGCTACGGCACGTTCCTCGGAAACCATGACGAATACGCGGGAAGGTTCGCCACGACGCTCGGGGCAGACAGGAAAAAGATAAACCTCGCGACGGCGCTCTCCCTCCTTCGCCCGACGGTTCCGTTCATCTATTACGGAAACGAAATCGGGCAGAAAGAATCGAGCATGGGAGGGGATTTGCGTCTCCGCGGCCCGTTCCTCTGGGACATGGCGGAGGAAGAGTCGTCGCAGCCGAACTCCACGCTCAGCCTGAACAGGACGCTGCTCGAACTGAGGAAGCGCTTCCCGTCAGTCTTCTCAAGAGGGACGGTGCGGAAGCTTTCCTCGCGCGATAAGGCGCTGGCGGCATACGAGCTTTCCGGAAGCGAAGGCTCGCTCCTGTGCGTGTACAACTTCTCTTCCGCCGCGGTTCCGTCCGCACAATTCGACGGCGCGAGTGATGAACGGAACGTATCGCTCCTTGTCGGCGACAGCGAATCCCCCCTCCCCTCGTTCGGCGGGAATTCGGTCGTCGTCAGGAACATCGCGCCGCTCGCGTTCCGCGTCTATTTTCTCGGGAAGGCGGGGATGGAGAACGTCTACGACGACGAGGAATACGTCGAGGGTGAGAAATACGACGCGGAAGACGACAAAAGCCCTGTCTACATTCCCGCCGAGTCGATGTACCTCCGCGGAAGCATGAACGGCTGGGGCGGGACGAAAATGCGGCGCACCGAGGACAAAAAAACGGGCGACGTCATCTGGCTCTGCACGTTCACGTTCGAGACCCCCGGCAACATCGAATTCAAGTTCTGCATAACGGACGGTCCTGTCTGGGGCGCGAACTGGGGAACGGCGACGGGCGCGAACATTGCGGCAACGGTCGAGAAAGGAACATACCTGTTCCAGTTCAACGAGAAGAAGCAGACGCATTCCGTCTCGAAAATGTAAGGAAACGGGGCGCCGGTACTGCCGGCGTTCCCCCAATGGAGAAGTATCATGAAAAACAAAGACGGGGGCGCAAAAAGAATCGCCGCCCTCAAAAAAAGCATCCCCCTCTACGCGCTGCTCGCGCCGGCGGTCGTCCTGCTTTTCTGCTTCGCGTACCTCCCGCTCGGAGGTCTTGTCATGGCGTTCAAGAATTACTCGCCCTCGCTCGGAATCATAAAAAGCCCCTGGGTCGGGCTCAGGCATTTCGTGCAGTTCTTCCACTCGTACCAGTTCCTCATAACGATCAGGAACACGCTCGGGATAAGCATCTACAGCATACTCGTCGGGTTCCCGCTGGCGATTATGCTCGCGCTCATGTGCAACGCGCTCCGCGAGGGGCTGCTCAAGCGGACGTTCCAGGTAGTGACATACCTCCCGCATTTCATCAGCACGATGGTCATGTGCGGAATCGTGCTGATTTTCCTCTCACCGAGCCACGGGCTTTTCGCGAACGTCGCGCATCTTTTCGGGCGCCAGTTCCCGAACGTCATGGCAAGCCCCGGAGCGTTCAAGCACATCTACGTGTGGAGCGACATCTGGCAGCATCTGGGGTGGGACAGCATCATCTACCTTGCCGCGCTTTCGGGAATCGACCCCACGTATTACGAGGCGGCTACGATAGACGGAGCCTCGTCGATGCAGAAGATAATCCACATCGACATACCGCTCATCCTTCCCACCGCAATGATTCTGCTGATTATGCGCGCGGGAAGCATTCTCGGGCTGGGATTCGAGAAAGTATATCTCCTCCAGAACGTGCAGAACATCATGGCGAGCGAGACAATCTCGACGTATGTGTACAAGCTCGGCCTGCAGAGCGCGCAGTACAGCCTTTCGACCGCGGTGGGGCTGTTCAACACGGTGGTGAACGTCACGGTGCTGCTCCTCGTCAACTTCCTGTCGAAAAAGACGACGCAGTCAAGCCTTTTCTAGGAAACGAAGGAGAAAAATCAAAATGCAGGACAAAATCAAACGCTCCGGCTCCGACATCCGGCTCGACATAATCTTCAAGGCGATCGCGTTCCTCATGGTTCTCGCGGTCATCTACCCGCTCTGGTTCGTGATCGTCGCCTCGTTCAGCAACCCGCAGGAAATAGCGAACGGCGAGGTCTGGCTTTTTCCCGCGCAATGGGATTTTTCCGGATACCGCGAGCTTTTCAGGCAGAAGCAAATCTGGACGAGCTACCTGAACACGATAATCTACACGCTCGTCGGCACGTTCATCGCGCTGGCGGTGAACATCCCCGCGGGATACGCGATGTCGCGGCGCGATTTGGCGGGAAGCCGCTTCATAAACGCGTTTCTCCTCGTCCCGATGTTCGTCAGCGGGGGGCTCATCCCGACATATTTCGTCGTCAAGGCGTTCGGGCTGCTCGACTCGTTCTGGGTCATGGTGCTCCCGTTCTCCGTCTCGACGTACAACATCATCGTGGCGCGGACGTTCTTCAAGTCGTCGCTTCCCGAGACGCTGTGGGAGGCGGCGCAGATAGACGGCTGCGGGACAATCCGCTATTTCTTCCAGTTCGTCATTCCGCTCTCGAAATCGGTCCTCGCCGTCATCGGGCTTTGGACGGCAGTCGGATTGTGGAATTCATGGTTCAACGCGCTCATCTACATCGACCGCGAGGAACTCCAGCCGCTGCAGCTTCTTCTGAGGCGGATACTGATAACGAACCAGTCGCTGCTCGGAGCCGCCACGGGAAGCATGGCGCAGGAGCTCCGGAGGCTTTCGGACATGATGAAATACGCGGCAATCGTCATCTCGACGCTGCCGATTATGCTGCTCTACCCGTTCCTCCAGAAATACTTCAACCAGGGCGTCATGCTCGGCTCGATAAAGGAATAGGTTCCGCACCGGAAAAAGGGAAAACAGAATCAAAACGCTGATCCGAAAAACGATTTTCGGGCAGGCTCAATAAAAGGAGAAAAATTATGGGAAACACGAAGAACACCATCGCGGCGGCATCGCTTGCCGTCATCGCGCTCACTCTTGCCGGATGCGCAGGAAAGGAGACGAAAAGCGCGAAAAAGGAGAACGAATTCGAGGTCGCGACCGTACGGTGGGCGGACTGGGGAGAGGCGTACCACACGGGATTTCCGGACGAAGCCGCGAAGTCAGTCGGAATCGAAATAAAGTGGAAGACAATCCTCAACTCGGACTGGGGAGACAGGCGCGCCGTCATGCTCGCCGGGGGCGATTTGCCGGACGCGTTCGTCGGCTCAATCTGCTTCAGCGAATCGGACATCATGGGCAACGCGGGGACGTTCATCCCGCTCGAATCGTATATCGACGAGCACATGCCGAATCTCAAAAAGATACTCGGCGAGGACCCGAACATGCGCGCGCTCGCCACATCCTCGGACGGGCACATCTACGGGCTTCCCTCCAAAAAGCCGTGCCGCCCCGTCGTCGCGAACCAGCTTTTCATCAACAAGACATGGCTCGACAACCTCGGGCTGAAAATGCCGGAGACGTACCGTGAATTCGAGGACGTTCTGCGGGCGTTCAAGGAAAAGGACGCGAACGGGAACGGGAATCCGAACGACGAGATTCCCTACGGGCGCGGGTATGCCGACCCCGTCATGTTCTTCACGCTTCCGTTCGGGACGAATGTCGGCGCGGACGGGACGTACCTGATGGCGCTCAAGGACGGCAAGCCCGAATGGCTTCCCGTTTCCGAGGGATACAAGAACGGCATACGGTGGATGCACGAATGCTTCGAGGCGGGACTGATAGACGCGGAGCTTTTCACGCAGGACGAGTCGATGCGCGACGCGAAGCTCATGGGCTCCACCGCAGTCGTCGGTGTTGCCGCGGGATGGACGGCAGACGCGACGTTCGGCTCGAACGCGGGACAGTACGTTCCCCTTCCGCCGCTCGCAGGCCCCGACGGGAAAAAATACATCTCGTCGGATCCCGCGCACTGGAACTACTCGCGCTACGAATTCGTCGTCACGTCGTCATGCAAAAATCCCGGCGCGCTCCTCTCGTGGATAGACACATTCTACACGGAGGACGCCTCGATACAGAATTTCTACGGCTCGTTCGGAACGGGAACGCGGAAAAACGATGACGGAACGTACTCAGTCCTCCCGCCAAAGGACGGGCAGTCGGCGGACACATACGCATGGGTGAATTCCCTGCGCGACTTCGGCCCCAAATACGTCGGGGACGGATTCAACGCGCGCGTCTCCTACGAGGCGGAGAACGGGGATGCCGCGAAACTCGCGCTCGACTCCTCGTTCAGCTCGTACGCGCGGGAGGCATATCCGAACGTAAGCTACACGCCGGAGCAGATAAATTCGCTGTCGCTCCTCTACACGGATTTGGGCGCGTTCGTCTCCACGAACCAGGCAGGCTGGGTCACGAAAGGCGGAATCGACGGGCAGTGGGACGCGTACGTCTCGACACTCAAGGCGATGGGGCTAGACACGTTCCTGAAAATCGAGGAAGACGCGTTCGCGACATACGAGGCGAATTCGGGAAAAAGCGGGAAGAAAAGCTGAGGAAAACGATGAAAGGCATATACCGAATTGAAACGCGCGGCGCAAGAAGCGGGAACACCATCGCGCTCGGGAATCTCCGCGTCACGGTAATCGCGCCGGCGCTCATCCGCCTAGAATGGAGCGAAAAGGGAATTTTCACCGACAAGGCGACGCAGAAAATATGGAACCGCGATTTGGGCGCCGTCGAATTCATCAGGAAGGATTACGACGACGAATGCGAAATCGGAACGACACGGCTCACCATCCGCTGCAGGAAGGTGGGGGATGGCGGGAACGTCAGCCTGCGAAGCGCGGTCGAGGTCATCATAAAAAATCCCGTCGGAACGAGGACATGGCGTCACGGCGACAAAACCGAAACGCTCAAAGGGACTGCGCGCACGCTCGACAACGCGGACGGGGCAATTCCGCTCGGCGAAGGAATTATTTCAAGAAGCGGCATCGCAATCCTTGACGACAGCAGAAGCTGCCTCATCAACGACGACGGAACGATTTCCGCGCGCGAGGACAAAAACTGCACGGACGTCTACCTGTTCGCCTACGGGCACGACTACAAGGACGCGCTGCGCGACTTCCTCCTCATAACGGGGCGTCCGCCGCTTCTTCCGAGATGGGCGCTGGGGAACTGGTGGAGCCGCTACCACCGCTACACGCAGGAAGAATACCTCGCTTTGATGGACGAATTCGCGCGGAGAAAAATCCCGCTTTCCGTCGCGATGATTGACATGGACTGGCACATAACGAAGATAGACAGCAGCATCGGGACGGGATGGACCGGCTACACATGGAACCGGGAGCTTTTTCCCGACCCCAAACAATTCCTTTCCGAGCTGCACAAGCGGAACCTCACGGTGTCGCTGAACATCCATCCCGCGGAGGGAGTCGGACGTCACGAGGAGGATTACGGGGCGATGAGGAAATCGCTCAAGCGGGCGGACGACGGGGAGACGATTCCGTTCGACATGACGAGCCCCGATTTCGTCGAGGCGTATTTCAGCTGCCTCCACCATCCGAAGGAAAAGGACGGCGTCGATTTCTGGTGGATTGACTGGCAGCAGGGCGAGAAGACGAAGCTCGCGGACCTCGATCCGCTCTGGCTCCTGAACCACTACCATTTTCTCGACAACAAAAAATCGGGGAAGGACGCGCTCATCCTGTCGCGGTATTCAGGCGAGGGAAGCCACCGCTACCCCGTCGGATTTTCCGGCGACACCGTCATATCGTGGAAGTCGCTCGATTTCCAGCCGTTCTTCACCGCGACGGCGAGCAACATCGGCTACTGCTGGTGGAGCCACGACATCGGCGGGCACATGCTCGGGACGTACGACGAGGAGCTTCAGGTGCGATGGGTGCAGCTCGGGGTGTTCTCGCCGATAATGCGCCTCCACAGCTCGTCGAGCGAATTCAACCACAAGGAGCCGTGGCTTTTCGGCGCGGGCGAAAGCGCGGCAATAACGGAATTCCTCAGGATGCGGCACGCCCTCATCCCGTATCTCAACACGATGAACGCGCGTTTCTCGCGCGACCTCGTTCCGCCGATACGGCCGCTCTACCACGAATTCCCCGAGGAAAACGAGGCGTACGATTTCCCGAACGAATATTTTTTCGGGACGGAGCTGATAGCCTGCCCCATAACGAGCCCCGCGAAAAAGGATTTGCGCATGGCGCCCGTCCGCGCGTGGATTCCGGAAGGCTTGTACACGGACATTTTCACGGGAATGACATACGAAGGGAAAAAGACGGTGGTGATGTACCGCCCGCTCGAAAGCTTCCCGCTCCTCCTGAAAGCCGGCGGAATCCTCCCGCTCGAAAGCGAGGTTTTTGTCTCGCTCGGCGCGGAGGGAAAATTTGTGCAGGAAGATTGCGGCGCGGGAGAAGGAAGCGATTTTTACCGGACGGAATTCGAAATTTCCGGGGAAGGTGTTTTTTTTATACGCGCGCCGAAGGGAAAAAGCGCGGAATACAACATCCATTTCCTCAACTGCGACGAGGTTCTCTCGGCGGAATCGGAAATTTGCGGGCAAAAACGCCCTTCCGATTTCAGGTACGACCCGCTCATGAGGAAAGCCTCCGTGCGCGTCTCCGTCCCCGCGTCGGGCGAGGCGGCAATCCGCCTTTCGACGAGGAAAAATGAGGAGCTTGGGCGGAAAATGGTTCTGTCGCGCTGCTTCTCGCTTCTAGACAAGGCGGAAATCGATTTTGTGCGGAAAGAGCGGCTATTCTCCGCCGTAAAAAAAGGCGGGGACACCGCATCGGTGTGCGGGGAAATTCTGGCGGAAGAAACGGATTGCGATTTTGTTTCCGCCCTTTTTGAGAGGATATGCAGCAGATGAAAAATCAAAGAATTACGAAAAGCTGGCTGAAAAGCGTCCAGAGCGACGCGACCGCCCAATTTGTGAGCAACCCGCTCCCGAAACGGGGCGAGACCGTCACGTTCTCCATACGGATGATGAAAAACCGCGACATACGGCACGTGTTCCTCCGCTCGAAGGAATTCGGTGTCGAGGCATTGCACGAGATGAGGGAAACCGTCCGCGAAGGCCCGCTCGTATACTATTCGGCGGAGATTCCCGTACGGGACGCGAAATTCCGCTACCAGTTCTATCTGCAGGCGGAAAGCGGAATCTACTACTACACGCAGTTCAGAATCACGGACTACATCCCCGACGATTCCGCGGATTTCGCGCTCCTTTCCGACTACGACTCGCCCGAGTGGGTGCGCGACACCGTCTTCTACCAGATTTTTCCCGACAGGTTCAGGAACGGCAACGACAAAATCGGCGTCAGGGAAGGCGAATATTCGTATCAGGGATTCGAGGCGCGGCCCGCCGCAAAATGGGACGAGGACGCGAAAAAATACGAGGAGGGGCGGAACCTCGACTTCCACAACGGGGACTTGTACGGGATAATCGAAAAGCTCGACTACCTCGAGGAGCTCGGCATAAACGGCATATACCTCAACCCGATTTTCGTCTCGCCGTCAACGCACAAATACGACGCGCTCGATTATTTCCACATCGACCCGCATCTCGGCGGCGACGAGGCGCTCGCGGAACTTACGGCGGAGATGCACCGGCGCGGGATGCGGCTCCTCCTCGACATTTCGATAAACCACACGAGCAGCAGCGCGCGCTGGTTCAACAAAGGCGCGGAATTCTTCCCGGAAAGCGAGGGCGCGTTCAACAATCCGGCTTCGCCCGAGCGGAAATTCTATTTCTTCGGCGAGGAAAATTCATACAGCGCATGGTTCGGGGTGGAGACGATGCCGCAGCTCAACTACACCTCCGCGGAACTGAGGAACATCATCTACCGCGACGGGAATTCCGCCCTCAAAAAATGGCTCAAAAGTCCCTACCGCATAGACGGCTGGCGGTTCGACGTCGCAGACTGCCTCGCCCGGAACGACAAGGCGGACGTCCACGAAGAGGTAATCCGCGAAATCAGGAAAGAGCTGAAAGGAGAGAGCAGGGAAACGTATCTCGTGGCGGAGGAATGGGGCGACTGCACGGCGGACCTGCAGGGGGACGCATGGGACGCCACGATGAATTACGCCGCCTGCGCCAGAGTGGTGAGGAATTTCTGCGGCGCGGGGGATTTGCTCCACGAGCGGAACGAAATTCTCCGTGCGGCGGGGAAAAAGATGACGGCGCTGCAGCTCAAGGAACGGATATGCCAGTTCTACGCGCGCATTCCCGGGGCGCTGCAGCAGGTGCAGTTCAACATGATTGACAGCCACGACGTCATCCGCCTGCACAATATCCCGTCAGTGGGAACGGAAAGCGTGATGTCGGCAGCCGTGCTGCAGTTCACGCTGCCCGGAAGCCCGAGCATCTATTACGGCGACGAAATCCTCCTTTCGGGAAGCGACGAATCGGTCGAGGAATGCCGCTATCCGTTCGACTGGAACTGGGAGAAAAAGGAGAAGTCGGTGAAATTTCGGGAATTCTACAAAAAGCTCGTCGCCCTCCGCCGCACGGAAGAGCCTCTCCGCTCGGGAAGCTTCGCGTTCGTAAGCGCGGACGACTATGTCATCGCGCTCGCGCGCTTCACGCGCAAGGAAGTCGTCTTCACCGTCGTCTCGTCGGACACCGAGAAGCGGACGATAAAGATTCCCCTCGCCCACTTCAACGCGCTCCCCCGCCCCGTCAAGGAAGACCTTCTCGGAAACGAAGTCAGGAGCATCCTCCACGGAAAGACCCTCGCCCTTCAGGTTCCCCCGCACGCAAGCTACATGATAAAACTGCCTTGCGCCACCTGACACTCCGCCAAAAAAAACACGCGTTCCCTCCATCAAAGCCGATTTCTCGGAAAGATTTTCACCATTTCCGAAAAATCCCCTCCCGGAGGGAACGCGCTTTCTTCACCGACGCAAATCTCATAACGAAAAACACAAAAGCAAGCGCAAGCACTAGGTAGATTCCCGTTCCACCAAATCGTAATCGGAATAGAAGGCTTTCGCCTCCGTCACGATTCCGTTTCCGATGCTCACGAAAAGGTTCGCGGCCTGCTCGCCGAGGCTTCTCATGTGCTGGTCGACGGTCGTGAGCGCGGGGGTGACGAGAGAACTTATGCTGATGTCGGAAAAGCCGAGGACGCCCACATCGTTTCCCACGGAAAGCCCGCTTCCGACAAATTCCTTCAGCGCGCCGAGCGCAATCTGGTCGGAGACGCAGAAAACGAGGCACGGGAAGACGGGATTTCCGGCGATGAACGCGCGGGCGGCTTCCCTACCCGCCTCAAGCGTGTGGGGGCAGGCAATGACGGAGCAGTTTCCGAACGGAATCCCGTTCTCCGACGCGAATTCCTCGGCGGCACGGATTTTGTCCGCGGTCGTCCGCCACACCCTGTCGCCGAAGACGTACAGCCGCTTGTATGATTTTTTCGAGAAAAGGACGGAAAGCGCGTTTTTGGAAGCTTTTTTTTCGTCGACGAGGACGGAATAGAGTTTTTTTCCGCCGTCTATGCGCGAATTCACCATGACGACGGGATGGACCTCGCTGATTTTGCGGAGGACGCCCTCGTTCGTGTCGTCAACGGGACGGCTTCCGCAGATTATGAACCCGTCGACCTGCTTCTGGAGCATCATCTCAAGCTCCGTGCGCTCCTTGTCCATGTCGTTGTTCGTTATGCAGAGGATTATGCGGTAGTCGTATCTCCGGCACGTCTCCTCGATTCCCTTTACGATGTCCGCGAAGAACGGGTTCGCGATGTCCGAGATGAGAACGGCGATTATGCGCGTCGCCATCTTGTTCATCCCGCGCGCGAACGCGTTCGGCGTGAAGTTGTGCTCTTTTATCGCCTTCTGAACTTTCTCGCGCGTCCTCGCGCTGACCGCCGGGCTTCCGTTAATCACGCGCGAAATCGTCGCGACGGAAACGCCGCAGTCGCGCGCCAAATCGTAAATGGTATAGTTTTCGGTCATATCCCTGCCTGAATCGAAGTTTCCGGCGCGAAAAACGGCACATCCGCGCCGGAAACCCGAATTTATCCTACGTATTTGTGCAATGTGGCACGGACGGCGCCTTTTCCGGAAAGCTCCTCCCTGAACATGCCCTCAATCTTTTCGCCAAGCCCCGCCTTGTAGAGGTCGGAGCCGAAGATGTTCGCGTTCGAGAGGATGGGCTTGAGTTTTCCCTCCGCGCTCTCCGGTTTCCCCAACTCGACGCCGGACAGTTTCCCGCGGAGCTCGTCGAGCATCGGGTCGGGCGAAAGCTCGAACCCGTTCCCGTCGTCGTCCACCGCAAGAAGATAGCGGAGCCAGCCCGCAATTGCAAGCGGGATTGCGGTGAGTTTTTCGGCGCTGCCGTCCCGGGCGACATAGCTTTTTATCGTCTCGCCGAAGCGGATTCCGACTTTCTGAGACGTGTCGCAGGCGATTCTCTGCGGCGTGTCCGGCATGAACGGATTCGGGAGGCGCACATTGATTACCTCGTCGACGAACGCTTTCGGAGAGAGGATTTTCGGGTCGGTGACGACGGGCATTCCCTCGACTGGCCCGATTTTCGTGACGAGGGCGGACAAATCGGCGTCCCTCATCTCGTCCGCGATGAGCGTGTAGCCGAGAAGGCATCCGTAGACCGCGAGCGACGTGTGGAGCGGGTTCAGGCATGTCGTGACCTTCATGCGCTCGACGTTGTTCACCGTGTCGCGGTCCGTGAAGTACACGCCAGCCTTCTCGAGCGCGGGACGTCCGTTGGGAAAGCGGTCCTCGATGACGAGATACTGCGGCCCCTCTGCGTTGACGAACGGCGCGATGTACGTCTTGTGCGCGGAGACGAACGGCTTCATCTTCTCGATTCCCGCCTCCTCAAGCTTCCTTCCGATTTCCTCGCTCGGGCGCGGCGTGATTTTGTCTATCATCGACCACGGAAACGAGACGTTCCCCTCGTCGGAAAGCCACGCGACGAATTCGGCGCTGACCATCCCGCGTTCCTGCCATTTCCCCGCCATCGTGGTGACCGACGCGCGGAGCTTCTCCCCGTTGTGCGAGCAGTTGTCCATGCTGACGACGGCGACGGGCGCTCCCCCGCTCAAGAAACGGTGGAAAAGGAGCGCGGCGACCTGCCCCATGGCAGTCTTCGGCGCGGCAGGTCCCGAGGCGATGTCCGCGGAAGCGGCAGGAAGGAGCGAGCCGTCGGAACCGTAGAGCGCGTACCCTTTTTCCGTAATCGTGAAGCTCACCATCTGAAGCGACCGTGCGGCAAAAATCTCCTTCATGCGCCTCCAGCCGTCAGTGTCGCCGGAAACCGACTTGATTCCCTCGGCGAGCGACCCGATGACACGCTTTCCGACGCTCCCGTCCGGCCTGAGCGTGACGCCGAGGACGAGGTTGTCGTACGGGACATACACCTCGTCGATGATGTCGAACCCGAACGTCTCGGCGGCGATGATTCCCTTGTCGGAAAGCCCCCCGTTCAGGAGAGTGTCCTGCAATCCGCCGATGAACATGCGGAAAATGTTGCCCGCGCCGAAGTGCACCCAGACGGGCTCCTTCCGCGTGCGCTCCTGCATAGCCGCGACATCATACGACGGAATCGTGACGCCGGCTTTCTTCCATGATTCAGTATCCTTAAGACCTTCAATTGTAAGTTTCATACCTTGTTTCCTCGCAAAATTTCCCTGCCGGAAGCCGAAGTTTCCGAACGGTTTCATAAAATCGGAATGCTATTTCCTCGTCTGGCTTTTCTCGATTGCTTCCCACAGCCCGTTGAGATAAGAGGCGCCGAGCGCGCGGTCGTAAAGCCCGTAGCCCGGCATCGCCTTCTCCCCCCAAATCATGCGGCCGTGGTCGGGGCGGACTGGGCCGTCGAAGCCGATGTCGTAGAGCGCCTTCATAATCTCGTACATGTCGAAATTCCCGTCCGCGGAAAGGTGGCATGCCTCCTCGAAATCCGGCTTGCCCTTCCTGATTTTCTCTCCCGTCCACGAGGTGACGGCGCTTCCGTCGGGGCGCTCGAACGCGTTGAAGCGGAGGTTCCTCACATGAGCGAAATGGATGCGCCCCTTGAGGCTCCGAATCATCTCGGGCAGGTTGTTCTCCGGGTTCGTGCCGTAGCTTCCCGAGCAGAACGTGACGCCGTTGTGCGGGTTGTCAACCATCTTCATCATGCGGCTGATGTTCGCCTGGTTCGTGATGATTCTCGGAAGCCCGAAAACGCTCCACGCGGGGTCGTCCGGATGGATTGCCATGTTGATGTCGTATTCGTCGCAGACGGGCATGATTTTCTCGAGGAAATACTTGAGGTTCTCGAACAGCTTCTCCTCGTCGATGTCCTTGTAGAGCGCGAAAAGCTCCTTCACCTTTGACATGCGCTCCGGCTCCCAGCCCGGCATGACCGTCCCGTTCATGTCCCCGGAAATCGACGAGAACATTTCCTCAGGCTTTATCGCGTCGACAGCCTCCTGCGTGTACGCAAGCACAGTCGAGCCGTCCTCGCGCACGCGGGCAAGCTCCGTCCTCGTCCAGTCGAACACGGGCATGAAATTGTAGCAGACCATGCGGATGCCTTCCTCGCCAAGGTTTTTGAGCGTCTCGATGTACGCCCCGATGTCCTTGTCGCGGTCGGCGGAGCCCGTCTTTATCGCGTCCGAAACATTGACGCTCTCGATTCCGGCAATCCTCAATCCGGCGGCGGCAACCTCGTCCTTGAGCGCGCGAATCCGCTCGCGGCTCCACACCTCGCCCGGCTTCGTGTCGTAAAGCGTCGTTATCACTCCCTTGACGCCGGGAATCTGGCGGATTTGTTCAAGTGTCACGGTGTCGAATTTCGAGCCGTACCAGCGCAATGTCATTTCCATAGAGTGTCCTCCGAACCGGCATAAAAATATTGTAACCGGTTACATTTTTCATAGTACGCCATTTCACCGCGATTGTAAAGCCGGAATCCGCTTTTTCGGCCGCAAAAAAATCCGACGCCATATTGACAGCATTTTCCCGATTCATTAGACTCCGGCGCATCAAAAGCAAAGGAGCTCATGCATCGCGCATGGGCTCTTTTTTTGGACGAAGGCGTTTCAAGCGGGCACAGCCCCCTCCGAAGCGCCTTTTTTGATGCCGTTCCGGAAATATCGATTCAAAAAACTAAGGAGAAGAAAAAATGGAAGCAGTGCAAAAAATCGCAGCAGGAAGCGTTCCCGGCGCGGAACCGTGGAAAATCCTTGAGCGGCGGAACGGCCGTCGGGAAGCGGCTTTCCGAAAAAAACGGAGACGGAATATTTCGACCGCGATTTCATCGACCAGACTATAGAGCGCGCCATAGACGGCGCGATACCATTTTCAATCATGAACAGGAGGTGCACTATGACGGAATTCAGCTATTTTCTGCCCGCGAACATTCTTTTCGGTATCGGGCGAGTCGCGGAGACGGGGATTCACGCAAAAAGATTCGGAAGGAAAGCGCTTATCGTGACGGGAACATCGAGCGCGAAGAAAAGCGGGCTTTACGACAAAGTGAGGAAAAGCCTTGAGGACGAGGGAATCGCCACGGTTCTTTTCGACAAGGTTCAGCAGAACCCGCTGACGACGACGGCCGAGGAAGGGGCAGCCCTCGCCGTCTCGGAAAAATGCGACGTCGTCGTGGCTGCCGGCGGCGGCTCGATAATCGACTGCGCGAAGGGAATCGCGTTCCTCGCGGTGAACGACGGGGACATCAGCGACTACATCTTCGGGCGCAGGGAAAGCGGGAACGCTCTCCCCGTCATCGCAATCCCCACGACATGCGGGACGGGAAGCGAGGGGAACGGGTTCGCGGTGCTCACGAATCCGGAGAACGGAGACAAAAAAAGCCTGCGCTGCCCCGCCATTCTCCCGAAAGTCTCAATCGTCGACCCGTCGTGCATGATGACAATGCCGCCGAGCGTCCTTTCTTCGGTCGGATTCGACGCGCTGTGCCATTGCATCGAATCATACACCGCGAAAAAATCACAGCCGTTCTGCGACGCGCTTTCATCCCGCGCGATTTCTCTCCTCGCGGAACACCTTCCCGCCCTGTACAGGCACATAAAAGCAGGCGCGGCTGCGACAGACGAAAGCCTGCTCGAATCGTGGGAAGCCGTGAGCCTCGCCTCGACAATCGGAGGAATGTCCATCGGCATTTGCGGCGTGACGCTCTCTCACGGAATGGAGCATCCCGCAAGCGGGCTCCGCAACATCGTGCACGGCAGGGGACTGTCCGCCATCACCCCGTCCGTCACCGACTTCACGGTCAGGAAACTGGCGGAGGAGCGCGGGAAAAATCCGGCAAAGGAAAAATTTGCCCGCGTCTCGAGCCTTCTCGGCGGCGGCGGCATCCTTGACTGCGCGCAGAAAATCCGCGAATTCATCGAGTCGCTCGACCTTCCCGAAAACCTCGGCGCGCTCGGCATCGAAAAGGCGGACATTCCCTGGATGACGGAAAACTGCCTCAAAGTCTCCGCCGGCAATCTCGCGAACATGTGCGTGGACGTGAAAAAAGACGACATCGCGCGGATTTACGTGGAGGCGGTCGGATGAGCGGGCTCGAGCTTCGGAAAGCGTCTGTCGAGGATTTTCACCTCGTCTTCCCGCTGATAAAATCGCTGTGGTCGTAC
The DNA here is from genome assembly GCF_000255555.1 of Treponema saccharophilum DSM 2985. Lineage (GTDB taxonomy): Bacteria > Spirochaetota > Spirochaetia > Treponematales > Treponemataceae > Treponema_D > Treponema_D saccharophilum. Next base: position 96,449 of record NZ_AGRW01000036.1, read on the forward strand.
AACGAGTACGAGGAGAACGCGACGAAAGCCGTTTTCAGCGAGATTGTCGGAGGAAAGAGCACCTTCGCCGTCGTCGCCGAAAGAGGCGGCGAAATCGTCGGTTTCTGCCACGGGGATTTTTTCAGCACGCTCTGGATGTGCGGAAAAACATGCTACCTTTCGGGAATCATCACGAAGGAAAGCGAGCGCGGAAAAGGAATCGGCAAAAAGATGCTCAATTATATAGAAGGAATCGCAAAATCCGCCGGCTGCCGCGCGATTATCCTCGAGTCGGGTATCCCGCGCACCGCCGCGCACCGCTTCTACGAGAGCAACGGCTTCGAGAAAAGCTGCTACGGCTTCGAGAAAATCCTCTCCTAGCCATCAGGACTTTCCAAAAACAACCGGAAGGCTGCGTCCCCGAATCGCCGGCTTACTACCACCGCACCGGCGCCACGGGCACGGCCTTCCTTTTTTCACGCCTTTTCCAAATTTTTTACCATTGTGTACGCGCGAGCGCTTGCTCCGACACAGCCTGACTCAGAACGTGAAAATGAACCGCAGGCGCGAAATCCCATC
>NZ_AGRW01000035.1 GCF_000255555.1 Treponema saccharophilum DSM 2985
CTGCGGGCGCACGCTACGAGCAAAAAATGATAAACGCTAGCAAAACATAGCGTGCGCCCCCCTCGCATGTTCCGTGGGCGCACGCTCCGATAAACAACGATAAACGCTAGCAAAACAAAGCGTTCCGCACTCACAAAAAAAGACGCGGAACATGCGCCCCCCCGCATGTTCCGTGGGCGCACGCTCCGATAAACAACGATAAACGCTAGCAAAACAAAGCGTTCCGCACTCACCCCAAAAGGCGCACACCACGCAAAAGCGGGGTGCTGCGGGCGCACGCTCCGATAAACAACGACAAACGCTCGTAAAACAAAGCGTTCCGCCTCCACTTCAACAGGGCGCGGAACATGCGCCCCTCGCATGTTCCGTGGGCGCACGCTCCGAGAAACAGTGATAAACGCCAGCAAAACAAAGCGTTCCGCCTCCACTTCAACAGGGCGCGGAACATGCGCCACTCGCATGTTCCGTGGGCGCACGCTCCGATAAACAACGATAAACGCTCGTAAAACAAAGCGTGCGCCGTGGCAAGACACACAAAATCGGGTATAGTTTCTTTGCGGCGAAAATGCCGCAAGGAAAGAAAAATGTCGGTAAATTCAACGATACAGCAGACTCTCGCCGAAGCGAGAAAAATCGTCATAAAAATCGGGTCGAACACGCTCGCTAAAGCGGACGGAACGCAGAACACGGAATTCATGCAGTCATTCGCACGGCAATGCAGGAACCTGATTGACGCGGGAAAAAGCGTCGTCGTCGTCTCATCGGGGGCGCAGGTTTCCGGAGTCTCGACGCTCAAGGAATGGGCACGGAAAAAGGACGTGCATTTCAGGCAGGCGCTCGCGGCAATCGGGCAAGTCGAGCTGATGGCGCAATGGCGGAAGGCGTTCGGCGAATTCGACATCCACATCGGGCAGCTTCTTTTCACGAAGGACGATTTCGAGGACAACCACCGCTCGCTCAACATACGGAACACGATTTTCACGCTCGTCGATGAAGGCGCCGTCCCCATCATCAACGAGAACGATTCTGTCTCGACGGACGAATTCGCGATAGGCGACAACGACAACCTTTCCGCGCTGACGGCGATTCTCTGGAGCGCGGACCTCCTCATCCTTTTCAGCGACATCGACGGAATATACACCGACAATCCAAAAACGAACCCGAACGCGCAGCTTGTCGAGACAGTGGCGGATATTTCCGAACTGCGGAAATCGATAAAAATAGGCGGAACAAACAGTTTTGGCACGGGCGGAATCGAGACAAAAATTCAGGCTGCCGAAAAAACAGTCGTCTACGGCATTCCCCTTCTTCTTGCGAACGGCGGCAGGGAAAATATCCTCGACAACCTCGTGAACGGAACCGCAACAGGAACACTCTTCCTTGCATAAGCGCTTGCATACCGGTGCGCGTTCCTAATTCGGTTTTGTCGGAGCAAGCGTGCGCCGGTGCGTGAAGCGCACCTTCCGTGCCCGAGGGGGCTGCAGGCATACCGGTGCGCGTTCCCAATTCGGCTTTGTCGGAGCAAGCGTGCGCCGGTGCGTGAAGCGCACCTTCCGTGCCCGAAGAGGCTGCAGGCATACCGGTGCGCGTTCCTAATTCGGCTTTGTCGGAGCAAGCGTGCGCCGGTGCGCGTTCGGAGTTTTCGTAACTGAAAAAATTGCTTTTATCTGACCGCTTTCACCTTCATGGATGCGGGCGGATGGCAAAAAAAGCGGAAAACGAACGCAACAAAAAGAGGGCTATTGACACTTTTTTTTAAAAATCGTATATTCACCAAGCATTTTGTTTGGAGCGATGGCAGAGAGGTCGATTGCACCGGTCTTGAAAACCGGCATACCGCAAGGTATCGTGGGTTCAAATCCTACTCGCTCCGCTTTCTTTCCGGTTTCCGGAAGAAAGGAGGCGTCGTATAGCGGTATTACAACGGATTGCTAATCCGTCGGTCTCGTAAGAGCCGGGCAGGTTCGACTCCTGTCGCCTCCGATGCATGAGATTGTAGCTCAGCTGGATTAGAGCGCCACCCTGCGGAGGTGGAGGTCGCACGTTCGAATCGTGTCAGTCTCACTCAGATTTTTTTGGAAAAAGGCTCGCCAAAACGGTGGGCTTTTTTTTATGCGCGCGCCCTCTTTCCTCTTTCCTCTTTCCTCTTTCCTCTTTCCTCTTTCCTCTTTCCTCTTTCCTCTTTCCTCTTTCCTCTTTCCTCTTTCCTCTTTCCTCTTTCCTCTTTCCTCTTTCCTCTTTCCACGATTGGACGAACGGAAAAAATCGCGCATACTATTGTCATGAACGAAAAGAAAATCAATTTGCTTTACATCCACGGGTTCAACGGAAAATCGCAGGGCGGAACGTACGTGGCGCTCAAAAGCCTCGCGGAAGGATTCGGGATAAACGTCCTGACGCATCAGTTCAGGGAGCTGCACACCAATGTCGAAAAAACGCAGGGCGAAATCGAGCGACTGTGCCGCGACAACGACATACGGATTATTGCGGGCGCCTCGCTCGGCGGATTCTACGCGCTTCAATGCAGGCTTCCGCTCAAAAAAATCGCGATAAACCCGTGCCTTCTTCCTTCAGCCGAAATTCCGCTGCTAAAGAATTTCGACACGGGTGAAAACGTTTTTGTTCCGGAAAGCGTAATCGAAAAATGGCGCGAGCTTGAGCGGTGGCTTGTCGTTCCGAACGCGTTCGGGATTTTCGGGAGGCAGGACGACCTTTTCCACAACGGCGCGGAACGGAATTTCAAATCGATGTTCGACTCGCTTTTCAAGGAAAGCTCCGCGTCCGTCCTCGTCAACGGAAAGCACAGCCTTGAGCTTGATGAGCTTCGCCCGGGATTTTTCGCGGCGATGGAGCATTTCAAAATCGAGGGGCGCGTCCAGAACTGAATTTTCCCGCACCACTGCCGACTACCGCTTCTTTTCCCGGAGCGCGCGGATTCGCTCAAGAAGGGGCGGATGATTGTAATGGAAAACCGAATAGATTTTCGGGACCTGAATCTCGCTGAGGTTTTCCTTGTTGAGCTTGACGAGCGCGGATACGAGCTCCTCGCACCCGCCGCACACTTCCGCGCTGAACGCATCGGCCTGGAATTCGTCGCGGCGGCTGAAGAAATTCAGCACGACGCCGGCAAGCGGGGAAAATCCCGAGAAGACGATTCCGAAAAGGACGAGTCCCGCCATCATCATGCGGTGGCTCACCTCCCCGCCTGCCTCCTTCATCACGGAAAAACCGAATCCTTCGTACAGCGGCGGATAGCGTAGCGCGAGGCTCACGACAAAAAGCGCGGCAAAGACGACGGGAATCACGACGAGCATACGCCGTATTATGTGGTGCTTCTTGAAATGCCCGAGCTCGTGCCCGAGAACGGCTTCGATTTCGGCGGGCGTGAGCTGCTCGATAAGCGTATCGTACAGAACGACGCGCTTCGTCTTTCCGAATCCCGTGAAATACGCGTTAGAATGCCCGGAGCGGCGCGACGCGTCCATCACAAAAAGCCCGCCCGAGCGGAAATGACAGCGCGCAAGAAGCGAATCGAGGCGCGATTTCAGCTCGCCGTCCTCAAGCGGCGTGAATTTGTTGAAAAGCGGCGCGATGAAAACGGGATAGATTACGGAAACGGCAAGGCTGAACGCGATGTACGCCGCCGCAAGAAAAATCCACCACGACGACGGCGCAACGCGGAACAAGAACCCGGCGACGGCGACAAGCGGAAGCGCGAGCACGGCGGAGACGACCGCCTCCTTCACCGCGTCCACAATCCACATGCCGAACGTCTGCTTGCAGAACCCGAATTTCTTTTCGATTCCGAAAACGCGGTACAGGCTGAACGGAATTCCGACAATCGCGTCGGGAACGGAAATGAACAGCAGGAAAAGCACGTTCACGAAAAACGCGCTCCCCGTCCAGGTGAAGACCGTCTCGAAAACGGCAGGATAGAACCCGCTGGCGGCAAGATACACTTTGAGAGCGAGCGAGACGAGTATTTCGGGAACCGAGAAAAAGTGCTTGGCGTCCTCATAGGCGCACGTCCGGGAAAGAGTCTCCTTGTCGACAGACGCGCCGACTTCCGGCGGGATTTCCATCCCGTGCTTTTTCCTGAACGAATAGTCGATGAACCCGAGCGACAGATGGATTGCCGCATCAAGGAACGCTCCGACAAAAAACAAAACGACGAAAACATTTGTGTACTGCATCTCAACTCCGAACCGAGGGTATAAAACGGGTCTATTCAAAACGGTTTGTTTTCCCGTGTCAAGGACAGGAAAACCGGACCCCTTTTCTGTACGCGCAGAGAAGCTCCTCAAGCTCGGCAATCTGCTCCTCAAGCTCGGAGCCGCGGTCGGTGTCGCGAACGTGCCGCCTGTTCGGGAAACGCTCGACCTGAATCGTGTCGGAAACGATGTCGGAATCGGTGGCAATCATCTGCTCGCAGCTCGTGAATTTCTCGTGGACGACGAGGCGCATCCCATAGCTGTTGCACACGAGCGTGTATCCGGCAATTCCCGTTTTTTCGTGGTACGCCGCCGAAAATCCGCCGTCGATGATAAGCAGCTTCCCGCCGCATTTTATCGGAGAATCGCCTTTCTTCACTTCCTGCGGGACGTGGCCGTTTATTATATGGGCGGTCTTTTCGTCCAGACCGAATTCGCGGAGAATCGAATTCACGGTCGCCTCGTCCTCAAGCTCGTCGTAGTAGCGGTTCTTCCGCTCGCACCGCGCCTCCTTGTCGTCTATGAACATGCTCTCGAAGCACGCCATCTTCTCCTTCCCGAACAGCGGCGATTTCGGCCCCGTCCACAAATACCACATTATGTTCTCGCCGCGCCTTTTTTCCTCGGAGCCGCTTTTTGCGAAATACCCCTTGCGAACCCAGACCTCAAGCTCGTCGTAAAGGCGCTTTCCGCTGACGGTTTTTCCGTACACATCGACCGGAAGGAATTTTCCGTCGGAATCGAGCGGCATGCAGCCGTGGTACAGCAGGTTCCCGTTGAAAACCTTGTAGAGGCTTCCCTTCGCGAAAAGGAAACGGACATGGCGCTGGAGCTTCTCGCAATGCGTGAACGAATAGACGAGCCTGTTCATGACGCGCTCCTCGTCGTCGGAAAGTTTTTCCGGATTCGCGGGGTCAACAGTCGGCATGTCGGCGGAAAAATCGCCCACGTTGAGCCTCCATTCCTTTCCGCCGATGTTCACGGTCTTCTTTTCGAAATCGATTTTGTCCAGGACGAGACGGTGCTCCATCCCGAATTCGGGATTCTCGCGAATCAGTTCAGCTTCGAGCTTGAGCTGAATCAGGAGAATCGCGCGGTGGACGGCGTTCCTGTCCATTTTCCCGTATGCGCTCATGCAGAAGGTGACGAGCGGCGTAAGGTTTATCCCGTAACCTTCCTCAAGGACGTCGAGATTGTTGTACCGCGCGCAGAGCCTGACGACATTCGCGATGCACACCTTGCTTCCGGCGGCGGCGCCCATCCAGACGATGTCGTGGTTTCCCCATTGTATGTCGAGCGAATGGTAGTTCAGAATCGAATCGAGGATGAGATGCGGTCCCGGCCCCCGGTCGAAAATGTCGCCGATTATGTGAAGGTGGTCGATGACGAGCCGCTGAATCATGTTGCAGAGCGCGACGATAAGCTGCTCCGCCGCCCCGATGCGTATGACGGTGCTGATTATGGAATTGTAGTACGCCTGCTTGTCCTTGATTTCTTCCTTCTCCGTTATGAGCTCCTCGATTACGTAGGAGAAATCCTCGGGCATCGCCTTGTGGACTTTCGAGCGCGTGTATTTCGACGATACGCGGCGGAGCATCGCAACGAGACGGTGGAGCGTGACGGTGTACCAGTCGTCCAAATCCTCCTCGGACTGTCTGACAATCTCAAGTTTCTCCTTCGGGTAGTAAATCAATGTCGCGAGCGCGCGTTTTACGGACGACGTTTCCGTGTTGCCGAAAACCTCCTCTATTTTCGTCCGTATCGAGCCGGAGCCGTTCCGCAAAACATGGCTGAACTGCTGGAATTCCCCGTGAATGTCCGTGAGGAAATGCTCCGTGCCCTTCGGCAGAGCGAGTATCGCCTGAAGGTTCACAATCTCCGTTATGACCGACTGCTCCGACGGATATTGCCGTGCTAGAATCGAAAGATATTTCTCGTTTTTCATGGGGGAAATTATATCAGTTCCCGCGCGAAAACATCATTTTTTTGTGGTGCCGAAAGCAGTTTTCCCATCGCGGAATACGGCTTTTTCCGAAACTTCCGGACGACCGAAAAAAAATCCCGATTCCGACTCGAAAACAAAAGGGCGGAATCGGAACTCACGAAGCTCAGCAGTAAATCATGCGCTTGACGCGGCCGACGAGCTTCTTCCCTTCGAGCGGCGTCGATTTTCCCTTTGACTTGAATTCCGCGGCGCGGACAATCCACTCCTCGCGCGTATCGACAAGCGAGAACGAAGCCGCAAATCCGGGACGGAGCCGCCCCGACTTCAAGCCGAGAATCGCGGCGGGATTCGCGCTCATAAGTTCCGACAGCCGTGAAAGGGAGAATCCCTCCTCCGCGCACAGAACCGTATGGCAGGCGGCAAAAGCCGTCTCAAGACCGGTGAACCCAGGGGAGCCGGCGGCTTTGTCCTCCATCGTGTGCGGGGCGTGGTCTGTTCCGATGCAGTCCGCCGTCCCGTCGCGCAGCGCCTCAATCAACGCGCGCCTGTCTTCCACGCTCCGAAGAGGAGGATTCACGAGCGCGCGGATATTCGGCTCTTCCGTCCCCACAAGGGAAAGATGGTGCGGCGTGACCTCGACGGAGCAGTCGATTCCCCGCGCCTTCGCGTTCCGCACGGCATCCATGCTCGTTTTTGTGGAGCAATGGCAGATGTGGACGTGACAATGCGCGAGCGCGCCAATCTCAAGGTTCCGCTCCGTCGCGGCATCCTCGGCAAGCGCAAGAAGCGAATTCGCGCGCGAAAGGTTCCCGTCGATTTCCGACACGACGGATTCAGGGACGGAACCGGGAATTTCGTCGAATATTCCCGCGGGAATTCCGTTGTCAGCCATAAGGCGGAGCGCCGCCTGCCTGAACGGACGGGCTGCTTTCGCAAGCTCCACATCCTCGCAATGGCACGCGACGACGATTCCCTTCTTCCCGGCTTTCTCCATCGCCTCAAGCATGACGGCGGCGGAGGCAACATCGTGCCCGTCCTCGCTTATCACCGGAAATTCATCCCTGCTCAAATCGTCGATTGCAGACGTGTCCGTTCCGCCGAAATCCTTCGTTATGCTGACCGTCTGAAAAACCGTCGCGCGGGATTTCTCCGAGCATTCTTTCATTATCGATTTTGCGAGCGACGACGACGAGACGACAGGATTCGTGTTCGGCATGAGGACGAGCGTTCCGAATCCGCCGTTCTCCGCAGCGGCGAGCGCAGAATCGATATCCTCTTTCTGCGTCTGCCCCGGATAGCGGAAATGCGCGTGCATGTCCACGAAAGACGGCATGAGCGCAAGCCCTTCCGCGTCTATAAAATTCCCGCGTGGAATCCCGACGACGGCGGCGAGTTTCTCCGCATCGCTCCGTCTCCTGAAAGAACCCATATGCACGGAACAGATAATTCCGTCCCTGCAGAAAACCGCGCCCTCGGAGTCGATGTCGGCATCAACAAGACGCGCATTGTATATGACTGCATCCATTTTTCATTCCCCAAACGTTTTTTTTCCACGATTCTACAGAAAAAATGACGCCCTGAAAAACCCCCGCGGCAAGCGCTCAGAGACGGGAAACGTTCTCGATTATGTCGGACGGAACCATCGCATAGTCGCATTCGACTTTCCGGCTGGCGAGCGCATGCGCGAGCGACGCGCTTCCGGCGGCATCGACCGTCTTGTACTTCTGCGCGAGGAGCGCGACGACAAGCCCGGAAAGGACGTCCCCGCTTCCGGCTTTCGCGAGGCAGGGCATTCCGAACGGATTCACGTAGAGATTGTATTTCCTGCCGTCAAAATATCCTATCATCGGGTTCGCGCCTTTCACGAGGAGCACGCATTTCGGATATTTCTTGCAGAATTCCTCGATAAGCTCATTCTTCTTCGTCACGCAGTCCGACACGGAATGCTCGCCGAACCCACACGACCTCAGGACAACCTGGAATTCCTTGGGATGCGGGGTGAGGACGACCTTGCGGCTTCTTTCCGAAAGGAATGACGGAAGCCGCGGGGAAAGAAGCGCGTCCGCATCGATAACGCAGGCAACATCCTTGTGGGCGGAGAGGTAGTCGAAATACCGGGCTATTTTCGCCTCGGCATCCGCGCCGCGCCCCATGCCCATCCCGAACGCGACTGCCGTCGTCTTTTCCGGCAATTCAGTCGAGCTCATAATTTCCGGCGGCACGAACGAGAAATCAGTTCCCTCATCGCCGACGATGGTGACCTGCCCCGCCCCGAACCGGAGCGCTGCGGACGACGCGAGGATTGCCGCCCCGCGCTTTTCCCCAAGCGCGACGACCGCATGTCCGAAATCGCCCTTGTTCACGAGGCATTTTTTTCTTTTCGGGAGAATCATGTCGCTTTCCTCAAGAAGGCTCGCGACTTTCAGCGACGTGTTGCTCGAATTTTCGTAGAGGCGGCGGCCGACACCGAGGTCAGCGCAGACGACATCCCCGACGAAATCCTTTGCCGAATCCTGGAAAAGCGAAAGCTTGAGCGCGCCCATCGTAACGGTGACGTCAGCGCGGAACGTGCCGCGGGAAACGGTCCCGCACGAATCGATTCCGCTCGGAATGTCGCAGGCAATCCTGAACGCATCGACGTTGCTCGCGTCGTTCAGGATAATCTGCACGTTCTCGGGAAGCTCGCCGTGGAATCCGCTTCCGAAAACGCAATCGACGATGACGGCGGCGGACTCCACGAATTCAAGCGTGAAGTCGAACAGGCTGAAAATCCTGGTGCCGCACTTCTCAGCCCGCTCCTTCTGAAGTTTGCAAAGCCCGCTTTTTGCCGGAACGCATTCGAACACGACGACGTCATAGTAAATCCGAATCCGCCTTGCCAGCGCGTATCCGTCAGCCCCGTTGTCGCCGCCGCCGCACAGTATGAGAACACGGTTCCGCTCGCCGCAGAACCCACCGTGCGCCCTGATTTCTTTTTCCAATGCCGCGGCAGCATTCTCCATCATTATCTCTTCCGTGAGACCGTACGCGTCACGGCAAGCGTTGTCGAGTTTCTTCAAGTCGAAATAAAGGTTTTGCATGATTCCTAAATTATAAATTAGGAATTCGAGAAAAAAAAGCCAAAATAAAGCGCAATAAAGTCGCTATTTTTTCCTCATATCACTTTCTTGTCGAGCCACTTTCCGCGGCAGAACCGCGCGAAGAAAAGCGAGCCGCGGAAAATCCAGTCGAGGTACATCCCGAACCAGACGCCGTAAAGCGCAAGATGGGTGCTTCCCGGATTCCGCGCGATTATGAACGACGAGATGAGGAAGCTGAACAGCACGCGGAACGCCCACATAGAGATGTTGCTGACGACCATCGTGAATTTCGCGTCCCCCGCAGCGCGGAGGATGTTCGGCATCGTGAACGACATCGGCCAGAGGAGGACGTTCGCGCACATGCACGTCCTGATAACGCCGGAAGCGAGGCGCGCGGACTCGTCGGAAAGGTTGAACGCGCGGACGAGGACGGGCGCAAGGATGAAAATAGCCATGCTCGTGCAGAACATCGCGACGTAGGCAACCTGCATCAGCTTTTTTCCGTACGACTTCGCCTGGCCTTTCTCACCCGCGCCGATGCACCGCCCGATAATCGTCACGCAGCCGAGCCCTATCGAGCTTCCGGGAATGTTCGAGAAGCTCGCAATCGTGTTCGAAATCGCGTTCGCGGCAATCGCCACCGTACCGAACCCCGACATGAACGACTGGACGAGAATCTTTCCGATATGGAAGACGGAATTCTCGATTCCGCTCGGAATGCCGACGGTGAGAATTCTCCGAATCATCGGAAAATTCACCTCGACTTTCCAGAATTTGTCGATGTAAATCTCGTTGTTCCTGTTCCCCAAAAGAAAAAGCATCACGCACGCGGCAACCGCCCGGCTCAAAAGCGTCGCAAGCCCCGCGCCGTTCACCCCGATTCCCGCGCCGTAGATGAAGACGGCGTTCCCCGAGATGTTTATGAAATTCATCACCATGCTGACTTTGAGGCTGATTTTCGAATTCCCCATCGAGCGGAAAAGAGCAGCAGACGAATTGTATATCGCGAGGAACGGGAACGAAACGAGAATCCAGACGAAATAGTCGAGCGCGTTTTTCATGACGTCCGCCTCCGATTTCCCGTAAAGCAGCCCGAGAATCGGTTTCCGCAGCGGAAGGCAGATGACGACAAGCGCGACCGCGATAAATCCCGCGACATTGAAAAGCTGCTTCGCCGCCATGCGCGCGTTGTCCGGAGAACCGTGCCCGAGGTATTGAGAGCTGACGACGGCACCTCCCGTCGCGAACGCCGCAAAAAGCTGTATCATAAGCTGGCTGAACTGGTCGACAAGGGAAACTCCGGACACGCCCGCCTCCCCGATTGACGACACCATCAGCGTGTCGCACGCGCCAATCGTCATCGCAAGAAACTGCTCCGCGACGAGCGGAAGAATCAATCTGAAAAGATACGCCCTGTCGAACAGCGGCTTCGCGCCGCGCCCCTCAATCGTCTGAATATCCTTTTCCATGCGCAAAATAATAGCCCCGTGCCGAAAAAATATCTGTACAGAATTTGCTCAAAAACGTTCGTTATGTGCATATTTTGCTGAAAATCCGCCGGGACAAAAAAAATCCCGCTCGGAGGCGGGACTTTTCAAAATCGCAAACAAAATTATTTCGAGCAGACGACGACAGAATTGTCCGTCGAGCTGAAAGGTGCCGGAATATATTTGTCGGCATTCCAATCGTTTTCCCAGCGGCTTCCATCCAAAAGATAGCGGAACTGATATTCCTTCCCGACCTCAAGCGGAATCTGTACGGAGAATGAACCATCGCGCTTTTTTGTAAGCGGAGTCGCCGTCGATGACCAGCTGTTGAAGTCGCCTGCAATAGAGATGCTCTCGGCTCCCTGCGCAGCCTCAGCCGTAACAGTGAATGTCACTTTGCATGTTTTGCCATCTTTTGAAAAAGATTTCTTCAAAGCCATATGTATATACCCCCTTTTTTCAACTACCGAAAAAACGTCGTTTTTTTGTCTTTTCGTTTTTTTGTTACGAAGTATACAAATATATCCGACGAAAAACAAGAGAATTTTCAGTTTCGGAAAATCGTGTCGGAAAAAGTTTTACAATAACTGCAAATTTCGCGCATTTTATGAATTTTCCGTCATCACGCGCCGATACGATTCGTCGATTTATTTGAAAAATTGAAGAAAACCCGCGCAGAACAACGGAAAACGCGCGCAATCGGAATCCGGCAAAAAAGCCGCCGCAACGACCAAAAGCGATTTTTTCTCTTTATCGAGCCGAAAAACCTTAATGTGTTGCCTAAATGCATATGAAGGACTATATTCTAGTCTGTTGACATACCCTATCCCGTCGTTTTATCCAAATTGCGGTCGGGTGCTTTTCCGTATGGAGAGGCAAGAAACATGCTAAAAAGGAGCGTGCATTATGGCAGCTGTCTTATCAAAAACACATCTTTTCACATCTGAATCAGTCGGAGAGGGACACCCCGACAAGCTTTGCGACCAGATTTCCGACGCAATCCTCGACTACGCGCTTTCGCTCGACAAGAACGCGCATGTCGCCTGCGAGACGTTCGCGACGACGAATTTCGTCCTCGTCGGAGGGGAAATCGGATTCTACGGTGCCGACGCGAAGGAGAACGCGAGGAAAATCGCCGAGAACGCAGAGAAAATCGCACGGAGCGTCGCCCGCGACATCGGATACACGAGCGAATCGTTCGGGCTCAACGCGGACACGTTCGAATTCGTGAACAAAATCCACGCGCAGTCGGCGGACATCAACCAGGGAGTCGCCGGAACAGGACTCGATGAATTCAAAGGCCAGCAGGGAGCCGGCGACCAAGGGCTCATGTTCGGGTTCGCGTGCAACGAGACGCCGGAGCTCATGCCGACGCCGATTGTCTACGCGCACAAGCTTCTTCTCAAGGCGACGGAACTCCGCAAAAGCGGGAAAATCAAATGGCTCCGCCCGGACTCAAAATCGCAGGTCACGGTCGAGTACGACGGAAAGAAACCCGTCCGCATCGACGCCGTTGTCGTCTCGCATCAGCACGACGACGGAATCAGCCACGAGGAAATCGAGCGCACGATAAAGGAAGAAATCATCAATCCAGTTCTTTCCGAAACGGGGCTTCTCGACGCGAACACGAAGTATTTCATCAACCCGACCGGAAAATTCATCACGGGAGGCCCGGACGGAGACGCGGGGCTGACGGGGCGCAAGATTATCGTCGACACGTACGGCGGAATGGGACGCCACGGCGGCGGCGCGTTCAGCGGAAAAGACCCGAGCAAAGTGGACCGCTCCGCAGCCTACATGGCGAGATACATCGCGAAGAACATCGTCGCATCGGGGCTTGCCGAGCGCGCTGAAGTTCAGCTCGCATACGCAATCGGAGTTCCCTTCCCCGTTTCCGTGAACGTGGACACGTTCGGCACGGGAACAGCCGACGACGCGAAAATCTCCGCCGCGGTAAAGGAAGTATTCGACTGCACGCCCGCCGGAATCGAGAAGACGCTCAACCTCCGCGGAATCGAATACAGGAAGACCGCAAGCTACGGGCACTTCGGACGCGAAGGATTCCCGTGGGAGAAGACCGACAAAGCCGACGCGCTTAAATCGGCCGTCGCGAGACTGTAAAAGCACGGAACCATGAAAAAGAAAGGGGCTTTCGCCCCTTTCTTTTTTTTAAGCGGAATTTGCGCGGGGTCCACATGGAAAACGGGTGCTCCAGCATAAAAAAGTCGATTCATTTTTGTCATGCCTAACAGGATTTTCCGGCAATCCTGTTTCCGCATCCATATATAGATTGTATATAGATTCCGAAACGAGTCCGGAATGACGACGGAAATCCGGGCAGAGCGCAAAAAAATGCCCGCACGGATGCGGGCACTCTGACGGAAAACCGCAAGACGCGGTTCATTCTAGAATTTCGCTTTTCTGAGGCGGACTTCCTCGATGTTCTCGCTGAACAGCTCGCGGAGGTCGTTCAAACCGAGCGCCATGAGCGCCATGCGGTCGATTCCCATTCCCCACGCGAGGACGGGAACGTCGATTCCCTGCGCCTTCGTGACCTCGGGGCGGAAGATTCCCGCGCCGCCAAGCTCGAACCAGCCGAGGACGGGATGCTTGATATGCACCTCGACGGACGGCTCCGTGAACGGGAAGTAGCCGGGAACGTATTTCACTTCCGTCGCGCCCGCAACCTCACGCGCGAACATCTCAAGCATTCCGAGAAGCGTGCGGAGATTCACGTCCTCCCCGGCGATGATTCCCTCTGTCTGATAGAAGTCGGAAAGATGCGTCGCGTCCACCTTGTCGTAGCGGAAACAGCGCGCGATTCCGAAATATTTTCCCGGAATCTCCGCCTTGTGGAGCTGATGCGCGGAAAGGACGGTTCCCTGCGAGCGGAGGACGAGCCGCCTCGTGAATTCGTGGTCGAAATCGTAATTCCATCCGCGGCTTCCCGTATTCCCGCCATTCTTGTGCGTGTTCGCGACGTTCGTGAGCCACGGCTCCTCGATTTCCTTCGCGTGTGTCGGGTTCTTGATGCGGTACACGTCGTGGATATCGCGCGCGGCATGGAACTGCGGCATGAAAAGCGCGTCCCCGTTCCAGAATTCCGTCTCAACGAGTGGGCCGTCGTATTCCTGGAAGCCGAGCGAGCAGAGCTTGTCCTTCACGTGCTCGAGGAACTGCACATACGGATTTGTGCGGCCGGGAATGATGCGCGCCGGCGGAATCGAGATGTTGTATCCGCGGAACGTTCCGTTCTTCCATTCGCCCGAAGCGAGCATTTTTGGGGTAAGCTCGCCGATTTCGTTGCCCGTGATTCCCGCGTTTTTGAGGGCGGAGACGACTTCCTTGAAATGCTCGGAAAGCTTGTAGAGGACAGTTTCGCGCTCGATGATTTTGAACGGAGAATCCGCGGCGCCGCGTTTCTTTGCGAATGCGCCGATGACGCTCTTCTCCTCGTCGCTGAGAGTCGCCGCATCAATCTGCCCGTTCTCGGTGCCGCTCGCCCTGACGAAAAGCTCGCGCGCAATCTTTATTCTCGCGGGGATTTCCGCGCCCGTATACTCGGCCTTCTTCTCGGCATTCATCTTGAGGACGCCGTCCTTCGAAAGCTGCCCGAACCCGGAACCGACATCCTTCTGCTCAAGACCGGTACCCGCCGCAATCTCGGGAAGCGTCTTCGCGCCGTTCGCCTTCACGAATTCGATGATTCTCTCGTCCGGCGTTCCGTTTTTCGCATAATCGCGCCCCAAATCCGTTATCTCATAGAACGTGTGCGGGGTCCTGCTCGTCACGGAAAGGAGATTTTTTCCGCCAAGCCACGAGAAAGCCTGGTTCGCGTGTCCTTCCTTGTAGCCGAGCTCCTTCTGAAGTTTCTCGGAAGAAAGCTCGTCGTTCTGCCCGTATTTCAGGAGAACCTTGATTTCGAGCGGGTGAAGATTTTTGATTATGCTCTGGATGTCCATTTATTTACTCCTATTGTTTGTTTTTATCTTTCGCATTCGCCTAAAAACATCGAAAGCCAGCCCCTTTTTAAGAAGCCGGCTTCCATTTTTGATGACAGACGAATCGACCTGATGCGGGAACTAGTAAGCGAGCCTGCTGCTGTTGAACTTGACCCACTCGCGGTGCTCAGCCCATCTCAGACCGTTCTCATCCTTGAAATACTTGACGTTGTATTTGTGAAGATGCTTGTAGCTGTCGTACTGATTCTGCATTTTGAAATCATTGAGACATTCGAGAATCGCATTCATCGCCTCGCCTGGGTCGTAAGAAACTGCCAGAACTTTGTAATATGCGATAACCTCGTCCGTAAGAGGAGTGTATTCGAGACGAACGCTTGCAGTCTTGTTTTCGACATGCTGGTTTTCAGGAACGATAGTCCGTGTGAGCGAATCCTGCGCGGGTGCCGAATCCGTATCAGCCGCGAACGCTATTCCGAACGAAAACAAAAGCGATACAGCGATCGCCAAAAACTTCTTCATATATATATCCTCCATCGTTTTTAAAATGTCTTGTATTCGAGTATTCTATCTGTTTCCATAAAAAAATCAAGGGAAACGCGGTACCGCCCGGCGTCTATGCCAATCAGCGCAGGCTCCGAGATGAGCACCGTTCCGGACACAAGCTTCGGCTTCGTCTTGATTTTCTTCCGCGCATATTCGCGGACGGCGTTCCGAAGCGCCTCCTCGCTCGCGCTTTTTATGCCGTCGAAACCGTCGGAAAGCGGCGCGTACCCGATTCCGCTGACACGCGGATGGATGACGGAGCGCCAGAAATAGTAGAAGTGCATCTGCTCCTCCGTGCGCGGGAATTCCACCCACGCGGAAAGCACGTCGTCCTTTACCCACGGTTTCGCATACCGTATGCGCTCCTTGTCGGCGTCGGAAAGTCCGAACACTGGGCTGAACTCGAAGAATTCCTCGACCCCGCGCGCCTTGTCGTAAGGCGTATACTCGAATTTCCATCCGTATACCATTCCCCCGACGAAAAATGGGGCGACCTCGCGGATTTTTCTGACGGGAACGGAATAGACGTCGTCGCCGTCGTTCTGCCTGTTCATTTCCCGGACTGATTCCGACGCGGTGTCGCCCTCGAAATATCCCGGATAGACGTCCATCTGAGCCCAAAGCGAGAAGCGGACGAGGCGTTCCTGCGTCACGTCGGACGCAAAAACGCGCGAGAGAAAAAGGACAGAGAGCGCGAATATGATTTTTTTCTTTGCGGAATGTGCCATCGTTTTAAATTTCGGCGTTTTGCCCGCGCCGGAAAAGTCAGCGCCGAAAAACGTCACGCCACACGCGAATCGGGTTCACGCCCATCCTCACGAGCATGTAGAGGAACGCGAACGCGAATCCCGCAAGGTGCGTCTGATGCGCGACATTCGAGCCGCCGGTAAACTGGCTCACGAATTCGATTACGGCGTACGCGATTACGAGAATCGGGGCCGGAACGGGAATGACGAACCACACGAAAATCCTCGAGCGCGGGAAAATCACGGCATACGCGAGAAGAATTCCGTATATTGCGCCGCTCGCACCGACAAGCGACACCAGATACGTGTACGGATACATTCCCTGCGAAATCATGTAGGCGCCGAGCGCGTAATACACCCCGACGGAAAAAAGCCCGGACAGAACGCCGACGACGAGATACATCATCACGAATTCCTTCGAGCCGAGCGCCCGCTCGACCTGCATTCCGAAAAAAAGAAGGCCGAGCATATTGAAGAACAGATGCTGGATGTTCCCGTGCATGAACATGTACGTAAGCGGCTGCCAGAAACACTGATGAAAAACGAACCCTACGACATTTATCGAAAAATAATCCTCGCCGACGGGAATCAGATTCGTAAAATTGAAGAGGAAATAAACAACCGCGTTTATCGCGATTATCGAAAGCGTCGCGTTTTTGAAAGAATACCTGAACGGTCTTCGAATCCGCGAAAGAATCTCAGAAGCCATGCGTCCCCCACCCTAAAACCATTGAATTTGCCCGGAACCTGAAATTTCCGAACGGTCCTATTGAAATGCGATGCCGATTCCGGCATGCCGAACCGAAAATCCGCAACGCTACCGCTCGGGCTGGCTGTCCGCGTCGATAACCGAGGAGTCCGCAAAAGTGACGCGGTTCCGTCCGTTGCGCTTAGACATGTACAGCGCCTTGTCCGCCGAATCGACGAGCATTTTCGGGGAAATTCCCCCGTCGCGCGCCGGATTGAATTCGGCGACACCCGCGGAAATCGTCACGCGCACGTTCATTCCGTCGTAGCAGAAATCGTATTCCTCGATTTTCTTGCGGATTCTCTCGGCGACATTCATCGCTTCTTCGCCGCCCGTCCTGTCGAGCATCACGGTGAATTCCTCGCCGCCGTACCGCGACGCCATGTCCGTGTCGCGGATGTTCGAGCGGATGATGGACGCGACCGTCTGCAGGACGTAATCGCCGCACGCATGGCCGTAATTGTCGTTGAATTTCTTGAAGAAATCGATGTCGAACATAAGAACGCAGATTTTCGACTCGCCGCCGCGAACCGCAAGGTTCATCTTGTCGGAAAGTATATTGAAGAAATAGAACTTGAATTTGAGGTGCGTCATCATGTCCGTGGACGAGCGCTCGACGAGGGCGGCATTGTTGATTGCAATTGCCGCCAGCGACGACATGACGAGAATCTGCTCCTTGTCGTATTCGCTGTAATACCCCGAACTTTTCCCGCCGTCCGTGCCGATGTCGATTTTCTCGCCGAAAACGAGGACGCCCTCAAGATGCCCGCTTTGTATAAGCGGAACGACGAGCGACGTGCTGAGCGATTCGAGAAGGCAGATGTCGTTTTCCGCGTCGGCGCGCTCGCGTTCGGGAAGAAATGCCATGAGTTTTCCGCGCAGCTCCGCCGGAGAATAGACGCCGCCGTTCTTTTCGAGGAATTCGATTAGCGGGCTGTCCTCGTGGATTTTGAATTTATCGCCCGACTCGATGTCGAACCCGGTGTAGTTTCCGCCGAGATTGAACGAATCGGAATCAATCGTATCGCGGAGAAAAACGCCAGCGCTCAAAACGAGAAACTGCGCCGTGCAGCTGTCGAGGACGGACTGGATGAGCCGCTTGAATTCCAGCGTGGAGCAGAGCATCTGCGCGACTTCGAGGAGCTGCTGCAAATCGTAGATGCGCTTCTCGCACACATCGACGTATCCCTTGCACGCAAGGTTGTCGCAGTCGGGATTCGGTTTCCCGAACGAGATGTCGTTGAACATCAGTCTGTTATTCGTTCCCATCGTCCAGCTCCCCGATAATAGCGTAGTTCTTCATTATCTTGAGGAAACTTTTCCACGCACCGTGCTGCTGCTCAAGAAGCCCGGCTCCGTCCCTGTTTCTCGGCGAAGTGACGAGAACTTTTATGTTGGAAATCATTGCCGGCTTAGACTTCTTTGAATCGAGGATTATCTCGGAAATCTGCCTGTAGAGCGAATAGAAATTCTTCGACTCCTCCTGGATTATCTTGTGCGCCTGATTGTTTATGTTGTCCACGAGGGGGCCGAGCTTCTTGAGGAAATCGGCATCGCGGCGGCTGTCCTCGACAAGCCCGTTCACGTTCGCAATGTCGTTCGGCTGCCCGCGCTCAAACGAATTCTCGAACGCCTCTATTCTTCCGGCAGTCTCGGCACACGCGCTTATCGAGGCAGCGTAGTTCGATTTAAGCGCCGCGTCGTTGAAGAATCCCTCAAGCTCGATATTGCTCAGAATCGTGCGGACTTCCTCCGTGTAATACGTGCTGAGGAACGTCTTCATCGTCTGGAGCGGCGTTATCCACGCGAGAGAGTACGGCGTGTTCTTCCGCAGAAGGTCGTTCGTCTCCGAATCGTAATATTTTAGCGAGAGAAGCGGAATCTCCCCGAAAAGCTCCTTCAGCTCGAAGGAAATCGTATAGTCCTTTATCTCCGTCTTTATGCGCTGCTCGTCGGAATCGTACCGCCCCTGAACAAATTCGAGAAAGCGCTTGACCGCGTTCGAAGTGTACGAAGCTGTTTTCGGCTTGTGGGCGGGGTCGTTGTACGCGAGGCAGATGATTTTCCGGAGAGTCTCCGAATCGAGGAGCGTCGTCAGGACGGTGTTGATTTTCTGGAAGTTCTCCATCAGGGACGCCTTCTCGCTCTCGCTGATGGAATTCCCGTGCCTGACTTTCCGGAGCGCGATTACGGCGCGCGCGACAGACGAATTGAGCGAGAAATTGGACGTAAGATAGTAGAAATCCTGAAGATACGAGCCGATTGACGACGGCTTTACCAACTTCACGTTGCCGAGCGTCTGCGACGATATCCCGTCGAAGTTCGGGTCGAACGCGTGAATTATGTTCATGTAGTTGAAGCGGCATATATCGGAAAGCTGCGTGACCTTTGAAAGCGTCTCGTCGATTTTCCTGAATTCGACGCTGTGGACGCTCTTCAAAAGCTCGCCGAACGACCGCCGCTGCATCTCGAACGTCTTCGCGATGTCGTCGCCCGATTCCTCGACAAGCCGCTTTCTGCTCTCGTAGCTCAGCTGCTCGAGTTTTTTCTGAGTCTCATCCGGAAATCCGGTCAATATAAGCTGATATTCGTACCGTCCATTCTGCTGAAGGTCATCGCTGCAGGCCGTCGTCCTGAGAATTTCCTCGACAGGCTTCGTGTTCTCGTAAAGAATCCTGAACAGCTCCGCAAAATTGGGCTGGAGCATTTCGTTCTTGTATATCGAAGGCTGGCGGTTGCGCAACTCGCTTTCAATGCGACGGATTTCCTGCCGCTTCTTTACTTCAGGAGAGCCAGCCTTAAAAATAGATTCCAATATTTCTGTCAGCGTCTGAATGAAACTCATGGGTTTATTTTAGTTCAAAAAACAGATTCTGAAAACTGTAAAAAAAATCCGCCCGGACACAACATTCCGGAGCGGGTTTTCAATGCTAAAGATATTTTCCGAAAACGGCCCGGTACTCCTCGACCGTCGAAGATGCGACAATCTGCTTTCTGAGGGCAGCACCGCCGTCAATTCCCTTCGTGTAGGCGCAGAACCGCTTGCGGGATTCCCGGCAGGCGGCCTCCTCCCCGATATCCTCGACGAGAAGGGAAAGCTCGCGGAACCCGGCGCGGATTCGCTCCTCGACGGGAACGTCGATGTCAGTCCCATCGACGAGCAGATGTTTCGTCCGTGTGAATATGAACGGATTTCCCATCGCACCGCGCGCGAACATCACACCGTCGCATCCCGTCGTCTCAAGCATTCTCTTCGCGTCCTCGGGCGAGAACGCATCACCCGAGCCGAACACGGGAACAGTACCGCCCGTTTTCCCGTCGACGAGTTTCTTCAGCTCGGCAAGTATTCCCCAGTCGGCTTTTCCCTCGTAGCCCTGCGCCTTTGTCCGCCCGTGGATGGTGATTGCCGCGGCGCCTGCCGAGAGAGCGGCTTCGGCAGCCTCCCTCCACGTTATGCTCTCGGAATCCCAGCCCGAGCGGATTTTTACCGTGACGGGAACAGCGGCGCGCGCAGATTCGGAAACGGAGCGGACGACTGCGCGGACGACGGAATACAACCGGTCGGGGTCACGCGTAAGCGCGCTTCCGGCTCCCGTCTTCACTATTTTTGGAACGGGGCAGCCGCAGTTTATGTCGATGCACTCCGCGTCCGTCTTTTCGATGACGATTTTCGCGGCGTCCGCCATGACGTCCGGAGTCCCGCCGAAAATCTGCACGGCGTACGCCTTCTCGTTTGGGGCGCGGCGCATGAGGATTTCCGTCTTCTTGTTGTTCCTCGTCAAAGCCTCCGCGCTGACCATCTCCGTGTAGGCGAAATCAGCGCCGCACTCAAAGCATATCGAGCGGAACGCCCTGTCGGAATATCCGGCGACAGGCGCGAGGAAAATATTCCCGCCAAGCTCAAGCGAACCGATTCTGACGGGATGATAAAGCGATTTTTTCTCGTTGTTTTCCATAAATATACAAATGATGCGCATGGAAAAATCCACGGGCATCCGTCACATTGAAAATCTCCGCCTGATGCAGACCCGAACGGAAATTCCGTACAGGAAGTTTCCGGAGCCGCTCACTCGGGAAGGCGGAAAATCCGGCAGCTGTTCTTCCATACCTGCTCCGCGATTTCCTCAAGCGGCGAGTCGAGCATCTCCGCGAGGAATTTCGCGGTGTAGACGATGTATTCCGGCATCGAGCGCTTCTTCTCCTTCACCTGCGCGGGAATCATGAACGGGCTTTCCGTCTCGAGGAGCATACGCTCGCGCGGGATGTTCATCACCGTCTCGTGAAGATTCCGCGCGTTCTTGTACGTCAGGTTTCCCGCAAAAGAGAAATAGACGTCAAGCCCGGCATCGAGGCATTCGAGCGCGTACGCGGCGTTCTCGTCGTAGCAGTGGAGAATTGCGCCCGCAGGAGGAATCTTCTCCTTGAGGATGTTGAGGACATCCTTTCCGGCGTTCCTGTTGTGGATTATCACGGGAAGGTCGAACCTTCTGGCAATCTCAAGCTGGGTGATGAAAAGCTCAATCTGGCTCCGCTTGTCGCCGAACTGCTTGTAGTAGTCAAGCCCCGTCTCGCCTATCGCGACGACATTCGGCAGCTTTGCGCTTGACTCGATTATCCCAATCCAGTCTTTTCCCGGATTCGTGACCTCGACTGGCGCGACTCCGACAGCGTGGTAAACGCCGGAAACATTCTTGAGAACGGGATAGACCTTCTTGAAATCCCGAAGGCTGTTGTTGATGCTTACGATGCGCGTCACCCCAACCCGCTTTGCTTGCTGGACAACGCGCATCTCCTCAATAGGGTTCTCGTTTATGAGCCCTATGTGCGCATGAGTATCGAAAAATTGCATTGCTTTCTTCCAAATAAAAAAATGACAAAAAAAGGTAAGAATAAGACCAAAATTCGGTCGATATGCGACATGAAAGATAGCACAAGAAAATTTATATGTCAAATTAAGGAAAGCGCTGCTTTTTTTTCAGGAGAAAAACACGGTTCCCGCCGATGTTTTATGCAAACGGTGTCATATCGAAGCCGGGCGGCAAAAAGTTGCCGGAAAGGCTTATTTGTTGGCAACGGGAGAAAGCGCGTTATAATAGACTTGCTCTGAAACTGTAGTTTCCGAACAGGTTTAATCAAAACGAAGCGGGGAAAACCGCCGTCTGATTTGCCTTTCGTTTTCCATCCGGCGATTTTTTATGATGCGCTTGTTCCGGAAGCTTCGTGTAGTTTGACACTGTTTCAAACGGCATGATAGAATAAAATGTTTCGGAGAACACTAGATTGGCAAAAGCACGTCATTATAAAAGACTTGAGAAAAATGCGGTTTCCTCGCTCATAGGTTTTGTCCAGCGGGGATTTGGGCTGCTCGGAAAAGGCATCCTGAAATTTTTCCACGCATGCGACAGCAAGCTGACAATCATGGTCGTCCCACACTCAAAGGGGAAGGTCGTGAATTTCCAGACAAATGCATTTGCGCTGGTGTTCGGAATCCTGCTCATAATCGGAATCGTCGCATCTTTTATCTATTTTAAGCGTCAGGATTCGGGGATACGGGACGAGCTTGCGCGCGCGACAAAGGAAAACCGTGAGCTTCTCGCAAGTTTTGACGAGCTGCGCGACGAGAACAACAACGTCCTCCAGTCCGCGAAGAGATTCAAATCATCACTATCGCAGACGCTTTCGCTCCTCGGCCTCAACCAGTTCAACCAATCAAAAAACGTCGCGAAGAATTCGAATTCCAGCAGCGACTTGAATTCACTTTTCGACACGCAGGAGACTGTTTCCGGAACGACGAAGGAAGTCGCCGACATGAAGCAGCTTTCGTCTTATCTTGAGAGCGCAATCCAGCCGATTGAGCAAATCGGAAAGATGCTCGAAAGCCAGGAGACGCTTTTCACCGACATCCCGAACATCTGGCCGATAAAGGGCGGAATCGGGCATATCTCGCAGCAGTTCGGGCAGAACAGGCATCCGATTACGGGCGTCTGGTACATCCACAAAGGGCTGGACATCTCCACATACAGGCAGGGCGACGGAATCATGGCGACGGCGAACGGCCAGGTCGTAACGGTCGCGTACGATTCCGGATTCGGAAACTACGTAATCATAAAGCACAAGCACGGAATGTACACGCGGTACTGCCACATGGCGACAATCAAGGTAAAGAAAGGTCAGTTCGTCAGCCAAAGGGATGTCATCGGGACAATCGGGAACACGGGACTTTCGACAGGACCGCACCTCCATTACGAAATACACATCGGCTCCGATGTCGTGGACCCCGCAAAATACGTGAACATAAAGCTCACGAACCAGAAATAGGTCGGCGCGTATGGGATTTCTTACCGACGACATATCAATAAACACGATTCTCGGCGAAGGCTCGTTCTTTTCCCAGAAACTGCAGATAAAGGGAAACGTCAGAATCGAAGGCGATGTTGACGGAGACATCAACGCGACGGGAAATGTGTTCATTGGCGAAAAAGCGCGCATAAAAGGCGACATCAACGCGGAATCTGCCGAGATTTACGGTATCGTCCTCGGCGACATCGTTGCCCCGGGCGGAATCAAGATTTTTTCCACCGCCGCCGTAATCGGGGACATCTGCTCGAAGAAAGTTCAGATTGCGATGAAAGCAATTTTCCACGGGCACTGCATCTCACACAAGGATGAGGAAGCATACAAAAAATCGAAGGAAGCGCACGAGTCAGAGCAGGCTGTGCTTGGAAACAAAATCGGAGGATACCGTTCCGGCGTTTTGGGCAGTTGAGAAATGGGAATCGAGAACGTAGGAATACAGAATCCGCAGTCGCTTTATTTCGCGGCAATCCAGTCATCGGCGCAGCAGGCGGCAAAGCAGACAAAAAAAACGGCACGGAACCCGATTCTCGCGCGATTCTCTTTCGCGGACACGCTCCAGCGCACGAAGGAAGAGGCGCAGCTCGTTGCGGACGGGCTTCCCGCGGAGCTTGCTGGAATGGACGAGGAAAGCGCAATCGTGTTCCTCAAAGACGAGGCCGACATTGCGAGCGACAAGCTGAAGGAAAGCCAAAGCCCGGAGAACATCGAGAACTACCGCAAAAAAATCGGGCAGTTCCTCAAATACATCGAAAAGAACAACTTCGAGGTAATAGAAAAGCGGCGGTTCGGAAAGAACAGGCGCGGAATGAAATTCCAGCCGTACCATCAGATTCAGATAATCAACCAGAAACTGAACAACCTCGCCTCCGACATGCTTTTCAACCACAGCAAAAACCTGAATCTTTTGGCAAGGCTTGAGGAAATCAACGGAATGATTGTGGATTTGATTGCTGCCTGAACAGCAAAATTGAAACGGAGATTGCGAATGAGCGACATTTTTGAACAGGAATACACAGAGAACGAGGATATATCGCAGCTTGAGGACGATTATCAGAACTATCCGTCAAGCGACTATTTCGTCTGCCCGGACAACCTCTACATCGCGAAACTCGAATATTCGAGCGAGGGCGTCTACGTCACTTCCGACGGGAAAAAGAACATCGAGAGCGGGACGAAAGTGATAATCCAGACGAGATACGGGCGCGACCTTGCGTTCGTTCTCGGAAAAATAAAGCGTCCGGTCGGCGTCAAGCAGAACGAAATCGTCCAAATCGACAGGATTGCGACGGACGACGACCTCAGGCGGTATGCGGAGCTTGCCGGCAGAGAAAGCGAATCGTTCAAGATTTTCAAGGAAAAAGTCGCGCTCCACAACCTCGACATGAAGCTGATTGCCGTCCATTTCCTTCTCGACGAGCCGAAAGCGCTCTTCTTTTTCTCGAGCGAAAACCGCGTCGATTTCAGGGAGCTCGTAAAAGACCTCGTAAGCGTCTTCAAGATGAGGATAGAGCTCAGGCAGATTGGCGTGAGGGATGAAAGCAGAATTACCGGCGGGCTCGGCGTGTGCGGAAGGCCGTACTGCTGCCATTCGATAAGCGACAAGCTTCCGCCCGTCTCCATAAAAATGGCGAAGGAGCAGAACCTCTCGCTCAACTCGATGAAGATAAGCGGCCAATGCGGCAGGCTCCTCTGCTGCCTTTCGTACGAATACAACTGGTACGCCGAGGCGCGCAAAAACCTTCCGAACGAAGGTCTCCATATTTTCTATGACGGAACGAATTTCAGGCTTACGGACGTGAATCCGCTGACGCAGGTGATAAAGATGCTCGGCGAAGACGGGCGTCTCCTTGAGATTCCCGCAAAGCGGTTCCAAAAAGAAAACGGGAAATGGCGGGTCACGAACTGACGAGACCTTTAGGAGAGAACCGCGACGACAGAAGGGCTTTCCGATGACAAGGGACGGCGCGCGAAATCGGCGAAGAATTCGATGGTACCGAACCCCGCACCGCGCGCAAGTTCCAGTATCTCAGCGCGCGTTATTATCATGACGGGAACATCGACGGAGACGGGATAAATTCTTCCGTTTCCGGTCTCGATGCTTTGCGCGAGGAACCATTTTCCGTCACGGGAAACGATTTCCGAATCGAGCCTGACGCGGATGCTTCCCCGCGACGGGAGCGAAATCCGGCTTTTTCCGGCGGAATCCTCAAAATTCGGGATTGAGAATATGAGCTTTCCGCCGTCGGAGAGAAGGTTCCTGCAATCGAAGAAAAACTTTTTCATCAGAACTTCGTCATGCGTCAGAATAAGCCTGTCATTCAGAATCGAGATGATGTTGTAGAATCCGCGCCCGAGAAAGCGCGACATCTCAAGAGACGACATCTGAAAGAAGCGGATGGACATCAGCTGCGTGCGCCTGCGCCTGTTCGCCGACTCGAGAAGCGGCGGTATAGTCTCGATTCCCGTGACGTCCGCGCCTTCAGTGGACAACTGGTGCTCGAAAAATCCCGTCCCGCATCCGATTCTCAGATACTTCACAGGCTTGACAAATGCAGCCGATTCCTCGGCAAAAAACTTTTTCTGATCAGGACTGACTGGAAAAAGCTCATCATAATATTCAGCAATATTTTCCAAAAATTCCATGACGAAATTATACGGCACAAAACCGCATAAATCAAAACAACCTTGAAAAAACCTTCACGGAACATTAAACCGTTTCGGAATGACGCGGGTAGAAAGAAAGACGGACACAAAAAAAGCGGAAACAGAACGCTGTCCATTTCCGCATTTTTGACGCGCAGTCAGGGAGTCGTCACACTTCCTCGGACTGGCTCACGAAGCAGGCGATTCCCTCGCCTATGTACTGGAGCCGCAGCTGCTCGACGATTTCGATTATCTTCTTCGCATCGTCGTCTGAGCAGTAGATGATGTACATCATGTTGAGCTGCGGCCAAATCGCGTCCCCGAGACGCGGGTTCGAGTAGCCCGCCCCCATCACGCCCGCGATTTTTGTGTACCGCGCCGCGACTTCCCGCTCCTTGAACAGTTGGGCGAAATCCTCCTCGATTGCCTGCGAGAATATTATCTCCACCCTCTTCTGCACGCCCGCGTGAATTTTTATGTTCTCAACGTATCCCATACATTCCTCCTTGCACGCCGCCCGAACATACATTCCGGGCAGATTAAAAACACGGGAACGGAAACGCGATTTCCGCGCGCCATTCCCGCCGGCATCGCTCAAGTCTAATCATATACCCGCGCCGATGTCGTTGTAGCGCTCCATCAGTTTCTTCGCCTTCGCCAAATCCTTCGCCTTCTTGCGCTCGAATTTCGCGCGGGCGATATCCTCCGCCGTCTTTTCGAGCGAAACCTTCACGGTTCCGTCTTTCGGGACGGGAAGGCCGAGCTTGGCGGCGCGCTTGGCAGCTTTCTTGAGCCTGCGCGCGTTGAAAATATAGTAAATCGTCGGCATGAGGAACAGCGTCATCAGCGAGCCGAACGTCATTCCGCCGAAAACCGTGAGCGAAATCGGCTGCATCGAGCGGGAACCTTCGCCGGGGAAGAACGCCATCGGTGCGAGCGAAATGACGGTCGTGAGCGTCGACATGAGAATCGGGCGGAGGCGGTTCCGCGCCGCCTGGACGCACGCGTCCTCAAGCGCATATCCGCGCTTTCTGAGCAGGTTCGTGTAATCGACGAGAACGATTCCGTTGTTGACGATTGTTCCGACAAGGACGAGCACGCCCATTATCGTGACGACGTTCAGCTGGTTTCCCGAAATCAGGTAGATTGCGATGACGCCGATGAACGAAAGCGGAATCGTGAGGATGACGATGAACGGGTCGAGCAGCGACTCGAACTGGCTTGCCATGACGGTAAAGACGAGGAATGCCGCGAGGATGATTATCATCCCGAAATTCCGCACAGCTTCCATCATGTCCTCCATCGCGCCCGAGTAGTTTATCGAAACGCCGTCGTCGAGGAGGATGTTCTGCGAAATCGCCTTCTCCACCTGCGCCTGGACATCGCCGATAGAAAGCCCCTCGACGGGTTTCGCCGTTACGTGGATGATTCGCGCCTGGTTCTCGCGGAAAATCGTGACGGGGGCTGTCGTCTGCTCGTAATGCGCGAAACTTGAGAGCGGAATACGCAAGCCGCTAGAAGTCACCATCGAGATTGAGTCGAGGTCGGAAAGCTTTGCGCGGTCCTTCTCGGAAATTCTGACGACGACGTTGATGTCGTCACCGTTCTTTGTGAAGCGGGACGCCGTCGTTCCGCTTATGACGCCCGCAATCTCGTTGCCGACGGAATACACGCTCAGTCCGAATTCCTGCATTCTGTCGCGGTCGAATATTATCTCCGCCTGCGGAAGTCCGTCCTCCAAATCGGAAGAAACCTCCGTGACCCAATCGCCGAGCTTGTATTTGAGAAGTTCCTCCACGGCTTTCGCGGTCTCCATGCACTTGTCGAGGTCGTCGCTCTTTATGTTCACGGAAACGCCCGACGAGCCGCCCGCGCTGTTCGCGTTTGTTCCGAACGAAAGGTCTGCGCCCGGGAACATCGTGAAATACTTCCTTAGCTTCGCCTTCGCCGTTTTCTCGCTGTCCCATCCGGCAAGGCGCTCCTTCGGCTCGTGGAGCGTGAACGTGACCGTTCCCGTGTTCGTCTCGGCAGATGAGGAGATGAACGACGTTCCGCCGACTGCGACGGTCGTGTATTTCACGCCCTCAAGCTCCTTGAGCGCCATCGCCTCGAATTCGCGCATCATGTCCTCGGTAATCTCAAGCCGAGTTCCCTGCGGAAGCTTGAAATCGACCGTGACGGAGTTCGCCGCCGATTCCGGCATGAAGATGAAGCCGACGACGGGAACGGAGAAAATCGAAAGGAAGAAAAGCGCGATGATTGCGAGAATCGATATAAGCTTGTGATGAAGGACGAACGAAACGCCCCTCGCGTACTTGTCGTCGAGCCTGTCGAAGAAATTGTTGAACGCCCTGTTCACGCCGTACGAGATTCCCGACTGCTTTTTCGCGAGCTGCTTCGTCACGAATTTCGAGCAGAGAACGGGAACGAGCGCGATTGCGACGATGAGCGACGACATGAGCGAGAAGATTATCGTCCACGAAATGTCGTTGAACATCTGCCCCATAAGCCCGAGCTTGCTCTTGAAGACGAGCATCGGGAGGAAGATGCAGACGGACGTGAGCGTCGAGCCGGTTATCGAGGAGACCATCTCCTGCGAGCCGAGGACGGCAGCCACGCGCGGTTTGGTGTCGCGCTCGATGTACGAGTAGATGTTCTCGAGGACGACAATCGAGTTGTCGACGAGCATTCCTATTCCGAGGAGAAGTCCCGCCATCGAAATCATATTTATCGTGATTCCGCGCAGGTACATGCACAAAAGCGTTATCATCACGGAAATCGGAATCGACAAGCCGACGATGAGCGTCGATTTTATCGAGCGGAGGAAGATGAACAAAATCGCGATTGCGAGAAGCGCGCCCTGGACGACCGACATGACGACCTCATTTATCGTCTGCGAGATGATGTCCGTCGTGTTCGACGTCTCGAGGATTTCTATGTCAGAAGGAATCTCCGTCTTGAGCTTCTTGAGCGTCTTCCTGACGTTCTCGGCTGCCTGCACGGAATTCTTTCCCGACTGCTTCTGGATGTTTATCATCACGCACGGCTTCCCGTCGAGATAGGCGAGCGTCGACTCGTCCTTGAAACCTTCGTAAACGTCCGCGATGTCGCGCAGGCGGATTGTCCTCGGCATAGAGTCGGAGCCGACTTTGTAGGAGATGACGGTGTTCCGCAAATCGTCGAGCGACTTGTACTTTCCGTCGTTCTTTATCGTGTAGTTCGTGTCGCCGGACGTAATCGTTCCGCCGGAGCTCTGTATGTTCTGCACGCCAATCATCTGAGCGACAGACGAAATCGTAAGCCCGTACGCCTCGAGCCTGTCGCGCGGAATATCGACGTTTATCGATTTCTCGCGCCCGCCCGAAACGTTTGCGGATGCGACCCCGTCAATCTGCTCAAGCCGGGACTCTATCGTGTCGTTCGCGAACGCGCGCAGCTCCTCTGGGGTGCGGCTTCCGCGGAGCGCGAGCGTCATTATCGGCATCATCGACGGGTCCATCTTTATCGTAATCGGGGAATCCGCGCCGTCGGGCAGGAAGTTCCGCACCAAATCGATTTTGTCACGGACGTCGCCGCCCGCCGCATCGAGGTTCGTCCCGAAATTGAATTCGAGGATTACGAGCGAAATTCCCGCCATCGAGCGCGACTGGATTTTCTTCAGCCCGGAAACGCCGGAAAGCGAGCTTTCGAGCGTCGACGTAAGCCCCTGCTCAATCTCCTCCGGTCCCGCACCGTCGTATGAGGTGTAGACGAGCATGTACGGGAGGTCCATATCAGGATACATATCGACCGGCAGCTGCGTCATGCAGAACGTCCCGAGAATTATCATCAGGACGAACACGAGCATCGTCGTGACCGGTTTGTTCACGCATTTTTCAGAAAACGTCATAAAAACAACTCCACCAAATCCTAAAAAAACGCGGCAGAAAAGAACTATTCCTGCCGGAACACATCAGTTCATTATGTTGACTTTCGAGCCGTCGTTGAGAAGCGACATTCCCTTCACGACAATCTCGTCGCCGGCTTCGATTCCCTTCGTTATCTCGGTCATGTTGTCCACGGAAAGCCCGATTGATACGGGAACGAGCCGGACGGAAGATTCTTTTCCGGCACGCCCGCCCGAGACGACGAACACGTACGGCTTGTCGTCTCGCGTGACGACCGCCCCGGACGGAATAACGATTGCGTTCTTCACGCTTTCGGTGACGAGCTTGACGCGGGCGTACATTCCGACTTTGACGCGGCTGTCGGTCTCGTTGAAGCGCAGCTTGACCTGCATCGTGCGCGTCATCGTGTCGAGCACGGGGCTGACCTCGAATACCGTCGCCTTGAATTCGACTCCGGGATACGCGTCGAACGTCACAATCGCAGTCTGGTTGTTCTCAATTCTCGAAATGAACCTCTCCGCGATGTTTATCTTTATCTCAAGGTCGTCAGTCTGCGCGACGGTCGCGACGCTTGCAGCCTGGGAGACAGTCGCGCCGACAGTTGCGGGAAGAGCGGTCACGCGCCCCGATATCGGCGATTTCACGGGGCTTGCCGAATAGTTGTATCCCGCGCGCGACGCATCGACATACGCGATTACCTGGTCCTTTTTCACGGTGTCGCCGACGGATACGAGCACGCGGCTTATTTTCCCCGCCATGTCCGGCATGACGGCAACCGCGTTGACGGAAGCTACGTCCCCGCCGAATTCAAGATAGTCGTCGAGATTCCCCTCGCCCGTTTTATACGTGTTTACGGCGAAAATCTGCTCCGCCTCAAAAGCCTCCTCGGCCTTCGCGGATTTTTTTCCGCCACAGCCGACCAACGAAACGGCGAGCGTCGCCGCTGCAAATCCGAACAAAACCTTTTTCATAATTCCTCCAATTTTCTTTTCGATAAACCCGCCCGGAACGCAAATTTCCGAACGGAGCCGACAACGGCGCGCACCATCACTCCGAAAGCGGCGTGTTCAGCGTGTTCTCCAAATCCATGAGCGCGGAAATATAGCTGTACTTCTGGTTCAGGAGCCCGAGCTTCGCCTTGTTCAGCGATTCCTCCGCGTCGCGGAGGTCGAGCAGCTCCGTCATTCCGTTCCGGTACGAGCGGTACGTCGCGTCGTATGCGCGCTGCGCGAGCGTCACGTTCCGCCCCATCGCGTCAATCTGCGCCTTCGCCTGATTGAGCGTGTCGACCGCCTTCCTGACCTCGACTTTCTGGTTCTCGCGGAGCGTCTCCATCGTAAGCTCAAGCTTCGCGATATTCGCCTTCAAATCCTTCGCCTGCTGCCTGTTCGACGACCACGGAAGCATGTTCGTCACGTTCCACGCGAGCGTGAGAGAAAGCGATCCGGAATCGTACCACTCGTCGTCATTTCCGATTCCCTTGTAGAAATGGAACGCGCCGTCGGAGCCGATGTACGCGGGCTGCCATCCGTAGTTGAGCGAAAGCGCCGGCGTCCACGTCGCGATGTCGAGCGCGCTGAGGTTCATCTTGAGGACATCGACCTGACCTTTGAGCGCGCGTATGTCCAAATCGTTCTCGCCGTAGTTGTCGATAAGCGTCGCGACATCGGTGTCGATGTATTTCGGCTCAATCGTCCCCTCAAGTTTTATCCGCGTCCCGACCGGCATTCCGAGCAGGAACGCGAACGTGTCGAGGCTCTGGATGAGGCTCTGCTCCGCCGACTCGACATCCGGCTTCGTGTTCTGGTAGTTAACCTGCGTCTGGAGAAGGGAAAGCTCCGGAATCGCGCCCGCCTTGTAGCTTGTCTGCGCCTGGACCATGCGCTGCCGCGCGTTCTCGAGCGTCGCCTTTTGGATTTTCAGGTTCTCCTGCTGGAGGAGAAGCCCGTAGAAAAGCTTCTTTATGTTCAGGATGGTGTCCTTCTGGCTTTGCTCCCAAGAAATTTTCCCGTTCTCGTACTCGGCTTTCTTCGCGCGGATTTGCCAGATATATGCGAGCGACAGGTTGAGGCTGGCGGAAACAGTGCCGACTGCCGCCCAATGCTCCTCCTCGTCGACAAAATCGGTCTTCAAACCGCCCGACATCGCGGCACTGCTCGGAGAGTATTCTGTCGAGCGGCTCATCGTTCCGGAAACGCTGACCGACGGAAGAAACACGTTCCACGAATATTTCGCGGCTCGCGCCTTCATCTCAAGGTCGATATCGTTGCTTTTGAGCGTGCGGTTGTTCGCCATCGCATATTCGACAGCCTGCTCTAGGTTTATGGAAACAGTCTCCAAATCCGTCGTGCTGTCAGACTGAACCTGCGCCGTTGCCAGATTTCCCAACGCGGCAGAAAAAAGAATCGCCGCACAGACTTTTCTAATCATATGACCTCCATATTTTTTTTATAAACAACGTTCCTACATCTCAGTTCAGGGCGTTCCTACTTTATCCCGAACTGCATGAAGCCGAACATCTCGTCCACAATCCCGCGCAACTCTTCCTCGCGAAGCCCGAATTCGTCGTTCTTGAAAACGAGCGAGATCGGAAGAAGCCCGCTCCAGTATGAAATCAGCTCCGGAAGGAAACGGAAACCGAGGTCGATTTTGTCGCACTCCCCGGTCATGTGCATCCGCTTTTCCCAGACGTTCATCACCTCGATTTCCTTCTCGCCACTGTCCTCGCTCGACGTCCGCAGAATCCAGCCGCAAATGGGAAGGAGCGACGGCCGGCAGAGGAAATAATTCAGCTCAGTGTGCATCGAAATGTAGATGAACTCCGAGAAATTCCTCGCCTCAATCGAATTCTCCCGCACAAGCTCGACGAGAACCTGGAATTCGCGGTCGATGAGCTTCCTGACCATGTGGTTCTTGTTGTCGAAATAGAAATAGAGGCTGCTCTTCGCCATGCCGAGCTCCGAGGCGATTTTCTCCACGGTCACGTTCGGAAGCCCATCGCGCCTGATTACGGAAGCGAGCGCGGTGAATATCCTGTCCTCGTCCGGAAAAACGTTCGCGTCGATTCTGCAAAGCTCAAGAAGCTCCTTCCGCCGCCCGTCGTCAATCGGAACGGGAAAAAGGACGTCCCCTTCCCTCGCGAACGACGCGAACCCGCCGTTGAGGAAGTTCCAGAGCTTCTCGGGAAAATCGCCGCACCCGACAGCCCCCCTGAGCATTCCCTCGCGCACTTTTATGAAAAAAAGAATCGCGGTCGAGCAGAAGAAAATCTCCGAATTCTTATGCACGCCGGAAATCTCCACCCCGCATTCGGAGCATTTTTTCGAAACGACATGCCTGCAAAGGTCGCTGAAATTGCAATCGTAGGAAAACTGCACGATGAAATACGAGATAAGTTCAGGATGGCTGACGAAAAACTCCACAGCGTTTATGAATATCGCCTTGAAAAACGGAATGCCGCCTTCCTCGGAAATTCGCCGCCCCTCGTCGAACCTGTCCGCGATGAGATTCATAAAATGGTTCCTCATCTCCTCGACAAGCGCGCCCTTGCTCGAAAAATGCCTGTAGATTGCCGGCTTCGAAATGCCGACCTTCTCCGCCAACTGACTGAGCGAAAAATCGACATTGCGCGAGTCGCCAAAGAAATTGAATGCCTCTTCAAGAATCAGCTCTTTCGTAGTACCCATACAATGTTACCGTCCGTTCGGTAACATATTAACAACAAACAGGAACAATCGTCAAGGCGGTTGCGGTTGCGGTTGCAGGGGATTTTCGCGACATGTTTTCCTGCTTTATGGACGCAACCGTTCGACCGCGAGCCGCGGAGGCGGCGCGCTCCTTTGGGGGATGGCGAATGTGTGCTTTTCTGAAGGGCGACATGTTTTTCTGCTTTGTGAATGCGAAGGTTGCGGTTGCGGTTGCATTGTTTTTTCGCGACATGTTTTTCTGCTTCGTGGATGCAACCGTTCGGCCGCGAGGCGCGGGGGCGGCGCGCTCTTTTGGGAGATGGGGCGCGTGAGTTTTTTTGGGGAACTTGGTTTTTGCGAGGGGGTTACATGCCGGCGCGGGCGCGGAAATCGTCGAGGTTCTCGCATTTCAGGCGTGCGGCTTCGGCGAATTCGGCTTCGGCGGAATCCGTGTCGCCGGAAAGGGCGAGCGCGACGGCGAGGTTTGCGCGGATGACGGCTATTTTCGGCTCGGCTCGGGCGGCCTTCGTCAAATCGGCGACGGCTTCGGAATATTTTCCCGATGCGATTTTCAGGGCGCCGAGGCTTGCGTACGCCTCGCCTTTCTCGGGATTCAGCTCGACGGCGCGGGCGTACGAGCGTTCGGCGGAAGCATCGTCGCCAATCTCGCGGTACGTGCGGCCGAGCTGGACGAGCATCCTGTAATCGGGCTTCAGAGCGAGCGACTCCTCCATGTACGGAATCGCGGATTCGAAATCGCCCTCGGTCATGCAGATGTTCGCTATGAAATTCAGAATCGTCTCGCGGGAATAATTGCTTTCCTCGTCGAGAGCGCGCTTGAAAAGGCTGACGGCGCCGTCGTAATTTTTCTGGCGCGCCGCCGCCATCGCATCGTGGACGGTGGAGTCGCCCGGCTTCGCGCAGGAAGCGAGAGACACGCAGAGAGAAATGAGCGCGGCGACCACAAAAACTGATGACGATTTTTTTCCATTTGCCTTTTTCATGACGAGCATTAAACCACGAATCGCAATCGAAAATAACCCC
Organism: Treponema saccharophilum DSM 2985; assembly: GCF_000255555.1. Classification (GTDB taxonomy): domain Bacteria; phylum Spirochaetota; class Spirochaetia; order Treponematales; family Treponemataceae; genus Treponema_D; species Treponema_D saccharophilum. The sequence continues at coordinate 34,340 of NZ_AGRW01000035.1, forward strand.
CGCGGAACGATTTCGCGCGGTCGGCGAAAAAAGACAGTCGGCGCGCAGGAAAAACGCGGGGTAAAAATCATTGGACTTTTAAAAAGCACTCCTTTATACTTGCAGATTATGATGAATATTCTTCCCATCGCAAGCGGGAAAGGCGGCGTCGGCAAAAGCAACATCGCGGCGAACCTTGCGATAAATCTTGCACAAAAAGGAAAGAGGGTTGTTCTCGCGGACATGGATTTTGGCGGCGCCAATCTCCATACGCTTCTTGGGCTGAAAAACAACCACGCCGGATTGGGAAATTTCATCTACAAGCAGACATCGGATTTCTCGGAGCTTCTGCAGGAAACGGGAATCGAGAATCTCAGGTTCATCGCGGGGGACTGCCTTTATCCGGGCACGGCGAACATCGACACGCTGACGAAGCAGAAGATAATCAGGAAAATCGGCGAAATCGACGCGGATTTCGTCATCCTCGACCTCGGCGCGGGAACGACTTTCCACACGCTGGATTTCTATCTTCTGACATACAATTCGATAATTGTAACGACGCCCGAGCTTACGTCAATTCTGAACGCGTACTCGTTCCTGAAGGCGGCGGCGTTCCGGTTCTTCATGAGGCAGTTCAAGGCGAGAAGCCCGGAGCGGAAATTCATCGACAAATACCTCAGGGAAAGCGAGTCGGGGATGGAGGCATCGTTCCTCGACATGGTTTCGAGAACGTCCGCGGAATTCAGGGATTCGGATTCAATCGCGAAATCGATAGACGAACTGAAAAAGTACCGCCCGCAGGTTATCCTCAATCAGGGGGAAACGACCGACGATTTGGAGATGGCAAAACGGCTCCGCTCGCTCGTGCACAAAAAGCTCGGCATCTCCATCGATTTTGTCGGCTTCGTCAGGAAGGACAGCCGGATAAGCCTTGCGGTCGCGTCGAGAACGCCGCTTTCCATATCCGACCCGGAATGCGAGTACGTTCAGTCGATAAGAAGCGCGGCCGACAGGATTCTCCAGCACACATACGAATACAACGAGCTGAACGAATTCACGGAAAACAACATGTTCGACAACGACTTCAGCGAGCAGACGGACAAGGACATTGAGGTTCTGTCAACGGAATTCTCAAAACAATATTCTGGCGAATAAAACACGCAAAGGAGCGAATATATGGAAATAAGTGAAACACTTTCAAAAATCAATGCAATCAGCCTGAAATCGGAGCAGATTTTCCTTCAGCTTGGAAATCTCTTTCCCTCCCTGCTGAACAGAGACGGGGGAACTTCGCTCCAGACGCTCGGCGGAATGTTCAGTTCTTTCAGCGAAAGCGACAACAACACGAAAAACAAAGAGCAGGAGATATTCACAAACTACGCCGCGAAATACGACCCGCTTTTCAACCAGCTGAACGAGAAAATCGAGGACCTCAAAAAGCTCGACAAGATGATTGCCGAGATTAAGGAAGATTCCGAGCAGATGGAGCTTATCGCCCTCAACGCGATGGTCATCTCGATAAAGTCGGGCGAAAAAGGCCAGGCGTTCTCGAGAATCACGGAAAACCTCCAGAGGCTTTCAAACGACATGAACCTCTTCGCGGGAAAACTGAGCGAGGAGGAGGCGCAGCTTCTCGCGCACATCAACACGCTCAAGGATATCTTCTCGGGGATTCTCGACGCGCAGAAAAAGCTTTCCGACAAAGGCTCGTCCGGTTCCGCCGATGTGAAGAACCTCATCTCGAGCGTGTCGGAGCCGATTTCGACTATGAACGTCTCAATCAATTCGATTTACCCGCCCATCCAGAAAGCGATGGAGGGAATGCAGATGCAGGACATGATACGACAGGCGCTCGACCACGTTCAGAAATGCGTCAAGGAGCTTGACAACTCGACGCGCCCCGCTCAGGGAAGCGAGGAGGAGCTCGACTACGTCTGCTTCAACATCTCGATTTACCAGCTCTGCGAGGAAGTCCTCAAGGACATCAATTCATACGTCACGAACAGCATGTCGATGTTCGACAAGAACTGGGCGAAAGTAATCGAGACGCTCGACGACGTTGAGATGCAGAAGAACAACTTCGAGTCGAAATACCTCAGCGAATCTTCGTCAAACATCGACAACATCGAAAAAAGGCTCGGCGCGATAATCGACAACTTCCAGTCGATGATGGGCGAATTCAACACGTACCATCTCGTACAGAAGGATTTGCTCCACACGTGCCAGAACATCACGGAGCGCGCGCGGATAATCTACGCGGTGTTCGACAACCTCCGCCCCGTCATGAGCCGACTCCACCACGTCAGAATCCTCCAGCAGATTGAGGTCGCCAAGAACGACGCAATCAAATCGGTCCAGGATTCCGTCACGGACATGGACAACCTCATCAGCTCGGCAAACAAGACGCTCGACCTCATGCAGGCAATCCTCGAATCGTTCATCGCGGACACAAGCTCGATGCTCTCGACGTTCACCGTGTCAATCTCGAAGGACAACGAGAACATGGTCTCGCTCAGGAAGGAACGCAATTCGTTCTTCGACGAGCTCAAGAACGGGCAGAGCCTCATCTCGTCGATAATCCAGAACTTCACGGTTTTCCCGGACGGATTCCAGCAGAAATGCGTCACCGTCCAGCAGAACCTCCAGAACCTCAAGGGAATCAGCGACGAGCTGAACAGCTTCGTTTCCGCTATGAAGAACGAGGAAATCGCGCTCGTGCAGAAGAAGAATTCGCTCATGGGCCAGAAGGGAATATCGAACTGGCAGATACGGAACACGAAATTCATCGAGCTGATAGACAAATTCACGATAACGGCGCACAAAGAGGCTGCCGGCAAAATCGGCGGGTTCAGCATCGAGAAGGGCGCCGCATCGGGTGACGTGACACTCTTTTGATACATGAACAAATACTTCGACAACCACTTCCGCAAGGAAGTCGTTACGATTTATCCAGGGGAGTTCTACTCCACCGCCGGAAGCGAGATGATTTCGACCGTCCTGGGCTCCTGCGTCAGCATCGTGCTTTTTGACGAGGAGAACGGCGTCGGCGGAATCAACCACTTCATGCTTGCCAAGGACTCGAAAGCCGAGGCAAACGCGGCGGCGTATTCCGTCGACAGGATGCTCGGGAAATTCGGAGAGTACGCAATCGACCTGCTGATTGAGGACATTAAGAAAAAAGGCGGGCTTGTCGAGAACTTGGAGGCGAAGGTTTTCGGCGGCGGGAACATATTCAACCTCCCGAACGTGGAGTCGCAGGTGGGAAACGTGAACAGCCGGTTCGCGTTCGAATACCTTCAGAAGCTGAATATTCCCGTCGTCAAATCCGACACCGGCGGAACGCTTCCCAGAAAGATTTTCTTTGACCCGATAACGCGGAAAGTCTTCATGAAATACATCGACAACCACAAATCAGACGGCGAAAAATGCGACGATTTCATCGAGAACCTAGGGAAACAGGAGGCGGAGCTTGCCCGCAAAATCGGCTCCGGCATCCAGCTCAAAGCCGTGAAAGACCTCTTCAAGTAAGGCGGGAAAAATTCTCATTTTCCGGACGCGGACGCGCTCAGCGCTATTTTCTTTTCTTCCGGCGCATACACGATTTCCAGCGTGATTCGGAACGCCAAATACATGGATGCTGAAAAGAGTTCAGCATGACAGAATTATAATCAGCAGCTTTTCCGACAGACCAAAATTCAAAAATCAGATGCCGGCTTTCTCCGCCTTATCGACATCGGACTCAATGAAGCGGAGGATTTTGTCTAGGTCAAGGACGAGGATGAATTCATCACCGCGCCTCGCGACGGCACGGACGAACTGGCTCTGCCCTTCCGGAATTCCGTACGACGCGCTTCCCGCCTGAATGAAGGAAAGCCCGCTCACGACATCGACGGAATCGGCAATTATCGCAATCTCGATAGGCTTCTCGTTGTTTCTCGGAATCTCAAGGTCGATTACCGACGTTTCGGAAAGTTCGTCCGACGGATTGAAGCCGAACAGCTTCCTCAAATCGATTATGGACACGACGGAACCGCGGATGTTCATGACGCCCCTCAGATAGCCGAGCGAATTCGGCACCGGCGTCAGCGACGTGAATTCGAACACTTCCTTCACATACATAACGGGAACGGCAAACATTCCTTTTCCGAGCATAAACGAGAAATAATCCGCGTTTCTATTGTCCATCAGCAATTCCTTATTCGTTTGACTTCAAAAAAATCATAGCTTAAAATTGGATTCATTAGGCATGTGCGGAAAAAGCGCCCGCATCGCGCGTTGAATTTCCGAACGGCTTCATTATAAATCATTGCCCTTCAAAAAGATATAAAAAAGGAGTTTTCGAATGGCGGTCGAGACGGTCAAATGGCATGGAACAGCAGGAATCGAACAGGCGCATATGCTCAGGGACGAGCTTCTCGGCGCGTTCGAAAAAAGTTCCGAAATCCGCCTCGACATATCGCAGGTCGAAGACATCGACATAACGGGAATCCAGATAATAGTCTCGGCGCGAAGGGAAGCCGAGAAGCAGGGCAAAGAATTCTATATAAAAGGAAAGATTCCGCAAGCGATAAAGGACTTCATCTCGGCGAGCAGCGTAACCCTTGATGAGTACATTCTGGAAGACGGAAGCCCGGAGGAAGAAAATGCTTGAACAACTCAGCTCGGTATTCTTCGACGAAGCCAACGAGCTTCTGGACAACCTTGAGGAGCAGCTGCTGGCGTTGAGCGACAATCCGGGAGATTCGGAAACTATAGCCGCCGTCTTCAGGGCGATGCACACGATAAAAGGCTCGTCGGCGATGTTCGGCTTCAACGAAATATCGTCATTCACGCACGAGGCGGAAAGCGCGATGGATCAGGTCAGGAACGGAATCATTCCCGTAACGCCGGAGCTCATAACGCTGCTGCTCAAAGCGCGCGACCACATCCGCTCGCTGCTCGACGCGGGAATGGAAGTCGCGCCGGAAATCCACCAGCTCAGCGAGAACCTGATTCTCGAATTCAAAGTCTACGTCCAGAAAAACGGCGGAAACGTAAACGACCCGCCGCCGCAGACAAAAAAAATCGAAAAGCCGAAACACGACGACAAGGCGACGACGTGGAGAATCAAATTCCGCCCGTCAACGACGATAATGCAGAACGGAACGCGCCCGGAGCTTCTCATAAAGGAGCTTACCGAGCTCGGAACGGCGACCGTCGTCCCGTTCTACAACGACCTTCCGCCGCTTTCCGAGATGGACAGCGAGCTCTGCTATTTTTCATGGGACGTCATCCTCACGACATCGAAGACGAAGAACGACATCGAGGACGTTTTCATCTTCCTCGACAGCGACTCGAAAATCGAAGTCGATAAAATCGACCTTCTTCCCGGCGAGAACAACAAAATCGGCGAAATTCTCGTCTCGCGGAAAGACGTCTCGCAGGGAGACGTGGACGAGATTCTCAGCGCGAAAAAGCAGCTCGGCGCGATGCTCGTGGACAAAAAAATCATATCGGAGGAGCAGGTCCGCTCCGCGCTCGCCGAACAGCAGCACTTGAAATCGCTGAACTCGAACGGGCAGGCGCAGCAACAGGCGGGAACGCAGAGCACGACATTGAGGATAAGCTCCGCGAAACTCGACCAGCTCGTCGATTTGGTCGGGGAGCTCGTCACGTTCAACGCGCGGCTCGACCAGGAGGCGGTGCGGACGGACAATCCCACATTCAAGAACCTGAGCGAGCAGTGCGACAGGATTGCGGTGATGATGCGCGACATTTCGATGGGGCTCCGCATGGTTCCGGTGGGGACGCTCTTCCAGAAATTCAAGCGCACCGTATACGACCTTTCGACGCAGTTGGGAAAGCAGGTCGAGATGGTGACCGTCGGCGCGGAAACGGAACTCGACAAGACGGTAATCGAAAAGCTCAACGACCCGCTCCTCCACCTCATCAGGAATTCCGTTGACCACGGCATCGAAATGCCCGCGGAACGGCACGAAGCCGGAAAAAGCGAGACGGGAACGGTCACGCTTTCGGCGAAGCACGTCGGCGCGTTCATAAACATATCGATTCGCGACGACGGAAAGGGGCTCGACCGCGACGCCATCCGCGACAAGGCGATTCAGAAAGGGCTTATAAAGGAAAACGAAACGCATTCTGACGAGGAGATTTTCAACCTCATATTCCAGCCGGGGTTCTCCACGGCAAAGCAGGTCACGTCCGTTTCCGGGCGCGGCGTCGGGCTTGACGTCGTAAAAAAAGATTTGGCGACGCTCGGCGGAACGGTCGGAATCGAGTCGAAGCGCGGGAAGGGAACGTCGTTCATACTTAAAATTCCGCTGACGCTCGCAATCATCGACGGAATGCTCGTCACAATCGGCGGGACGACATACATAATTCCGCTGAACACGATTTCGGAATGCCTCACGTCGAGCATCACGCAGGAGCAGATGGACGCAACATTCATCACGACGCAGAACCACGGAAAGGATTTGGTTTCGATAAACCTACGCAAATTCTTCAAAATAGAGGAACCGCTTCCCGACCATCAGGAAATCGTTTCCGTTTACGATGGCGATGATGTGTTCGGGCTTGTCGTCGACAAAATACTCGGGAGCCAGCAGACGGTCATAAAGCCGCTCGGAAACCTCTACCGGAACTGCACGGGAATCAACAGCTCCACGATACTCGGGGACGGGGCGGTCGCGCTCATACTCGACGTGTTCCAGCTGACATCGCTTATAAAATCGCATCTGAAGAAGGGCGAAAGCCCCGCGGCGGAGTAAAAATGGGCGCAGAATTCCTCAAAAAACAAGCAGAGCTAACGGACAAGCAGTTTCTCAAAATCGCCGACTTCATACAGAACAACGTCGGGATAAAGATGCCGGAGCAGAAAAAGCTCATGGTGCAGTCGCGCCTGCAGTCGCGCCTCAAAGCGCTCGGAATGGAATCGTTCGACGACTACATCGCGTACGCGTTCTCGACCGGCTCCCATTCCGACGAGGAAATCGCGCTGATGATTGACGTCATAACGACGAACCTCACGAGCTTTTTCCGCGAGAAGCAGCATTTCGACAGCATGATGACGACGATTCTTCCCGAATTCGCCAAGAACGGATTCAGCAAAATCGACATATGGTCGGCGGCGTGCTCAAGCGGGCAGGAACCCTACACGCTTTCAATCGTCATGAGCGAGTATTTCCGCACGCACCCGGGCGCTTTCTCGGACTTTTCGATTCTCGCGACGGACATCTCATCGCGGATGCTCGAGAAAGCGGAGAACGCCGTATACACGATGGACGACGTCGAGGACCTTCCGTTCGACATGAAGAAACGGTATTTCCTCAAGTCGAAGGACGAGGCGGCGCAACAGGTGCGGGTCAAGCCGGAAATCAGGAAAAAAGTCAGGTTCGAGCGGCTGAATTTCATGGATTCGTCCTACCCGATTGAGACGGACAAGCACATCATATTCTGCAGGAACGCGCTCATATATTTCGACAAGCCGACGCAGGAAGCGGTTATAAGAAAGCTTATCGAGCACCTTATTCCCGGCGGATACCTTTTCCTCGGCCATTCCGAGACGATTTTCGGGATGAATCTTCCGCTGAGGAATGTCGGTCCGACGATGTTCAGAAAAGAAATCGAGAGGTGAGACATGCCTATAAAAGTTTTGATAATAGATGATTCTGCGCTCGCGCGGCAGACGATAACGGAAATTCTCAATTCTACGGAAGAAATCAAGGTCATCGCCACGGCTCCCGATCCGATTATAGGCGTCCGCAAAATCAGGGACGAGCGCCCCGACGTCATCATTCTCGACATTGAGATGGCGCGCATGGACGGGCTTACGTTCCTCAAAAAGATGAACGAGACAATCGACCCGATTCCGTGCGTCATCTGCTCCACGCTCGTCGAGAAAGGCTCGCGCGAATCGCTGAAGGCGCTCGAATACGGCGCGGCGGAAATCATCCTCAAGCCGTCAATCGGGACGAAAAAGTTTCTGGAGGAATCGAAGATAAAGCTCGTCGAGGCTATAAAATCGGCGAACAGCTGCCAGGGAAAAATCAAGCAGCTCATCCCGTCGCAGGCGAAAATACATTCGCAGGCAGTCTCCGACGACATCCGCGTCACCGGGCGCAAAGTCGAGCAGCAGAAGATTCCGCAGTTCGGGCGCGTGAAAAGCAGCCAGAACGACGACATTCAGGAGCTTGAGGAAATCGACGACGTTCCCGTGTTCCCGAAAATCCCGGATTTTTCGGGCGGAATACAGCCGAAACTCACGGCGGACGTCATCCTCGAAAAGCCGAACCCGTTCCAGGCGCCCATCGACACGACGGACACGGTTGTAATCGTCGGCGCGTCCACGGGCGGAACGGAAGCACTCAAGGATTTCCTGACGGCGCTTCCGGAAGACTCGCCGGGACTTGTCATCGTGCAGCACATGCCGGAGCATTTCACGGCATCGTTCGCGCAGAGGCTGAATTCGCTTTGCAGAATCGCGGTTCACGAAGCGGAGGACGGCGACATGGTTCAGCGGGGGCAGGCGCTCATCGCGCCCGGAAACCACCACATGCTCCTGAAACGCCAGGGCAAGGACTACTATGTCGAGATAAAGGACGGTCCTCTCGTCTCGCGCCACAGACCGAGCGTAGACGTTCTTTTCAGAAGCGCGGCACGGTACGCGGGAAAGAACGCCATCGGAATCATCATGACGGGCATGGGCGACGACGGCGCGAAGGGAATGAAGGAGATGCACGACGCGGGTTCCTTCAACATCGCGCAGGACGAGGCGACGTGCATCGTCTACGGAATGCCGTGCGAGGCTGTCAAAGCCGGTGCCGTCGACAAGATAGTGCCGCTTCAAGACATCGCACAAACAATGCTGAATAATGCTAGAATGAGAAAATCATAATTTGCGCAGAAAAGGAGAAAAATCATGGCAAAGAAAATACTTGCGGTTGACGACTCAATCTCGGTAAGGACGAGCATATCGTTCATTCTCGGACAGGAAGGCTACGAGATTGTGGAGGCGAACGACGGAATCGACGCGCTCGCAAAGGCGAAGACTGACAAATTCAACCTCGTCATCACGGACATCAACATGCCGAACATGGACGGAATCGAACTTACGAAGCAGCTTCGTCAGACCGAAGGTTATAAATTCACGCCTATCATCGCGCTGACAACGGAAAACCAGCAGTCAAAAATGGACGAGGGAAAAGCGGCAGGCGCAACCGGATGGATTGTCAAACCGTTCACGTCGGAAAAATTGATTGCGGTCGTCAAAAAGATAATCGGCTGATACAAAAAAAATCCTGGCGGATGGCGGTGAAGTTCCGGCCGCTCATCCGTCTTGAAAAATTTTAACAGTGGACTTCCCGGAGGATTTATGAAAAGCATTCGCTCTGCACTGACAACATTCCTTGCGGCGTCACTTGTCGCAACTGGAGTCACATTAATGGCGATTTCAGTCCACATAGCAGGCCGCTCGGTAGACCAAGGCTCGCTCGCGAACATGAGGACGCTTGTGGAGAACGTGGCGAATTACGCGGACCTCAAGCTCGAATCCGACCTTATCGCGATGAAGATGCTTGCGGAACAGCCCAGCCTGAAAGCGCACGTGCCAGTCGAGGAAAAAGCGCCTATCGTGGCAAATTATGTGGACAGTTTCGACAGCTACGCGCGCTACTTCCTCGTCTGCGACCCGACCGGCCACTCGCTGACGACGGACAACATCGTCCGGGAAGTTCAGGCACGCGCTTATTTTCAGGAAGCGATAAAAGGCAACGCGACGATATCAGGTCCGCTGATAAGCGCGCGCGGAGAGCCTTCCATATACGGTGCCGTCCCGATTTACGACGATTCCAACACCGTAATCGGAGCATTCGCCGTCAACCTGAACACGGGAATCCTCAAGGAATTCGCGTCGAAGCTCAACATAAGCAAAAACGGGAAAGTCGCAATCATAAACCGGGAAAGCGGCGCAATCCTCTACGCGGAAGTTGAGGAATACGTGAAGCAATCGCTGACATTCGAGCAGCTCGCGCAGACGACGGAGCCGGGCTTCAGGGAACTCGCCGACGTCTCCAAGAAAATGATGAAATCGGAGACGAACGCGGAGATAATCCACATAAACGGAAAGGAATACTACATCGCATACACGCCCATCGGAATCGCCGACTGGTCAATCGCGATTGAGGCACCGTCATCCGATTTCAAGGACAGCATCAAAATCCTCAAGATGACGCTCGGTACGGTCTCCCTCATCTTCATACTAATCGCGCTCGGGATCGGGTTCCTCTTCGCGAATTCGATATCGAAGCCGATAATCCTCATCTACAACGCCCTCAACTCCGTCGCGAACGGAAACCTCGTGCTCGACGAGAAGACGCGCGAGGCACGCGAGAAGGTCATGATGAGGCAGGACGAGCTGGGGAAAATTGGTCGCGCGCTGCAGAAAATGATGGCGTCGCTGACGACGACAATCGAGCATGTCCGCGAAACAGTCATGCAGGTCCGCTCCGGCGGCGAGCAGCTTTCCTCGTCGAGCCAGTCCGTTTCATCGGGCGCGAGCGAGCAGGCGGCATCGACCGAGGAGATGAGCGCGACGATGGAGCAGATGACGAGCAACATCAGGCAGACTGCCGACAACGCCGCAAAGACGAGCGACATCGCGAACGTCGCATCGGCAAAGGCGGAGGCGGGCGGGCTTGCCGTTCAGGATGCCGTCAATGCCGTCGAGACGATTTCCGAAAAAATCAAGGTCATCGAGGATATCGCAAGCCAGACGAACATGCTCGCGCTGAACGCCGCAATCGAAGCCGCGCGCGCGGGCGAAGCTGGAAAGGGTTTCGCGGTCGTCGCATCGGAAGTCAGGAAACTCGCCGAACGGTCGCAGGCGGCAGCCGGAGAAATAAGCGAGATTTCTCACAAAACGCTTGAGACAACGGAAAACGCGGGACAGCTCATAAAGGAAGTTGTTCCGAGCATCGAGAACACATCGCAGCTCGTCCAGGAAATCGCGACGGCATGCCGCGAGCAGGACAACGGGGCGCAGCAGGTCAGCACGGCGATAATCCAGCTCGACAGCGTCGTCCAGCAGAACGCGAGCGCCGCGGAAGAGATGGCGGCAATGGCGGAGGAGCTGAGCGCGCAGGCGGAACGGCTTGTCAAGGTCATCTCATTCTTCACGATAGGCGATTCCGCGAACACGGAATTCAAAACGATTTCGCAGGAAGAAGCGCGTGACGACGCATCCGGAACGAAAAAAGCGAAGGCAGAGCAGAAGGAGAAGGAATCCGACGTCAAAAAAGACGACAAGGAAAGCAAGAAGCCGAAGAAGATAAAAATACAGAAGCAGCCGCAGCCGGAGAAACCGGAACCCACGCCAGGAGAACCAGCGCCAAAAGCCGCCCCTGCCCCGTCGGAGACAACATCATCACCGGAGCAGCCCGCGGAGAAAAAAAGCGAGCAGAAGGTCAACAGCGGGACGGTGACGAGAAAAACAGCCGCAGACCTCGTAAGCGACGCGGATTTCGAGGAATTCTGATTTTCAGGAAAGCGCGGGACGGGAGGTTTTTATGGAGAATTATTTGACATTTACTGTTGACGAGACGACATACGCCATAAACGTCAACTCTGTGCTTGAAGTTCTTAACATGACCAAGCCGACCGCAGTTCCCTGCGCGCTTTCCTACATTGAGGGGCTCATCTATTCGCGCGGGCAGGGAATCACCGTGGTGAACCTGCGCAGAAGGTTCGAGCTTGACGAGCACGAGGTGGACAAGAAGACGAAAATCATCGTCGTCGAAGTCCACACGCGCCGTCTGAATCCGGACGGAAGCGAAATCGAGAACATAATCCTTTACGGGCTCGTCGCGGATTCGGTTCAGGATGTCATACAGATATACGAGGAGGAGCGCATTGACGACGCGGAATGCTCGATTCCCAAAGAGTTCATCTCGTATACGCTCAAGCACGACGGGAAGCCGCTTTTCATTTTGGATTTCAAGAAGATGTTCGAGGAGCACGCCAAGCTGAGTTCATCGACAATTCAGAATTTATGAGGGAATTGTCCGAATTCTTGAGGGAATTGTCCATACTTTCATGATTGACGATAAATATTCTGTCTTATATCTTTAAATAAAGATATTTGGAGGCTATACAAATGGCAAAAGAATTCGAGATGAAAGATTTCGACCTCACAGGAAAAGTTGCCTGGATTACTGGCGCATCTTACGGCATCGGTTTCGCGATCGCAAAGGCATACGCCAAAGCGGGAGCAAAAATCGTCTTCAATGACCGCGGACAGGAGCAGCTCGACAAGGGCTTCGAAAACTACAAAGCAGCAGGAATCAATGACGTCCACGGATATGTCTGCGACGTCACTGATGAGGCACAGGTTCAGGAAACCGTAAAGAAAATCGAGAAGGACGTCGGAACTGTCGACATTCTCGTGAACAACGCCGGAATCATCAAGAGAATCCCGATGATTGAGATGAAGGCTGAGGAATTCCGCCAGGTCATCGATGTCGACTTGAACGCTCCGTTCATCGTTTCAAAGGCAGTTTTGCCGGGAATGATTGCGAAGAAGGCCGGAAAAATCATCAACATCTGTTCTATGATGTCCGAGCTTGGACGCGAGACTGTTTCTGCCTACGCAGCGGCGAAGGGCGGACTCAAGATGCTCACACGCAACATCTGCTCTGAGTACGGCGAATACAACATCCAGTGCAACGGAATCGGACCTGGATACATCGCGACTCCGCAGACTGCCCCGCTCCGCGAGAAGCAGGCTGACGGCTCTATGCATCCGTTCGACTCTTTCATCCGCGCTAAGACTCCGGCTGGACGCTGGCTCGACGCGGAAGAGCTTGCCGGCCCCGCCGTGTTCCTCGCCTCGGAGGCATCCAACGCGGTCAACGGACACATCCTTTACGTCGACGGCGGTATCCTCGCGTATATCGGAAAGCAGCCCTCGTAACAAAAGCAGCACAGTTTTCGAACTATAGAAAGCTTTTGGTATATAATAAGTGCTGCCCGGAAAAGCTCCGGACAGCGCCGGCTCGAAACGCCGTCCGCTCCTTCGGGATTGGGCGGCGTTTTTTGTAAAAACTCTGTCAGAATTTTCGGTGGTTACATTCTTGCGTCATTCCGAACGGTGCGCGGCGCAAAAACAGGTATTCAAGGTACAAAATGAAGAAGAACATTCTCATCAGAAAGATACTAACGGCCGCGCTTCCCATAGTCATTCTTGTGACGATACACGTAGTCATAATGAGCGACGCGACGAAGAACATGATTGCCGCCGACGAGAACATGGCGGAGCGCATATTCGAGGAAATGGCGAATTCGATAAAAGTGCCGACGGAAGTCGCCCGCGTAATAGCGCACGACTCGTTCGTGGAAGAGTTTTTGAAGACGGAAAGCGCGGACGAGAAAAGCGACGACGAACGGATACGCGGATTCCTCGAGCGGCTCAAGGCGGAATTCCTTCTCACGCACATCGCGATAATCTCCGAAAAAAGCCGAAGATGCTACCGCGACGACGGAATCGAGCGCGTCTTATCGCCCGAAAAGGCGGAGGACAACTGGTTCGAGCAGTTCAGGGAATCTGAGGCAGTGACGGGTTTTGCCGCCGTCAAGGCGGAGGAAAGCGTCGAGAAATCGGCGATATACATGAACACGCGTATAAACGACAGCTCCGGCGAATTCATCGGAATCGTGTCTGTCGAAATATCGATGAAATCGGCAATTCGGAAACTTTCGGACATGGAAAAAGCAAACGGCGTCAGGATTTTCGTCGTCGACGAGAACGGGCTTGTCATGGTCAGCGCGATTTTCAACGACATCTGCGAGGAAAGCCTCCTCCATATGATTCCCGTGAAGAGCAGCGCGGACGGCAGGATGACCGTGACGGACAGAATCAGCGAGATGGTTTTCGCGAAGCCAATCCAATGCGCCGGATGGTACATCATCATCCAGAAGGACATTTCGAAGACGAGCACGGCGAACATGCTTTTCATGCTCGCGGCAGCCGCCCTCCTCTCGCTTTCGCTCTACATACAGCGGGCGATGACGCGCGAGCAGAAAGCGCCGCCGAAAATCGTATACGGGAAGGAGGACCAGACGGACAAGCTGACGGGGCTTCCGAACAGGAATTTCTTCAAGGACATGTTCGGGGAGCGCGGAGTGTTCAACACGACGAGATACCGCTGTCTTGCCGTGTTCGACATAGATTTTTTCAAGGAAACGAACGACAACGCGAACGGGGACGAAGTTCTCGTCTCTGTCGTCCACAACATGAGCCGGCTTCTCGGCGACAACGGGATGACGCTCAGATGGGGCGGAGACGAATTCCTCGTTCTTTTCGAGCTTCCGATGGAAAGCGCGCTCGCGGTCTGCCGGCAGTTCGTCCGCAACGTCGAGTCCGACGGCGTCGTCACGGTATCGGTCGGGCTGACTGCCGTCCGCATTTCCGATACGATAAAGAAAAACTACTACCGCGCGGCCCAGTACTGCTATTTCGTCAAGGAAATGGGCGGAAACGGCGTCAAAAGGGATTAGAAAATGAAATCGTTGAGGACACTGTTCATCCGGCAACTGATTGCGACAATAGCGGGCGTATCCGCGCTCCTCACCGCTCTTGCGTTTTATTGCGTCCACATGGCGAGCGAGGAGCATTCCGGGCGGTCGATGAAATACCTTTCCGAGCTGAAGACGAACATGGTTGACGAATGCTTCTCCTCGATAGAGAAGAGCGCGCACGCAATAGCGCTGAAGCTGGAGTCGAAGGCGGACCTCGAAAAGCTGCGCGTCGACAGCGAATACGGGAGGGAAATCGAGCAGAGCTTCATAAGCGAGGTTTCCAAACCGAACAAATCCCATGAATTCGCGCATTCGTTCTACTTTTCGTTCGACAAGAAAACTGCCCCGGCCGGAGTCGGCTCGTACGTCGTGATGATGGACAAAAAATCGAACAACAAGCATTTCTTCAGCACAATGAAATTCGACCTCGCGGACTTCAGCGACGATGACGAGCCTTACGCCGGATGGTTCTACAGGACGAAGAAAGAAGGCGGCTCCAATTGGTTCGCGCCGAGAAAATGCAGGAACACGGGAAAAATCATCGAGACGGCATCGTACACCGTCCCGCTCCACAAAAACGGCGAATTTATCGGAGCAGCAGGAATCGACGTGAAGCTCGAGCGCCTGCGCGAAATCCTCGACGACATCGAATACGATTCGGCGTTCAGCTTCCTCATCGACGACAACGGAAACATCATATACCACAAGGATTTTCCCGACGGGCTTCGGGCGGAGGAATTCTCGTACGACAACGACCTCCGCTCGATAAAAAGGCTTCTGACAAGCGACCATATCGGAACGGGGAAGAATTTCGCGTACAAGTGGCGCGGAAAAATGCACCGCCTCATCATGAGCCGGCTCGAAAACGACATCATCCTCGGCATCTCCGTTCCGGAAAGCGAAATTCTGCGATGGCAGCTCAAAATGATGTTTCTCACTGTGCTCGTCCTAGTCCTCATAATCGCGGGAGGGGCGGCGGTCGCAAATCTCATCGCCTCGAAAATCATAACCCCGCTGCAGGCGATAACCGACGCCGCGTCAAGAATCGCGCGCGGGGAGCTGAACACGCCCGTCCCGTTCAAGTCGGAAGACGAAATCGGCGTCCTCGCCGAATCAATCCGGAAAATTTCCGTCGAGCTGAAAGACTACATCGCGCACATCAACGAGATGGCATACACCGACGCGATGACAGGATGCCGGAACAAGGCGGCGTACATCGAGAAGGTGAAGGAGCTGAAACGGAGAATCGACGAGGAGATGGCGGAATTCACCGTTTTCATGTTCGACGTGAACGGTCTGAAGGGCGTGAACGACAAGTTCGGGCACGAGAACGGCGACCAGCTCATAAAAGACGCCGCAGAAATCATGAAATCGGTTTTCCGCGCCGAAAAAGTCTACCGCATCGGCGGCGACGAGTTCGTCGTCCTCGAAGAAAAACTTGACGACGAAAAAACTGCCGGTCTCATGGACGAATTCGACAGGCAGCTTTCCGAATTCAACCACACCTCCGGCACCGACGACGGGATTTCCGTCTCGAAGGGCGCCGCCTCGTTCGACAGCAAAACCGACACATCCACCGACACAGTATTCGCCCGCGCCGACAAAGCAATGTACCGCGACAAAGAACATTTCTACGAAAGCCACAGGCGCACGCGGTAATCGGCGCACGCATTGTTTTACGCGCGTTTTTCTTTATTGCATGGAGCGTGCGCTCGCAAC
>NZ_AGRW01000034.1 GCF_000255555.1 Treponema saccharophilum DSM 2985
AAAACGTTGCACTTGATTTGACAATTCAAGCGCGAAAAAGTGTTTTTTCGTAATAACTTGCGCTCTCTGTGAAAACGCTTCTTGTGGCTTCATGGTGCTTGGTAGACAAAATTTTTAAAAAAAAATAAGATAACAACATATTTATTTTGTCCTTGCTAATTCAGAATAAGGACGTTTTATGGATGTGGCTCGATGAAAGGAATAATTCTTGCTGGCGGAAGTGGAACCCGCTTGTATCCTATTACACGGTCTGTTTCAAAGCAGATTCTGCCCCTTTATGATAAGCCGATGGTTTATTATCCCCTCTCATGTCTCATGCTTGCCGGAATCCGCGAGATTCTTATTATCTCGACTCCCCGCGATATTTCCTTGTTCGAGGAACTTTTCGGCGACGGAGCGTGGCTCGGAATGAAGTTCGAGTACGCGGTGCAGGACAAGCCGAGGGGGCTTGCGGACGCGTTCATCGTCGGCGCTGACTTCATCGGAGACGACGACGTGGCTCTCGTGCTCGGCGACAACATCTTCTACGGGCAGAGCTTCACGCAGACGCTTAAAAATGCAAAAAGACGTATCGAGGAAAAGAAAAGCGATGCCGTCATCTTCGGCTACATGGTGAAAGACCCGACCGCATACGGCGTGGTCGAGTTCGACATGAACGGCAAAGTCCTCGGAATCGAGGAGAAGCCGAAGGAGCCGAAATCGAACTACGCGGTTCCGGGCCTCTATTTCTACAACAACGAAGTCGTGAAAATCGCGAAGGAAGTGAAGCCGTCCGCCCGCGGGGAAATCGAAATCACGGCCGTGAACAACGCTTACCTTAAAAAAGGGAGCCTCTCGGTCGAACTGCTCGGACGCGGAATGGCATGGCTCGACACGGGAACCTACGACGGTCTTCTTGAGGCGAGCAACTTTATCGCAACGATTCAGAAGAGGCAGGGGTTGTACGTCTCCTGCATCGAGGAAATAGCGTTCAAGAACGGATGGCTCTCAAAGGAGCGGCTCCTTGAGCTTGCCTCGGGGTACAAGACCGACTACGGAACCTATTTGAAATACATTGCGGAGAGGGGCTGAAAAATGGCTTTTGAATTCAAGAAATGCGTGTCATCCGACGGAAAGACTTTTGAGGGACTTTACGAGATACAGCCGAAAGTTTTCGGGGATGCGCGCGGATATTTTTTTGAGGTATACAGCGAGAAGGATTTTTTCGAGGCGGGATTGAAGATGAAGTTCGTCCAGGACAACCAATCTTCTTCGTCGAAAGGCGTCCTTCGCGGCCTGCATTTCCAGACGAGGCATCCGCAGGGAAAACTCGTCCGCGCGGTTTCCGGCAGAGTCTTTGACGTGGCGGTCGATTTGAGAAACGGTTCAGATACATTCGGGAAATACTACGGCGTGATTTTGGACGGCGAAAAGCAGAACCAGTTCTACATCCCTGAAGGGTTCGCCCACGGATTCTACGTTCTTTCAGAGTCGGCGGTGTTCGCCTACAAGTGCACGGATTTTTACGACCCGAAAGGCGAAGGCGGACTCATGTGGAACGACCCGACAATCGGAATCGACTGGAAGGGCGTCGCCCCTGAGATAGAGCCTCTTTTGAGCGAAAAGGACGGAAAACACCCTGCGTTCGACCTGGACGGAAAATATTTTGATTTGAATGGAAAATGGATTGGAGCGCAATGATGTCTAGAAAACTGAAAAACATACTCGTTACCGGCGGAGCGGGGTTCATCGGCTCCAATTTCATCAACTATCTCTTCGGGCTGAGCGCGACCGGCTCGAAGGAATTCATGGACTCTGGCTTCGAGGGCAGAATCGTCAACGTCGACTGTCTCACCTACGCCGGAAACCTTGAGAACCTTGCCATGGTCGAGGAGAAATTCGGAAAAGGCGTGCTAGAGGGGGAGCGGAGATATTTCTTCGAAAAAGTGGACATCTGCGACCGTGCGGAAATCGAGCGGATTTTCAGGCAGTACGACATCGACACCGTAATCCACTTCGCGGCCGAGAGCCATGTCGACCGCTCTATTCTGGGGCCGGAGGCTTTCATCAGGACGAACGTCATGGGAACCTTCACGCTCCTTGACGTCGCCCGCAATTACTGGGGCTGCTCGCTCGGCAATCAGCGCGACGACGTCCTCTTCCACCACATCTCGACCGACGAGGTTTACGGCTCCCTGGGCGAGACAGGCTACTTCACGGAGACGACACCCTACGACCCGCGCTCGCCTTACTCATCAAGCAAGGCAAGCTCAGACCACATCGTGATGGCGTACTACCACACTTATGGTCTTCCAATTACTCTCTCAAACTGCACGAACAACTACGGGCCTTATCAGTTCCCGGAAAAACTTTTGCCTCTCATGATTTCTAACATCCGTGACGGAAAGAATCTTCCTGTTTACGGCGAGGGAAAGAACATCCGCGACTGGATTTACGTGGAGGACCACAACCGCGCAGTCTGGCAGATTGTGAACTCAGGCAGAGCCGGCGAGAAGTACAACATCGGCGGCGAGAACGAATGGCAGAACATAAAACTTCTCCACAAGGTAATCGAGCTTGCTTCGCCGAAAGTCGGGAGAACTGCGGATGAAGTTGAGAAGACAATCGTCCACGTAAAGGACCGTCCCGGCCACGATGCGCGCTACGCAATCGACTGCTCAAAAATAAAAAAGGAACTCGGCTGGGAGCGCAGGATGACCTTCGAGCAGGGCTTACAGCTCACTGTCAATTGGTATTTGGAGCACCAGGAATGGGTGGACCACATCCTCTCCGGCGAATACAAGAACTGGATCAGCGCGAATTACGGTGACAGAAAATAATGGTTTGGATTATCGGAAACAAGGGAATGCTCGGCACGCAGGTCTGCCGCACCCTTTCAGAGAACAAAATTGACTTTCTTGGCACCGACAGCGACGTGTCTATCCTCGATTATACGGCACTTGAAGGATTTGCCGCTGGCAAGAAAATCTCTTTCATCGTGAACTGCGCGGCCTACACAGCAGTGGACAAGGCCGAAAGCGAAACTGAAAAGGCGCGCGCCCTGAATGCGGACGGTCCTCGGAACATCGCGCGTCTTGCAAAGAAACTCGGCGTTCCGTTCATTCATATCTCGACTGACTATGTTTTTGACGGCACGGCATCTTCCCCGATCAGCGAGGACGCCCCGATTAAGCCGATTGGCGTTTACGGCGAGACAAAGGCCGAGGGCGAGAAGGCAATCTCCGAGGAAACGGACGACTTCTACATCCTCCGCACTGCATGGCTCTACGGTTGGAGCGGAAAGAACTTCGTCTATACGATGATTCGGGCGATGAACAGTCACGATTCTGTAAAAGTCGTGAACGACCAGAAGGGCACCCCGACTAACTGCGTCACGCTCGCAAATGTGATTCTGAGAATCATCGGAAAGAGGGCAGAGGGCGAGAGCGTTCAGAACGGAATCTACCATGTGACCGACTTGGGCGAAATCACCTGGTTCGACTTTGCCAAGGAGATTTTCGCTCAAGGCGTGGAACGCGGGCTTGTCACGAACAGGGGCTGCGCCGTGAATCCATGCGCGACGGAAGAATACCCAACACCGGCAAAACGGCCGGCGTATTCCGTGCTGGACAAGACGAAGGTTCAGCGGACGCTGGGGATTACTCTTCCTGACTGGAAGGATTCGCTCGCTGAGTTTTTGCGTTCTGAATCCTTCGACAATGAGCGCATACGGTAACATTGCTTTGTTTCGAGGCAATGCTTCGCCAAAAAATCTGTGATGAAAGCAGTGCGAGAATTTTCTGTCAGGAAAATTCCGTAATTAATATGCGGGTTTTGCGTTGCAAAACTTGTTGAATAAAGACGTAGCAGCGTCTTTGTTCAGGTTCTTTGACATTTCTATCTATAAGTTTGAGTAAAGTAAAAGCGACAAGCTTTGAATTTTATATACTCTAGAGTATAATACTTTGGAGTATATAATTTTGGAGGCGGCTATGTTTTTAGGTCGTAAAGAAGAACTTTCAATAATGGAAGATTTATATAAATCAGCCAGGTTCGAATTCCTCGTGTTGTACGGGCGTAGGAGAATCGGAAAGACTTCGTTGTTGCAAGAATTTTCCCGCAGCCACAAAACATTGATGTATTCGGCTCAGGAAAAAAACGACGCGCTGAATCTTCTTGATTTTTCAAAATCAGTGCAGAACTATTTTGACGGAAGTTTCTTCGGTGAATTCCCTGATTGGGAAGTTGCGTTCGACTACATAACGAAAAAGACATCGGAAAACGAAAAACTTGTGCTGATTGTGGACGAGTTCCCGTTCATCGCACAGGAAAATCCTTCAATAAAAAGCATAATACAGCACACAATCGACAGAAACTGGAAAAACAAAAACATATTCCTGATTCTCTGCGGTTCTAGCGTAAGCTTTATGGAAGACGAAGTGCTTGCCCACAAAAGCCCGCTTTTCGGGCGTTCGACGGCGCACATTGAGCTGAAATCTTTTGATTATCTTGAAAGCGCGGGATTTTTTCCAAAATATTCTGATGCTGACAAGCTGATTTCCTACAGCATTTTGGGCGGCATTCCTTGCTACCTGGAAGCATTTGACCCGGAAAAATCCGTAAAGGAAAATGTCGCGACTCGTATTTTAAAGGAAGGAAGTTTTCTGAAAGACGAGCCGAGTTTTCTGTTGCGGCAAGAACTCCGGGAGACCGCCGTTTACAACAGCATTCTGGAAGCAATTGCAGGCGGAGCGACAAGGATAAATGACATTGCGTCAAAAATCCATGAAGAAAGCCAAAAATGCTCTAAATATTTAAAGACGCTGCAAACAATCCGACTCGTAAAAAAATCGGTTCCGTGCGGAGACGAGGAAAACTCTCGGAAAACAATTTACAGAATCTCGGACAACTATTTTCTGTTCTGGTATCACTTTCTTTTTGAACGAAAAAGCTATTACGAGATTCTTGGCGCAAAAAACGCCGCCGAGGAAATTTTCATGCCGGAAAACCTGAACCAGCATTTGGGTCGTATTTTTGAAGGAATATGCCTTGAATACATGCTCAGGCTCGCAAAGAAAATGAGGCTTCCGTTTATTCCTGAAAATTACGGAAAATGGTGGGGCAACAATCCCGAACGAAAAATGCAGGATGATATTGATGTTCTCATGATGGACAGAAGACACGAGCAAATCATAATCGGCGAATGCAAATTCAAGAACGAGGAATTCGACAAGGCCGATTTTGAGACGATGCTTTCAAGAAAATCAATTTTTCCGCATGCGGCCATCACCTTTTTCTATGCGTTCAGCAAGAGCGGCTTTACAAAATGGGTGCAGGAAAATGCGGACGCAAACAATGTGAAGCTCGTGACAATCGGCGATATGTTTTTGAAATAAATATAAGCAACCGACAGAACAAAACGACATGCAAAAACTCCTTGAACTTATGGACAGAGATGTCAGAAAAAATGCACTGCATTTTTTCTAGGTTTGAGGAGTTTTTTTTTATCTTGATTTATGCAGTGCAGGAGAGCTGAATGAAAGTGTTGCTTATAATTCCGTCATACAATGAAGAAAAGAACGTAAGGCATGTGTATGAATCCATATGTTCTTTCAATATGACATCAGGACAAAAATATTCGTATGTGTTCATAAATGATGGCTCGAAAGATAATACGGAGTGTGAACTGAAAATCTATGCGGCAAATCATATAACGCTTGTGCAAAATCTTGGCATTGGAGGGGCTGTGCAGACTGGATATAAATACGCATATGAGAATGGATATGATATTGCAATTCAGATGGATGGCGACGGCCAGCACGATATAAATTGCGTGAAAAATATCATTGAACCGATTGTGAACAATCAGGCGGATTTGGTAATAGGCTCTAGATTTGTTGAAAAAGCGTCGAGTGAATTTCAGTCATCGTTTTTGCGCAGGCTTGGCATAAAAATGATTTCATTGGCGATAAAGTTGAAGACGGGAAAGCGAATTTACGATACAACGTCTGGATTTCGCGCGGTCAATAGAAAATTGATAGAGGAATTTGCAACCGACTATCCTACGGAATATCCAGAACCGATTTCGTCAACTTTTGCATTGCTGAGCGGATATAAGATATGCGAAGTTCCTGTCGCTATGCATGAACGAGTGTCAGGCGTGTCCTCAATTCGAGCGTGGAAAAATGTGTATTACATGATCAATGTAGTTCTTTCGATATTACTTTTGCGTGGAAAAAAGAGGATGCCACATGATTAGTATCAATCTTAGAATATTGCTCATAATAGTTTCTGTAATCATTTCGGTTATTTCGCTTAAATTGATTCGAAAAGGAAGTTTGTCGGTAAAATATGCGCTTTTTTGGCTTTCAGCCGCGCTCATATTGTTGCTGGTTGGGCTGATTCCAAATCAAATAGGTCTGCTTACGAAATTTGTGGGTTTTGAAGCGACATCCAACTTTGTTACAGGTGTTTTGCTACTCATTCTGCTTGCTATTTGTCTCATGCTCACGTTGGTTGTTTCCAAACTGCGAAAATCGATAACCCTGCTGGTGCAGGAACTTTCGATGCTCAAGAAGGTTGTGGATGATGAAAAAAAATGAAGAACGCATCGCCAACGGATTTGTATGGAACATCTTGGGCTTGACATTCAACAACTTCAATTCTCTTTTTTTTCTGGTGATTGTAAAGCGAATAAACGGCATTGAAGTTGCTGGCGTTTTTGCCTACGGCTATGCTGTCGCATGTTTTTTGTATGTTTTCTCACTGTTCTATAATCGTGCCTTTCAGATTTCAAACGAGCACATTTCGGACAAGGCTTATGTTTTTTCCAGACTTGTTTTTTGCGGATTGTCTTTTGTGCTGAGTTGTTTTGTTGCCCTGTTTTCATCACAAACGCTTTTTAAATTTTTGACCATAGTCGGTTTGTGCCTTTTTAGAAATCTTGAAGCGGCCAGCGATGTTTTTCAAGGAATTGCCCATAAGAACAACCGCCTTGACTACGCCGGAAAGTCTTTATTCGTGAAGTCGTTTTTGGGGCTTGTCATTTTTTGGCTGGTGGACTATCTGACAAAACGTGCAGAACTTGCAGTCTGCGCACTTGCCACTTTAAATTTCTTCGGTCTTATCTTTGATTGGTTGTATGTAAAAACGCATTTTGTTTTAAATCAGGGGAGTAAGAAAGATATAGCACTTATACTAAAATCTGCAACTCCCATTTTGATTTTTTCCGCCCTCGGCATGCTTCTTTTGAATATGCAAAAATATCTCATTGGATTGTTTCATGAGGATAGTTTTGGAACCATTTTCAATATACTTGTGATGCCTGCAACTATAATGAGTCTTTGTAGTCAGTATCTCATAAATCCTTTCATGAATATCATGGCAAAGGCTTTGAATGAATGTAATCATCGGGCGTTTTTTAAGATTGTCATGAATCTTTCTATCGCCCTCATTTTGATTGGTCTTTTTGTCTGCTTTGCTGCAAAGATTTTTGGAATAAGGCTCATGGAAATTGTTTATGACATGAGCCTTGTTGGTTATGCATATCTTATTTTGCTGGTGATTTTTTCTTCAAGTTTCTATGCGCTTGTGCAGTTGTTCTCTTCTGCGCTTACTGTAATGGGAAAGAATTTCATGCAGCCGTTTTTGTATGCGGTTTCTGCGGTTGCAGGCGGAGCGTTGTCCGTGCTTTTCATGAAAAGAGACGTTGTTGCTGGGGCTTTATACGGATATGCAATAAGCATGCTTGTGCTTTTTGTGCTGTATATGTTCGTTTTTTTTGTTCAGGTTCGTAGAATTCAGGGGGAAAAAAGTGAAATCAAAACTTTCCACAACTTGTGACTTCTTGTTCAGATACAGATTCGTCATCGCTTTTTTCATTTTTGTGCTGTGCGTTCTTTTTGAAATTTCAGGCTCATCAATCGGAATGTGGTGCTCTTATTTTGGAGAAGAAGACAAGGATATTCTGTTTGGCGTTTCTCGTCCTATCAGAAGTGACGAATGGGCTGTTTTTACGCCAATGGGAATGAGCCAATATTACAATTACTCTGGAAGCTTCCCTTATTTCAGCGATACTGTCAGAGCTTGTCCGACAGATGTCTTTCTCGAATATGGCCAAGCTGTAAAAAATCCACTCGTTGTTTTTCGACCGTTCTATTGGGGCTATTTGTTTCTGCCTGTCGCAAAAGGAATGTCTTTTTTTTGGTGCGGCAGATTGCTTGCGCTCTTGCTGGTATCTTTTGAATTTGGACTTTTGATTACCAATAAAAGAAAACTTCTTTCGCTTACAATGGCGATAATGATAGCATTCGCGCCACCTGTTCAATGGTGGTTCGCAAACACCGGCCTGGTTGAAATGCTCATCTACATGCAGCTTTCCGTTTTGATGCTGCAAAAATACATGACAGACTCAAGATTTGCTTTCAGGTTGCTGTATCTTTTTGTCATTGTCATTTGTGCTGGCGGATATGTCCTTACATTTTATCCGTCATGGATGATTCCGTTCGCGTACATTTTGCTTGCTTTGGCCTTGTGGGTGTTCATCGAGAATCTAAAAAATTGCAAAATGCGCATTTCTGATTGGCTGAGCATCGGCGTCTCTGTGCTGATTTTCGCAGTTTCAATGATTTATTTTTACCACATGTCCAAGGAAACAATTCGTTCTCTTATGGCTACGGTGTATCCGGGAAGCCGTTTTGAGACTGGCGGGGGAATGCTTAATTTGTTGTTCCTGTATATTACTAATATATGGCATGCAGTCCTTGGAGATGGTGCATTGGTAAATGTATGCGAAAGCAGCTATTTCATTGATTTTTTCCCTGTGTGTTGGATTCTGCCTGTTTTGGCATTGCTTAGAAGTCAAAAAAAGGACATGTTGCTTCAATTTTTGCTCTTCGTCAGCGCCATTCTCGGCATATACTGCGTATTTGGCTTCCCAAAGACACTTTCAAAAATTTCTTTGTTGAGCAATTGTCAGGCCACCCGGGTTTTGGTTGCTTTAGGGTTTTGCAATGTCCTTCTTTTGATACGGACCCTTTCTCAGCCTTGCTCTGTTTGCTCTTCTTCTGTTTTGAAGTCTGTCGCTGGTTCCTTTGTGACAGTTTTCATTGCCGTTCAAGCATGCAAGACATTGAATACAGGCTTTCTTTATAAAAACAAAGTAATATTATTTGGAACAATACTTACATTTTTTGTTTTGTATTTCTGCCTTTTGTCATTCAAGTCAAAAAGGCGTTTTGTATGGATTTCTGGAACGATTGCCGTGACTTTGTTCTCAAGTCTCCTTGCAAATCCCGTTCGCCATGGAATTAAATCAGTTGAGAATATTTCTGTCCTCAAGACATGGAGGGAGACACATCTCCAGAAGCCTGATGCAAAATGGCTGATTGAGAATTGCGACTATCCTATTACTAATTCAGGCTTGTTGATTGGTATTCCAGCAATCAATTCAACAAATGTTTATCCAAACCTTGACAGATGGCACTTGATTGACCCTGAAAGAAAATATGAAACCGTATACAACAGGTATGCCCATATATCAATGAAACTAGAAGAGGTTCCTGCCGCGTCTTTTGACTTGTTGAATCCAGATTGGTTTTCATGCACATTGTCTATTTCTGACGCAAAAAAACTTGGCGTTTCATTTGTCATGAGCAACAGAAAATTGTTCTCTTACATTTATAGCGGTGATATGACTTTGCTTGCAGAAGCGAACGGTTTCTATTTTTACAAGATAAATGAAGTCGCAGTTCCAATGGAAATTTTGGGCGATGAACTTCCATCTTTCGAGCCAACAGAAACTTCCTTCCCTTATTTCATAGACTCAGAGAACATATCATCACGCGCGATTTCACTCGCTGGCTGGGCATACCACGAAAACGATGATTGCGATGTTTACATTGGCATCGAAGATAAAACATTCAAGGCACAGAAGGTTCATCGACCTGACGTAAAGGAAGCGTTCTGTTTAGAAAATGATACTCAAGGTTTTTCTGCGACGATACCGCTTGAATCTGATTTGCAGAGCTACACTTTGTATCTCGTGAACAACAGCAAGAAGGAAATCTACAGGAAGACGATTTCAATTTCCAAATCAGACGACTTGGATGAACTTTTTTCAAATGCGGTGGATGTTGAATAACGGTATTTCAATCTATGCTGACAGTTTTTTTTGATAAAAGACTTATGAAATTTCTCATCGTCGGTGTGGCAAACACCCTTGTCGGGGCGGGGCTTATGTTCCTGCTTTACAATGTGTTCGGCTGCTCATACTGGATTTCTTCTGCCTGCAATTACATTGCGGGAGGAATCCTGAGTTTTTTCCTAAACAAATTTTTTACATTCAAGAACAAACAGAAAAGCGCAAGACAAATTTTTTTCTTTATCGCGCTGCTTGTCGTCTGCTACCTTGTGGCTTATGTCGGGGCAAAACAGGCGGTGTTCTGCATTTTTGGAAATCTTGGCGAAAAGACAAAAGGAAACATAGCGATGTGTGCGGGAATTTTTATTTATACAGCACTCAATTATCTGGGACAAAGATTTTTAGTGTTCAAGGAGGATAAGAATGACTAGTCGGAATTATTTAGGGGGGGGGAAATGTATAGTATATCTTATAATCCCATGCTACAACGAAGAAGCAGTCCTTCCAGAAACAAGCGGTATATTTCTCGAAAAAATACTGACACTGGTAAAAAATGGAAAAATCAGCGACGAAAGCAGAATTCTGTTCGTGAACGACGGCTCAAAAGACAAGACATGGGAAATAATCAAGAATCTCTCTTCTTCTGACAGGCATTTCATCGGAATCTCACAGAGCAGAAACCGCGGTCATCAGAACGCAGTCCTTGCAGGTCTCATGGAGGCGAAGGACAAATGCGATGTCGCGATTTCGGTGGATTGCGACGGTCAGGACGACATAAATGCCGTTGACGAGATGATTGAGAAATATACTGCTGGGGCAGAAATCGTATACGGAGTGCGGAGTGCAAGGAAAACGGACACATTCTTCAAACGAACAACAGCCGAAGGCTTCTACAAGGTTCTCCGTTGGATGGGGGCTGAGACTGTTTACAATCACGCAGATTACAGGCTTGTTTCGAGCCGAGTCCTAAAAGAATTCGCAAACTTCAAGGAAGTGAATCTGTTTCTTCGCGGGCTTTTCCCTCTCGTCGGATTCAAAAGCGCCATTGTTTATTATGAACGACACGAACGCATCGCTGGAGAAAGCCATTATCCGCTCAACAAGATGCTCGGTCTTGCATGGAATGGAATCACTTCTTTGAGCGTAAAGCCTTTGCACCTGATTATCGGACTCGGCTTATTAGTTTCCGCACTGAGTTTTGTCGCGGTTATCTGGTCCGTCGTCATGCAGCTGCTCGGAAAAACCGTTGCAGGATGGGCAAGCACGACGAGCATAATCGCCTTTTTGGGTGGAGTCCAGCTTCTTTCAATCGGCGTGATTGGAGAATATGTGGGAAAGATTTACATGGAAGTAAAACATCGCCCGCGGTATATCATAAGTGAGAGAGCGGGAGATTTTTAATAAATGAGGAAGTTTACGATGATAACAGAAAATGCAGGCAAAATAAGGGAATGTATTTGCAGTGTACTATTGGTATTCGTTTGTTTTATTTTTTATTTCGTATGGTCTCTGCATTTGCCTATGAATTTGTCACCTGATGAATATCTTCGTTATCAAATACCCGTTTGGATATTTGAGCATGGCAGACTTCCTGTTGGAAATGAACCTGAACTTATAAACAATGTTTGGGGCTTTTCTTATGGATTTGTGCCTTATACGCCATCCTTAGTTAGTATATTTTTTATGTTTCTAGTATCGTTTTTTACAAATTCTTCAGAAGCGTTTTTTCACGCAGCTCGTATGCCAAATGTCTTATTTGGAGCAGGAACTGTTCTTTTGTGCTTGTTGATTGGTAAAGAGTTTTTCAGGCGAAAAGAAACAAAATATCTTTTTGCAGCTTTGGTTGGTTTTTTACCGCAGTTTGCCTTTTTAAGCAGTTATTTGAATAATGACAATTTTTCTGTTTTTTGCAGTGCAATTATACTTCTTGCATGGATAAGAGGTATAAAATACACATGGTCCATTAAAAACTGCGTTTTGCTTTCCATAGGAATTGGACTCACAGCTATCTCGTATTACAATGCGTTTGGTTGGATTTTATGTAGTATTTTTCTTGTTTTCTTTTCGATTTTTTGTAATAAAACTCTTGAAAAAAAGACAGTTATCTTTTTAAGAATTTTTTTTATTGTTTTTTGTATCTCATTCGCAATTGCAGGTTGGTTTTTTGTAAGAAATTTTATAATTCATGAAGGCGACATATTTGGTTTGAGAAGTTGCGATTTGTGTGGTGAACAGAATGCCCGATTTGATTTGAAACCTTCAAACAGATCAACTCCTAAAAATCAAGGGCTGGCTTTTGATTCTATTCTCTTTAGTACTGCATGGCATAAGCTCACTATACGTTCTTTTTTTTGCGTGCTTGGCTATATGAATATATTTGCTGATGACTATGTTTATGCAATTTACTATATGTTTGTTATTATGGGTATCATTGGTTTTGTTTTGAATGCAAGAATATATCTTCCCATCCTGTCAAAAGGATTGTTACCCATGCTAATAGCTTGCATAGTCATACCATATGCGTTGTCGATGTACCGTTCCTATTCAACTGACTATCAGCCACAAGGTCGTTATGTCATGCCAGCTTTATTGCCACTGCAATTATTCGTCGCATCAGGATATGAAACATTGTCTGAAAAGACTAAAAAAATCATACCACTTTCGGCTGCAGCTTGTGTTCTCGTTTCATATTTGATTCTTTTTTCCATAGTATTCTTTACTGTAATTTACCCAATCTGCTGGGGAATTTACGGTGTATCAAAAGTAACTACATTACCGTCCAATCCTGTCATAGCTCGTGATTTTTCTTATTGTATTGACGCAGAAGATTTTTCTCAGCCAAATGAGACAAAAATATCTGGCTGGGCCTTTTTTGAGAATGACAATTGCGATGCATATATATATGCCAATGAAAAATATTATACGACAAGAAAAGTTTTGCGGTCCGATGTTAAAGATGCGTTTAGGTTAAAATCCTCTAGAAAGGGATTTGAAGCTATTATTCCAGAAAAATTTCTATATTACAAATTAATTCTTGTGAATAAATCTAGAAAGGAAAACTATTGCAAAATTATTCATGAAGAGCTTGCTTCAAGTGACAATCTGCTGAATCTTCTTCATTATAAGTTTGCAAACGATAATTCCTTCCCGTTT
The DNA here is from genome assembly GCF_000255555.1 of Treponema saccharophilum DSM 2985. Taxonomy (GTDB): domain Bacteria; phylum Spirochaetota; class Spirochaetia; order Treponematales; family Treponemataceae; genus Treponema_D; species Treponema_D saccharophilum. The sequence goes on from NZ_AGRW01000034.1 coordinate 13,274, forward strand.
TTCATTGACTCAGAGGATTTGTCAGACGACACGCTCTCTCTTAGTGGCTGGGCTTACAACGAAAACGACGATTGCGATGTGTACATTGGCATCAAAGATAAAACATTCAAGACTGAGATGGTTCATCGACCTGACGTAAAGGAAGCTTTCGGTCTCGAATCTGATACTCAAGGTTTTTCTGCGGCGATACCTTTTGAATCAGATTTACAGAGCTACACTTTGTATCTCGTGAACAACAGCAAGAAGGAAATCTACAAGAAGACGATTTCAATTTCCAAATCAGACGACTTGGATGAACTCTTTTCAAATGCGGCGGATGTTGAATGACGGATTCCGGCATAAAAAATAAATAGGAGTTTTGTTTTATGACAGAAAATGAATTGCAGTCACAGATTCAGGAGCTGAAATCGCAGCTTGAGACAAGAGACTCTCAACTGAATGCTTTGATTTCAGAGATAAATTCTCTTCACAATTCCCGGAGCTGGAAAATCTCAAAGCCTGTGCGTGTTGCGGGAAAGATTGCGAGAAAAATACTTCCTCGGAAAGTGAAGACCGTGATTCGGATATTCAGGCAGAGCGGAATGAAGGGTGTGTGCGCAAAAATCTCCCAAAAACTCCGACACGACGTCGCGATGCAGAAGAATATAAGCGATGAAATGCGCGCGTCTTGGAATCGTCGTCACGATTTTGTCCTTGAGCCGCTCGCTTTTGGAGTGGGTGCTGATGTTTACAAGAGGCAAAAGAAATACAAATTTTCCAGGAAAATCAAATTCAGCATCCTTGTGCCCCTCTACAATACTCCAAAGGATTTTTTGCAGGAGATGATAGGTTCGTGCTTGTTCCAGACTTATGAAAACTGGGAGCTTTGCCTTGCCGACGGAAGCGATGCGGAACATGGCTATGTCCAGGCACTTTGCGAAGAAATTGCACAAAAAGACAGCCGCATAAAATACAAAAAGCTTGAAAAAAATGGAGGAATCTCGGAGAACACGAACGAGTGCGTCAAGATGGCGACGGGCGACTACATCAGTCTGTTCGACCACGATGATTTGCTGCATCCTTCGGCACTGTTCGAGACGATGAGGGCAATCTGCGAAAAGGACGCGGAGTTCGTGTATACGGACGAGGCGGTCTTTAAAAGCCCTGATTTGCATAAAATAACCTTCATGAACTTCAAGCCTGACTTTGCGCCCGATTATCTAAACGGTAATAATTACATCACCCACTTTTGCAGTTTCGCAAAAGGATTACAGGAATCAATAGGGCTGTTCAATTCTGAATGTGATGGCGCGCAGGATTATGATTTTATTCTACGCTTATCGGAAAATACAAAACGAATATCTCATGTACCAAAGTGTTTGTATTATTGGCGTGCGTCACCAACTTCAACAGCAAGCGGAGCGCAAGCAAAATCATATACGACAGACGCCGGAAAAACCGCACTTGAACAGCATATTGCCCGGTGTGGTATTGATGCAACGGTGGCATACGGAAAACTTCCCAATACTTATAAAATCAATTACGCCATAAAAGGTTCACCGCTTGTTTCCATCTTGATTCCGAGCTATGAGCACTGGCAGACGCTCAAAAAGTGCGTTGACTCAATCAAAAAACTTTCCACCTATAAGAATTATGAAATCATCGTCATCGAGAACAACAGCAAAGAACAGGTGACTTTTGATTACTACGACTCATTGAAAGCTGATGAGAAAATAAAAATTATCACATGGGAAGGCAAATTTAATTATTCCGCCATAAATAATTTCGGCTTCAAGCATGCGAAAGGCGACTATATCCTTTTGCTTAACAACGACACCGAGGTAATTTCCCCAAACTGGATTGAAGAAATGCTGATGTTCGCGCAGCGCGCTGATGTTGGCGCAGTGGGGGCGATGCTCTATTATCCTGATGATAAGATACAGCATGCTGGTGTTATTGTTGGACTTGGTGGTTATGCTGCTCATTCACATCGTATGTGGAGTCGTGGTTCCTTCGGTTATGTAGGGAGGCTTTCAATAGTTCAGAATTATTCTGCTGTTACGGCGGCTTGTGTAATGATTCCTCGAACGGTATATGAAAAAGTAAACGGTTTGGACGAAACATTTGAGGTCGCATACAATGATGTAGATTTGTGCCTACGAATACGCAAAGCAGGCTATCTTATTGTATGGACCCCTTATGCAGAATTGTATCATTATGAATCAAAAAGCAGAGGTTATGAGGATACTCCTGAAAAGTTGAAACGTTTTGCGGAAGAAAAAAAGAAATTGAGTTTGCGGTGGCAACAGACTCTATCTTCTGACCCTTACTACAATCCAAACCTCACATTAGACCACGAGGATTTCTCGGTTGTTGGGAAAGTTTTTCCTGAAGAATGAACGCTAAGTAGTAAAAGCTATTGCTGGAGAGCAAAATGAAAAATAATCAGACTGCAAATCTTTCTCTCGACCTCACCTACTATCCCGGAAAGGACCTCTACACCGACGGTGCCATCGAGGACGAAATCCTCGCGTTCGTGCGGGACAATCCGCCGTCGGCTTATGAGGACTATATCGCAAAAAGAAAAAACTGGGCGGTTCTTTATCATCTCTCGTACATTAGGCAGAACATTCTCGCCGGAGTCGGAATTTCGAATGACGACACAGTTCTTGAAATAGGCTCCGGCATGGGGGCGATTACGGGAAAACTCTGCGAAAAGGCAATGAGCGTCACCTGCGTGGAACTTTCAAAAAAACGGAGCGAGATAAACGCGTTCAGAAACCGGGATATGGACAACTTGAAAATCTATGTAGGCAACTTCGAAACCGTCGAGCCTCATCTTGGCGAATTCGATGTGGTGACTCTCATCGGCGTATTCGAGTACGGGCGCAGCTACATTCACTCAGAAGAGCCTTACAAGGACTTCCTCAAGATTGCCCTTCGCCACCTCAAGCCAGGAGGCCGCCTCTACATAGCAATCGAAAACCGCTTGGGGCTCAAATACTTCGCTGGCTGCAAGGAAGACCATGTGGGAAAAAATTTCGAGGGCATTGAAGGCTACACGACCACTAACGGAGCAGTCACTTTCAGCCGAGGGGAGTTTGAGCATCTTTTTTCAGACTGCGGTATAAGCAGTTACCGCTTCATGTATCCGTACCCGGATTACAAATTTCCAATGCAGATTTTTTCGGACGAACGACTGCCAAAAACTGGCGAGCTCACGATGAATCTTATGAACATGGACCAAAGCCGCTACATGCTCTTTGATGAGGCAAAGGCCTACGACAGCATGGCAGGAACGGATTACTTCAAGACATTTTCGAACTCGTTTTTGATTGAAGTGACAAAGGAATAGACAGAAATGGAAAACAAAGCAATAGCACAAAATAAAAATTTAAACATAGAAATTATTCGCTCCTTGTCATTACTGATGATTTTACTGTTTCATTTTGGTGGGCTTGTCCATGGAAATGATAGAACGCACCATGAACTCTTCAATTTTATCTTGAATTTAGGTGGAGAAGTTGGAGTCACATTGTTTTTTATCATATCAGGTTATGGTATTTTCCATTCACTCAATCATACCTTTGAAAAAGGCGGTTTTTCCTACAGAAACTTTATTTTAAGAAGATTGCAGAGACTTGCACCTAGTTATTATCTTGGGCTTATTTTTATGCTATGCATTGGTGATGGTGCTTGGTATCTTGGAAAAGAACATATTCTAAACATAATCATGCATTTTCTCTTTTTGCATGGCTTTGTTCCATCATATTCTGGTGCAATTATAGGAAGTGCTTGGTATTTAAGCACTCAGTTTATTTTATATTTAATCGCACCTCTTTGTTTTCTATTTTATTGGAAACATGAGGCAAAACATGGCGTTAATGTATTTGTTTCACTGTTTGTATCTATAATTTTGACCGTGGCGTCGAAATTTTTTATGTTTCACTATGTTGTTTCCTTGCTTGGATTTAACAACAGTTATAATTTTTGGGCAGGCAGAACAATTTTTATATGCGTATTGGATAATTTTGTAATGGGAATGACTATCGCTTTCATAGAAAAAAACTGCAAGCCACTTGTACGAAACAATTGCATCAGAATGGTCCTTGCCATACTTTCTGCGTGTATGATTTATGTAGTATCCGTCTATCTTGGCAGAAAAGGAATTCATACAGATAATCTATATGGGTATACATTTCATTCTGTACTCGCATTTTCATGCAGTTTATTTATTTATTTTGCAAGCTCAATACGTTTATCGGATAAGACCAAGCAACACAATTTATTTATAAAAGTTCTACTTTGGCTTTCAAAGTATAGCTATGCTATTTTTTTGCTGCATCTAGAAATCGCTCGAAATATTATGACAAAATCCCCAATCTTTATTATGCTGAAGGACAAACATAAAATTCTTGCCTATCTTCTACTGTATTTGATAACAATATCTTTTGGTTATATCCTTCATAATATATCCGAAAAAATGAATCTTTTCCAGATAACAACGGCACAGAATAATAAGAACAAGGAGAATATAAAATGAGAAACGGAATCGATATTATCATACCGATTTATAATGCTTACGAGGACCTTTGTAAATGCCTTGAAAGCATAGAACTGCATACGGATTTGACATTGGACAGACTCATACTCATAAATGACAAAAGCCCTGACGAGAGAATATTGCCGCTTCTCAAAGAAAAAGAACGAGAAAATGTAATCGTAATTGACAATGAGAACAATCTAGGATTTTCCGGCAATGTAAATAAAGGAATGTGTTTTTCAGACGATAGGGACGTGATTCTTTTGAATTCCGACACGATTGTGACAAAAAATTGGGTCGACAGAATATATGAATGTGCATATTCAAAAAAAGAAATTGGCACCGTGACACCTCTTTCAAATGCCGCCACACTTTGTTCTATTCCAGTGATGTGCAAGGACAACAAACTTCCAGAAGGTTTGACCGCAGATGATATGGCGGAAATCGTGGAACAGTGTTCAATAAAAGCATATCCTCGCATAAGTGTCGCAGTCGGTTTTTGCATGTTTATAAAGCGAGAGGTCATAAAAGTTACTGGGCTTTTTGATGCAAAAACATTTGAGAAAGGCTACGGAGAGGAGAATGATTTTTGCAACAGGGCTGAACAGCTTGGCTACATTCATGTCATGTGTGACAGTGCTTTTGTATATCACAAAGGAACCGCATCTTTCAAAAATGAAGAAAAGGCAAAGCTTTGTGCTGACCATGAAAAACTGCTGAACAGCTGGTATCCGATGCAGATGAGGTTTAACCATCTGTATTGCGTGAATAACCCAGAGCAGTACATCCGTGACAATATCGAACCGTTTATAGACTTGCATAATGGCAAGAAAAATGTACTCTATCTTGTTCATCTTGATTTCAGAAGCGATTCATACGGAAATGTCGGAGGCACACAATTTCATGTGCGTGATCTTACGGAAAATCTAAAGACGGATTTCAATGTTTTTGTTGTTTCCAGGGACAGGGAGTATATTAGGCTTTCAATATATATTGGGGAGAAAATTCATTCCTATAAATTTTATGTAGGAAGTCCATCACTGTTTTTTATTCCTCGTAATGAACAGCTTTACAAACTTTTTTCTTCAATTCTTGATGAGTTCAAAATATCCCTTGTTCATGTTCACCATGTAGACACTCTTTCACTTGATATCTACTATGCGGCTCATGAAAGGAATCTTCCTCTTGTACATACTGTTCATGACTTTTATCCGATTTCACCTGGCTACAAATTGTTGGATGATGAGGGCAACTGGCTTGCAGATGAAAAACCCGACTCTGAAAAGTGGCTTTTGGGTGCAAAAAAACAGTCTGGCTATAGACCTATCGGAAACATAATCAAAGTTTGGCGGAATAATTTTGAAGAGGCACTCTCATTGTGCGATAAAATTTTCTTGCCGTCTGAGTTTGCAAAAGAAACTTTATGCGCTTATTTTCCAACGTTGGCTCAAAAAAGTGAGGTTATTTATCATGGAAAAACGATAAGCAAAAATGAACCCATTCGAATTCATGAAAATGAAATAAGTTTTACTGATAAGATTCATTTTTCGATTGACTCCGTTGAGATGAAATCTTCAATAGCTGTTGTGAACGGTTGGATTTTTCTTGAGGGGGCAGATTCTAGAGAAACAGAAATATTTATAGAGACAGTATCTGATTCCGGGGCAAAACTTTTTACATCTGTTCCGGCTGTTTCTAGGGTAGATGTTGCACAAGCTTTTCAGAATGAGGCTTATGCTAGCTGTGGTTTTTGCGCTAAAGTTTTTTTGCCAAAAACTGCTTGCTTGAATTCTACGCATCGAATAGCAATTCGATATAACGGCAAGGTTTATTCAGAAACTTCATGTTGCGTAAATTTGACATGGAATAGACTAAAAAAAACAAGGAAGAGGATTTCGTTCATTGGCGGTATGGTGCCAGAAAAAGGAAGCCAGCTTATTTATGATATTATAAAAAGTGGAAAGGGAGATAACTATGACTGGTATTTGATCGGGGCTTGTGGAGATGAGACTCTCTCTAGGCTTGTGGCTCCAAATTTCCATAAGGTCGGATATTATACTGAATCGGAATTGCCATCAATATTCAAGAGTGCCCAAATTGACATTGTATGCATACTGTCAATTTGGGGTGAAACTTTTTGCTATACACTTTCGGAAGCCGTGATGTGCGGGCTTCCTGTACTTGGAATCGACATTGGCGCAGTTGGTGAGCGGATTAAGCAAAATGGATACGGCTGGGTTGTTCCATATCCCGCTTCTTCAAAAGACATAGTTGAAAAATTGGATGAAATTTTCTCCGATAACTCTTCATATAATTTCGTAGCAGAAAAAGCGAACAAATGGCATGAAAAATCATCATTCGAAATGTCTCAGGAATATGCTTTCTTGTACAACTCTTTGACAAAAGCTTTCGCTCCCAAATATCAGGCATACGACAGCAGGCTCATTCTTTCGGGGCTTGTTAAGAACAGCATTTTTGCTTATAGCGAAAATGTTCCGTCATGGTTTGATTTTGATAAGTATGTTGATGTCATTAGACTAAAAGATGAACATAAAAAGATGCTGCCAGAAACTGAAGTTCAAAGCGAAAATTCTTTCGAGGAGCAGAAGTCAATTTGTACAGAAACTAATCAAATTTCGGTAATCGATAGTTATCCTAAACATTTGTCAAGGTGTGTGGGGCTTCAAAAACTTAAAAATGCAGTTTCTCTCTACCGTGCAGGTGGCATAAAGGCTGTTATCGTAAAAATTTTGCATAAAAAATAGCGGGGTATCTGAATATGGCTGTAAAAAAAAATCTTGTGCAAAGTGAGAAACAGGCTCTTTCTGAATGCAATCCGCTCTTGTTTAACGGAAATTGTCAGAAATTGAGAATTTTTTGCAAAACAATCTTGATGGATATATTCAGATTGTTCGTGAAAATTTAGTTCAAGATTCTAAATTTGATGAATCATACTTGGACTAAAAGAATTCCAACGATACCATCAAACAGGAGACATGACATTATGCAAAACATTCTTTTTTCCATAGATTCGCCGCTTCCAACTTCAACGCCGACAAATCCGTATATTGAATTCCGCGGTTGGGCTTTCTCAAAAACTTCGGAAATAAAGCAAATACGAATTACTTATAATGAAAGGAGCGTTGAAGCAAATCTTTTTATGCCCCGCCATGATGTCGCAGTCGCTTTTCCCGACTTTGCTGGCAAGGCTGAAAATTCAGGCTTTTTCAAGCTGATTCCACTTTCAAAAGAAGAATTGCTTGCAGGTGTCGTTTTTACTATTGAGATTACGGCAGTTGATGAGGAAGTTTGTACGCAGCAGATTGCGATTTCGCCTGTTACCGAGCAACAATATGAAAACATGAAAGCTGATGATTCCGTCTGCACATGCAGTTTTTGCGGAGAGACTTCTCACTTTGGGAATTCTGGATTTGACTACCCAATTTTTCATAAATACAAAATAATTGGTGCTGGAATCAGACCAAAAACAGCCTGCCAGTTTTGCGGTTCAAATGACAGAATTCGATATTTGGATTATGTACTTTCCAATTATACGAACATTTACCGTTCTAAAAATAGAATTCTCCACATTGCTCCGGAGAAATTGATTGAGAAAAAAATTCGTTCCAACAAGAAGTGTGATTATATAACAGGAGACATACAGGAAGGAGTTGCAGATTGCAAAGTTGATGTTACCAGAATGCAGTTTTCTGAGAAACACTTTGATTTTATCATGCTCAACCATGTTTTTGAGCATATCCCGGATGAGGCCGCCGCTGTTTCAGAAATAAAACGCTGTCTGAAAAAAAACGGAAAGTTAATTTTCTCTGTGCCAATTTGCCTTGAACGAAACACTTTTGAAGATTCCTCATATACGACAGCAGAAGAGCGTATAAAGTTTTACGGGCAAGCAGACCATGTTCGGCTTTATGGAGCAAATGATATTGTAGTACGTTTTGAACGCTATGGATTAAAAGTAACGGAATACATAGCTGAAAAAGTCCTGTCGGCAGAACAAATCGCAAAAATGCGGGTAACAGCTCAAGATAGAATTTTCATTGCGAAAAAAAATCACAAATCTGTGTTTTGGCACAGTCAACAGAATGTCTGGAATGAAGTTCGTGAATTGAAAATCGAACTTGAAAAAACAAAAAATATGTGCAAAAACTTAACTGATAGTATCAACGAGGCTAATTGGGCGCATATTTTCCATGATACGATTAGCACAAGTCCGTGGTTGCAAGACAAATCATTTTCACCGGGAAGAATGGCACTAGGCTATAACGGATTATATTCTCTCTATCGAATTCTTAATGAATTTAAGCCAAAAAGAATTCTTGAAATCGGATTGGGACAATCAACTCATATGATAAGTCAGTTTGTAAAATATGCGAACGCAGAGCATATAGTCGTTGAGGCGAATAAGGATTGGATATATTTTTATAAGAACGCACATTCTCTTCCTGAAGGCACACAAATCATGCATTTAGACTATGAAATTTTGCCTTACAAAGACGAGAATGTTCGCGTATTCAAGAACTTTAAGGAATCGCTGACTGGCAAAAAATTTGACTTTATTCTGGTGGATGCTCCCTTCGGTGCGGATATGATTGAGTATTCTAGAATCGATATTCTCCAATTGATTCCAGATTCATTGGCAAAAGATTTTGTAATTTTCATTGATGATACACAAAGATACGGGGAATCGCATACATCTGATTCCATTGTCGCAAAATTAGCAGAAAATGGAATCGCAGCTTGCAAGGGTAGATATTCTGGAGTCGCATCAAACGATGTGATTTGCTCAGAAAATTTAAGATTTTTGACTACATTATAATTTTGGAGTTTTTATGAGCGATAGAGATGAAATAAAGTTTTCCGTGGTAATGCCCACATATAATCGTGAGTTTTGCATTTGCAACGCAATCGCTTCTGTGGTTGCCCAAACTTATCAAAATTTTGAGCTTATTATTGTAGATGACGGCTCCACAGACAATACAGAAACTCTGATCCAAGATAGATACAAAGAATTCTTTAAGTCCAAGAAATTCGTTTATATAAAGCAAAAAAATAGCGGTGTGTGTGCAGCTCGAAACACAGGTCTTTCACTCGCAAAAAATGACTGGATTGCTTATCTGGATTCAGACAATACGCTTCCCCCTTTTTTTCTTGAAACTTTCAAGACCGAGATTGAAAAGAATCCTGACTATTCAATTTTTTATTCACAGATGAAAAGGAATACTGGAGCCGTTATTGGTCAGGAATTAGATTACGGACATCTGATAAAAGGCAACCTAATCGATTTGGGGACATTCGTTCATAAAAGAGCTTTGTGCGAAAAATATGGTTTGTTTGATACGAAACTGAAGCGTCTTGTTGATTGGGATTTTATTCTTCGATATACAAGATATGAAAAATCATACTTCATCAGTAAAGTCCTGTTAAATTATGTTGATGGCGATTTTACAAGGATTACAAACTCTGAAAATTTCGTATTGGCAGAACAAGGCATAAAAAAGAAACTTAGTCATTTGTTCTATCCATTTTATAACAAAATTTGTGGAAATGATTTTATACAAGTTTTTTTTGACACAGGCAATGGTTTTTCAGAGTTTGAGACTGCGATATTCTCGACATTTCCCATTGAACTGAAATCACGTGAGAATCTAGAATCTCTTCGCATCGACCCGTCCGCACGACACTGCATCGTAAAAGACATTTCTATAAAATCCGAAAACACAGACCTTTCATTTACAACCAACGCATACATGCAGAAAAACAACGCTTATTTCTTCAACACCACAGACCCGCAAATTTATGTGGACATAAGCGGACATGAAAAATCAAATTTCTTTTTTAACATGAAGGTTTTCGCTCTTGATGAAACTTGTTCTGCGGCCATCGCGGAGCAGAACGCAACCATCGCGGAGCAGAACGCAACCATCGCGGAGCAGAACGCAACCATCGCGGAGCAGAACGCAACCATCGCGGAGCAGAACGCAACCATCGCGGAGCAGAACGCAACCATCGCGGAGCAGAATTCGACCATCGCAGAGCAGAACGCGACCATCGCGGAGCAGAATTCGACCATCGCAGAGCAGAACGCGACCATCGCGGAGCAAAACTCGACCATCGCGGAGCAAAACTCGACCATCGCGGAGCAGAGCGCGACTATTGCAAATCTGCGAGCTAACGCTACAGATTTGCAATGCCAATTGGAAGAACAGATATGGCAGTCAGACCTTGCCATTCAAGCAAAGCAGCGGGAAATCAATTCTATTTACGCTAGCCACTCATGGAGAATCACGAAACCGCTGAGGTTTGTAACCAGAATTTTGCGAAAAGTGCTAAGAAAATAAAATTTTAGGCAAATAGGAGGATTTATGACCGTTTATGCAGTGATGGTTGCATACAATCCGGATGTCAGTTGGCTAAACGAAAAACCTATAACCATGAACGGATTCTGAAAGAAAAACATCAGAAGACGCCCCACTTACGGAGTGCGAGAAAAAAATGATAAAAGAAAATGCGGAACTCCGCGAGGCGAACAATATCCTCAAGGATGCTTTCCGTTTTTCGTAAACGACCGGAAGCAGTAACGGCAAGAAGCATCCACTGGTTCATCTTTGATAACAGGAAAAAATATCAAAGTTGACTTTTTCAGTTATCTATTGCAGTAGCGTAGATGCTGCCTTTTTTGTTGTTCTCGAGCCGACGGCGTGACAACTATTAAAAATATAATAAAAAACGAACAAAAAAGGCAAGGAGAAGTTGTGGAAAAATCTCAAATTGCACGACCAAAATAGCATTTTCTCAAAAATAAACATGAAATTTGAGAAAAATTAGCAATATTATTGCCTATTTTTTACCGATATATTATATAATGCATATACTTTTTTAGAGGTATTCCTATGTTGATAGAATTTAGCGTTGAGAACTTCCGCTCATTCAAGGAAAAACAAACTTTTTCTCTCCTGGCTTCTAAGGATAAAGATCTCATGGACGAAAATACTTTTCAAACCGGAAAGTATAATCTCTTAAAAACGGCTCTTGTTTATGGCGCAAATTCAAGTGGAAAATCCAATTTATTTATGGCCCTGAATTTCTTTCGAAATTTTTCTATTTTTTCAGGTCCAAAAAGTCAAAGCGGAGAAGCAATTCCTTCATCTCCGTTTATGTTGGATGCTGATACACAAAGCAAGCCAACCACTTTTGAATTATTGTTTATTCTTCCAGATACTGGAGTTCGATATAGATATGGTATTTCATTTACCAGTGAGAAAATCACAGACGAATATCTGTTTGCCGTAAATAAAATAAAAGAGATTTCTCTTTTTGAGCGTACTGGACAAGAGATAACATTTAATAAAACATATTTTTCTGAAGCAACAAATTTTAATCCAAAAATTGTAAGAGAAAATGCGAGCTATCTTTCTGTATGTGCCCAAAATAATGGAGAGATAACTGGGAAAATCATACAATATTTTAGAGGGATTTGGATAACATCAGGAATTAATACTCCTCCTTTTATTACAATGGAACGACTGGATAGCGGAGAAGATTTATCTAGAATTACAAAATTCTTACAATTTGCAGATATTCAAGTCCAGGGCCTTGAAAGAAAGAAAATCCCAGTTAATTTTGATAACACGGATCCGGATTTCGCGAATTTCTTTAAGAAGGAATTTCCCGATGCACAGGAAGATCATATTCTTTATGCACATAATTTGTATAAAAACTCGGAAAAAGTTGGATTGCATTATTTTACAGATGAAGATGAGTCATTAGGAACAAGAAAGCTCTTCGACTATGCAGGAATTATCCTTCCTGTTTTGGACAATGGGGGTGTATTATTTATTGATGAATTTGATTCTTCTCTCCATCCTTTGGTTGTGGAAAGTATTGTTAAGCTCTTCAACAATCCAATTATCAACAAGAATAATGCTCAATTAGTTATTTCATGTCAGTCTGTTTCTCTTATGACAAATAAAATGTTTAGAAGAGATCAAATTTGGTTGTGTGAGAAAAATGATTTTGGAGCTTCTGATTTATACTCTTTGATGGATATTGATGAACCTGTTCGAAAAGATGCTCTTTATAATAAAAATTATCTTGCAGGTAAATATGGGGCAGTCCCTTCAATTGATGTGATTCGTTTGCAAATGGGGTTGTAAATGGCACATGAAAAAAGAAGCGTAACGCTGAAACGTTCTTCAAAAAGAAAAAGACAATTAAGGAAGATACTAATCGTATGTGAGGGGGAAAAAACTGAGCCTGCATATTTTAAATCTTTTCCTGAAAAACCTGATGTTTTTGATTCATTAGATGTTCAAGGTATTGGAAATAATACAGTTTTTGTCGTAAAGAAAGCAATTGAATTACGGGACAAGGCCGTTAAGACAGGTACTCCATATATCGAAGCTTGGGCGGTTTTTGATAAAGATGACTTTTCTCAGAAAGACTTTGAAGAGGCAATTAAAATTGCTGTAGAAAATAAAATTCATGTTGCATACTCCATCGAATGTTTTGAATTGTGGTATTTATTGCATTTCAATTATTACAATACGGCAATGCATAGAAATGATTATTTTGATAAATTATCTGCATTATTAAAACAGAAGTATGAGAAAAATAATGAAAATATGTATTCGTTGTTGAAAACAAGAATTGATACAGCAATAAAAAATGCTTCGAAACTACATGTAAGACAAATGTCGCTTCCGCTATCAGAACAAAATCCAGTGACTTTGGTTTATGAACTAGTTCAAAAATTAAAGTAGTATTTATGAGAAAAACTACGGTAGCCATATCGCTAAGGAGGAGAAGGATAGTGTACAATAAAGCCTGCCTTCGTTATACGAATGGCAGGCTGTCCGAAATTTTACGCTACCGTTATCACAGAATCAATGTTTGCAGTAAAGTAGGTGTTGCCCGGCTTCGTGACGATGCTCACATTGTAGCTTCCAGCCGGAAGTTCACTAGGTACAGGAGAATCGACAACATTCGTGCCACGGCGATTGTACACTGAGAGGCGGGTGACTCCGCTTTCGTTTTCCAAAAAAACGCCCTGATTTTCATCTTTGATGTCGAATGTGAGGTTGCGGCCGTGCAGGCGGAGCGTCTTCCCCTTGCTTACGGAAAGGTTTGCGCTTTCGCTCGCATCATCATTCAGGGTTGTAATGCGGTAGAGTTTTGCTTCTCCTGTAAGGTCGGGTGGAATCTGCCTGTATTCGAGATTTGCCTTTACTTTTGCGATGGTCGCCTCGTTTGCGTTGAACAAAAAGCCCAGCGTGTGGTTTCCGGTTCCGAGTACAAAGCCGTCTTGGATATTCGCACAAGTACCTGTGGCGTTTGCCCTGAGGGTTCCGAACGGAAGCTCCACGCTGTAACCTTTAGCAAGGTATTTTATGACGATGGTTTCCATTACAGAAAGCATACCCAGGTAGTCTGCCTCCGTGAAAGAAGAGTTCCAGTCAGACATTTCGGAAGCGAGCTTTTTCTGGCTGAGAGATTGTGAGCAAGAACTTCTGAAGCAGAAGCCGTCTTTTGATTCGTCTGTTACAAGGACATTTTTGATAGTTTTAATGTTTAGCATGTTTCAGTTCTCCTATGATTTCATGTCACCCCAAAAACTTTCTGGAGTCAAACTTTTTTGACAAGGAGAGCCGATGTGTGATATAATCTTTTTATTCGTTTAGAAAAGAGAATCACATCGTGGCTCTCGACTAATGGAAGCTTGTTTGGTAAGTGTTGGCGCACTTGTTAAAACAGGCTTTTTTTTATGCGTATATCATGGCATCCCCCCCCTGTGTACAAAATCTTTCCATAAGACCAGCCTTGATTCCTTCAAAAAAGGATTCCCCGCCGCTATCTTTTGCAACCAGCTGCCCTATGTGGAACTGCTGTTCCGCTATCATAAGGAACGTTGCTATTGCAGAAAACAGAATGGCTTCTGCCTCTGCGTTAGGGCATTGTTCCGTATGTCCAAAAAGTATGTGGCCGTATTCATGGAAGATTATCTGCATAATCTCTGCCGCAGTCTTACTGTCATTGTAGGCAATCATACGGCAAACCTGCTGAGTTTCGCTGTCTGTGGCAATAAGGCATAAGCCCTCTTTCCACAGGCTCAGCGAAATCTTTTGCATCTCCAGAAGGTTTTCAGACTTAAAGGCGGAATAAGCCTTTAGCAGGATGCCTTTGTTCTGAATTGCCTTCCGATAATCAAACCCGTCTTTGTAGTAACCTTCATCAGTCAAAAAGCGAACAGCAATCAAAATGATTTGGTTCACTCTCCAGCTGGGAAGTACATACGATTCTTCTTCTGCGGTCTCACAGTTGTCTTTCAAAAGTATACCTCCATGTATACATGCACTTTTAATCCTACTGGCTCTGAGCCGTCTTGTACTCGTCCATAAGAATGTCCACTAGCTTTTTTTTCTGGTTCAGGCTAAGGTTATCCTTACTTGAAGCCAAAAGAATCTCTAGCTGATCGTAACTATAATGGGTTTCAAGGCCCATCAAATAGTCACTTGTTGTGTGAAGGGCGTTCGCAAGATTTGCAAGCACATTTGTTCGCGGCAAACTGCCCTGTGTCATATAGCGGCTGAATGATGCCTCCGTAATACCGCAGATTTCGCAGAGTTCTTTCTGTGAAAAGCGGTTTTCCTTCATTAGTTTCTTTACCCTCCCTGCAAAAAGATTTTCCTTTACTTCTGCCATAACAGCCTTCTCCCTATTAATAGGCTAAATTTCAAAACCATTTGTGGTTTCTTCTTTTTGTAAGACGGGAGCATTTCAATCGCCTCACAGTACTAACTATAAGTGAAGTGATAGTCTTTGTCAAGAAAAATTATATATAAGTATAATAAAATATAAACATTTTCCGTGTTCAAAAGAGTATTATACAGCGCTTTGAAAAATGTTCAGCGACATTCTGAATAATCTTTTTGGCCGATGCGGAAAGTGCAGAGCGTTGTGAAAGATTTTTCTGACAGGCTTTTTCCGTGCTTTTCATTGTAACTATTTGAATTTATCTGAAAAGGTGCATTTATTCTGCAGAACCGTAAGGTTTTCATTGGGGGAGAGTTATAAGACATAATTTGACAATAGTAAAAATAATATGCAAAGCGTTTTGGATGGGATGTTTTGGAATATTTAAAAACTGATTGTTTTGATTTGTGCGCTTTTATCGTGATTTTTCGCCAAATATATTTCTTCATATACAAAAAAATCCCCCGAGCTGTTCCGCTCGGGGGAAAATCCGGAAAGAGGGGGATTCGAACCCCCGGTGCCTTTTGGGCACGCACGCCTTCCAAGCGTGTACCTTAAACCACTCGGACATCTTTCCAAAACACGGGGAAGATGATAGCAGAATCCCGCGAATCCTTCAAGTGGAGGCGGGATTCTGCCGTAATCGCGCTATTCGTACATCGAGTTTATCATGCGGTAGGTTCCGTTGACGATTTCCTTCTGCTTCTCGCTGAACGGGATGTCTGCGTCGACGAGGGACTCGAGGCTTGACAGGCTCTCGTTTATCGCCGTCGGGAAGCCGCGGCTGAGCTTGAACCAGAACGTGCCCTTTCCGTCGGAATGGAGCGTTATGAAGCTGTATTCCTGCGCGCTTCCGGCTTTTCCGCCCTTCCGCTTCTTTCCCTCCGTAATCCTGAGCACGAACGGGAGCATCTCGACGAGCTTGTCCTTTCCGCCTTCCTCGTTTATGTCGATATTGACGTTCTTGGGGAATTTGTCGTGGGGGAGCGGGTCGAGGTTCAGCGTGCGGACGACCTTGAAAATCACCTCGGCTTTCTCGCCGCCAAGAAGCTCGAACCTGCCGATTTTGAGCCGTCCGCGGAGTCCTGCAATCTGCGCGAGCTTGTTCTTGTCGTTCTCGCGGCCGAGCGCGACCTTGAGCTGCTCAATCGGCATCGCGAGTATCTTCTTTCCTTTCTCCTTCGCAATCTTGAACGTGATGCCGCCGAACGTGACGGAATTCTCGTCCTTCTTCTTGTCGGGGCTTTCCTTCCCGCCGAAGCGCCCGTCGTCCTTGCCGACTTTCTTCCCGCGGATGTCGTTGAAGCTCGTGCCGTTGAACTCAAGCCCGCCGGTGAGCGATTTTCCCTTCTTCCCGCGCGCCGCGTTGAGCCGTTCCTCAAGGTCGGGCGAGATTTTGTTGATGAGCGCCTTCGTGAGCGGGGAGACGCTTGAGGCGAACGTGCGCGACGTCCTGACGATTTCCCCGGCGACGATGAAAAGCGGGTCGGTCTTGAACATCGAGCTTCCCGGGTGGATTGAGATGTGGTCGGCCGTGAGCGAGCGGTAGTTCTCCTTTCCCTCGCGGATGCAGACGAACTGAATCATTCCCGAGGCGATGCAGCAGAGGTAGTCGTCCATGCTTCCGCCGCCCGTTATCGGGATTCCCATCGCGGCGACTTCCTCCTCGAGCTGCGTCTTTATGTTGAGGATTTCCGCCATCACCTTCTCGTCGAGGTAGTTGTTCTGGCAGAACCTCTGCTGGTTCTTCATCGAGATGTACGTCCTGAAAAGCTTGACGTAGCTGACGAAATCGCCCTGCATGTCGCGGAACGCGTGGTGCGCGCGTCGTGCCTCCATCTCCTCTCCGGGCGGGAGGATGAACGGCGAGTGCGTGCTCATGAACGCAGCCGCGATGAGGACCTCCTCGAGAACCTCGGGGTAGCGCATGATGCTCTCGACGATTATGCGGCTGATGCGCGGCTCGAGCGGGAATTCGACCATCATCTTTCCGATTTTCGAGAGCGTGTTGTCGCTCTCAAGCGCGCCCAAAAGGTTCAGCGTCTCGACGGCGCCCCTGATTCCCTCGTCGCCGGGGCGGGATATGAAGTCGAACGAGGAGAAGTCCGTTATCCCGAGCTCCGACATGCGGAGGACGACCTCGCTCAGGTCGGTTCTGAAAATCTCCTCCGTCGTGAATTCGTCGCGTGACTCGAAATCGTCGCGCGGGTAGAGCCGGTAGCATGTCCCCGGCTGCGTCCTTCCCGCGCGCCCGCGCCTCTGGTTGCAGCTCGCTCGGCTCACGGGCGTCTCGATGAGGCTCGACGTGTACGTCCGCGGGCTGTAGAAATTCAGCTTGGCGAGCCCCGAGTCGATGACCGTCGTGATTCCGTTTATCGTGACGGACGTCTCGGCGATGTTCGTCGAGATGACGACCTTGCGCTTCCCGAGCGGCGGCTTGTCGAACACGCGCTCCTGCTCCTCCTTGGGGAGACGTCCGTAGAGCGGGACGATGTGCAGCTTGTGCCGCACCGACGAGACGGCAAGGCGCTGCGCGCAGTCCTTTATGATTTTCTCGCCTGGGAGGAAGATGAGGATGTCGCCCTTGTCTCCGTTGTCGATGACGCGCTCTATTGTCGTCTCGATTTTCGCGAGGAGAAGCTCGGAGCCTGTCGCCGTCGCCGTCGTCGTCCGCCCTTCCGGCGGGTCGTATATCATCGTGACGGGGAACGTCTGCGTCTCAATCGTGACAATCGGCGCGTCGTCGAAATATTTCGAGAACGCCTCCGCGTTCATCGTGGCGCTTGAGACGACGACCTTGAATTCCGGGCGCGCCTTGAGGACTCGCTTCAGGAGCCCGAGGACGAAATCGATGTTCAGGCTTCTCTCGTGCGCCTCGTCGACCATCATCACGGAATAGCCGGAGAGCCACGGGTCGAGCTTCATCTCCTGCAGGAGGATTCCGTCCGTCATTATCTTGATTCTCGTCGATGCGTCCGTCTTGTCGTCGAACCGCATCTTGTAGCCGACAAGCCCCGGATATGTCGTCCCGAGCTGCTTAGAGATGAATTCCGAGACGCTCAGCGCCGCAATCCTTCTCGGCTGCGTCACGGCAATCATCCCGTTCTTCGAGTACCCCGCCTCGTGGAGGATGACGGGAATCTGCGTCGTCTTTCCCGAGCCGGTGGGGCTCTGCACTATGACGACCTGGTTGTTCCTGAGCGATTCGAGGATTTTGTCCTTCTGCTCGTATACTGGTAGTTTCTGATAATCCATGTTCTTTCCTTGTTTTCGTTTTATTCGTTATCTGCTTTTCTCGCTCATGATGAGCATCTGCAGCCTGTTCTCCGCGCCCGCATATGCGGAATTCGCGCCGGCTTTCTGTATATACCGGGCGGAGATTGCCTCCGCAATTGTATTTCCGCAGGAGCCGCATTCGGCCGTATTGTTGATAGACATGGGTACGATTCTACCACAATTTGAGGATTTGCACGACTGCGGGGAACCTGGCTCCTACCGGCAGTACATGAGCGATATTCCGAAAAGGTATGACGGCTTCGTGCTCCAGATGTTCCGCTCTTCTTTGCGCTCCTGAATCGAGACGGACGCGCAGCTCAGCGGCGAGAATCCGAAGAGCGCGCCGAACGTCAGCCCCGACGCGAGCATGAACGACGCTTGGGCTGAAAATCCCGCGTGCGCCTCGGAAACGGTCGTGTCCGTCTTGTCCGTCCATGTCGTCCCGACCGACGCGCCCGCCGAAAGACCCGCGGTGAGGAAGAGCAGCCGCAGTATTCCGATTCTGAGCACCGGCCCGAAATCCGCTTGGATGCCAATCATGATGGAGTTTTCCCCGCCGTTCGTCTCGTCGCCGTTCTTGTAGAACGCGGATATGCTTCCGTCCGCGTGTATTCCGGCTTTTTTTTCCACGTCGCTGAACCCGTTCCAGTGCACGAACGCGCCCGGAACGAGCTGCGTGAAGTCGTTCGTCTCGTCGTCCGAATTCACCACGGCGGAAAGAAGAAGCCCGCCGCTGAGGTAGCTCTCCGCGGTTGCCGCCGCCGTAATGAGGATGAAGACGAGTGCTGGCAGGATTTTTTTCATTTTGGGTCAAGTGTATAAAAAGTGCGGCGCGCTGTCAATTTTCCGCTCTTCCCCCGAAAAAAATGCCCCGGAAAAATCCGGGGCACGCGGAGCCTGTTTAGGAAACCGTCAGTATTTGAAAGAGCTTCCGCCGATGAATTCCCTGATTATCGACTGTTTCGGGACGTAGTCGGACGAGATTGCGTTGAACTGCGTCAGGAAGCGCAGAAGCCTGCATGCCTCCGTGTACTCGGGCTCGTTCGGCTTTACCGCGCGGAGCGCCGGCTCGACGTAGACCTTGAGTACGGGAAGCTCGTAGTCGAGCGCCGTGTTCAGCACCGCGTCGGCGTTGTTCTGGAACGGGAAGATGTGGAGCCGCTCGCCTTTCTGGACGCTGTCCCACATCGAAATCGTCGCCGCCGCCGATTTGTCCCTGAAATTCGCGTCGCGCACGATTCTCCTGATGAGCCTGTTGTCGCTCGTCGGAATCCTGTTGTGGTCGTCGAGGTTGAGCTGCGTCAGCGCGGAAAGGTAAATCTTGAACTTGAATTCGGGCTTCACCTGCGGGGTGAGCTTCTCGTTCAGGCCGTGGATTCCCTCTAGGATGAGGATGTCGTTCTTGCGCATCGTCATCGTCTCGCCCGTGTAGAACCGCGTTCCCGTGTCGAAGTTGTAGTTCGGCACGTCGATTGTCTTTCCGTCGAACAAATCGACGAGGTTCTTGTTGAGCAGCGGGATGTCGAGCGCCTCGAGGCATTCGTAGTCGTAGTTCCCGTTCTCATCCTTCGGGTTCTTGTCGCGCCCGACGTAGTACGAGTCGAGGCTGAGGACGTGCGGGTTGTATCCGAGCGCCTGAAGGTGCAGCGCGATTTTCTTCGCCGACGTCGTCTTCCCGGATGACGATGGGCCTGCTATGAGGACGACCTTGACGTTGCCCCGTGCGGCAATCTGGTCGGCGACTTTCGCGTAGTTCTGGAGCTGGAACGTCTCGGTGATGTCGATGAAGTCGTTTATCTTTCCCTTGACGATGAGCTCGTTGAGGCTTGCCGCCGACGTGACGCCGACCCGCTTTCCCCATTCCTTGTACGTCTTGTAAATCTCGAATATCTTCGGCTGGTCCTTGAATTCCGTCAGCTTGCCGGGATTCTTGTGCTCGGGGAAGCGCAGGAGGAATCCCTCGCCGTACGCTTTGAGCTCGAAGACTTTGAGTATTCCCGTTGACGCGACGAGCGGCGCGAAGTAGATGTCCGCGAAATCAGAGTCGTCGAGCTTGTTGACGAGGACGCGCGGCTTGCACCGGTATTCGAGCTGCTTCCTCGTCTCGGTCATGCCGAGCTTCTCGAATATCTCGCATGCCTCCTCGTAGAAGAGGTGCTTCGTCATAATCGGGCGGTTCTGCTTTATTATCGCCCTCATCTCCTTCTCGATTTCGTATATCTCGTATGTCGAGATGGGCGTGTCCCCGTCGAGCGTGTAGTAATAGCCGTATCCGAGCGAGTGCCCGACCAGAAGCCTCGAATTCGGGTAGAGTTTGTTCGCGGCGGCGGCGAGGACGAAGCAGAGCGAGCGCCTGTAGATTTCCGCGCCCGCCTTCGTGTCTACGGTGACGATATCGACTTTTGCCGAGACTTTTATCGGGCGTGACAAAGACACGACCTCTCCGTTGACGTTCAGCGCTATGACTTTCGACTGGTCGATGTTCCCGAAATAGCCGAGTATGTCGATTCCGCGCGTGCGCGCAGCTATGTCCCTCGATGTCCCGTCCGGGAAGGTGATTTTGATTGTGTTCATTGTTGTGTCCTCCTGCTGAAAAGCCTTTCCCGCCTTTTTCTGCGGGCTTTTCCTCCGGAGAATCGCGTTCCGGAGGATTCATCCATTCTACAATGGAAAGCGCGAATCTGCACGTTTTTTCGCGTTTTATGAATTGACAGCCGCGCCCGTCGGAACGAGAATAGAGTCCTTTTTAGGGGGATTTCATGGATTGCGATTCACATGTCGATTTTGGGCGCGTGTCCGCCGACGTCGCGGGCATAATAACGCAGATGCTCGACGAGCATCCGCTCAAGGCTGGTTCCGTTTTCGTCATCGGCTGCTCGTCAAGCGAGATTGTCGGCGGGACGATAGGACACGACTCGAGCGAGGAGGCGGGGCGGCGTGTTTTTGAGGCTGCCCGCGACGTCCTTTCCGCCAGGGGGATTTTCCTTGCCTGCCAGTGCTGCGAGCACCTGAACAGATGCCTCGTCGTCGAGGAGAAGTGCGCGGAGAAATACGGCCTCGACGAGGTTTCCGTCGTTCCATGGGCGCACGGGGGCGGCTCCCTCGCGACTGCCGCCTGGAACGGCTTCGAAAATCCGGTCGTCGTCGAGCATATCCGGGCGTCCGCCGGAATCGATATCGGCGGAACACTCATCGGGATGCACCTCAAGGAAGTCGCGGTGCCGTTCCGCCCGAAGATTTCCGCGGTGGGAAAGGCGAGCGTCTCCGCGGCGTACACCCGTCCCAAGCTCGTGGGCGGGGTGCGCGCCCGGTACAAGTAGCGGCGCCGCTGTCTTTTTGATGCCTGCGTCCGCAGAAAACGCCGGCTGCAGGCTTTCGATGCGGGCAGCCGGCAGCTTTCTCATTCCTCGTCCAAGTCGGGAATCTTCCGCTTGAGCTTCTCCATGAAGTCCTTGCCCGAGACGCCCTTTTTGAGGCACGCGAATATGCAGTTCTCACCGGCTATCGTCCCGAGAATCTCGTCGAAGTTGAACGCGTCGAGCGCGTTCGAGACAGCGTCCGCATGTCCGCCGAACGTCTTTATGACGACAATCGGCTCGTTCCAGTCGATTGAGACGTAGCCGCGCAGGAAATCCTGCACGAATATGTCGTCGTTCTCAAGCCGCTCGTCGTCGCCCGGCAGCGTGTACACGTACCCGTCGTTCCCGTCCGAGATTTTGCCGACCTTGAGAAGCTTTAGGTCGCGCGAGAGCGTTGCCTGCGTCACGTCGAACCCGTCCTTTATCAGGTGCGACAGAAGCTCGTCCTGGCTTTCTATCCTGTTGTTCCGTATGACTTTGCGTATCGTCTTCAATCGTTCCGAGCGGTCTTTCATCGTTTGTTTGCCCCTGAATTGCATTTTTATGCAAAATTATGAATAAAAATGCAATCCGTGTCAAATTCGCCCTCACATCATCTCGACATACGTCTTTCCGAACCCGCCGTCCTCCGCCTTCGCGTAGCTGAAGCTCTTCACGCCGGGGTAGTGCGACAGGAAGTCGTGGACGGCCTGCCGCAGGACGCCCGTGCCGTTTCCGTGTATGACGCTGAAATTCTTGAAATCCTTGAGCGTGCACAGGTCGAGCTGCCGCTGGAGCGCCTTTATCGCGTCCTCCGCCCTCATCCCTAAAAGCCGCAGCTCGAATTTCGGGGCGTTGTCCTCCTTCACGAAAATCGCGTTCTCGCCCGACTCGCCGGCAAGCTCCACGGAGAAGTCCGCCTTCGCCGTTATGTTCGGCGCGCCGAGCGGGATAAGCTCCTTTTCCTTCGCCTGCATCCTTAGCGTCCCGAACTGCACGAGCCACACGCCCGGTTTCTCCTTCCTGACGAGCGTTCCTCGCATCCTTGACGAGCGGGAGAGAACCTCGGAGCCCTCCTCGAACGTTTTCGGGGGTTCCGCCTTGCCCGCGTTTTTCTTTGGGGCGAGCGCGGCGGCTTCTTCGTCCGTGAACGTCCTTCTCGCGGTGGCGAGCGCCTCCCTGTTCGACGTGCGCTTCTTCGTCTTCTTCGACGCCTGGGATTTCGACTCCGCCTGCTTCATTATCCGGAATCCGTTCTCGGAGATGTCGAACCGCTGCTCCTGCTCGATTCTCCTGTCGAGCTCCGCCTGCGCCTCGTCGATGCGCTGCGATTCCGCCTCGATTTCATCCGCCCCGGACTCGATTTCCTCCGTCAGCTCGTCGATGAACGCGCGCACCTTGAGGTTCTTCTCGCGCGTGATTTCTCCCTCGCGGATTTCCCTGACGAGGTTCTCGAGGCGGCTCCTAGTCTCGCGTATGAACGCCGACTCGTCACGCGACTCCCGCACGCGAATCTCGTTCTCGTGCCGCCTGAGGCTGATTTCCTTCTGCTCTATCCTGAAAATCCGCTCGCGCGTCTCCTTCTCCGCCTGCCTGAGCTCCTTCTCGATTCGCGCGGCCTCCGCGTGCTTTTCCGTGAGCCCGCGGATGAGCGTCGAGACGTCCGCCTGCTGGTTCGTGATGTACGATTTCGCCTTTTTTACGGTGTCGGCAGGAAGCCCCGAGCGCCGCGCGATGTCGAGCGCGTGGCTTTCTCCGGGAACGCCCATGAGGAGCCGGTACGTCGGGGCGAGCGTTCCCGCGTCGAATTCCGCGGACGCGTTTACGCACGACTCGTTCGTGTATCCGTAATTCTTGAGGATTCCGTGGTGCGTGGTGACGAGGACGAACGATTTTTTCTCTATCAGCGCGTCGAGCGTCGCCATCGCGATTGCGCCGCCTTCCTGAGGGTCCGTTCCGCTTCCGAGCTCGTCGAGGAGCACGAGGGAGCGGCTGTCCGCGTGCTTCACCGCCGCGGCGATGTTCCTCATGTGCGCGCTGAACGTGGAGAGCGACTCGTCAATCGACTGCTCGTCCCCGATGTCCGCGAAAATCGAGTCGAACACGGGAAGCCGCGTCCCATCCGCCGCCGGGACGGGGAACGCCGACTGGTTCATCATCGAAAGAAGCGCGAACGTCTTTATCGTGACGGTTTTTCCGCCCGTGTTCGGCCCGGTGACGATGAGGACGCTTTTTCCCTTGAGGAACGTTATGTCGATGGGAACCGCCTTCTCCCCCAGAAGCGGGTGCCGCGCCTGCACCAACGCCGCCGCCTCGTCCTCCGAGACGTCCTGAGCGAAGACGCAGCCGTGCTCGGCTCCCCATTTTGCCGCCGCCTGCGCCGTGTCCATCTCCGAAAGAAGCTTGAGCGCCCATGAAAGCTGCTCGCAATGTGGGCGGAGCGTCGCGGTGAGCTCCGCGAGAATCCGTCTCGTCTCCTCGGCAAGGTGGAATTCCTCCTGCATGAGCTCGTTGTTCTTCCTGACGACTTCCTCCGGCTCTATGTACATCGTCTGCCCCGAGCCCGATACCTCGTGCACGATTCCCGGAACCTTCAGGCGCTGGCTCGATTTCACGGCGAGGACCTGCCTGTCCGCGCGGAATGCCGGCACGTTCGATTCGAGGACCGTGTTCATCGCGGGGTCGGACGTGTAGCGTTTGAGCGCGGACTGTATCTCCGCCGTTATGGACGCGATTTTGTTCCTGATTTCCCTTATCGACGGGAGGTCCTTTATGTTGCCGTCCCTGTCGATTATCCTCGATATTTCCGCCGTCGTCGCCGAAAGCTCCGAGTAGGGGAGCTTCTCCGCCATATCGGAAAGCTCCTTCATGGCGATTTCCTTCGACGCGGTTTTTATGGAGCCGTATGCGTGCAGCGCCGCGTCGGCGAATTCCCTGAGCGAGCGCATCTGCCCGAGGCTGAGCACGGAGCCTTCCGCCTTGAGCATCTTCATGAAGGGCGCGATTTCCCCCCATCCCGGAAGGACGGCCGGGCTTTTCGAGCGCAGCGAGCGCTGCCATTGCATCCCGAGCTTCTTCAGCCCGTCGAGCTTGTCCTTCCTCGCCGACGTGAACGGCTCCCGCCTGTCGATGAGTCCCTTTCCCTCCGCGCTCACGCATTTCGACGCAATCTCGTCCCGTATCCGGTAGAACGCGAGGTCTTCCAGTGTCTTCCTGTGCATTTTCCTTCCCTAAAAAAACTGAGGTGTGCGGACAGTCAAAATCTCCCGTCAGTCGTCCCAGGAGCCTGTCTCTATCTCTTCCTTTATGGTGCGCCAGCTTTCGAATCGCTCGCCGCTTATCGTCCCGCTCTCGACCGCGTCCTGAATCGCGCAGCCCGGCTCGTTCTCGTGCGAGCAGCTCATCCCGAAGCGGCATTTTCCGAGAAAATTCCTGAATTCGCGGAAGTAGAGCGCGAGGTCGGCCGCCGCAATCGAGTCGAGGCAGAACCGCCTGACGCCCGGCGTGTCGATTATCGACGCGTACACGTTCGGAAGCCCGTTCACGAGCGATTCGTTGAGGTGGATGTGCATGAGGCTTCCCTTCGTCGTCGTGTGCGTTCCCTTGCCGTACTTCTGCGAGAGGCTCCCCGTCTTGAGGACGCACGTGCTGTCGAGGACGTTGACGAGCGACGACTTTCCGATTCCCGACTGGCCGACCAGCGCGCTGAGCTTTCCCGTCACGAGCTCGGCAAGCTCCGGAATCCCCTCTCCGCTTTTCGCGCTGACCCTGAGAACTTTGTATCCTATGTCCTCCCAAATCTGCAGCCGCCTCTGGAATTCCGGGTTCTGAGATTCGGGAAGGTCGTATTTGTTGACGAGTATTATCGGGGTGAGGTTCTGGTGCTCCGCCTGCGCGAGTTCCCTGTCTATGAATTTCGGGCGGAACGGAGGCTCTTCCGGCGTCGTCACGAGTATGACGTAATCGAGGTTCGCCGCAAGAAGCTGCGGCGCGCGCCCTTTCACGTTCCATCTGACGAACTCGTTCCTTCTCGGCACGAGGGCTGTTATCAGTCCTTTGCGGCTTTCGCTGTCTTCTATCTCAATCTCGACCCTGTCGCCCGGTGCGAGCGGATTGTAGTATTTCGTGTCGAGCTTGAGCCTCTTGCTTTTGAACGAGCAGGGGCGTATCAGCGGGTTGCCGTCGCCGTCATCGCATTCTATCTCGAACGTGTTGTTGCTGCCGTTCAGAACGGTTCCTTGTAGTTGAATCATATCCGACCATTTTACAGTTAAAGGCTCGAAGTTGTCATCAATCGCGGGGAAAATCCGCTCGCCGACGGATGCTTTTCAGCCGGAAACTTTCGTTCCCGCGGCGATTGCCTTCCTTCCTGCTTCCTTTATCGTGTTGTTGTCGCCGAGAAGGACGACGTTCGGGAGCCATTTGTCCGCCTCGCTTTCCTCGATGTGCGTGAACGTGACGATGATTATCCTGTCGCCGACCTGCGCCATCCGCGCCGCCGCCCCGTTCAGGCAGATTTCGCCCTTGCGCCCGGGGATTATGTACGTCGAGAACCGCGCCCCGTTGTTGATGTTGTATATGTCCACCTTCTGGTAGGCGTGCATCTCCGCCGCCGCGAGCAGCTCCGTGTCTATCGATATTGAGCCCTCGTAGTCGAGCATCGCCGCCGTGACTGTCGCCCTGTGCAGCTTCGATTTCAGTACTTCAATCTGCATTCTGTTTTCCTCCGAAAAAAAATCTCGTTTTGTTCCGCGCTATCTGTTCATCTCGAGCGCCGTCTTCACGCCGGAGAGCACGAGCTCGGGGACGATTTCGTCGAAAAGCCCGTAGTCGTCGAACGTCCGCGCGAAACCTCCCGTCCCGACGATGAACGGCTTCTCGCCGCCGAAAATCTGCCGCTCGTAATGGCCGCAGATTTCCCGCACGGCGCCGGCGTTCCCGTAGAATATTCCCGACTGTATCGCCTCGATTGTCGACTGCCCGCAAATGCGCGCTGGCCGGACAATCTCGACGGACGGGAGCTTCGCCGTTCCCGACGCGAGCGCCTGCACCGATATTTTCAGCCCGGGGAGAATCGCCCCGCCTAGGTACTCCTTGTTGCCGGTCACGACGTCGATTGTCGTCGCCGTCCCCATGTCGATGACGATGAGGTTCCTTCCCGGATGGCGCGTGACGGCCCCTATCGCGGCGGCAATCCTGTCCGCGCCGATTTCCTTCGGGTTCGCGTAGCGGATTTTCAGCCCGGTCTTTATTCCCGACTGTATGAACAGCGGCTCGAGCGCGAAATATTTCTTGACCGCGCTCGAAAGCGAGTAGTTTATCGGCGGGACGACGGAGCAGCAGCACGCGTCCTTTATTTTTCCCGCGTCGATTCCGTTATCCCGCAGCACCGTGCGCAGGAATATTCCGATTTCGTCGGATGTCGAATTCTTGTTCGTCGTCTGCCTGAACTGCAGCACGAGCCTGTCCCCGTCGAAAACGCCTCCCGTCACGGTGGAATTTCCGACGTCGAGTGTCAGTATCATCGTCCCTCCGTCCCGCGAATCAAAGCGGGATGTTGTCTATAAGGCGCACGCCCTCGAGGAACGCGGCGACGAAAAGCCTTCCGCGCCTTTCCTCAAGGTAGTCGACGGTGAAGCCCGCTTCCGAAAGCGACTTCTTCTTCTCCTCTATCGTCCCGCTTCCCGCGAGAATCTCGTGGAGGCGCGGCGCAATCCTGATTCCGTCGGCGCTGAGCTTCCTGTTCCGCGACGATATGGCAAGCCCGTTTTCCTCGCGCACGATGGGGCAGGGGACAATCTCCACGTCCATGAAGAACGCGCTGACCATTCCCTTGAGGAGCTGGAGCTGCTGGAAATCCTTCTCGCCGAAATACGCGCGCGTCGGGCGCACGATGTTGAGGAGCTTCATCACGACGGTGAGCACGCCGTCGAAATGTCCGGGGCGTGTCGCGCCGCAAAGGACGTGCGAGAAATCCGTCTCGGTGAGCTTGTATGTGTATCCGTCCGGGTACATCACGTCGTACGTCGGCGCGAAGAGGTAGTCGATTCCGACGCTTTCGAGAAGCTTCACGTCGTCGTCGAAATTCGCCGGGTACGTCTCGAGGTCCTTCTTGTCGTTGAACTGCGTCGGGTTGAGGTATACGCTCGCGATCGCGATGTCGTTCTCCGCGCGGTTGCGTTCCATGAGCGAGCGGTGGCCGGCATGGAGCCCGCCCATCGTCGGCACGAATCCGACCGTCTTCCCCTCGTTCTCCGCACGTATCTTTTTCAGCTCCTGTGCTGTCCGTATGATTTTCATGTTTGTGCCCTCCTGAAAAATTGGTTCCGTTATTTCGATATGAATTCCGCGCTCGGGAAGTTCCCGCAGGCGACTTCCGCGGCGTAGCTGTTGAGCGCGCCCCGCATGAGCGACAGCCCGTCCATGTACTGCTTGACGAATTTCGGCTTGAATCCGCTCATGCCGAGCATGTCCTGCAGGACGAGGACCTGCCCGTCGCATCCGCATCCCGCGCCGATGCCGATTGTGGCGACCGAGAGCGACGATGTTATGTCGGAGGCGACTGCCTGCGGTATGCATTCCATGAGGACTGAGAAGCAGCCGATTTCCTGCGCGAGAAGGGCCTCCTCCTTGATTTTCGCCGCGGCCTCCTCCGTCTTGCCCTGCATCTTGTGCCCGCCGAACGCCTGGTAGAACTGCGGCGTCAGCCCGAGGTGCGCCATTACGGGGATTCCCGACATGACGAGATGGCGGAGGACGTCCTCCTGCCCGAACACGCCCTCAATCTTCACGGCGTTCGCGCCCGCCTGGAGGAGCTTTCCCGCGCATTCCGTCGCGTGTTCGATGCCGCGCCTCGTCGAGAGGAACGGCATGTCGGCGAGGATGAATTTCCCCGTGCCGTTCCTGACGGAGCGCGTGTGCTCCGCCATCCATTCTATCGTCGCGGGAATCGTCGTCTGCTCCCCGTGCATGACCATGGAGCAGCTGTCCCCGATGAGTATCGTGTCGATGTCCGTTCCGTCGATGATTTTTGCGAACGTGCTGTCGTAGCACGTCACCATTGAGATTTTGCGCCCTTCCTTTTTGCGTGCGCCGAAATCGAGGATTGTCATAGTACCTGTCCTTCCTGAATCAAGTCTTTTTTTCCGCCCGTTTTCCCTCGGACGCCTTTCCCGGAATCAAAGCCCCGACGGGGTCTCTGTTCCTCTTTTCCTGAAGGCGTCGTCTGTGCGGGATTTTCCGGAGCGGGGCTGTATTGTACAACTTTTGCAAATGATTGAAAACAATTGAACGCTCCGCATCCGCTGACGGGAAAAAATCGGTTTCTTCCTTTTTTTCGATTCCGCGCCGTTGCCACAAAAGCCGAGATGTCGTAGTGTATCGGGAAACTTTTTTTGGAGAATCGAAATGACAAAGAATGAGATTGCAGGAATCATCGACCACACGAACCTTTCAGCGTGCGCCGTCGAGTCCGACATCGAGAAGCTCTGCGCGGAGGCTGCCGAGCACAAATTCTGCTCCGTATGCGTGAACCCGTCGTTCGTCCAGTTCGCGGCTGAGAAGCTCGCGGGAACTGGCGTCAAGGTCTGCACCGTAATCGGGTTCCCGCTCGGCGCGGACACCGTGGACAACAAGGCGGCGTCCGCGGCCGTCGCCGTCGATGAGGGCGCGGACGAAATCGACATGGTGCAGAACCTCGCGCTCGTCAAGCAGGGAAAGTGGGACGAGCTTGAGGACGAGATTCGCGCGGTCGTCGATGCGTCGAAGTCCGTCGAGAACCGCGAGCCGGCCCTCGTCAAGGTAATCCTTGAGACGTGCTACCTTTCCGACGAGGAGATTGTCCGCTCGTGCGAGTGCGCCGAGAAGGCCGGCGCCGATTTCGTCAAGACTTCCACCGGCTTCGCGATTCTGAAGGGCGCTGACGGGAAGCTTCTCCCGAACGGAGCCACGGTCCACGCGGTCTCCCTCATGGCGAAGACCGTCGGGAAGCGGCTCGGCGTGAAGGCGAGCGGCGGCGTCCACAACTACGAGGAGGCCTGCGCGATGGTCGAGGCCGGAGCCACGAGGATTGGAGCCTCTGCCGGAATCGCAATCGTAAGCTGATTGTTTTTCCTTCTTTTGTTTTTGCGGATGTCCATTCGGGGATGTCCGCTTTTTTTTGTCCCCGAGCGGAAGCCCGGCCGTCATCCGTTCTGGCGCGTCCTTTTCCAGAACATCCTGTTCTCCCTGATTTCGTAATCGGCTCTTCCCTCGTCGCGGAGGGCGGAAAGGTACGAGCGGATTGTGCTTCCGATGAGGACGAACTGCGCCGCCTTGAGCGTTATGCCGTTCCTGTCGGCGACTTCCTTCAGTATCTCCTCCGCGGTTTTCGGCGTCCTTATTATGTCGAGGATGAGGTTCTCCGTCTCGAGGACGGCGATGAGGTTCAGCTCGGAAAGCCCCTCTATGTCGTTCACGAGCTGGCCGTGCGACGGGACGTAGAAATCGGCGTCGATTGACGGGAGCCGGGAGAGCGTCTCCTTCGTCCCCGCCTCGTCGAGAAGGTATTGAATCCAGTATTTCCTGATGACGTTCCTCCCCGAAATAGCGTCGCCCATGAAGAGCGTTTTCTTTCCGTCGGTGTCCGTCACGAGGAACCCGAGCTGCCGTATGTAGTGCCCCCCGAGCGGAATAGGCTCGACTGCGATGAATTTCCCGTTTCCGGCATGTATCAGCTCCGCCTTTCCCTCCTCGAGGATTTTCGACGCGCGGCTTTTCCTCGCGATGAAGTACCTTGTCTGAAGCTCCTTTACGGCCGTTCCTCCCCAGATGATGTTCATCTCGATGTCGGGGTTCTCGAGGAGGGCGTCCGTTCCCTTTCCCGCCCAAATTTCGCATCCGGTCTCCTCCATGAGCCGTGCGTTCCCGCCGCAGTGGTCGGCGTGCGCGTGCGTGTTGAGCGCGGCGGCAATCCTGAATCCGGGAAAGCGCTCCTTGAGGAAGTCGATTATCCGCTGCACCGACTCGTCGTCGTTCGCGGTGTCGATGAGATAGAGGCGTTTTTCCTCCTCCGCCGAGATTATTCCTATGTTCGTCGGGTATTTTATATAGAAGACGTGCTTTGAGAGCTGCACAAGCGATTCGTTCGATAGCGTCATGGCGACAGTTTATAATCGAAAACTGAAAATTGAAAGTGAAAGCGCGCGTATTAGGTGGTATAATGGATTTGCCCGCTTTTTCGCGGGGTATCCTTTTTTGGAGGAATCGCTGCGCGTCCTCTTTGCGCGGCATGTTTTTTTCGGAATCTATGAGTGGAACATTTTACGCTGTCAGTACCGGTCCTGCCGGTGCCGATTTCATTACGCTGGGCGCGGTCCGCGTCCTCGGGAGGTGCCCGACCATATTCTATCCCGTAACCGGCTCCGGCGAGGGAAAGCACATCGCGTTCGACTGCGTATGCGAGGCGGTCGACGTGTCCGGGAAGGAGTGCGTCGGCGTCAGGTTCTCCATGTCGGGCGACAAGGCGAGGACTGATGCCGAATACGGGGCGTTCGCTTCCCGTGCCGCAGAATACCTTGAGAAAGGTGATGTCGCGTTCGTGTCGATAGGCGACGTCTCGATTTATTCCACTGCCGCAAGAATCGCAAAAATTGTCGGGCAGATGGGGTTCCGCGTCGAATTCGTCGCGGGCGTGCCGTCTTTTTGCGCGGCGGCATGCTCGTGCGCGCTCGACATGGCTCCGGGGCTCGGCGACGAAATCAGGATAATTCCCGGGGACGCGTGCTACCGCTCGGGCGCGCTCGGCGACGTGCTTTCGTCACCGGGGACGAAGATTTTCATGAAATCCCCGCGCCATCTTGGGGAAATCGTCTCCGAGGTGGTTTCCCGCGGACTTTCAGGCTCGGCCCATCTCGTGCAGGGTGCCGGCGGGGCGGACGAGCGGATATTGACCGGAGACGCGCTCGCTGAGGCCGGCGCGGATGTTTTCGGGAACGCGTACATGAGCGTGCTTGTCGTCGGCGTCTGACGGCGGACGTTTTTAGGGGAATAAGGCGGGGGTCGTATGAAGCAATGTTTTTTGGTCGGCGTCGGCATGGGTGCGTTTTCGTGCATGACGCTTGAGGCGGTGAAGCGGATAGAGAACGCTTCCGTTGTCGCGGGCGCGGAGCGTGTCCTTGAGGTCGTCGGCGAGGATTTGGTGAACGGCGAGTGGTTCTGCTCCTACAATTCCGAGGAAATCGCGGAGAAATTCGAGTCGTTCATTT
Organism: Treponema saccharophilum DSM 2985; assembly: GCF_000255555.1. Classification (GTDB taxonomy): domain Bacteria; phylum Spirochaetota; class Spirochaetia; order Treponematales; family Treponemataceae; genus Treponema_D; species Treponema_D saccharophilum. Next base: position 45,424 of record NZ_AGRW01000034.1, read on the forward strand.
CGCTTCCGGAAAACGCGGGGCGGACGTGCTGCGCGGTTTTCTCCGGCGACAGCGGCTTCTATTCCGGCGCGGGGCGTCTCCGGGAAATTCTCGTCGGGAAGGGCTGGAACGTGGAGCTCGTTCCTGGGCTGACGTCCGCTCAGGTCCTCGCGTCAAGGCTCGGGCGCGACTGGCACGAGTGGGAGCTCGTGTCGGCTCACGGCGTCGACTGCGAGATTCCCGCCGTCCTCCATCCCGTTTCCCGCGGCAAGCCGGTCTTCCTCCTTACGGGCGGCCGCGTCACCGCGAAATCCGTGGTTGATTACCTTCTCGACAGGGAGCTCCTCGCCGTCGTCACGGTCGCGGACAGGCTGAGCTATTGCGACGAGCGGATTGTCACGTTCGACATGAGGAGCGTGGAAAGCGACGCTTTCGTTCGCGATTACGAGTCGCTCTCGTCGATGGGGCTTTCCGTCGTCCTCGTGGAGGGAATCCCTGCCGGTGATTTCGAGGTTCCGCGCGGCTCGGGGGCGCTTCCCGACGATGCGTTCGTCCGCTCGCAGTCGAAAAGCGCGGGGAAGGGCGTCCCCATGTCGAAGCGCGCGGTGCGCTCCCTTGCGCTTTCCCTCCTTTCCGTGCGCGACGGCGATGTCGTCTGGGATGTCGGGGCGGGGACTGGCGCGGTCAGCATCGATTTGGCGCGCTGTGCCGGATGCTCGGTCTATTCCGTGGAGAAGAAGGAAAACGCCGTTGCGCTCCTCCGCGAGAACAGGGCAAAATTCTGCGCGCTGAACATGGAAATCGTCGAGGGTAAGGCTCCCGCCGCGCTTGAGCAGCTTCCGCTCCCCGATGCCGTTTTCGTTGGCGGAAGCGACGGGAACCTCGTCGAGATTGCCGAGGCTGTGTTCGGGAAGAATCCGCTTGCGCGCGTAGTCGTGGCGTGCGCGACCCCGGAGACGCTTTCCGAGTGCGTCACGTATGCCGGCAGGTACAAGCGCGAATTCGAGGTCGTGCAGGTTTCCGTGGCGGAATCCGCGCGCGCGGGGAAAGTCCACCTGATGAAGGCCGAGAATCCCGTCTGCCTCGTCACTCTGATGGGGAGGTGATTCAGCCCTTATGAGCAGTTCCGGACGGTTCGGTGGCAAAATTCTCATCATGGCGCTTCTCTCGCTGCTGACGTTTGGGCTGATGTCGTGCAGGTTCGGCTCTTCGACGCGGATTTACCTTAACGACAGAATAAGCTGGGCACGGACGGACGCGCACAGCAACGTCTATTCCGCGGCGTTCGCGGAATTCAAGGAGTTGCGTAAGGCGCGGGAGAGCCACAAGCGCTGCTTCGAGCCGCTTGTCGGGCGTGACGGCGCGTTCATTTGGCTGAAGATGGAATTCACTGTCCCGGAGATGCTCCGCTACAAAAGCCTCGGGCTCGTGATTCCATACCTGCATTTCTCCGACAAGGTTTGGCTCAACAACGTGTACGTCGGCGGCTACGGCGAGTTCCCCCCGAATGAGAAGAGCTCGCTTTTCCAGTCGCACCTCTATTATTTCCCGAACTCGATGATACGGCAGGAGGGCGTGAACACGATTCTCGTCAAGGTCTGGGTGCACGGGCGCGGGGACATCTCCGATTTCGTTTTCGTCGACGAGTACGACAGCGCGTCCCGCACGTCCGACATGATAACGTTCTGGAACGTCAGGATGTACATCATGTTTTCCGGGGGCATGCTCTGCGCGTTCATCCTGTATCTCCTTATGTACATCGGGCGGCGCAACGAGAAGGACAACCTGTCGTTCAGCCTCCTGAACCTTTCGACGGTCTGCTTCCTGCTTCCGTTCTGCGCCTCCGACGTGCCGATTTACGACATGGAATTCGTCTCGTATTTCCTTTTCACAAAGCTCGCGCTCTGCATAAGCTTCTTCTTCGTCGTCACGTTCGCCTCCCTTTTCATGATGCAGTACCTGCGCGTGAGGATTTCCCCGCTGGTGCGGTTCGCAATGCCCGTCCTGCTGCTGACCGCCTCGGGCGCCTGCCTTTTTGCCCCGGACTACAATTTCCTCATGCGACTTACGATTCCGTGCCTCGTGATGATGGCGTTCCAGCTCGGGTTCGGGATTCGCGAGGTCGTGCGGGCGTTTTTCGGGGCGGACGCGCAGGCGCGCACCTCGGCGCGTATCCTCGCCGTCGGCTTCCTCCCGACCATATGCACGATTCTCGCCGACTTCATACTCCGCGACATACTTATGTTCACCGCGCAGCCCTACATATCGATATTCGGCTGGCAGGTCTCGCTCTTCGTCTTCATCATGATACTCACCGTGCGCTACAACAGGGTCTACCGGCGCAACGAGATTCTCTCCTTCAACCTCGACACGGAGGTCAGGGCGAAGACGAAGCGGCTCTCCGAGGCGAACGAGCGGCTTGAGCTTGAGATGAGGCGGAGCAACGTCGACCTTGAGATGGCGTCGATAGTGCAGAAGAAATTCTTTCCCCTTCCTGAGGTCTCGTTCCTCGGCTGGGACGTGGCGATTGCGTACGAGGCGGCTGCGAAAGTCTCGGGCGACCTTTTCGATTATTACCACGAGGGGAGGACTCTTCGGGGAATGTCGCTTTTCGACGTCTCCGGGCACGGAATCGCGGCGAGCCTCATAACGATGCTCTCGAAGCACATCGTCTACGAGTCGTTCCGGGACAGCAACGAAAAGGCGCGCTCCATCTCCACGGCGCTCTACCGCGTGAACGAGCAGATAATCGAGGCGAAGGGCGACATCGAGAACTACCTGACGGGGCTTCTGATACGCTTCACCGGGCCTGACGAGAACGGGACGTGCGGTGTCGAGATGGCGAACGCGGGCCATCCTCATCCGATTCTGTTCCGGGCCGCCACGTCCTCCGTCTGCGAGATTGTCCACGACGAGGGACAGTTCCAGTACGGCGCTATCGGAATCCGCGACATCGACGTCTCCTTTCCCGAAATCCGATTTCAGATGGAGGAGGGCGACGTCTTCGTCTGCTTCACGGACGGGCTGACGGAGGCGATGAACGAATTCCGCGACCAGTTCGGCAAGGAGCGCGTGATGGAGATTCTGCGCGCATCAGGCGGGAAGGACGCCAAGGCGATTCTCGACGACCTCGTCTCCTCGCTTTTCGGCTTCATCGGAGAGGTTCCGCGCGACGACGACATGACGATAATCGTCCTCAGACGGACGGGGATTCAGGACGACGGCGCCGAGGAGCTTCTTGAGGAGCTTTGACGGGGCGGAATCAGCCTTTATGTTCGCTTCGATTTTCGGCATACTCTTTCGCATATGGTTCCACGAATACTGATTTCTTCTCCATCAAGTTCCGGCGGAAAGACGACCGTCGTGTGCGCCCTGTCTATGGTCGTCCGCCAGCGCTTTCCAGGCGCGCGCGTCGCCGTCATAAAGGCGGGTCCCGATTTCATTGACCCGATGTTCCATTCGCTTTCCGCGCACGTTACGGGAAACATAGACATTTTTTTCAGCGGCGCTGACGGCGCGCGCACCGTGTTCGAGTCCGACACGAGGGGGTGCTCGCTTGCGATTGTCGAGGGCTCCATGGGGTATTTCGACGGCGTTTCCGGCGGAATCGGCGCGAGCGCGTTCGAGGTTGCCGCCGCGCTCGATTCTCCCGTGATACTTGTTTTCGACGTTAAGGGGCGCTCGTTGTCGCTCTGCGCGGAAATTCTCGGCTTCATGAAATTCCGCCCGTCCGCTCGCATCGCGGGCATAATCCTGAACAGATGCTCCCGGAGCCGGTACGCGCTCCTTTCCGAAATGATACGGAAGGAATGCGGCGTCGGCTGCCTTGGCTTTCTGGAGGAGGATGAGGGCTTTTCAGTCGGCTCCCGCCATCTCGGGCTTATGACGCCGGAGACCGTTCCCGGAATAGGCGGGAAAATGGAGCTGCTAGCCGCGCGCGCTTCGGAGACGCTCGACATCGACGGGATTCTTCGCGCGGCGTCGTTTTCCGGGGCGCCGGTGGAATGCGCTCCCATGCGTGCGGAGCCGGGGCGGGAAAAAGTGCGCATCGCCGTCGCGCGCGACGACGCTTTCTGCTTCTACTACCGGGAGAACCTTGACATGCTGCGCGCCGCCGGTGCCGGGATATCGTTCTTCTCCCCGCTTGCCGACGAGGAGGTTCCCGAAGGATGCTCCGCCCTGTACATCGGCGGCGGCTATCCGGAGCTTTTCTTCTCGCGCCTTGCCGACAATTCGCGCTCGTCGTCTTCGGTACGGAGGTTCTGCGGGAGCGGCGCGCCTGTTTTCGCGGAATGCGGCGGCTTCCTCTACCTCCAGATGCTCGGAATCCTCGGCGGGAGTTTCAGGAACGAGGGAAAGCCCGTCCGGTTCGGCTACATAGAGCTTGAGGCGCTGGAGGACTCCTTCCTGATGGAAAAAGGCGGGCGGATAAAGGCGCACGAATTCCATTATTTCGACACGAGCGAGAACGGAAGCTCGTTCCGCGCGGTCAAGGGCGACGGGCGCTCGTGGATGTGCGTCCAGGTCTCGTCCCCGTCGAACGCGCCGCGCTGCCGCGGAGGCGAGCGGAACATCGTCGCGGGGTTCCCCCATCTGTATTTCCCGTCGAATCCTGCCGTCGCTGAGCGGTTCGTCGATGCCGCGCTCGTGTTCGAGTCGATGAGGGGGCTTTCCTGCGCGGGGTGCTCGTCGTGTGCAGGATGCTCGTCGTGTGCAGGATGCTCGTCGTGCAGAAAAGGAGGTTGCCCGCATGAAAAGTGAATGTTCCCCAATCGAGGCGCGGTTTCGTGAGCTTGTGTCGTCGGCGTCTCCATGCGACGGCGGTGCGTTCTCCCGCGCGCGTGAGCGGTGGATGAGCATAGCAAAACCGCTCGGCGGGCTTGGCGTGCTCGAGGACGACGTGTGCCGCGTCGCCTCCGCGCTCGGGACGGAGAACCCGTCGATTTCCCGCCGCGCGCTTGCCGTTTTCTGCTCCGACAACGGGGTCGTCTCCGAGGGGGTGACGCAGGCGGGGCAGGAAGTCACGCGCATCGTCTACGAGAATATGATTCGCGGGGAAAGCTCCGTCTGCAAGATGGCGAAGACTGCGCGCGTCTCGGTCTTCCCGCTCGATGTCGGGATTGCCCCGAACGGCACGCGGAATTTCATCGAGCGCGACGCCATGACGCGCGGGGAATGCTTTTCCGCGATTGTCCGCGGCGTGGAGGAGGCGGGGCGGCTTGCGTCGCTCGGCTTCGATATCCTGTGCACCGGGGAGATGGGAATCGGGAACACGACGACGTCGGCGGCCGTGGCGTCCGTCCTTTTGGGGCTGCCTCCTTCCGAGACGGTGGGGCGCGGCGCCGGGCTTTCCGACGAGGGGCTTTCGAGGAAGCGCGCCGTTGTCGCCCGCGGAATCAGCCTGCGCGCCCCCGACGCCTCCGATGCCTCCGATGTCCTTTCCAAGCTCGGCGGGTTCGACATCGCGGCGATGTGCGGGTTCTTCATCGGCGGCGCCGTGTTCCGCCGTCCCGTCGTGGTTGACGGGTTCATCTCGGCCGTCGCCGCCCTCTGCGCGTCGAATCTCGTCCCGGAATCGGCCGGATACATGATTGCCAGCCACGTCTCGTCGGAGGGCGCGGGGCGTGCCGTGCTTTCCGCGCTCGGGCTGAGGGCGGCGGTCGATGCGGGGTTCCACCTCGGGGAGGGGACGGGGTGCATGGCGTTCCTCCCGATGCTGGATATGGCGCTCGACGTTTACAAGACGATGCCGACGTTCGGGCAGATACGGATAGAGGCGTACAAACCGTTTTGAATGCGCTTGTTTTTGGGGGAAGCGCTTCCGGAAAGTCGGCGTTCGCGGAGGATTTCGCTTCGGGAATTGTCCGGGCGGGGGGAGGAAGGCTTGTGTACCTCGCGGCTATGGACCCGCTTTCGGGCGGCGATGCCCCGTCGAGGATTGCGCGGCATCGCGCGCTGCGGGCGGGGAAGGGGTTTTCCACCGTGGAGATTCCGCGCGGCGCTTTTTCCGGTTTGGCGCGCTTTTCGGATGCTCCCGTTTTTTCCGGGGCGACCGTCCTCGTCGAGGATGCGGGCAACCTCGTCTCCCGGGCGCTTTTCCGAGGCGGGGAAATCGACCCGGACGCGCGCCAGTCCGTCTCCGCTTTCCTTTCCGCCCTGTCCGTCCGCGCCCGCGATGTCGTCCTCGTCTCTCCCGACATATTCCTCGAGCGCCTTCCCGCCATGGACGCGGGGATGGGGGAATATTTTTCGGCGCTTTCCGGCGTCATGTCGTCCTTTGCGCGCTCATGCTCCCGCGTCGTCCGCGTCGTCGCGGGAATTCCCGTCGATGTCGCGTGATTTCACCCATCTCTCGGAGAGGATTTCCCATTCGCATCCGTCGCGGTCCTCGCTGAACGACACGCGCGCGACCCTGAAGACGGGAAGCCGCACCGATGCCGGCGTTCCCTCCGCGCGCCCGGGAAATTCCGCGTCTTTCGCAATCTGTATCGCCCCCCGGATTTTCCCTCTGCCCGTACTCGCACTCGCCCTGATGAATATCGATTTTCCTTCGGCCGAGATTCCTTCCGCCGAGCACGATTCTATATCCCCGATGTCTTCCGCGCCCGCGCCGAATCGCACGAAAAGCGGGAACGTGGGGACCGCGCCCGTTTTCCTGCACAGCTCGTCCTGAATCTTCCGTATCGTTTTTGCCTCGTTCCCGTGCGGGATGACGGCTGTCTCCGTCGTCGTTTTCCTGTCCATGAAAACATTCTACACGATGTGGTATCATCTTTGCATGTCGTTTCAGGAATATGAATTTTTTGCATTGCCGATTCCGGAAGGATGGCGCCGATGATTATGGTTATAGGAGGCGCTTTTTCCGGAAGGAGGAAGCATGCCATGTCGATCGCGTCGTCGCTTTCCGGCACGCCCTCTTCGCTCGTCCATGTCGTCTCCGATGATGACGTTTCCGCGTTCGCCTCCGAGGAGGATACGCCTTTTCCCGCCCTTTCCCGTACGGTGGAGCGGATTTCATCCTTTCCCGTCGTCGTCGCGACCGAAATCGGCTGCGGTGTCGTTCCCCTGTCGGCGGAGGAGCGCGCGTTCCGCGAGAAGAACGGAAGGCTGAACCAGGCGCTCGCGCATGTCGCCGATTCCGTCGTCCTTATGTGCGCGGGGATTCCTCAGGTCATAAAGGGCGCGCCCGGGACGGGGGAGCTTCCAAAATACGCCGCGGTTTTCCGGCACGGGGAGACCGGCGCGAACAGGGAGCGCCGTTTTGCCGGCGGGCTTTCCGACGTGCCGCTTTCCTCCGCCGGGATGAAGGGCGTCGCAGATGCCGCGTCTTCCCTTCCGGCTGCGCTTTCCGGGTTCCGAGGGGACGTCGCGAAGGCGGTTTCGGAGCCGCCCGTTGTTTTTTCGTCCCCGATGGTGCGCGCCGTCTCGAGCGCGCGGGTTCTCTTCCCGCATTCCGAGATTCGCGTCGTCGAGGATTTCCGGGAGATGCGGCTGGGGCTTCTTGAGAACATGACGCACGGGGAACTTTCCGAAGGGCGTTTTGCCGACGGAAGCCGCTCCTCAAAAAACGCGCTCCTCTACGAAGAATGGCTCTCGTCGAACGGAAACGGCGCGTGCCCGTCGTCGGCTGATTTTCCCGGCGAGTCGATTCCCGTTTTCACGTCGCGGGTGTCCGCCGCGTTCTCTGCCGCGATGCGCTCCGTTCCGCCGGGAGGCGTCGCGGTGATAGTCGCGCACGGGGGCGTGCAGATGGCATTGTGCAGCTCGTTCTTCAGGGGGGCTGGGGGCGTCCCGTATTTTTCATGGCAGAGCGGGAACGCGTCATTCCGTTTCGGGGAGGTTTCGCTTTGATTTTGTCGTCAGTGCGCCTCCTTTTCGCGCTTCATCTTTCCACCATCGCGTTCCGGCTTCCCGCGGTCTTCCTTCTCGACTCCCTTTTTGGGGAGATTCCCGCCATTTCGTCGTTCCATCCCGTCGTCCTCATGGGGAGGCTTGTCCGGGCGCTTGAGGGCGCGCTTCGGCGCGTGTTCCGCTGCCCGCCGTGCTCGTCGAGAATCGTCAGGGAGCGCGTTTCCGGGGCAGTTCTCGCCGTTTCCGTGTCTGCGGTCTCGTTTATCGTGCCGGCGGCCGTCCTCCTTTCCGCCTTCATCGTCGGAACTAGGGCCGGCTCCTTCCCGCTTCTCGTGATTCTCCTCCTGCTCGATGTTTTCTGGGGATATCAGTCCGTCGCCGCGCGGTGCCTTCGCGACGAGGCTGAGAACGTTCGGAGGGCGGTGTCGTCTTCCGTCGGGGAGGGGCGCTCGGCCGTTTCCCGCATAGTCGGGCGCGATACTGCCTGCCTTGACAAAAGCGGCGTCGTCAGGGCGTGCGTCGAGACGGTCGCGGAGAACACGACGGACGGCGTTTTCGCGCCGCTTCTTTTCTATGCTTTGGGAGGCGCGCCGCTGGCGCTTTTCTACAAGGCGGTGAACACGATGGATTCGATGATTGCGTACAAGAACGAGCGGTACGCTTTTTTCGGGACGTTCGCGGCGCGGATGGATGACGCGGCGAATTTCGTTCCCGCGCGCATTGCTGCTTTGTTCATGATTGTTTCGAGCGTGCCGTTCCGCTTTTTCGGGACTGCGCGCGCCGTCAGGATTTTTTTCCGCGACCGGTACCGCCACGCTTCCCCGAATTCGGCTCAGACAGAGAGCGTAATCGCGGGGCTGCTCGGGGTCAGGCTCGCGGGCGACGCCTCGTACGAGGGGAAGGTGGAGCGGAAGCCGTTTATCGGGGACGACGTGCGCGCCGTCGTTCCCCATGATATAACGCTGGCCGTCGTTTCGATGTATGCCTCGTCGTCGCTTTTCTGTGCCGCATTGTCGGCTTTGTCGTTTTTTTTGGAGTTCAGAAGATGAATGAGAATGATGAGAGAACAAACCTTCACGGAGGCCCGCGCGTTTTTGTCGATGCCGATTTTTCCGCGAGCGTAAGCCCGCTCGGAATCCATCCTGCGGCGGCTGAGGCGCTCCATTCCGCCGCGCTCCATCCCGGTTCGTGCTGCCCGTATCCCGACCCGGACTGCTCCGCTCTCCGCGCCCTTCTTGCCGGGAGGTGGGGATGCGGTGCGTCCGATTTCGTGTGCGGCGCGGGTGCCGCCGACGTGATTCTCCTTTCCGCGCTCGTCGCGTCCTCGCGGAGCGCCTGTGCCGTCGTGATGGAGCCGGCGTTCTCCGAGTACGGGCGGGCCGCTTCGTGCGCGTCTCTCCGCGTCGTCCATGCGCGCGATGCTGAGGAAATCCGGGGAAGCGGCGCCGGCGTCGTCTACCTTGCAAGCCCGTCGAACCCGCTCGGGGAGGTCGCTCCGTTTGATGAGATTCGGCGGATTTCCGGCATCTGCGAGGAGGAGGGCGCGATGCTTGTCCTCGACTCCTGCTTTTCGATGTTCTCAGAGGAGGCTGAGTCGGTGCTGAGGAGGATTGTCCGTTCCCGCGGAGAATTCCCGTCCGTCGTCATCGTCGACGCGTTCACGAAATTTTACGGGATGGCGGGGCTCCGGTTCGGCTACGCGCTGTGCCTTTCGGAAAGGAACGCGGAGGCTTTCAGGGCGTTTTCCCGGCCGTGGGCCGTCGGCTCCGTAACGCAGTCGTGTGCGGGGGCTGTCCTTCGCGCGGAGAGCCGCGGCTCCTCGTGGGTTTCCCGTATGCGCTCCCTCGTTTCCTCCGAGCGCGCGCGGATTTGCCGTGCGCTTGATTCGCTCGGCTTGTGGCGGTCAGAAAGCCGCGCGAATTTCGTCGTTTTCAGGAGCCGCCGCCTTTCCGAGCTGTGCGCCGCCGACGGTGCGGTCGAATTCGTCGAATTCCGCGGGAAGAAGATTTCCATCCGCTCCTGCTCGACGTTCCGCTCACTCGGCCCCGATTTCCACCGCGTATCCGTCCGCTCGCCCGAAGAGAATTCCCTCCTTATCGACGCGCTGACTTCGCTCCTCTCTCCCGTCCCGCTCCCGCAGCCCGCGGAGAAGCCTTTCGGAAAGCGGGCAAAAGTCCTGATGGTTCAGGGGACGATGTCCGACGCGGGAAAGTCGCTCGTCGTGGCGGCTCTGTGCAGGATATTCGCGAAGGACGGCTTCCGCGTCGCTCCGTTCAAGTCTCAGAACATGGCGCTGAACTCGGGCGTGACGGCGGACGGGAAGGAGATGGGGCGCGCGCAGATTCTCCAGGCGGAGGCGTGCGCCGCGCTTCCCGACGTGAGGATGAACCCGATTCTCCTCAAGCCGACGTCGGATTCGAAAAGCCAGGTCATCGTGTGCGGCGAGGCTGTCGGGGACATGCGGGCAGCCGATTATTTTTCGTTCAGGAAGACGCTCGTCCCTAAAATCATGGAGGCGTTCGAGTCTCTCGCTTCGGAGAACGACATAATCGTCATCGAGGGCGCGGGAAGCCCCGCCGAGATAAACTTGCGCGAGGGCGACATCGTGAACATGGGGCTTGCCGAACTTGTCGACGCGCCCGTTCTCCTTGTCGGCGACATCGACCGGGGTGGCGTTTTCGCGTCGCTGTACGGGACGTACGCCCTCGTCGGAGAGAAGGAGAGAGGCCGCATAAAGGGGTTCGTCGTGAACAAATTCCGTGGCGACATCTCGCTTTTGTCGGGCGCACTTTCGCAGCTTGAGAACCTGACGGGCGTGCGGACGCTCGGCGTCGTTCCCTTCATGAAGGGGCTTTCGCTCGATGCCGAGGATTCCCTCTCGTTCGGCAGCATTTTCGTCAGGAGGAGCGCGCCTTTGATACGGATAATCGTAATCGCGCTTCCGTTCGTCTCGAATTTTACCGACATAGCCGCCTTCACGTCGGTTCCGTTCGTTTCCGTCGAGAAGGCGGAGTCGCCGTCGGAGGTCGATTTCGGCGCGGACATGATTGTGGTTCCGGGGACGAAGAACACCGTGCGCGCGATGGAATTCATGGAGGAAAGCGGGCTTGGCGGGGCTGTGCGCCGCTTCGCGGAGAAGAAGCCCGTCGCGGGAATATGCGGCGGCTACCAGATTCTCGGGCGGGTCCTCGACGATTCCGCGGCGTCTGAGGGCGGGCGCCCATCCGTCCGGAACGGGCTTGGGCTCCTTCCCGTCGATACGGTGTTCGGCACGAAAAAAACGCTTTCCCGCGGCGAGTGGATTGTCCCGCCGTTGGACGGTTTTTTCTCGTTCCTTTCGTCTCTCCGCGCGACGGGGTACGAGGTGCATCAGGGCGCGAGCGTCTTTTCGCGCGGGGGCGGGAACGCCGTTTTCTGTGCGGAGGGGAACGCGTTCGGAACGTACGTCCATGGTTTTTTCGACGAGCCTGCCGTTCTCCGCGCCGTTCTCGGCTCGCTCGCGTCTGCAAAAGGATGCGCACTTCCTCCGTTCGAGGAGCCGGCGTCCGTCCGCGAGAAGAATTTCCGCCTTCTTGAGGAATCTGTCCGCGCGTCGCTCGACATCGGCGCGATATATGAAATCATGGGCATCAGCAGGGAGGAAAAATCGTGATACATTTGTATTTCGGGGAGGGGAAGGGGAAGACGACAGCCGCGCTCGGGCTTTCCGCTCGCGCCTTGGGCTCGTCCGTTCCCGTCGTTTTCGTCCAGTTCCTGAAGTCGCGCCATGCGGGCGAGGTCGATTCGCTCGAAAAACTCGGCGCTGTCGTCCTCCGCGGAAAAGGCTGCGGGAAATTCGTCTCCGCCATGGATGAAGACGAGCGGAGGGAAACGCGCCGTATTTCCGACGCGAACCTTTCGCGCGCGTTGTCCATCGTCTCGGAATGCGGCGCTCCCGCGCTGCTTGTCCTTGACGAGGTGTGTGCCGCATGGAATTCGTCGCTTGTCGACAGGGGCGCCGTCGAGTCGCTCGTCATGTCGCCGCCACCGCTTCTCGAGCTCGTCCTTACGGGAAGGAACCCGCCGGCTGTTTTCCTCGAACGCGCCGACTACATTACGGAGATGGTGAAAGTCCGCCATCCGTTCGATTCCGGCGTCGCTGCGAGGCGGGGCGTCGAATTCTGACGGCCGATTGTTTTTATGGGAGTTTTTTTTATGGAAGATTTTTTGTTCGGAGACCTTGGTTCGTTCGATTCGGTGCGGGCTTTCCTTCCCGAGGAGATTGAGGCGGAAAGCATGAGGATTATCCGCGGGGAGCTTTCCCGCATGGGAATTTCCGTGCCCGCGGAAAACGAGAAGGTCGTCCTCCGCTGCATCCACGCGACGGCGGATTTCGACTTCGCCTCAAACCTCGTCTTTTCAAAGGATGCCGTCAGCAAGGCGGTCTCGCTCCTCAAGAATGGGAAGCCCGTCGTTGTGACGGACACGAACATGGCCTTGTCGGGTATTTCGTCGCGTTTCTGCGCGTCGTTCGGCATTGAGAAGGCGTGTTTTATGGCGGACGATGATGTCGCCTGCGCCTCGAAAAAATCCGGGCTGACGCGGGCAGCGTGCTCCGTCGACAAGGCTGTCCGGCTGTTCGGCGGCCGCCCCGTCTTTTTCGCGGTGGGGAACGCGCCGACCGCCCTCGTGCGTCTCCGGCAGCTCCATGACGCGGGAATTTTCACCCCGGCTTTTGTCGTCGCCTGTCCGGTCGGGTTCGTGAACGTCGTCCAGGCGAAGGAGCTTGTCCTTTCGGCTCCGTTCGATTCTATCGTGGCGCGCGGGCGGAAGGGCGGAAGCTCCGTCGCGGCCGCCATCGTCAACGCCCTCCTGTATTCGTGATTTCTTCCGGTTGGGGTGCTGTAAAAAAAAGAGGCTCTGCCTGCAAAAAAAAACGGACCGGGAGGAATCCCGGTCCGTCAGAAAATGCTAGGCAGCCATTAGAACTTCGTGAGCGCTGTGTTTATCGCGATGTTCTTGATGACATACTGGTATTTGTGCTCGTTTATCGTGAACGAGAGCGTCTCGCCGAGCTTGTGCTCCATGAGGTTCATGCCGAACGGAGACATGTAGGAAATGATTCCGTTCTCCGGCTCCGACTCCCACGGCCCGAGAATCGTGTACTTCTCCTCCGCGCCGGTGTCCTTGTTTTCGAGGACGATGTCCGTTCCGAAAGAGACGATTGATGCCGTCGCCGTCGTCGGGTCGAATATGACCGCGCGCGCAAGCTCCTCCTGAAGGCGCTTGAGGTCGAGCCCGAGCTTGTGCTGGGCTTCCTTCGCCGCGATGTACTCCGCGTTCTCCTTCAAGTCTCCCTTTTCCTTCGCTTCCGCGACTTCCTTCGCAATCTTCGGCAGGTCCACCGAGTTCATGCGCTCCTCGAGCGCGCGCTTCTCGTCGAGCTTGCGCTTCGTGACGAGCATTCCCTTCGGCGTCGTCGTCTTCTCTTCCGCCTTGTGGAACTTGAAGTCGGGGTACTTTTCGAGGATGCGGCTTCTGAGCTGCGCCTTGATGAGGTCGTCAAGCTCCGCGATGTCGTCCACGATTGTGTACATGTGCGTCATCGTCTCTTTGTCGCTTCCGAGCATGTACTGCGCGTAGATTGACGAGCCGTCGTCGTCCTTCTTCTTTCCGGTGTTGAAGATGAGCTTGCAGATGTTCGCGATTATCTTCTTGTTCTCGGTCGAGTCGACGTGGTTGTCGATTGCCTTGTAAGCCTGCGAGATGATGTTCACGAGCGCGATGAGCTGCTTCTGGAGCGGAATGTTTATTTCCGTGAACCATTCGTCCGTGCGGCATTCGTCGAAGAAGAAGTAGATGAGGTCGCGGTATCCCTTGAAGTCGTCGAACGCGGTCTGGGCGAGTTTCTGCACCTCGTCCTTGTGTCCCTTGTTGACGAGAATCGTGAGCATGTCCTTGCTGAGGACGGCCGGGAAAATTCTGATGTACTGCTGGACCCAGTCGCTGAGCTCGCCCACATTCTTGAGGAAGTCCGCCTTTAGCGACGTGTTCTTCGTGTCCTTGAGCGACGTGTACATCTTGCGAGGGTCCTCAATCTGCCTGTAGAGCTTCTCGAAATTCACGCTGTCGGCGTTCTGCTCGATGAACTGCGGGTAGACGCGCCTCGTTATGAGGTATGACGCCATGAGCTGCTCGCTGATGTCCTTCGTGTCCCCCATGTTGATGTATGACTTGAGGTATCCCGTGAAGTAGTCGCGCATGTCGACGAAAAGCTCCGACGTCTTGTCGAGGTCGTTGTTGCAGAACTTCATGAGGATGTCGACCCTCGGGAAGAACTGCTTCTGCGCCTTGAACTCGTTGGAGAGCTTCTCCTCCGGAGTGATTTCGCGGTCGCGCACGGTCCACTCGTTCGAGTTGTTCGGGTTCACGCCGAATGTCGAGTCGGACTCGAGGACTTTCTTCGCCGCGCTGTTCCATGCCGTCCACTCGGATGCGGTGAGGATTGACGGGACGAGCTCCGCCTTTATCTTCTTGATGTCGCAGCTGTTGTTGAAGCTCCTGATTATAGTCTTGAGCGTCCACGCCTTGTCCTTCTTGATTTTGTCGACCATCTCGGCCTTCGTGCTGAATCCGCCGTCCTTGCTCTTCGTCGTCGCCTTGATGACCCAGATGTGCTCGTTCGACAGCGGGATGAGCGCGTCGACCGCCATCTTGAGCGACATCTTGTGGATTCCGTTCTTCTTTCCGAAGTTGATGACGAGCATGTCGTTCTCGACTTTGCGGATGAGCCCGACGTGCCAGGTGTTGTGGAACACGAAATGCCCCTCGTCGAACGCGATGTGCTTCTCGAAGTCGCTTATTGCGTCGAACACGTTCCTGTAGCTGAAGCCCGCGTCCCTGATGTACTCCTCGACGTGGCTGTGCCCCTTGTACTTGCTCTCATAGCAAGTCGTAATCTCCTTCCTCGACCAGTTGTCCTTCGGGTCGATTGAGAGGATGAGCTTGAGGATTTCGATTGCGGTATCCCACTTCGCCTTGTCCTTGTAGTAGTTGTAGACGTCCTTCATCAGCGTCGCGCTTTTGTCCGCGCTGATTGTCTTGGCGATTTTGCGCTGGACGAGGTAGAAGAAATCGATGTCCTCGGGGATGAGCTTGACGAGGATTTCCCATACGTCCTTGACCGCGATGTAGTTCTTTATGTAGACGTAGCGGAGGAGCGCCTTCTTGTAGAATTCCTTCGCGAGCTCGTCGTTCTTCAGCTCCTTGTAGTGGTCGGCGAGAATTTTCGCCGCTTCCGCTTCCTCGGAGTCGACCTTCACGAGCTTCTCGTATGTCTCCCAGATTTTGTTGTCCGCGTCCTTGTTCTCGCGGTAGCACGATATGAGCGTGCGGAGCGCGAACGCGTTCGTGTCGTCCTCTTCGAGGATTGTCTTGCAGAGAGACTCGACAAGCGCCTCCTTGTGGTTGTTGAGGAAGATTCCCACGAGCGTCTGGAGTACGGTGTTGTCCAAAGACGACTTCTTGACGCCGAGAATTCCCGAGACGTAGAGCGCGATGATGCTGTCCTTGGAATGGGAGAGGTGCTCGTCGCAAATCGCCTTGATTTCATCCGTGCAGCCTTGTTCCTTCGCCTCCTGGACAATCTTCTCGAGCTCCTCGAGATTCGTGTAGTTTGTGATTGTGGTTCTCGTCCACTGCTCTTCCTGAAGCTTTTTGAGCACTGATTCTTTGAATTCTTCGGACATTTGTCGTCTCCTAAAATATAGATTTTGTTTTCAGTTTGTTCGTTTTCGTTTTTTGCGCCCGCGTCAGTTCGTGTACATCCTGTACACATCCTCGTCGTGAACGCGTATCTGCAGAAGACAGTTCTTTATCTCGTCGTTGGCGAGGCTGTCGTTGCTTCTTGAATAATGGTCTATCAGCCAGAAGTACATGTTTATCAGCTTCGGGACTATTGTCTGCTTGCCGTTCGAGGGGTTCTTCAGCTCGTTCTCCTTCGCGTATATGTCCTGCTTGAGCCTGCCGACCTCGCTCTGCTTCAGCTCCCTCTTGACGTTGAACACGCCGAAAAGGACGCCGTAGACGGGAATCCATTCGAGGAGGGCGTTCCCCGTGTATCCTTTCTCCTTGACGCGCTTTATAAGGCACCGTATGAGCTCCGACTCGAGGAACACCGTCTCGATTTTCTGCGCGTCGATGAAGAACGCCTCCCTGAAGAGAACCTTCGCCTTCTTCTCGTCGCCGCAGAGGGCATAGCAGTCGGCCATTTCCGCGAGTATGAGCGGGTTCGACGACGTAATCTCGTTCGCCTTCATCAGGTGGTTGAGCGCGTCCTCGTATTCGCCGAGCTTTTTCCGGCACAGTCCTATCCGCCTGTGCGCGTCGCAGAGGTCGTCCCCTGTCGGCTCCCCGTTCTTGAGATAATCCTCGAAGCATCCGAGCGCCAGCTTGAACACGCATGTCTGCGTCGCGTAGACCGCCCGCTGCACGCTTGTCCGCTCGCGGTCCTCGCGCTCGAGCGCCGTCCTGTACGAATCCCACATTTTCAGCAGGGACAATCCGCCTTCCCTGAGCTCGTCCGGGCTCGGCTCCTCCTCGCTGTTCCTGAGATTCTTTATGTTCGAGATGAAATCGCCCCAGAACGCGCAGCACCAATATGCGAACTTTATTTCCTTGTTCTCAAAATCGGGCTCCATCGCGTCCTCGAGAAGCTGTTTTGCCCTGTCGACGTCGCCGTTTTTCAGCGCGTCGTATGCCTTGAGCAGTTCCTCTCCTGATTGGTTTTCCATGATTATCTGAATTATTATCTGAAACGTGCGTTTTAGTCAATGTGCGAAATGGCAAAAGAGGGGGCAAAGTTTATAAATTGTTTTTTAGGTTATGTCAATATAGAAACGCGCGTTTTTTTGTGAAAAAAAATCGAAATCGGCGGCTGCGCGTTTCGCTCGCGGGTGTTTCTTCCATAATATTAGCCTGGACGGCGCGTTTTTTCGCGCGTGCGCGAATGTTTACAACTTAATTTTGATTTGGTATCATCGAACGCATGGTGAAAAGTGTGTGCTTGTCGCCGTCGCTTCTTTCCGCGGATTTTGCGGATTTGCGTTCGGCTGTCCAGAAAATAGAAGAATCCCGCTGCAAGTTCATCCATTTTGATGTGATGGACGGCCATTTCGTCCCGCAGATTTCGTACGGCCAGCCCGTGCTGAAGTCGGTGCGCGCGATTACCGGCGCGGCCCTCGACGTTCATCTCATGGTGGAGAAGCCCGAGCTGATGGTCGATTCGTTCATCGATGCGGGCGCGGACTTCATCACGTTCCACCTGGAGTCGACGGTTCATTCGAACCGCCTCATCCAGATGATTCACGACAGGGGGAAGAAGGCCGGCATTTCGATTGTCCCGTCGACGCCCGTGTCCGCGCTTTCCGAGGTGCTCGCCGACGTGGACCTCGTCCTCGTGATGACGGTGAACCCCGGCTTCGGCGGCCAGAAGCTGATTCCCTCGTGCGTCGAGAAAATCAGGCTCCTCGACGAGCTTCGGAAGAAGAACGGCTACAAATACTTGGTGTCCGTCGACGGCGGCATAAACAACAGCACGGTTTCGTCCGTGGTCGATGCCGGTGCCGATGTCGTCGTTTCCGGCTCCGCGTTTTTCAGCGGCGAGTTCAAGTGGGATTATTGAAAAGGATTTTTGCGGCTCTGCTCCCTTTCCTCGCCGCCCCGCTTCTCGCGTCCCCGAGGGACATCGCCCGCGGGATGGAGGCGTATCGCGACGAGGATTGGGCGTCTGCCGAATTCTTCATACGGAAATACCTTTCGGACGCGTCTTTCGAGGATGCTGGCGACGATGTGGTGTATATCCTCATAAAAAGCAGCTTCCACGCGGGCGACTACGAGGGGGCGCAGGCTGATTGCGCGGCTTTTCTCGGCTCGTTCCCTGAAAGCCGGTACCGGCCGCTCGTCCTTTTCCAGAACGGGAAGCTCCTCCATCTTTTGGGGCGCAACGACTCTGCCGTTCTCGCGCTCTGCGATTTCTGCCAGCTCAATCCCGGGCATGAGCTTTATCCGGACGCGCTGTTCTGGATTGCCGAGGCGTTCTTCGACGAGTACGATTTCGAGTCCGCGCGGGGACTTTACACGCGGGTCGTCTCCGATTTCGCGTCGAACAGAAATGTCCCCGCCGCGAAGTACAAGCTCGACCTCATAAGCCGCCGCTCGCGCGAGGAGAAGCTTCTGTATCTTCTCCGCGTGACGGGGGAGGAGAACCTTTCCGCGCGGGAGGATTACGAGAGACAGCTCAGAATATACAGGATGGAGGACCGCGCCGGGCTTCAGAAAATGATGAAGGATGCGCGCGACCGGGTGCCGGAGCCGCTTCCGGAAACGCCCGCGCCGTCCGCGGAGGATGTTCCCCGCGAGCCGTCCGCCTCCGCGTTCCCTTCCGCCGGCGAGCTGTTCGATTACGAGGCTGAGATTGAGATGCTCCGCAGAAAGGCGTGGAGAATCCAGCAGATAATGAGCGAGCGGGCGGACGGGGCGTCCCGGTGATTTCCTCCGTCCGGTTTTTGAAGCTGCGCGGAAATTTCCCGTGCAGGAGCCTATTTTGTCTTGTCCGTGAGGCGCGTTTTTTTGCGGCCCAGTCGGAAAGGAGAACGTTTTGAGACTTAGATTGCTTGTTGTTGCGCTTGCGTCGCTGTCGTTTTCGGCGCCCGTTTTCTGCGGGGATGACGTTGCCGAGGAGTATAAGGCGCCCGAGAAGGCAGACCTTTACGCCGGCGACATACATGCCGTCCTGGACGGAAAAAAAGGCTCGTTGGGGCTGTTCCTGTCTCCTGTCTCCGGCGGCGAGAGGAGCGTCCTTTCGACGCTCGGCGACTCGGAGTCCGCGGTGTTCTCCGTCGTCGTTGACGGGCGCGAGTACAGGATGGGCTCTCCTTCCGTGAAGAAGACGATTTCGGCTTCTGGCTCGGAACTATGCAAGATTGATTTCACCGACGGGAGGCGGTTCGTCTCGTCTGTCGAGCTCGCGCCGCTCGATTCCGGCCGCACGCTCGAAATCCGCTTCTCGGTCATTAATACGGACGGGAAAGCCCGGAAAATCATGATGCGGACGATGTTCGATACGGTTCTCGGCGAGAATTCCGACGCGCATTTCGCGACGGGGACGGGGAGGCACCTGTTCTCCGAGATGCAGTTCGATGCCGCGGCGATGAAGCGTGCGGGCGGCATACGCTCCTCCGATGCTCGGACAAGCGTCGCTTTCGGGTTCAACAGGCTGATTCCGAACTATACGATTGTCGCGAACAGGGACGTTCTGAGGCGGATTCTCGGGAAGCGCTCCGCCGTTCCCCGTGCCGAGGACGGAAGAAGCTTTTCCGGCGTGAATTCGCTGAGCAATTCCGCGCTCGCGTTCTTCTGGGGGCCGTTCGTGCTCGAGCCGGGCGTCATGAAGACAGTGTCCGTCGTCGTCTCGATGTCCGACTCGGGGGAGGCGAAATCGTCCGTCGAGGGGGAAGCCATGCAGGAGGACGATTCGGCTGCAGTTGAGGAGCCCCCCGCGGCGGAAACTCCCGTCCCGGAGGATAAGGGCGTCTCCGAGGGCGCGCAACAGCCCGAGCCGAAGGCCGAGGAGCCTCCTGCTGAAATCCAGGAGAAGACCCGCCCGAGCGTCGATTTTATAGTCACGCAGGTGAAGGATTATCAGCTTGACCCCGTTTATATACAGGGGCTGGTCGACAGGATAAACGCGCTCCAGTCCGGGAAGGAGAAGGCGGTCGACAAGGATGAGATAAAGCGTCTGAACGCTGAGCTTGACGCCATATTGGACAAGCTCAATTCTAAATGAAAGGAACGGGATTGGTACTGAAAAGTGAAGAAGACACCTCTGGAGAAAGGGCTTTATTACCTGAGCAGGAGGCGGTTCGCCGAGTGCCTGCTGGCGCTTGAGCCTGCCGCCGATTTATACAGGGACAGTTTCGTCTATTATCTTACCGGCGGCTTGGCGTGCCTTTATCTTGACGACTTCGGCAGCGCGAATCTTTATTTCCAGCGCGCGCGCCAGTTCAGCTCCACGAATCCGACGCTCCTTCTGGGGCAGGCAGTCCTGTTCCTGCGGCACGGGGACACGAACCGCGCCGTCCAGTATTACCTTGACGTCCTCGAGCAGGAACCCAAGAACAGAATCGCAAAGAAGGGGATGGCGTTCATAAAGGAGAAGGGGACCGCGGAGGATATATTCCGCCTCATCGACAACAACAAACTGAAGGATTTTTATCCTTCCATCGGCATCAACCCCGACATCTTCACCTTCGCGCTCATGCTTCTCGCCGTGGCGGCCGTGGCGGCGGCTGTTTTCCTTTTCATGAGCCGCCCCCGCGACATACGGTTCTGGCGTTCGGGGAACGGGCTTGAGGCGCAGGATTTCTATCTTTCGACCGACGACTTGAAGAACATCGGCACGTCCGAATTCCCGGACGCGTCGTTCTCCTATCATTACACGGATGCGGAGCTCGAGAAAATCTACCGGAACGCGTACAAGTGCGCGACGGCTCCGGTCGGCGGGGACGATTCCGTGCACAGGGCGAACACCGCCCGGCTCGAGGCGAACAAGATTCTCAATTCGAACGCGTCCGACCTTGTGAAGTCGCGCGCGCGCGATATCATTGCCGCGATTGAGGCGGACAGGGAGCACGAGCCGACGTTCAACACGCTCCTTGAGGGAGAGCGGTTCTCGTGCTCGGATGTGATGGCCGACCCGCTTCTGTATAACGGCTGCTGGATTGTGTGGAGCGGGCGCCTCTACAACGAGGAGGTCGGCGACGGCACGTTCAGGTACGAGTTCTATGTGTACGACGATTCGTTCGAGCATCCCGAGGGGCGGTTCGACATCGAATTCACGAAGGTTCCGGCAAAGCCCGTGCAGGGCGACAGAATGGTGCAGATTCTCGCGAAAATCGAGTCGGGCGTTTCCGATGACGGCGGAGTCTACGTCCTCCTCCGCGAGAAGGAATACATCCCGATGATGAGGAACCAGTCGAAGGTGCAGTCGCTCAACCAGAAATAGGATTCGGGCATGGACGGCGCAAAAAAAATACGCGCGCGGGCAGATTTTTTTTGTCAAAAACGGTGACGCGCACGAAACTTATATATCGGAAGCCGGGACAGGCTCCAGAACAAAATGAACATTACGGAGAAAATCATGGCAGAAAAGAAGAATGCTTCCGCGGAAGCTCCCGTGGACAAGATGGCGGAGAAACTCAAGGCGCTCGAGACGGTGCGCCTCCAGATTGAGAAGCAGTTCGGTTCCGGCGCGCTCATGACGCTCGGCGATCAGGCTTCGACGTCCGTCGATGTCGTCCCGTCAGGCTCAATCCTCCTCGACGAGGCGCTCGGCGTCGGCGGATACCCGCGCGGCAGGATAATAGAGATGTACGGTCCGGAAAGTTCCGGAAAGACGACGCTCGCGCTCCATGCGGTAGCTGAGGCGCAGAAACTGGGCGGAATCGCGGCTTTCGTCGATGCCGAGCATGCGTTCGACCCGAATTATGCGAAGAATCTCGGTGTTGACATCCAGCACCTCCAGTTCGCGCAGCCGAGTTCGGGCGAGGAGGCGCTCGAGATTACCGAGACGCTCGTCCGCTCCGGCGCGGTCGACATAATCGTGGTCGATTCCGTCGCCGCCCTCACCCCGCAGAAGGAGCTTGACGGCGAGATGGGCGATGCCGTGATGGGCGTCCAGGCAAGGCTCATGAGCCAAGCGCTCAGGAAACTGACGGCGATTGTCGGGAAAAGCAAGTGCATAATCATCTTCATAAACCAGATTCGCATGAAGATTGGCGTCATGTTCGGTAACCCCGAGACGACGACCGGCGGAAACGCCCTCAAATTCTATTCGTCGCTCAGGCTCGAGATTCGCAGAATCGGCTCGATTGACGGGAAGGGCGAGGAGGACGCCGTCGGAAACCAGGTCCGCGTGAAGATTGTGAAGAACAAGGTCGCGCCCCCGTTCAGGAAGGTCGAGCTTGACATCTATTACGGAAAGGGCGTGTCCGCTATTGCCTCTCTCCTCGATTCGGCGGTGAAGCACGGCCTTATCGACAAGCGCGGCGCCTGGTATACGCGCGGCGACGAGAAAATCGGTCAGGGAAAGGAGAACGCCATATCGTACCTGACGAACAATCCCGAGTATGCCCACGAGCTTGAGCTCCAGCTCCGCGACGAGATTTTCCCGGGGCAGATTCTGCGGGACAAGGAGGGCGAGCCCGTCTATCCTGAGCAGGTCGAGCGCGTCAAGGCAAAGGAGAAGGCTGCCGCGGCTGCCGCGGAGGCGGCGGAGAATGCGGGCAAGGAGCCTGAAAACGCTCCTTCCGGTGACGGAATTGACATCTCCGCGCCGCTGTCCGGTTCCGATGCCGTCGTCGCAAGTCCCGATGACGCCGCATTCTGATTATGGCAGGCGAATTCGTCGTCCTCGGGCTCGGCTCGAACAGGAAAAATGACGGGCTTGATTGTGTGGGGCTTCTCGGCGAGGCTGTACGCGAGCTGTCCCCGTCTTTTTCCCGGTTCTGCTGCTCGTCCATCTATAGGACAAAACCGATGTATGTCGAGGCCCAGGATGATTTCTTCAATATGGCCATGTGCGGGGTTCTTCGGGAACGTTGGGAACCCTTGCGTTTTCTCGGGGAAATACACCGCATCGAGGCGCTGCTCGGAAGAAACCGTGCCGCCGAGATACGGAACGGTCCACGCTCGCTTGATATCGACATTGAGTATTTCGGCGGCATGAAAATTTCCGAACCCGATTTGACGGTTCCTCATCCGCGCGTGCACGAGCGGGCTTTCGTCCTCGTTCCCGCGTGCGAGGCGCTTTCCGCGTTCGGAGGGCAGGACGCGCTTATCGAAGAGTATTCGACGTTTCTCGGGAGAATAGGGGCGTGCGGAGTCGAGAAATTCATGGATTCCCGTGATTTTCAAAACTTGCGTGCTCGGGTATGATGTGTCCCGTTGTTATGGAAAAACGCAGGTATGCCGTAGGTCAGTTTGAGGGACCGCTTGACCTACTTTTGGCTTTGATAAAGGACAATAGGATAGATTTGTACGATATACCTATCGCTGTCGTCACCGAGCAGTTCCTTGAGTACCTTGACGAGGCGTCTTCCGTCGATATAGGCGACCTTTCCGATTTTTACAGGATGGCCGCCCGTCTCGTCCATCTTAAGAGCCGGATGATGATTCCGGCGGAGCCCGATGAGGGCGATCCGTTCGAGTTCGAGGACCCGCGCGGGGATCTCGTCGAGATGCTTATCGAGTACCAGCGGTTCAAGAAGCTTTCTTCCCTGATGGAGGAGAAGGAGGACGAGAACGAGTGGAATTTCGAGCGGAAGCGGATAAAAAGGTTTCTCCCGGAGGAGCCTGCCGATGACGGATGGCAGGAGGTCGATGCGGAGGGGATGCTCATGCAGATGGGGCGGATATATCGTGCCCTCGTCTCCAGCATATCGAACACTCGGGTCCTCGACATGTACGAAGAGGTGTCGGTCGGGGAGAAGCTCACGCTGATGGAGGAGATGTTCGAGCGGAAGGGTGAGTGCCTTTTCTCCGAGCTGGTTCGTGACGGGAGCAAAATCGATTTCGTCTGCGCCTTTATGGCTGTCCTTGAGGCCGTGAAATTTAAGACTGCGAGGATTTTCCAGCGCAGGATGTTTGGAGACATAAAGATATGCCGTTGCAGGATGGATTGATTGAGGAGAACGCGGCGTTCGTCGAGATGCTCCTTTTTCTTGAGAGCAGCCCCCAGCCGATTGAGTCTTTGTCGCGCGCGTCGGGGCTGTCCGCCGATGACGTTGAGGATGCGCTTGGCGTTTTGAGGGAGCGGTACGGCTCGCCGGCTTCCGGGCTTGAGCTTTCGTTCATAGCGAACGGATACGTTCTGACGCCGAAGCGCGAGCATTGGGAGAAGGTCAAGGAGCGCTACGGGAAGAAGAATGACGGGAAGCTTTCACGCTCTGCCCTTGAGACGCTCACGATAATCGCTTACAAGCAGCCGATAACGAGGGCTGAGATTGAGGCGATACGCGGGGCTCCGCCCGACAACATGATACGGCTTCTCGTGGAGCGGCAGCTCGTGCGGGAGGTCGGGAAAAAAGATGCGCCGGGAAGGCCGACGCTTTTCGGGACCACCGGTGAATTCCTGCGGTTTTTCCGCTTGAATTCGATATCGGAGCTTCCGAAACTTGATGATTCTGAGGAAGAGAGGTTCAAACTTGCCCGCTGATGATTTGATTCGACTACAGGTTTACCTTGCGAGATGCGGTGTCGCAAGCCGCCGCGCGAGCGAGAAGTTGATTTCGGACGGACGCGTTTCCGTCAACGGCGCCGTCGTCACCGAGACAGGCACGAAGGTTTCCCTTGGCGACACTGTGTGCGTCGATATGAAGAAGGTAGAGCTTGAGACACGGAAGGTGTATGTCCTCCTGAATAAGCCGGCGGGATTCGTGTGCACGTCGTCCGATGAGGCGGGCAGAAGTTCCGCGCTCGATTTGATAAAGGATTCGTTCCCCGAGCGGCTTTACAACGTCGGCAGGCTGGACATGTTCTCCGAGGGCGCGCTGATTTTCACGAATGACGGCGATTTTGCGGTGAGGCTTTCCCATCCGAGCGCCGAAATCGAGAAGGAGTATGTCGTCGATTCCGCGGAGCCGCTTCCGAGAAGGCTTGCGGAGAATTTCAAGAAGGGCGTGCGCGTCGACGGCGTTTTCTACAGGGCGAAGGATGCTTCGGAGATGAATTCGCACCGGATGCGGGTCGTCCTTGTCGAGGGAAAGAACAGGGAGATAAGGAAAGTGTTTGAGGATTCGGGCGTGACGATTCGCAGGCTGACGCGTGTCAGGATTGGAATCGTCGGGCTCGGCGAGCTTAAGCCGGGGGAATTCAGGACGCTTTCCGATTTCGAGGTCAGGCAGCTGCTCGGCATGTGCAAGGGCAGGAGCGAATAAGGGGGATTTTATGGTTATAGCGATTGACGGTCCTGCGGGAACCGGAAAGTCCACGATTGCGGGTATTGTCTCGAAGAAGCTGGGCATCACGTATCTGAACAGCGGCAGCTTCTACAGGGCGCTCACGCTTGCGCTGAACGAAAGCGGCATCGATACGTCCGACAGCGCCGCCGTCGTCGAGTTCTGCAGGAAGCAGAAGCTCGATTATGTTGATTCTCATCTGATTCTCAACGGCGTCGACGTGGAGTCGCACCTTCATGACGATGAGGTGAGCGCGCGCGTCGCCCAAGTTTCCTCGATAGTCGAGATTCGCCATCTCGTGAACGAGATTATGCGCGGGCTGACGGAAAACCTCGACATAATCTGCGAGGGGCGCGATATGACGACCGTCGTTTTTCCGAATGCGGACTACAAATTTTATCTCGATGCGTCGATAGACGTTCAGGCGCAGCGCAGGTTCTCGCAGGGCGTCAGCAAGATGACGCTCGACGAGGTGCGCGAGGCGATACGGAAGCGCGACGAGATAGACAGGAACAAGGCCGAGGGGGCGCTCCGCATCGCGCCCGATGCCGTCTATGTCGATACTTCATCATTGACTATAGAATCTGTTTGTGAAATAATACTGAGCAAAATTCGTTTTTAAAGGGTTTGTTATGGAACAGAAGGAAGTGGAAATGAATGACTCTCAGTCCGGAAAGAGCATTCAGACACAGTTGATGGAAAAATCTCTTGAAGGTCTTGGCTCCGTTGAGAATGGTCAGCTTGTGGACGGCAAGGTCATTCAGGTGACGGATGAGTATGTCTTTGTGGACATCGGCTACAAATCGGAGGGCAAGGTTCCTGTCAGAGAATTCATCGGCGGTTTGCCGTCAGTCGGTGACATCGTTCCCGTTGTGGTCGTTCGTCTTGACGGTCGCAACGGTCCTGAAGTTTCAAAGAGCAAGGCTGATGCGAAGCAGCTCTGGAAGGTTCTCCGCCAGGCGTTTGAGGAAAAACAGGCTGTCGACGGCGTCATCGAGAAGGAAGTCAAGGGCGGTTTCGATGTCAATCTCGGCGGCGACATCCATGCGTTCCTTCCCGTCAGCCAGTCTGATATACAGCGCGTCGAGGATCCGTCAAAGCTTATCGGTCTCAACGCGAAATTCTATGTCGAGCGCATCTACACCGACAGCAAGGCAAATGTTGTCGTCAACAGAAGAAAGTACCTTGAGGAGCTCGTGGACGAGAACCGCGAGAAGTTCTTCGCGGAGACTCAGATTGGTGACGTCGTGAAGGGAACAGTCAAGAGTTTCACCAATTTCGGCGCGTTCATCGACCTCGGCGGCTTCGACGGGCTTCTCCATGTCAACGACATGAGCTGGGGGCATGCGACAAGCCCGAAGGAATTCGTCAAGAAGGGGCAGGAGATTGAGCTTAAGGTAATCAGGCTTGTCCCCGAGGAAAAGAGGATAAACCTTTCTTTGAAGCACTTCACGGAGGATCCGTGGATTCACTTCGCAGAAAAATACCATATGAACGATATCGTTGACGGTGTCGTCACCAAACTTACCGATTTCGGCGCGTTCATCGAGCTTGAAGAAGGCATCGAGGGATTGGCGCACGTCTCCGAGTTCAGCTGGACGAAGCGCGTCAGCAAGCCGTCCGATGTCGTCAAGATTGGCGACAAAATCAAGTGCATGGTTCTCGGATACGACATTCAGGCTGGTCGTGTGTCGCTTGGTCTCAAGCAGGTCACCGACAATCCGTGGGATTCGATCGCGGATAAGTATCCGGTCGGAACAAAACTCACCGGAAGCGTCGTCAAAATTACGTCCAACGGTGCGTTCATCCAGCTTGAGGAGGGAATCGACGGATTCCTTCATGCGGAAGACATTTCATGGACGAAGAAAATCAAGCATGCTGGAAGCGTTCTCAAAGTCGGCGATGAGGTCGAGGTGGTTGTCCTTGATGTCGACTCAGAGGAGAAGCGCATCACCGTCGGCATGAAGCAGACCGTTGACAATCCGTGGAAGCAGTTCGCCCAGAACTACAGCGTCGGCTCGTCATTCGAGGGTGAGATTACGAAAATCGCCGAGTTCGGCATCTTCGTGAAGTCTCCCGATGGAATCGAAGGCTTGGTCAACAAGGCTAATTTGACGGATGACCGCTCGATTCCGTACGAGGAAGTCGTTTCCAAATACAAGGTCGGCGACAAGGTTTCCGTATCTGTCGTAGATATCAACGTCGAGCGCGAGCGCGTCGCTTTCTCAATCAAGGAATTCAAGAAAGCGCAGGAGAGGAAGGAGATGTCCCAGTACATGGCATCCGTTTCCGATGATGATGACGCTTATACGTTCGGCGATTTGATGAAGTCGCAGCAGAACAAAAATTGACATTCTGACAGTTAGAATTTGATGCAAGTCGAATCTAGCAAGGTAATCGAAAGGCTGCGTATTCTCGTAGAGATAAACAGCCTTATCAATTCTAGCTATTCCGATGTAGACGCATTGTTGGTTTTTATTTTGGAATCGGCAATGCGTCTTGTTCATTGTGAGTCTTCGTCCCTGCTCCTTTTGGATAGGGACAGCTCCTCGCTTCGTTTCGTCGTTGCTTTGGGGCCGAAGGGGGCTGAGGCGAAGAATATACTGGTCAACAGAAACAGCATCGCAGGCTGGGTCGTGGAGAACAATCAGTCGCTGATTGTGAACGATGTTCTTGCCGATCCCCGCTTTTTCCGTTCCGTGCAGGATGCGACGGGCTATGTTACAAAAAACATACTCGCGATTCCGTTGCGGATAAAGGGCAACTGCGTCGGGGTGATAGAGCTTCTCAACAAGAACGGCCTGCAGCCGTTCAATGAGGATGATCTTGAATTTCTGGAGCTTCTTTCAAATCAGGCCGGTATAGCTTATTCCAACGCCGATGAATTCAGGGCGGCGCAGGACAGCATCTCTGTGTTGTCCTCGACTGTCGAGAACGGGCGGGAATACCATCCGTTCGTCGCGAAAAGCCCCGAGATTTCGAAAGTCCTTGATATTGTGAGGAACGTCGCGAAATCTGATGCGACAATCCTTCTTACGGGGGAAAGTGGCGTCGGGAAGGAGCTTTTTGCGGAGCAGATTCATCTCAACAGTTCCCGCCGGAACGGTGCGTTCGTGCGCGTGAACTGCGCGGCGTTGTCCCCGCAGCTTCTCGAGAGCGAGCTGTTCGGGCATGTGAAGGGGGCTTTCACCGATGCCGTTTCGGATGTCATGGGGCGCTTCGAGAAGGCGGACGGCGGGACGTTGTTCCTCGACGAGATTGGCGAGATTCCGCTCAATCTTCAGGCGAAGCTCCTGCGCGTTCTGCAGGAGCAGAAATTCGAGCGCGTCGGTTCCAGCGAGACTGTTTCCGTCGATGTCCGCATCATTGTCGCGACGAACCGGGATTTGGAGCGGCTTGTCGAGGAAGGCTCGTTCAGGAAGGATTTGTATTATCGACTGAACGTCGTTCCGATATGCATTCCGTCCCTGCGCAACCGCCGCGCCGACATCGAGCCTCTTGCGAGGTTCTTCCTGAAGCGTTTCAGCCTTGAGACGAAGAAGAATTTCAGGGATTTCGATGCGGATTCGCTGAGGTGCCTGCTCTCTTACGATTGGCCCGGCAACGTCCGCGAGCTTGAGAACATAATCGAGAGGGCGTGCGTTCTCGGGGGTCCTCCCTACATAAGGGTCGAGGATTTGGCGATAAAAAGCGTTCCTGCCGAGAAAACGAGTCCGTGCCCCGAGGAAATGGGGATTTCGGGCGACGATGCCGACAGGACGCTGAAAACTGCCGTGACGAACTTCAAGAAGTTCTATTTGAAGAAAATCCTTCAGGAGGTCGGCGGCAATCAGACCAAGGCCTGCAAGATTCTTGGTCTGCAACGGACGTATGTCTCCCGGTTGATTTCGGAGCTTGACATACGCTGATTATGAAAAAAATGATTTGTTAAAATGGAGTTTTTTATGTCTGAGGATATTGAGAAAGAAACGATTGATGTTTCGGTCGAGAATCTTATCGTGCGCTATCGCGTCGCTTTGGTTGCAATACTTGGCGCCGCCGTCGTCGTGCTGCTCGGGCTCCTTGTCGGAATTGTCGTCCGCGGAAAGAGCATAGAGAAGGGTATCGAGCGGGTAGAGGATATCGAATTTTTCCTTACGAAGGATGCCGCCTCGCTCGATGCTGACGGCGTTCAGAAGAGGCTTGATGATGCGGAGTCGAAGCTCGTTCCGCTTTCTTCCAAGTCGGGGATAGTCGGTCTCCGCGCGTCTATGCTGCTCGCCGACGTTTATATGATGAGGGGCGACAACGACAGCCTCGGCAAGGCCCGCTCTGTTTTCCTTTCCGTCGCGTCTTCCGGCAAGTCTTCGTATGCGGTTCCGCTCGCGCTGTATAATGCCGCCGTCTGCAGCGAACGGCTCGGCGATTTGGATGGCGCCGTTTCCGGATTCGAGAAGGCCGCGGATTTTGATGAATTCGTTTTCGGCGACCATTCGCTCTTCAGCCTTGGCCGCATTTACGAGGCGAAAGGAGACGCCGACAATGCCGCGAAAGCGTACCAGCGTCTTTGCGATGCCCATCCGTCATCGTCATGGGCAAACCTCGCGAAATCCAGGCTCATCTCGCTGAGATAACTATTGTTTATGTCCTTTAAGAACGGTGCGCCGCAGTCGGCGGGGAAACGCCTTTTTGCGGTATTCTCCTTCGTCTGCGGCGTATTTTTTTTCTCATGCGGTCTTGACGAGGTCATTTCAGTCGCGGAACCGACAAAAACAAACAATGATCCGAATTACTCCGGCGTCGATTTCTCGAAATGGTACTGCTCGTTCGTCACTGAGGAGCGCGGGAATTCCGATACGAAGGGATTCAGCGGAACCGATATCTACTACAAGATTTACAACAGCTCGTCCGCATTGGAGTCGCAGCGCTCCTCGATTCTCAGCGTGAACACTACGAGCAACGGAACCGCGTCCACGACGAAAATGATAGAGACGTACTCGTACCAGCCGCTCGGACTCTCCTCCGGCTCGCCCGAGTCCCCTTTCATACCTGATGACGGAAAGAACCGCTCCGTCGTTTTCCGCGCGAAGACGTATTCCGGGAACGAGAACTACGCCGGCGACAATATGGAGCAGTTCAGGGCGTGCGTCATAATTGACGGTCAGGTTTTGTCTTCCGGCGACGGGGTTCCGCTTGTCCCGTTCAGGAACGGGAGCACAAAGTCGTTCGATTTTTTTGACGACAACGGCGATGATTCCGATTCCGATGTGAAGCCCGCCGAGGGAGATTCCGATTTCTACTACAGTTCCTCATCGTCTGCCGACGATACGTATTACGTCCAGTTTTTTGCCGTTGGGGTTGCGTTCGACGAGGCGACCCTCTCGAATACATACAGCCTCGTCCTTGACCTCGGCTCCGTCCCGATTATAAAGGGGAGCTGAGCCGTCTTTGCCTGATTTTTTCCGCCACGAGCAGAAACCGCGTTTTCTTAAGAATTCGCGCAGTTCCCTGCCGGTCGGGTCGGATTGCGGGTTGGTTTGTCGCCAATGCAATGGCATAGCCCCTGCCCCGAGTATGGCAGATGCCCTTTTCTGCCATGCGTAGGCGATTTTCACACAACTCGCTTAAAATTTATACTCAAACCGCAATTATGTACCTATACTTACCATATGCAACGAAGTGTCGGGAGCAAACACCGCTCCCATAATGCTACTGGCTCAGGGCGAACTATGCTCGGGCGCGAAGGCTACTTAAGCGCATTTTTTCACATCAACACAAATCCACTTTCTCAAAAAAACGCCCTTGCCGGCTTGCGGCATGTTTTGCCCGCACAGGCTTGCGGGGGCTTTTTTCATATAAAAAAGGAGGCTTTTTATGGCTAAGAAGTACACTTGGAGCATAACGCTCCGCCCCAACGCATTCACACCCGACAACGACCGCGACCAGCTCGCCGACGTCGTTCCTGCGGGGACAAAGCGGGACGAGGACATCGCCGACGAAATCGTGGCGGAGGGAAGCGAAATCAAGCGAGAGACGATTCTCAATATCCTCTCTCTCCGCAACAAAAAGGTGCTGGGCTACGCGCTCGCGGGCTACAACTACTCGAACGACGTGGAGCAGATGAGTCCGCGCGTGAACGGCGTGTTCGAGGACATCAACGCGCAGTTCGACCCGAACATTCACAAATGCGTCATCGACATAACGGCGGGGGCGGCTCTGCGCTCGGAACTCTCGAACGTGGCGGTCAAGGTTACGGGCACGAAAGAGGCGGGCGGCGCGAAAATCGGCGCGGTGGCGAACTCGGTTACGGGCGAAAAGGACGGCACGATTCCGATAGGAGATGACGTTATCATCGAGGGCGAGAAAATCAAGATTCAGGACGAGGCGGACGAGGCGCAGGGCGTGTTCTTCGCGGACAGCACGGGTACGGAACACCGCGTGAGCCGCAAACTCACCGTGAACAAGCCCGCGCAACTCATCGCCCGCGTTCCCGCAGACTTGGCGGAGGGAAGCGTTACGCTCATCGTGCGCACGAAGTACACGGGGAGCGCGACGACTTTGAAGAGCGTCCGCGAACTGCGCTATGCCTACGAATTAAAGGCGGTGAAGCAGTAGGATTTCAGCAGCGGGCGCTGCGAGGTTTTAGCAACGAGCGTTACGAGGTTCTAGTAACGCTCGTTACGAGAGGCTAGTAATGAGCGTTACTAGCGTTTAGCAGCGGTAAAGGCGACCACCACAGGCGGCGTTGTCAAAGCGCGGAAAGCGCAAGGAGAAAATATGTCAAAAATCATTGACGGAATCGAGTATTCAGACGATATGAAGAAGGTCGAGGGAACCAGGAACAGAATAATCACCAGCGTGGTAATCCCCGCAGGCGTTACGGAAATCGGCTACGAGGCGTTCAGCTACTGCAAGGCGCTTGCGTCCGTGGTCATTCCCGACAGCGTTACGGAAATCGGCAAGGCGGCGTTCAGAGGCTGCGAGTCGCTTGCCTCCGTGGTCATTCCCGAAAGCGTTATGGCAATCGGCGATAGTGCGTTCAAGGGCTGCAACATCACGGAACTTTCGCACCCGTGCCTTACGATAAAGGGCGGTGTGGCGATAAAGGACGGTGAAGTGCAATACTGCGCAAGCCAAGCGCGCGAAATCGTCATTCCCGACA
>NZ_AGRW01000033.1 GCF_000255555.1 Treponema saccharophilum DSM 2985
GGGGCCGACTTACCCAGGGCAGATTGCCTTTACCCTGGAAACCTTTGGTTTTCGGCGGACGGGGATCGCACCCGTCTTTTCGTTACTTATACCTGCATTCTCTCTTCCAAGTCCTCCAGGAGCCCTCGCGGGTCTTCCTTCATCGGTTATTGGAATGCTCCCCTACCAGTCACACCAGAGGTGTGAATCCATAGCTTCGGTATCATGCTTAGCCCCGTTTCATTGTCTGCGCACGGATGCTCGACCAGTGAGCTGTTACGCACTCTTTTAAGGAATGGCTGCTTCTGAGCCAACCTCCTGGCTGTCTGTGCATCCGCACTTCATTTCACACTTAGCATGATTCTGGGACCTTAGCTGATGGTCTGGGCTGTTTCCCTCTCGACTACGAACCTTGTCGCACGCAGTCTCACTCCCATAGGCTGGGTAACGGTATTCAGAGTTTGATTGAGTTTGGTAGGATTTGACTCCCCCGCACTCATCCAGTGCTTTACCCCCGTTATCTTTCTATGAGGCTGTCCCTAAAGGCATTTCGGGGAGAGCCAGCTATTTCCAGGTTTGTTTAGTCTTTCGCTCCGAGTCACAGGTCATCACTACCTTTTTTAACAGATTACTGTTCGGTCCTCCACTCGGTTTTACCCGAGCTTCAACCTGCCCATGACTAGATCACCTTGGCTTCGGGTCTATGGCATGCAACTTAAATCGCCCTATTCAGACTCGCTTTCGCTTCGGCTCCGGGACTTCAATCCCTTAACCTTGCTGCATAACATAACTCGCAGGCTCATTCTACAAAAGGCACGCCACCACCCTTGCGGGCTATGACATCTTGCCAGTTAATGGTTTCAGGTTCTATTTCACTCCCTTTACAAGGGTTCTTTTCACCTTTCCCTCACGGTACTTGTTCACTATCGGTAGCTGTGTAGTATTTAGGCTTGGATCGTGGTCGACCCAGATTCCGACAGGGTTTCACGTGCCCCGCCGTACTCAGGTACTGCATCAGCAAGACTAAGGGATTTCGCATACGGGACTTTCACCCACTTTGGTTAGCCTTCCCAAACTATTCTGCTATCACTTAGTTTTATGACTTGCCGGGTCATCCCCATGCAGCCCTACAACCCCGGAAAACCGGTTTGGCCTGATCCGCGTTCGCTCGCCGCTACTTGCGGAATCTCAATTGATGTCTGTTCCCGAGTTACTTAGATGGTTCACTTCACTCAGTATCGCTCTGCCACCCTATTTTATTCAGGTGCGCAGTGACTGGATCACTCCAGCCGGGTTACCCCATTCGGAAATCCACGGGTCAAAGGATATGTGCTCCTAACCGTGGCTTATCGCAGCTTATCACGTCCTTCATCGTCTCACAGCTCCATAGGCATCCACCATTAACCTATAATTCGCTTGACCATATTATCTTTTCCACTCAACGAGGCGAATAAAAACTCATTGAGTAAAACCTTCTTCCTTCCCTAATCGTGTTTCAAATAACTTTAGAACCTCTGATTCAGTCCTGATGGGACGGGATAGAGTTGAACTATCGACCCCCGCCTTATCAGAGCGGTGCTCTAACCAACTGAGCTACCATCCCCTATATACAAAAACCAGCGAAAAAAGACAGACGAGGAAAACCAGGCTCAAACCAAGTTCTCGTCGGCTGCGTACACCGCAGCCACTTTTTATTACCTTCTGCCTTGCAGAAGGAGGTGATCCAGCCGCACTTTCCAGTACGGCTACCTTGTTACGACTTCACTCCCCTTACCAGTCATACCTTAGAAAGCGGCCCCCTTGCGGTTAGCCTACCTGCTTCGGGTATCCCCGGCTCGGATAGTGTGACGGGCGGTGTGTACAAGGCCCGGGAACGTATTCACCGCGCCGTGCTGATGCGCGATTACTAGCGATTCCAGCTTCACGGAGTCGAGTTTCAGACTCCGATCCGAACTACGGTGAGTTTTTTGCGTTTCGCTTAACCTCGCGGTCTTGCATCGCTTTGTACTCACCATTGTAGCACGTGTGTAGCCCTGGACATAAGGGCCATGATGACTTGACGTCATCCCCGCCTTCCTCCGACTTGTCGTCGGCAGTTCCGCCAGAGTCCTCGCCATTACGCGTTAGTAACTGACAGTAGGGGTTGCGCTCGTTTTTTGACTTAACAAAACACCTCACGGCACGAGCTGACGACAGCCATGCAGCACCTGTTCAGGGAGGTATTGCTACCGGGGCTCATCTCTGAGCCTTGCCCCTGTATGTCAAACCCAGGTAAGGTTCCTCGCGTACCATCGAATTAAACCACATGCTCCACCGCTTGTGCGGGCCCCCGTCAATTTCTTTGAGTTTCACCCTTGCGGGCATACTTCCCAGGCGGCACACTTAAAGCGTTAGCTACGGCACCCACTCTTAAGAGCGGACACCAAGTGTGCATCGTTTACTGTGCGGACTACCAGGGTATCTAATCCTGTTTGCTCCCCGCACCTTCGCACCTGAGCGTCAATCATGTGCTGGTGACCTGCCTTCGCCACCGGTGTTCTTCCTAATATCTACAGATTTCACCCCTACACTAGGAATTCCGGTCACCCCTCACTGATTCAAGTTCAGCAGTATCAAAAGCAGCACCGGAGTTAAGCTCCGGTATTTCACTCCTGACTTACCAAACCGCCTGCGTGCCCTTTACGCCCAATAATTCCGAATAACGCTAGGGTCTTACGTGTTACCGCGGCTGCTGGCACGTAATTAGCCGACCCTTATTCTCAAGCTACAGTCACCACGAGACCATTCCCTGTCCCGCTTATTCCTCACTTGCTAAAGGACTTTACAACCTTCCGGCCTTCATCGTCCACGCGGCGTGGCTCCATCAGGCTTTCGCCCATTGTGGAATATTCTTAGCTGCTGCCTCCCGTAGGAGTCTGGGCCGTATCTCAGTCCCAATGTGTCCGCTCACCCTCTCAGGCCGGATACCCGTCATTGCCTTGGTGGGCTTTTACCCCGCCAACAAGCTGATGGGACGCAGGCCGTTCCTTCGGCGCGGCCGAAGCCGCTTTCCTCGGTGGCTTCCGAGACCACCGACCTTATTCGGTATTACCCGGTATTTCTACCGGCTATCCCCATCCAAAGGGTACGTCACCAACGTGTTCCTCACCAGTCCGCCACTCTAGGGAAGTGCAAGCACTTCCTTGCCGTCCGACTTGCATGCTTAAGACCCGCCGCCAGCGTTCATTCTGAGCCAGAATCAAACTCTCCATGATTATTCTAAACCCCCGAAGGGGTAAAGATTCAATTTCAAATTTGGTTCCTTCCGTATCTCAACGGTAGGCCCCGTTAATCCGAGACCTTGGCATTCGAAGAACCTGGTTAGCGACCGTCCCCGGTCGCTCTCCATGTCTATCTTTTTCCTTCACTGATTCCTGTTATCGGTTTCAAATAGCTCTGTCCTTCCGGACAGGTTTCGCATCCGCTTCGTTAGCGGGTGACGGTGAACATAGCATAAATGCGAAAAACGTGTCAACAGCACTTCGAAAAAAAAATAAATTTTTTTTCCGGGGGGCGGAAAAACGACCTGCAGCTGGAGGGAGCGCCCGGGGAAAATCGCCGAATTCCGGGACCCCCTCAGACGCGCGAGAACGCGCTACAACGGCCTCGAAAGGGCTCGGACGTGAAATTACTCAAAAAATCGTTTTGAACGCGCCTACGGGCCGTTAAATGGCCTTAGAGGGCTTCTCCGAGGGCATGCTCGACCACCCAAATTCCGGGTTCCGGAAAAATCGCCGGGGAATTCCGGAAAAGCGTCAAAATTTCAGGACCCCCTCAGACGCGCGAGAACGCGCTACAACGGCCTCGAAAGGGCTCGGACGTGAAATTACTCAAAAAATCGTTTTGAACGCGCCTACGGGCCGTTAAATGGCCTTAGAGGGCTTCCCGGAGGGCATGCTCGACCGCCCGAATTCCGGGTTCCGGAAAAAATGCGGTTTTCGGGGTCTTTTTCCGGGATGGTTTTACCTGACGATTCCCCTTCGCTGCATCTCCGTGAAGACGGCGACGTCGAACATGAGCCCGTCGGGGATGAACGTGTCCGTGTCCTCGGCCGCGGCGCGCACGTCGGCCGCCACCTGCGCCCACTCCGGGAGAGACCTCGCCTTCTCCATGCGGATTTTGTCGCGGTTCGTCTCGCGCTTCGCCTTCCTGGCTTCGGAGGTGTCCTCGGCCTTTATTTGCTTGAGGGGCGCTATCTCGCGGCACTTGAAGATGATGCCGCGGATTTTCCTGCCGCCGCCCTTCCTGATGATTTCGGCCTCCACGGTGAAGTCGAGCCCCACGGAGTTCAGCTCCTCGAGCGGCTTCTTGACGATGCGCACGATGAAGTTGTTCGTCCGGTCCTTGTAGAGGTCGCCGAGCTGGAACATCTCGCGGATTTCGTCCAGGGGAAGCTCGAAGGAGTGCCACTCGCCGGGCAGGTTACCGAACTTGCCCTTGGTGTTGTAGAAGGAGCGGCAAATCTCGTAGTAGC
Source organism: Treponema saccharophilum DSM 2985 (assembly GCF_000255555.1). Lineage (GTDB taxonomy): Bacteria > Spirochaetota > Spirochaetia > Treponematales > Treponemataceae > Treponema_D > Treponema_D saccharophilum. The sequence goes on from NZ_AGRW01000033.1 coordinate 4,493, forward strand.
GGATTGCGTAGAACGAGCGGAGCTTGCCGACCTTGTCGAGCTCGATGTTCGAGTACTTCCTGCGGATGTCGAGGGCAGCCCTCATGACGAACGGGTTGAAGACGAGCTCTATCGTCCCGGTAGGCCTGTTGTAGTTCGCGCGCGAGAACCACGGCAGGTAGGTGGTGTCGGTCAGGGTCTTTATGAGGACCGTCTGCTTTGTCGCGGTGCTTATGGCTTCCTCGATGGACTCCCTCTGGAAGCCGCCGTTCTCGATGCCCATGACGTTGCAGAATTCCTGGATGGTGAAGGTCGCGGAGAAGTCGGTCCACTTGAATTTGTCCCCGAGGTTCGAGAGGTCGGTCTTCCTGTAGTTCTCCGGGTTGAAGACGGGGACGATTTTGTATAGCCCCATGACGATGAGTTTTTTGGTCATGACGGGGCAGGTGTAGAAGGCCCGGCTGACTTCGTTTGACTCGTTTAGGAAGCGGGCGTTTTCGCTCGCTTTCACGATTTCGGATTTTCGCATTTTTTTAGCGGCGCTCCCCTATATGTATTTAAAAGTAGTTATGTATTTATAGGCTCGGGAACCCCTTATTTTACTAGGCTTCCCGCGTTTCAATGACTACGTAACTACGTCCCATTGACTACGTAACTACGTCAAATCGCTCTGTAAGACTACTTAACTACGTGAGCTGTTTTGACTCAAATTTCGGTTTTGCAATGACGTACGCGTATTATACGACTACAAAAAAAAAAAAAGAGTCTTACAACGACTCACAACTGTGAAAAAAGTGAGTCATTGAAAAAACGCCCTTTTTTTTGCGATTTTTTTTCGGGAACCCTAGTAAAATAAGGCTTCGCGAGGTCGACCGCCTCGGGGCGACGCTCGAAACGACGCAAGTTGGCAAATTTGCCCCGTTTTTTTTGACGATCGCGAAAAACGGCTTATATTCTGTCCGCGCGGGTGCCCCGGTCGGGGGCGGAGTCGCCGTCCGCATGACGTCGACAAGATGTCGTATGACAAGTGTTTTTCCGCCCCCGCGGTGGGTACGGAGCGCAGGAGGAGTCTATGAAAAAGGATTTGCTTTCCCACGAGGAGACGTGCGCCCTGGCGAGAAGGGCGCGGCTCGGTGACGTCTCAGCCAGGAACAGGCTGGTCGAGTGCAACATGGGCCTCGCGATAGACGAGGCGTCCCGGGGCAAGTACAGGAACAGCGGGCTCCCCCTCGACGACCTGATGAGCGAGGCGGTCCTCGGGCTCATCAAGGCGTCGGAGCGGTTCGACCCGGACATGGGCTGGAAGTTCAGCACGTACGCCGTGCCCTGCATCCGCCAGGCCATATTCGACGCGCTGAGCGAGAAGACGCGCGACTTCAAGGTGTCCCGCGATATGGTCTCGAAGGCGCGGGCCGCCCGCGAGGCGTTCGACTCGACGGACAGCTCGAAGAGCTCCGCGCGACGCCTGTCCGAGGCCGCCAGGATTGCCGGATGCTCCGAGCGGAAGCTCTCCGAAAGGCTCTCGTTCTCGCCGTACGCGGAGAGCCTCGACGGGATGGCTGAGGACGGCGGCCCCGGGGCGGCGCAGGGGTTCTGCAGGGACGAGCGGACGACGACCCCGGAGGAGGAGCTCGTCCGGAAGATGGACGTCCAGGCACTGCGCGTCGCGCTCTCGGGGCTCCGCGCGTTCGACGAGCGGATGTTCTACGTGATAACCGAGCACAGCGGGATTTTCTCCAGGGACGGAGCGGGGAAGCCGTTCTCCGAGATTGCGAAGGCGATAGGGCTGTCCAAGCAGCAGGCGTGCAACATCGAGAAGAGGGCGAGGGAATTCGTGAGGACGAGGCTTTCCGCGTGATTTTTCCCCGAGCGGGGGCCCGTTTGCGAGGGTACCCCCTCTGGGAAGCCCTCTACGGCCATTTAACGGCCCGTAGGCGCGCCAGAACGCAAAAATCGCGTAATCATGCGTTTTAGGGGGTCAGGCGCTTCACGGGCCGTTTTCGCGCGTTTGGGAGGGGCATGAATTTCGCCGTTTTTCCGGAACCCGGAATTCGGGCGGTCGAGCATGCCCTCCGGGAAGCCCTCTAAGGCCATTTAACGGCCCGTAGGCGCGTTCAAAACGATTTTTTGAGTAATTTCACGTCCGAGCCCTTTCGAGGCCGTTGTAGCGCGTTCTCGCGTGGCTGGAGGACATCCCGGAATTCGGCCTTTCCGGAGCCGGACATCCCTCAGGGCAAAAAAAAATCCGCCGGGTTTGACGGCGGATTGAAATGGGCAAAAAAAAGCCCGCAGCGACCTACTTTCCCACCTTTCGGCAGTATCATCGGCGATGGGGAGCTTAACTTCCGAGTTCGGAATGGGATCGGGTGGATCCTCCCCTCTATGGCCACGGGCAAAATAAACAGATTAATTTGGAAAAAGGTCCGGTAAGGAAACGATAATATGGCCAAGCCTCACGACTTATTAGTACTGCTCGGCTGAACGTCTCGCGACGCTTACACCTGCAAGCCTATCAACCTCATAGTGTCTGAGGAGTCTTCAGGGGAATCGAGTTCCCAGGGAAATCTAATCTTGTGGCCGGCTTCCCACTTAGATGCTTTCAGCGGTTATCCGTTCCGAACTTAGCTACCCGGCACTTACCCTTGGCAGGATAACCGGTAAACCAGAGGTTCGTCCATCTCGGTCCTCTCGTACTAAAGACAGATCCACTCAAATTTCCAACGCTAACAACAGATAGGGACCGAACTGTCTCGCGACGTTCTGAACCCAGCTCACGTACCGCTTTAAATGGCGAACAGCCATACCCTTGGGGCCTGCTCCAGTCCCAGGATGCGATGAGCCGACATCGAGGTGCCAAACTTTCCCGTCGATGTGAACTCTTGGGGAAAATCAGCCTGTTATCCCCGGAGTACCTTTTGTCCGTTAAGTGATGGCCTTTCCACTCAGTACCATCAGATCATTAAGACCTGCTTTCGCACCTGCTCGAGATGTCTCTCTCGCAGTCAATCCACCTTTTGCCTTTACACTCGTACGATGATTTCCAACCACCGCGAGGTGAACTTCGCGCACCTCCGTTACAATTTAGGAGGCGACCGCCCCAGTCAAACTGCCTGCCTAACCCTGTCCCCACTCCTGCTTCAAGGCGCGGGTTAGAAATCCCATTTATCAAGGCTGGTATTTCACCATTGGCTCCATCCAAGCTGACGCCCAGACTTCGCAGCCTCCCAGCTATCCTACACATGACAAATAGGATCCCAGCGTTAGGTTACAGTGAAGGTTCACGGGGTCTTTCCGTCTAATTGTTAGTAGTCGGCTTCTTTACCGACATATAAATTTCACCGAGTATCGCGTTGAGACAGTGCCCAGAATCGTTACGCCATTCGTGCGGGGCGGAACTTACCCGCCAAGGAATTTCGCTACCTTAGGACCGTTATAGTTACGGCCGCCGTTTACTGGGGCTTCGATTCACAGCTTCGATTGCTCTAACCGCTCCTCTTAACCTTCCAGCACCGGGCAGGCGTCACCACCTATACGTCTCATTGCTGATTCGCAGATGGCTGTGTTTTTGGTAAACAGTCGCCTGGGCCTGCTTTCTGCCGCTCCAATCTTCAACAAACGGAGCCACACTTCTTCCGAAGTTACGTGTGCATTTTGCCGAGTTCCTTAACGCGATGTCGCTCGTGCGCCTTAGATTACTCATCCTACCAACCTGTGTCGGTTTCCGGTACGGTTTTGTACACCTGAACCTAGTCACTATTTCCTGGCACCTTGATTACGTCCACTTACTGAGACTATCTTCTCAGCTTAGCCCGCAGCTCATCTCTTCCCGTAATTTAACCCGGGAATCAACGCATCGCTGTTTAGACAGGGACAACCGTCGCCCTGCTGGATTTCACCTCATGCGTCATGACATCGAAATGTACAAAGTGTTGGAATATAAACCAACTTCCCATCGGCTACGCTTTACAGCCTGACCTTAGGGGCCGACTTACCCAGGGCAGATTGCCTTTACCCTGGAAACCTTTGGTTTTCGGCGGACGGGGATCGCACCCGTCTTTTCGTTACTTATACCTGCATTCTCTCTTCCAAGTCCTCCAGGAGCCCTCGCGGGTCTTCCTTCATCGGTTATTGGAATGCTCCCCTACCAGTCACACCAGAGGTGTGAATCCATAGCTTCGGTATCATGCTTAGCCCCGTTTCATTGTCTGCGCACGGATGCTCGACCAGTGAGCTGTTACGCACTCTTTTAAGGAATGGCTGCTTCTGAGCCAACCTCCTGGCTGTCTGTGCATCCGCACTTCATTTCACACTTAGCATGATTCTGGGACCTTAGCTGATGGTCTGGGCTGTTTCCCTCTCGACTACGAACCTTGTCGCACGCAGTCTCACTCCCATAGGCTGGGTAACGGTATTCAGAGTTTGATTGAGTTTGGTAGGATTTGACTCCCCCGCACTCATCCAGTGCTTTACCCCCGTTATCTTTCTATGAGGCTGTCCCTAAAGGCATTTCGGGGAGAGCCAGCTATTTCCAGGTTTGTTTAGTCTTTCGCTCCGAGTCACAGGTCATCACTACCTTTTTTAACAGATTACTGTTCGGTCCTCC
>NZ_AGRW01000032.1 GCF_000255555.1 Treponema saccharophilum DSM 2985
AATGCGGTCTTTCCCCATACCACAAAGGGCGCAAGTTCGCACCTGAACTTGCGCACAAAGCCGCTCCAACCAAGCCGAACTTAGAACGCGCAACGAATGCGGTCTTTCACCCCAACAAAGGGCGCAAGTTCCCCTGAACTTGCGCACAAAGCCGCTCCAACCAAGCCAATCTTAGAACGCGCAACGAATGCGGTCTTTCCCCATACCACAAAGGGCGCAAGTCCGTGAACTTGCGCACAAAGCCGCTCTAACCAAGCCAATCTTAGAACGGAAAAAGAATGCGGCTTCGAACTTAGAACGCCAACTCTACTTTCTTCCGTGCAAGACCTCGCAAAGTAAAGCCACGCGCCCTATCCCCACAAAGGGCGCAAGTTCGCACCCGAACTTGCGCACAAAGCCGCTCCAACCAAGCCGAACTTAGAACGGAAAAACAATGCGGCTTTCTAGCGCACACTCTTGTCGTATGGTATTCCTTCTGCTTTCGGCGCGCGCGATTTCTTTGACGTGAACGCGAGAACGATGAGGGAAATGATATACGGAAGCGTTTTGTAGACTTCGCCGGGAACGAGATGCACGAGGAAATCGAAACCGGAATACGTGTCGGCAATCGCGCGGAAAACGCCGAACAGAAGGGCGGCAAGCGCGATTCTGACGGGTTTCCACTGACCGAAAATCATTACCGCAAGTGCGAGGAATCCCGCGCCCGCAACGCCGTATATGAAATCCCACTGGGAATTCACGGCGCTCACGTATATGATTCCGCCAATTCCGCCGCAGAAACCGGAAATCAGGACGCCGGAATAGCGCATCTTGTAGACGTTTATTCCGACGCTGTCCGCCGCCTGCGGATGCTCGCCGCACGAAATCAGCCTGAGACCGAACCGCGTCTTGTAGAGGACGACGCACGAGACAATCAGAAGGACGAGCGTCACGACCATATACCAGTTCAGCTCGATGAGCGGCGTTTTTATGACGAACGCTTTTCTCGTCTCGATATAGTCGAGAATTGCGCTCGGGTTCGTTCCGCCGGAAATCGCGTTGTTGTACGATTTTACGACGACCGTCGCCGCAGCCGTCGCGAGCATGTTCATCGCCGTTCCGACAAGCGTCTGGTCAGCCTTGAACTGAATCGCGGCAACGGCAAGAAGAAGCGAGAAAACCATTCCCGCCGCAGCGCTCACGAACAGCGTCGAAACGACAATCGAAAGCGCGGAAGAACCTTCCGGCATCAAGCACAGGACGAACGCGCCGCCGAGCGCGCCGAATACCATCGTTCCTTCAAGGCCGAGGTTGATTACGCCGCTCCGCTCGGAGAACATTCCGCCGAGCGCGACGAGAATAAGAACGGATGCGTAAATCAGCGTGTATTGTATAAGGAGCATCATTCACCTCCCTTCGCGCTTTTCGAAAGCGGAATCTTGTCGGTGACTTTCGAAAGTATGTGCTTGAAGAAAAGCACGAACGCGCACATGTAAATAATTATCGAAGAAATAAGGTCCGCAATCTGCGGATTGTAGTACCTCATGTCGATGTAGCTTCCGCCGAGCGTTATGTGCTCGATGAAGAATCCCGCAAAAATCGCGCCGATGGGGTTCAGCCCGCCGAGGAACGCGACCGCGATTCCGGAAAATCCCATTCCCGGAACGGACGAAGACGTCTTCCACGGCTGGATGTCCGTAAGATAGAAGAACGACGCCGCAAGACCGCCGAGCGCGCCCGCAAGCGCCATCGTGACGATGATGTTCAGGCGGTCGCGCATTCCCGCGTATTTTGCCGCATTCTTGTTCAGCCCCGTCGCCTTCAGCTCGTAGCCGAACGTCGTCTTGTCGAGCACAATCATGATTATCACCGCGACGATGATTGTCAGCGGAATCGCGATCGTAACGTACTGGTTTCCCGCAAAAAGCCTGTCCAGCCCGAGCGTCGGAAGAAGCGACGACGGCGATTTCGAGACAATCGCGAACGTCTCGGATTTGCTTATGTTCATCACGGATTCATGCTGCATGAGAATGTTGACGAGATACAGCCCAATCCAGTTGAGCATTATGCACGCAATGACTTCGTTCACGTTGAAGAACGCCTTGAACAGACCCGCAATAGCGCCCCACGCCGCAGAGGCGAGGACGGCGATGAGAACGCAGGCAACGCACGGCAGGTTCCACTGGAGCGCGCACCAGAGCGACACGCCGATTCCGATGCAGTACTGCCCGCCGATTCCGATGTTGAACAGCCCCGATTTGTACGCGAACAAAACAGAAAGCGCGCACAGCACGAGCGGAACAGACTTCACGAGCGTCATACCAAAATAGTAGAGTTTCATGTTCGTCTTCTTGTAGTACATGAAATTCTTGAGGATTGTTCCCATCGCTTTCGGCGCGTTCTCCGCATTTATCGCGCACAAAATCAGAAAGCCGACCGCGATTCCGATGACGGCGCAGACGACGGCGGAGAAAATCGCCTTGAACGGCTCCGAGCGCAGAATTCTTTGCGCGCACCCTTTTATTTCAATCGTTTTCACATTCATTTTTCCATCGTCCTCCCGTCGCGTTTCGCGCCGGCCATGTAAAGCCCCAGCTCCTCGACAGTCGTTTTCTTCGGGTCAAGCTCGCCGACAATCTCCCCTTCGTACATGACGAGAATCCTATCGGAAAGGCTCATAACCTCGTCAAGCTCATACGAAACGAGGAGAACGCCCGCGCCGCTGTCCCGGTCTTTTACAATCTGCTTGTGGATGTACTCGATTGCGCCGACGTCAAGCCCGCGCGTCGGCTGCACCGCGATAAGAAGCTTGTGCTCTTTGTCAAGCTCGCGCGCGATAATCGCCTTCTGCTGGTTTCCGCCGCTCATCGCGCGGACAATCGTCCTGTTTCCCTGGCCGCTTCTCACGTCGAATTTCTCCGAAAGCGCCGCGGAATATTCCGACACTTCCTTTTTCCGTATGAAGCCGAATTTCTCGAACGCCTTCTGCCAGTAGCGCTGCAGAACCATGTTCTGCTCGAGCATGTAGTCGAGGACAAGACCGTGCTTGTGCCTGTCTTCCGGAATGTGGCTCATTCCCGCCTTGCTTTTTTCCCGTATCGACTTGTTCGTGATGTCAACGCCGTCGAGCGTGATTTTCGATTTTTTGCCGGACGGAGAATTCGCGAGCGGCTCGATTCCGGTAAGCCCGTATATGAATTCCGACTGCCCGTTTCCGTCGATGCCCGCGATGCAGACGATTTCGCCCGCGCGGATTTCGAGGCTGACGTTCTTCACCGCGAGATTTTCGTGGATTTTGCTCGCCACGCACAGGTTCTGCACGGAAAGAATCGGGCGTCCGATTTCCGCCGGCTTCTTTTCCACGTTGAACTGCACGTCGTGCCCGACCATCATGCGGCTGAGCGATTCCTTCGTCGAGTCCTTTATATCGACCGTCCCGATGTACTTTCCCTTCCTGAGGACGGAACAGCGGTCGCACACCGCCATGATTTCGTTCAGTTTGTGCGTGATGAACAGAATCGATTTTCCTTCCGCCGCAAGATTTTTCATTATCTGCATAAGCTCCGCGATTTCCTGCGGAGTCAGGACGGCGGTCGGCTCGTCAAAAATAAGGATTTCGTTGTCGCGGTAAAGCATTTTCAGTATTTCGACGCGCTGCTGCATTCCGACCGTTATGTCCTCGATTTTCGCGTCCGGGTCAACTGAAAGACCGTATTTTTTGCTGAGCGAGACAATCCGCTCGCGCGCTGATTTTCTGTCGATGAAGCCGAATTTCGCAGGCTCCATTCCGAGTATTATGTTGTCGAGAACGGTCAGAACCTCGACGAGCTTAAAATGCTGGTGAACCATTCCGATTCCGAGCGCAGTCGCGTCATTCGGATTGTCTATCCTGACAGGCTTGCCGTTCTTGCGGATTTCACCTTCCTCCGCCTTGTACAACCCGAACAGCACGCTCATCAGCGTTGATTTCCCCGCGCCGTTTTCCCCGAGAAGCGCATGTATTTCCCCGCGCCGAAGCTGCAGCGTGATGTTGTCGTTCGCGACAATGCCGGGAAACCGCTTCGTTATCCCGAGCATCTCGATGATATAGTCGTCACCCATGTTTATTCTGTCCTGTCAGATTCTGAAAATGCGACCCCAAAACCGCATCTTTCCCGCGGATTCAAAGTCGCATTCTGAAGTTTACCCACAAAAACGGCTGCCCCCGCCGAATTTTTCGACAAGGACAGCCGCTTCCTCAAAAAAGGATTTTATTTGATATTCGGATACTGCTTGAATTCAATTGTATGCGCCGGAACGTTTGAGATGTCGCTTGAGACGACAATCGCGCCGGAGTAAAGGTCAGCGACGAGTTTCTTGTAATCCTCGACAGTGAATTTCTGCATTGTCCATGTGTCGGTCGGAAGCTGGACGTAGTTCTCCTCGACGTTCGTTCCTGAGACAAGACCGAGCGATGTGATTTTTCCTGCGTATTCGCTCCATTTTCCAGCCTGGATTGCCTCAAGGACGGACTTGATTGTCGCGCCGAGACCTTTCATAGCCGACGTCACGCACATTCCGTCTTTGTACGAGTTAATCTGCACCGTCTGGTCTGTATCGACGCCGATGAGCTTTCCGCCGTTGTCCTTCGCAGCGTCTGCCGCGCTCGTCCAAATACCGCCGCCGCACGCGAAAACAACCTCCACGCCACGGTTCTTGTACCATCCGTCCATCGTCGCCTTAATCTGCTGGTCGCCGTAGAACTGTCCGCCGTAAACGTATTCGACGGTAACTTTGTCGGCGATTCCCATTTCCTCGGCCGCCTTGTTCACGCCCTGAACGAAACCGAAACCGTAGCGGACGACAGCAGGAACAGCCATTCCGCCGAGGAATCCGAGATGAGTGAATCCTTCCTTGACGGCAGCGTATCCAGCCATGAATCCGGGAATCTCTTCCTTGTAGACAGCGCAGAAAACGTTTGACGGCATTTTCCAGTCGCTTTTTCCCATGCTCTGCGCAGCTCCGGTGATGTCGCCCTCGCCGACGTCAAGACCGATGAACGTAACGTCGCTGTTCATGTCGGCAGTCTTCACGATTGCCTCGCCGAAAAGGTATCCGGGGAGGACGAGAACATTGTAGTCGTCCTGAATTGCCGCGTTGATTGACGCCACGCGGTCAGCAGTCGAGTCGCCGGCCGGCTTGTAGTAGTTGAACTGAAGCCCGTTCGCCTCGCAATACTGCTTGCTGGCAGTATACGTCGTCTGGTTGAACGACTGGTCGGTGATGTCGCCGGAATCGGTAACCATAGCGACCTTCATAACCGGAGCCGACGCTTTCGGCTCCTCAGCTGCCGGTGAGGCGGGTTTCTTGTCATTTTTGCAGGATGTCATCCCGCAGGCGACGAGGGCCGCAGCAACAGCCCCAAAGAGAATCTTCTTCATGTTTTTCCCCTATAAAAAGATGTTTTATCGACTCATTATATATGAATGCGATTTTTTTTAAACAGTTGAATTGTCCCGAACATCCACATTCAGGACAGATTCCTCAAAATTTTGCCGGAAAACGCCCTATTCGATGCTCGACACGCTGATTATCCGCGACGAGCTTCTTCCGCGGGAATCGGTAACGGTGATTTCCCGTTTTCCCGTGGAGGACGGCCGCCACTCGACTTTCTCGTTCGGCTTCGAGCGCGCGAGGAATTCAGTTCCGGAAAACCAGAAAAGCTCGCCCGCATCGGAATCGGCGGACGCGTTCAGCACAATCGAGGCGCGCTTCTTGTCGAGGATATACTCCGTCGATGAAAGCGGCGACAGAATTTGCGGGGGCTTTCCGTCGTTGAATTCCGCGGCAGGAGAATCGCGAGGCAACCCCGCAAGCTCAAACAGCTCGAGAAGGTCGCTCGTCCAGAATTCGCCGAGGACTTTTTTTCCGCCCACGGAAACGACGCGGTGGACTTTGCATTTTTCGATGGGCGAAACGCCGGGAATGAAATACGCCTTTTCCGTCGAAGGGCAGTCGCCGTTCGGAATCGCGCCCGAAACGGAGCAGACGTCGATTTCCTTGACGTTCAGTTCCCCGCTTTCCTCCGCGCGCGACGCGAACCGCTTCACGAACCCGCGCTCCATAAGTTCGAGCGCGATGTTGAAGAACAGCGGGGCGGCTGCGGAACGGCCGAGGAACGCGTTGTTCCCCACGCCGTCAAAATTTCCTATCCACACGACAAGAACGTATTTTCCGAAAAATCCCGCCGTCCACGCGTCCTTGAAGCCAATCGACGTTCCCGTCTTGAATCCCGTCTCGAACGGCGGCTCGGAATACCCGTCGGGGGCGGCGTTCCTGCACAGCATTTTCCGCACCACGAAAGCCGATTCCGCCGAAAGGATTCTCCGCTCCCCAACCGGCTCCTCGCCGAGAATGTCGCGCGCGATTCCGTCGTTCAAAAATGCCGAATACAGCCGGCACAAGTCGAGCGGAGAAACATCCGCGCTTCCGAGAACAATAGAAAGCCCGTAAAAATCGCGCCCGTGCGGAAGATACACCCCGGAATTCGCGAGGAACCCGTAAAGGTCGGGATTCGACAGCGAGCGGGCGAGCGCGACGGCGGGAACGTTTCGGCTTTGGATGAGCGCCTCGTAAGCCTTGAGCGGGCCTTTGAAGTCGTTTCCGTAATTGTCGGGCGCGTATTCGCTGAACGCGACGGGAGTGTCCTTCAGAAGCGTGTGCGAGTGGATTTTTCCCTGGTCGAGCGCGAGCGCGTAGATGAACGGCTTGAGCGTGGAACCGGGCGAGCGACGCGAGGAATTTCCGTCGACCTGCCCGCGAATCGAGTTGTCGTAGAAATTCGCCGAGCCGCAGTACGCGCGGATTTCCATCGATTCAGAATCGAGCAGAACGGCGCAGGCATTTTTTATCCCGATTGTGCGCCGCATATTCACGTACCGGACAATCTGCCGCGAGACGATTTCCTGCATCGCGGAGTCGATTGTCGTCCTGACGATTTTGCGCGACGACGAAATCATCGAAAGGTGGCGCGAATAGTGGATAGCCTCGTCGGGAAAGGCGCAGACGAGATTCGGGACGACGACGCTGCCGCCGACCGATTCGGAAAGCCGCCCCATCGCCTCGGAAAGCTCTGGCGGAACGGAATCCTTAGACGGGCATCGCTTTACGGGATTTTGCGGAAGGACGCAGAGAAGAATCTGCTCGTCAAAACTCGTCGCCGGCATTCCCTTCCCGAAAAAATACCGCGCCGCCGCCTCGAACCCCTCGATGTTGCGCCCGCACGGAGCGAGATTCAGGTACGCCTCAAGGATTTCCTGCTTCGAATGGCGCATCTCCATCCGGTAAGAGAAGAGAATCTGCGCGAGTTTTCCGCCGACGCTCCGCGAATTGATTTTGTAGCGGAGTTTTGCCGTCTGCATCGTTATCGTCGATGCCCCGATGACGCGCGAGCGCCTGACGTACGTCTCGAATGCCGCGCGAAAAACAGAGACGATGTTCACGCCGTTGTGATGGAAGAACCGCCGGTCCTCCTGCACGAGAATCGAACTGATGAATTCCTCAGGAAATTCTGCGATGGGACGAAAAATGCGGTATTTTTCGTCGCCCGTAAGGAACACTTTGAGCATTCCGCCGGAAGAATTCTCGTATGACGCGGAAAATTCCACGCCGTCGAGAATCCCGTTCCTGTCGCGGAAAAAAAACACAATCAAAGAAAAAATCGCGGCGGAAAAAACAGCGGCAACAACCGCACGCCTCCGCCGCGAAAGAAATGCGCCTACCATCCGCGCCTACCGCACAACCTTCACGGGTTCCTGCGGTACAATCGCGTTGATGTCGCGGTCGTACATCGATTCGGCAAAAAGCGGCGGGACGACGAACGAGCCGCTTGTAATCGCCTTCGCCTTGTACGTGAACGAACGCACAGAATCGCGAGCCGAACCGTACAGGACGATTCTGTCCTCGCGGATATCGACGTAATCCCATTCGTCCGTCGATTTTCTCGCCGACGCGATGTCAGTCTCAAGCCCGGACGGAAGCATGTCGATGACGGCGATGTTGTACACAGTGTTCTTACCCTTGCTTCTGAGCGAGACCTTGACGTCGACGGTGTCGCCGACCTTGAATTCCGACACGACTTTTCCGTCGACGCTGAATTCGCGGAACACCTCGATTCCGTTCGTCTCCGCCTTTTTGGGGATTTCGCGCTGGAAACCGCCCTGGACGACCTGATAGAACAAATCGGTTTTCTCGCTGTTCTCGATTCCGAGCGAAACCGCGTTCCCGTCGAATTCGCCCCTGAAAACGCCCTCGCCGGAAACCTTGATTTCCTGCGGCTGGATTTTCTTCTCCTTCGCGAATTTCTGCACGACGGAGAATTTTCCCGTCTCGGCAGTCGGAACAATCGCGCGGTATTTCTCAAGCGCCATGCACGCAAATGCAGACGAGAGCGAGTTGTAGTGGCAGTTCTCGATTTCCTTCTGCATCCGCTCAAGAAGCTCGCCGGAAATGTCGGCAAGGCGCTCCGGGAAGTGCTCGGAGATGAGGAGAAGATAGAGAGAATCGAAGAACAGGTCGTCCTCGAACCCGACGCGGCTTTCCCCGCGGTTCGCGTTGCGCCTGATTTTTGAAAGAAGCGATTTCGCCTCGCTGTCCATTCCGAGCATCTTGTACGATGCGGCGGCGAACATGCCGGAAGCGGTCATCTTGTCTTCTTTCGTCAGCGTCTCCTTGAGCGAGTCGAGATACGATTTCGTGACGACCTCGTTCTTCGTGAGGACGTAAATCGCGAACGCGCGCGCATACGTGTTGTCGGACATTCCCGCGATGGTGGAAAGCCGGTCCTTGAGCTTGCTGAACGCGCTTTCCGGAATCCGCCACCCCTTCTCGCGTGCCGTCCCGAGGAAGAGCGCGCAGTAGCAGTCGAGGAATTCAATCGAATCCGATTTTTCCGTCCAGTATCCGATGGCGCCGTTCGACTTCTGCCGCGTCGAAATCACGGCGAACGCGTTGTTCACCATCATCTCGGCATCGTCCCGGTCGCCCTCGTACAGATACGGGAACGCGCGGCTCGTAACCTGCTCCGAGCATCCGTAGGGATACTTGCTCAGGTAGAATTTGAGCCCTTCCGCCATGCCGCTCGGAAGATACGAGAGCGCGACGCTTCTTGTCGCGTACTCGTCGTACATCGGGCGGTTGATGTCGATTGAGTCTTTTTTGTTGACGCCTTTCCTGACCATTCCGCTCGTCGTGAAAACGCGGTACGGCATCGACGGGCGAATGCTCATCGAAACCGTAATCTTCGACGATTTTCCGCCGCCGTCAGCGACGAACGTTATGTCCGCGTTGCCGTTCTTCTCGAGCGCCTTGAACTGGAAGCGGAACGTCGCATCCTTTCCTTCCGAAAGCGTCATCTTCGCGCTTCTGTCGCCGACAAGCTCAAGCGCGCTGCTCGGCGTGACGTTCAGGACGATGTCCGTGTTTTTCGTTCCCCAGACCGTGTTCGTCACGGTGACAGGAACATCGAAAACGTCTCCGGGCGCCGCAAACGTCGGAGAATTCGCCACGATGACGTAATCCGCCTTTATTTCCGCGGACGTATCAGCGACGCCGATTGAATCCGACGACGCGGAAACGGCGAACACGTGCAGGCGCCCGTTGAAATGGTCGGGAACGCGGTATTTTACCGTGCGCTCCGTCTCGTCTATATCGACAAGCCCCGACCAGAACGCGACCGTCTCGTTCTGCTTTCTCTTGAACGGGTTGAGGTTCTTCGCAAGCGCGCTGAATCCCTCGCCGCCGCCGGCCGCCCCCATGTTATGGGCAAGCCTGACCGCCTCGAATTCGGGCATAATCAAATCGAGCATCTCGTACGTTTCCGTTTCGAGCGCGCGTTTCTTGAAGAAGAACGAAAGCGGATTCGGCTTCGTGTATTTCGCCACGTTGAGGATTCCCTCGTCCACGGCAAAAATAGCGACCTTCGACTTTCTCGTTCCGGAATACGTTATCGGGAATTCTTTGCCCGGCTTTGCCTGCTCGGGAACGGAAAGCCTAATCTGCTCGGTGCGCTTCGAAAGGCTTATCGAAATCGGAATCGCCGCATAGCAGAACGGATTCATGAAAATCTCGTCCGATTTCGAGTCGCGCTTGTAGAGAACGGTGACGTACGCGTTCCCCTCGGCGCCGTCAAGCTCGCGCGGGATTTCGATTGTCTGCTCGCTCGCCGTCCCGGAAGAGGTGAACCATTTGTAGTTGTAGACTTTCCCGCGCTCAATGCAGATAAGTCCGCTTCCCGCATACGGCGCCTTGAGGAAAATCTTGAGCGGCTCGCCCGGGTTCGCGCTCGCGCTTTCCGCCTTCAGCTCAAGCTCCGCGGTTCTCGCAAGGCTCCGCTGCACGTTCTTCTCGCTGATGATGCTGTACGGAATCTCGCACATTTTGATTCCGTCGCTGTTTTTGAGCGTAATCGTGAATTCTCCGGCGTTCTTTATGTCGAGAGGAATTTCAAGCCCGGATTTTCCGATTGCGATTTTCTTCGTCTCGACAGGATATTCCTTCCTGACGGACTGGTATTTGTAGACGCCGTTCGGCTGCTTCACCAGAACGGAAACGAATTTCGTCTCCGTAAGAGTCCATTCGATATTATTGACGTCAACCGCGGAAAGGTCGGGGCCGACCGCGACAAAGGAAAGAGTCCTCTTCGCGTCCTTCCCAATGTAGGAAAGGCTTCCGTCCGTTTTCCATCCGACAAGGTAGTCGAGCGGCGAAACATAGATGCTTGAGGAAGTCGAGACGTTGCGCCCGCTTTCCTTCTCGTATCCTGTCGCGTCAAACGAAAGGAGATACGAAGCCTTCCGGTATTTGTCGAGGTCGATAGAGAATTCCGCCTTGCCCTCGCCGTCCGTGACCGTCTGCTCAAGGCGCTCCGTGTAGGAATCCGAGCCAACGAACGGGTTGACGAACCTGTATCCGGGGAATCCCGTCACGCGGGCAAATCCCGGCTTGAGGGAAATTTCCGCATCGATTTTGTTTCCCGACGCCGCCGTTCCGAACAAGTTCCTCAAAGTGACGCTTGCCTTCACCTCACCGGGCTTGACCCAGCCGTTCGCGCCGAGGATTTTTCCGGCAGACGAAAGCAGCGACTTAATCTCAAGCGTGTCGGGGAGGAATTCCTCGACTTTTATCGAATCGTAGCCGATTTTGACGCGGTATTCCCTTCCGTATGAATCCGTCTTCTTAAGCTCGACGGAAACATCGTAGACGCCCGTCAAATCGTTGGAGTCCGTCTTGAAGACGATTTCGTTCATTCCAGACTCGCCGATTGCGCTTTCCTTCGAGTAATACAGCTTTCCCTTCGGGTTGTAGACGGAGAAGACGCACGGAAGGCCTTCCGCGCCCTTCGACCAGTCGCCGGTTTTCGTGATGACGCCGAGCCTGACTTCCTCGCCGGGGCGGTAGATTCCGCGGTCGGAGAAGACGAAGCTGCGAATCTCGTCAGCCTTCTCGACGCCGTACGTTCCGCCGACATCGAAATCGGAGAAATCAAGACGGCGCTCGCCCGAATCATACGGCATGAACGACGTGTCGTCGCCGAGCGTAACCTGATACGCCACGGGGTCGTATGCCCGCACGCCGGATTCATTTTTCGTATCGCGGAAATTGACGTGGCCGCCCGCATCAGTCGTCGCGCGCCTTAAGACAGAGCCGTTGCGCTCAATAACCTCGACAGTCGCACCGCTGACGGGCGTTCCGTTGAGAATCGACTGGACGAAAATATCCTTGCCCCCGGAAGAATCCTTCTTGACGATAATCCCGAGGTCGGTGACGAGAATAAGGCGCTTGTCCCTTATATTGCTCCTTCCGCCGTAATAATAATCCTCATCGGCGCCGCGCCCGCGAACCTCGAAAATAAAGATTCCCTTCTTCAGGTATTTCGACAAATCGAAATTCGTGACGACGGCTTTTCTCGGGTCTTTATCCGCGCCGTTTACGAAAACCGTATCCTCAAAAAGCGAGCCGACGTTGTTCTCGTCGAAGCTGTACGAGTCGAACCTGAAATTCTTCATCGAGCCGTTCGACTGCGTTACGATATCGTTCACCGAATCGTCGCGCAGCCGCCAGAGAGACACGTCGAATTTGCTGATTCCGCGCGAGATTATCGGGACACGGTGGCTGCCCTTCATCGAGATGACGTTTCCTTCAGAGACGATTTCGAGCGATTTGCGGTAATGCGGAACGTGGACGACGCTCTCCGCATCTTCCTGCATCACGTAGCCGCCGTAAAATTTGACGCCGCTTGCGACGCGGACGTAAAGATACGCTCCCTCCGCGACGTCGATTTTGAACGACTGCAAAGCCGAATATTCGTTTTCCGTCGGGATTTTCGCGAACGAAATTTTCTTCGACTGCGCAAGGACGGCCTTCGTGACATCCTCGGTCGAATACCACCCGTAATCGCTGATTTTGCCGCGCCCCGGCTCCTCCGGCCTGTCCTTCGGAAGGACGTATATCTCAAGCGCATTCCCGATTGCGTCAACCGACGATTTTCCAGAAAGGCTGAGCGAGACGACCTGCTCCTCGTCGCCATCCTCGTTCTGCGCGAGGACAACGGAGCAGTCGTTCACGCACGCGTAGCTTCCCATTCCGGAAATCGTGTAATACCGCTCGTCCGCGCCCATTTTTTTTCCGCCGGCAGTCGATGCGATTCCCGACGCGATAATTGCGCGCATATCGACGTCTGTCGCGGGCATTCCGAGCGGCTCCGATGTCACGTACGCGCGCAGATGGTCGCCGCTGAAACGCACCTCCGCCTTGTAATCGCGTTTTTCGAGAGTTCCGTTGCGCGGGTTCTTCATATCCGGAACGAATTTTATCTTGCCGGCAAAACTTTCCTCGTCAAAAGGAAGGTTCGCGCTCATCTCGAACGTAAGGAATTTGAGGTCGGGATTTACGTCGTCAATCTCGTAGCTCATGCTTCCGACATCGACGGAAAAATCGCCCGTCGTAAAATCGAGCTCCGTCGTCTCGAGCGTTATGTGCGACGCGACGAGGTCCTTTTTGAGCGTGACTACATATTTCGTCGCAACCTTGAAATTCTCCGCAGCCTCAAAACGCAGGACAGACTCGTCCTCCCACACCCAGGAACCCTTCACGGGCGGTTTTATCTCCACCTGCTGCGTCTGCTTGCCTATATCGGAAAGCTCCGCCACGGATGACGAGAAGTTGATTGACAGCACGCCCCACCTAATGGGGTCATAGTCCGCATCGAAATACGGCTCGTTTATGTAGCAGTCAACCGAAAAATTTACCGGTTTGTTCGCCTGCACAAAATCATACGCTTTTTTCGCGATGAACACCGCCACCGCGACGGCAGCAAGAACAACAAGCGCGATTTTGCATTTGCGCGAATTCCGCTTCAAGACGGAAACGGCTTTTTCCTTCCCTTTCGTGAACCATCTCGGCGGTTTGTAATCGCCGAAAATATCGCTCATTTTCATAATCTCTCCTTTTTTGTATACGACAACGTGAAAGGTTAATGCAGAATCATACAATCTATACGCTTTTTTTTACATATTTTTAACCCGCAAACTGTTTTTTTTGGAAATCAGAGCGCAAAACAAAAAATCCCCGCGTTATGCGGGGATTTTCGTGCCGGGCGAGCGCGGCGTTATTTTGCGTCTGCGTCGGACGTCTTCTTGATGTAATCCTTTGCGGACGGATTCGTGAAATCCTCGGGAAGCCCCTCGACGGGAGGGCAGCCGAAGAACGCCATGCGCCCGATTTTCCTCACCGACGGCGAAAGCGACACCGATTTCAGGGATTTGCATTCGCGGAACGAGTACTTTCCGATTTCGGAAGCGCCGTCCGGAAACGACACGCTCTCAAGCGAAACCGCGCCCGCAAAAGCCGCCGGCCCGACGGCGAGCGTTCCCGCGGGGATGTCGTACGACTTCGCGTTTTTCGCGGGCGGATAGCGCAGAAGCTCCTTCGTCACGGAAAAAAGCACGCCGTCATTCGAATTGTACGCAACGTTTCCTTCCTCGACCGTGATGGCGGAAAGCTTCGCGCACCTGTTGAACGGATTCTCGCCAAGCGTCGCGACCGTTTTCGGAATCGAAATCGACCCGATTGCAGTTCCGTCGAACGCGTCGCGCCCGATTGAGACGCACTTTGACGGAATCTCGATTTTCTGTATCGACGGGCAATCCCTGAACGCGAACCCGCAAATCCGCAGGACCGACTCGGGAATTTTCACGTCGGAAATCGATTCGTTCCGCGCGAAAGCAGCCGTGCCGACGGAAACGACGCCCGCGGGAATCTCGTACGACGCGCCGGATTTTCCGGCAGGATACGTCACAATCGTCAGACCGTCGCGCGTGAACAGGATTCCGTCCTCGGATTTGTACGATTTGCTCGCCGAATCGACATCAATCGAAGAAAGCGTCTTGATTTCCGCGAAAGCGCCCGCCTTCAGCTCGGACACGCCCGCGGGAACGAGCACATTCGTCAGTTTTGTCTCCGCAAACGCGAAAAGACCGATTTTTTTCACGGACGCGGGAATCTCGACGGAGGAAAGCGACGTTTTCGTGAACGCCTTGTCGCCGATTTCCTCGAGCGTGTCGGGGAATTTTACGCCGGCGAGGTTTCCCATCAGGAAGAACGCGCGCGCGGGAATCGATTTGAGCGACTTGCATTCCGAAAGGTCGAGCGTGAATTTCCGTTTTCCGACAATCTGGACGACCGACGCGAGATTCGGCTCGGCATCGACAAGCGCGATTTCGACTTCCTCGTTTGCGGGAACATCCGCGAGTTTCGATGAAAGCTCGCCAGCCGAAACCTTCATGGTAGCAGCCCCGGAGGCGAACGGAAGCAGCGCGACTGAAACGGCGAGGACTGCCCGCCTAAAACTGATTCTTGCCATTCTTATCTCCACTTTTAAAAATATGGTTCTGTCCGGATTTCCGGACACAGCGAAAAATATAGCCCATTGTACCGATTTTTGCGCGGCTCGGGTGGTTTTTCCGCAAAATGAGGTGCTAAAAATCGCGCTCAACCGGCTCGGAAAAGAAAATGCCGTCCTCACGCGAGAAATTTTCCGCAGAAAGCAATGACGGCTCGATTTCCGTCCTGTTGTATCCGGGCGGCGGCGCGTAGAACCAGCCTTTTTTTTCGGCAAACGAAAGCGCCGAAAGCGAGCGGCAGAGGGAGAACGCGCCGCTTCCGATTTTCTTCACGGACGACGGAAGCGATATTTCGGCGAGGTTTTCGCACGCCGCGAACGAAAGCGCCCCGATTTCCGAAACGCCTTCCGCGATTTTTACGGAGGAAAGCGACGTGCAGCCGGAAAACGCCCCCGCGCAGATGCGCTCCACGCTTCCCGAAACGGAAACGGACGAAAGCGAGACGCAATCCGCGAACGCATCGTAGCTTATCTCCTCGACGCCCGCGGGAATGGAAACGGTTTTCAGGTTCCCGTTTCCCGCGAACGCCGACGGCTCGATGCTCGTCACGAAAATCGGAATTGAGAACGACTCGGCTTTTTTTCCCGGCGGGTAGACGAACAACCGCGCGCCGTTTTTCGAAAGGAGGATTCCGTCGTCGGAGCGGTACGAAGGATTTCCCGGCTCGACGATTACCGTCCGCAATCCGCTGCATTTCCTGAACGCGCATTCGCCGATTTCAGAAACCGTTTTCGGAATCCGCACCTCGGAAAGCGACACGCACGAATCGAACGCGTACGGCGCGATTTCCGTGACGGACGGCGGGAAGCGCACTGAAGAAAGCGACGTGCATCCCAGAAACGATTTCTCGGGAATCCGCCGAATCCCGTCGGGAAGGGAAACGGAGCGAATCGACGTGCAGAGGGAGAACGACGCCCTGCCGATTTCATCAAGCGCGGGAGGAAAAGGCGCGGAAGCGAGCGACGAGCATCCGGCGAACATTCCGTCGGGAACGATGCGGAAACCGGAAGGAAAAACGCACCCCGAAAGCGACGAGCATCCCGCAAGCGCCTCCTCCCCGATTTCCTCGACGCTGTCCGGGAATTCGATGCTCTCGAGCGAGGCGCAGTCCATGAACGCGCGGCTGCCGACTTTTTTGAGCGAATACGGAAGAACGACGGAGCGCAGATGCCCGTTCCCGAAAAACGCGCCGTCGGCAATTTCCACGACGGAAGACGGGACGAGATAATTCCATTCGGGCTTTTCCGCGGGATACGAGACGAGTATCCTTCCGTCCGCGCTGAATTCGACGCTGTCGATGAACAGGGAATCCGGGCGCGCTGCATTTTCCGCCGGTTCCGGGACGTTTTGGGGCGCGGTGCCGTTTTTTCCGCGGCAAGACGGCGCAAGAAGGGATAACGCGAGAAAAATAATGGAAATGAGGAAGCGCATAGATGAATTTTCGGCTTCCCGCGCTGATTTCTCAGATGAACCTGTCTTTTTTGTAGAAAACCACTTTGTCGAACCGGCTGAGAATCTTCTCGTTGCCGTTCCCGCCAATCGAAAGCGCGAAAAACCTCGTCCCGCGCCGCCGCGCCTTCGAAATTGCCTTGCTCGTAGTCGCGGAAAGCTCGCACGCGCGGAAATCGGAGACAAGGAGAACGTCCGCGTTCACGAACGCCTGCTCGGAAAGGGTTTTGACGGCATGCTCGAGCGCGGACGAGATGTCCGTTCCGCCGTAGAACGACGATGAAAGGAATTTGGAAAGCCGGAGCGATTCCGACGCTTTGTCCAGCCGTCCAATCCGAATCGTCTCGAATTTTATGGAAAAGGAGATTATGTACACGGCGCGCCCTTCCGCCGACGCGATTTTCACGATTTGGAGAACCATCGCCTTCGACACGGCCTCGGGAATTCCCTGCATTGAGCCGCTCGTATCGAGGCAGATGACGACGGCGCCCTTGTCCTTGTCCGCGTTGTCGGCGGCGCTCCTGTCGGGAGCCGGGCGGTAGCACAGAAGCTGCCGCTCCGAAAAACGCCTGAGGAATTCCATCCGCGTGCGCGAATTCGAATAAAGCGCGACCTCGGAAGGAAGAATCGTCTTCACGTTGTCGGAAAGATATATCCCGTCGTAGGAAACGGCGGGTTTCGCAGCCTTCACCATCGCCGCGCGGAGCCCGCCACCTGAATGCCGCCCGATATTCTCCGCGAGTTTTCTGAGTGTGGCATCCTGCTCCATCACGAGCCGGTAGCGCTCGAAAACCGCGACCGTCCCCTCGGTGAATTCACCAGCGCCGCCGCCGCACCCGCACGAGAAAAAACCCCTGTCAAGCCGGTCAACGCCGAGCGATTTGAGCGCCCGCAGATACGCGACGACGCTCTGCATCCGCCCGAACATCTGCGAGTCGAAGAATTCCACGCGCAGTTTTTCGTTCTCCTCGCTGCGCTCCTTTGACGAAATCGACGACGGCGCGCTCGTCGCTCCGCCCCGCTTCTGAAGGATACGCTCGACGATGGCAGTCTGCAGGAGAATCTCCGAATGCTCGTACGTGCGGATGAATTCGTCGCCGGCGAGTTTCGACTTCACCTCGCACAGCAGCGGGGAGAATTCGGTTTTTCCGGGGTCAGCCTCCGTCCCGTTTTTCAGCGACGCGCAGAAATTCCCCAGAAGGGAAAGAAAATCGAACGCCTCGTCGCTCTCTCCGTAAATGCTGAGGAAATCGTTTTTCAGGCAGTCGAGATGGCGGGAAAGGCTTTCCCGGACGGTCATCGACATCACAACGCCTCGCTAAGGACAGGCTCAAGGTGCTTCCACGCGTTTCCCGTCAGCCATTCAAGCTCCGCGCGCGTCTTCCAGTCGAATTTTCCGTCGTTCTTCTCGAAAATATAGCAGACCGCAAAAACCCACTGGTATTTTCCGCCGACGCTCGCGCCCCGTTTCGCGCATTCGTCCTCAATCGCGGAAAGGACGTTCCTGTCGCCGTCGAGCAGATGATAGAAGCGGCTGCCGATGTTCCACCATTTCTCGCCGTTATTGCTGTTGTCGTTCCATTTGTACCGCCTGTCGCTCGAATCGCCCGTATAGTCGAATTTCGACATCTCGACGAATTCCTCGAACGACTTCACGCGGGAAAGGCTCATCCGGTACGACTCTTCCTCGCTTCCGTATTCCTTCTCCGGGCGCGGATTTTCCGGAACGGCATTCTCGGCAGCATCTTCCTCGGCGGGAACGTCATCGCGCGGGGATTCCTCAACAGTTTTCTTCCGCTGCTGGAGGATTACGGTCGGAGCGACGCCGTCCTTCCCGATTGAATCGAAAACCTCGCGGACGCGCGGTTGCCGCGAGAACCGGATGTTCTCCAGCTCCTCCTCCGCGTGCGATATGAATTCGCGCAGCATTTCCACGCCTTTGTCCATCATCAGCCGCTCGAATTCGCTCGAAAGCCCGGAAAACACGTTCCGCCAGAACCCCGCGCTTCCCGTTTTCGCGCTCTCAAGCTCCATTTTGAGGGAATCGAGGTACGAGCTTTCGGAATCGATTTTCGCGGAAAGCTCGTCGTACCGGACGCCGGAATCGTTTCCCGTGCGGAGCTTTTCGATGACGCCGGAAATCCTGTCCGTGAACGAGAAGCTTCCCTTGACCGTATCGACGGAAATCGAGGAGAGAACGCATTCGACGACGACGGGAATTTCCTCGATTTTCGACCACAGGACGTTCTCGAGCAGGAACAAATCGGAATAGCCGACGCGGGAACGCCCGTTCAGGTACGCGCTCGTCCTCAAAAGCTTCACGATTTTCTTCCACCGCCTGTCGGAAACATAGACGTCGTTCTCCATCAGCCTGAGCCGGAGCGAAAAGAGGAAATTCGTTATCTCCTTTGGGACGTCGACGAGCTGGCTTCCGCTTTTCCATCCGTCAAGCTCCTCCGCGCTGATGGGCGCGACGCCGAGCGAAACGTCGGAAAGGGAGCGCTCCGTAACGAGCTTGACGAACGAATCCTTGCGCGCGACGGGATTCACGATAAGGCGGACAAGGAAACGGTCGTAAAGCGGCTCAAGCCCGGAATCCTCGCCCGGGAATTCGTTTGCCGCGGAAATGAGGAGCTTCAAAGGAACTTTCATGACGTTCGCGCCGTTCCTGAATGTTTTTTCGTTGCACAGCGTCAGGAGCGTGTTCAGAATCGCGGGTCCCGCCTTCCAAATCTCGTCGAGGAACGAAATTTCCGCCTCGGGCATGTACCCCTGTGTGAGCAGCTCGCGCGTCCCGTTCTCAAGCGACTTTATGCTGACAGGCCCGAACAGCTCGTCAGGCTGCGTATATTGGTTCAGAAGGCAGCTGAAGATTTTTTTTGTGTCGAGCAACGAAGCCGCCCACTTTGCCATAAGCGTTTTCGCGGTTCCCGGCCGCCCGTAGAGGAAAACGCTCTCCCCGGCCGCAAGCGAAAGCACAATCATGCGACACGCAGCCTCCCTGTCGAGAAGGTAGCTGCCGCTTTCGATAAGCTCCTTCACCCTTTCCGTCATGTTCATAAAAAACGAAACCTCTTTTCCATCTTTTTCCTGCACCCGACATGCCCGGAAACAGAAAAGCCCGGGCGAGTCCTATCGGGCAAGTCCGCCCCATTTATGAACAGGTTTGCGAACTGGTCTATTATAGCGAAACGCCGGGGGCTTTAGAATTCAAAACGGAAAACTGCGGAATCGGGCGTGCAAATCAGGCGGCGACTCCCATCATTTTGCGGAGGCGCTCTATTGCCCTGTTGTGGACGACGCGGATTCCTTCGCGGGTGTATCCGAGCGCGTTGCCAATCGCAGGATAGTTGAGCGGCTCGCCACCGTACAGCCCGTAGGCAAGGGAAATCACCTTCCCCTCGATGCCGCCGAGGGCGCGGATTTTTTTCGTCAGGATTTCGGCGGAAACGGACATCACGGCGCGCTCGTCAACGCTCATCCCGCGGTTGTCCGCAATCGACTCGGAAAGCGCGCGATTGCCGTCAGACGCGGGAGCGTCGAGGGAAACGGACTCGCCGGCAACAGACAGGAGCGCCTCCGCCTTGTCCGCGCGCATCCCGATTTTCTTCGCCGCCCTGCTCACGCACTCATCTCCCTCGGAAGCAGACGCGACGGCGGCCTGCAGTTTCCTCAACTCCTTGTACTTCCCGCTTTTCACGCTGACGGGGCACGTAATCCGCGCCTCAAGCGCAATCTGCTGTGAAATCCGTCTTCCGGCATACGAGATGAACCGATGGCATCCGCTTTTCCTGAACGCGCTGATGTTGAAAGAGAAAAACGACTCGAAAAGCGCCGCGTTGCCCGCCTGAATCAGGTCGGAAAGCTCGGCTGTTCCGCGCGCGTATTTTTTGGCGACGCTGACGACAAAGCGCATGTTCGCGCGGATTATCCTATCGCGGGCACGAACATCTCCGGCGACGGCCTTCTCAAGAAGCTCCTGCTCCTCATCCAAAGACAGCGCATCGAACGAAGACGATGAAATCTTCTCGATGTAAATTGCAAGCGATGATTTTTCATTAGTCATTTTTTCCTCCTCCCGAACGTCAACAAAAGCGAAGTGCGATTGCGCACCATCCAACCTGTTACCTTTATATTATCTGCTTTCCGTGTTGCAACGACTGCAACAAAGCCCGCATTTTTCTTGGACGCATCATTCGAGGCATCGTACAATCGGAAGGAGAGGATTTTTAATGAAAGGCTTGTCAAAAAACGCGAAGACGGCGCTCGCGCTCGCGCTCATGCTTTCCGCGACGGCTCACATCCACGCGGAAAAAGAAAAAATCGTTTTCAGGACGGGGATGACCGCGGGAATGACGGTGGAAACCCCGTACAGAGTAATCGATTCGTTCATGCCGCTGTCGTTTATAGGAAACGGCGGAAAATGCCACGTGACGTCGATAAGGAAGCTCGACGCGCAGGAAATGTGGTGCATGACGCTGACAGTCGAAAGCGCCGAACAGAAAAGCGCGGAGCCGGTCTCGTTCGATTTCTACATAAAACGCGGCTCCACGATTTTCATGAGGCGGCTTCTCATGCCGATGTCGGCGTGCGAGATGCGCGTAACATCTGTCGACTGGAACACCGTCACGTTCGAAATCGAATAGGAATTTCAGGACGCGGATTTTTTCAAGGTGAACGTCTCGCCGTCCGTATCGAATTCGATTTTGCTTGCGGAAAGGATGCCGCCTACAAACGAGCGCAGCATGACGTAGTAAATTTTCTCGTCACCGCCCGCACGCGCCCACGCTTTTTCGTGCGTGTCGCACACTTTCCGCCACGTTATCGCATCGTCGCTTTGCGACTCGATTTTCCGCGTGACCTCGCCGGGAAGGCCGTCGAGGACGATTGAGTCGAATGCGGAAAAAGCCTCGCCGACGGAAGCGATTTCTCCGACCTCAAGGCTTTTCCCCGTATCGAAGCAGAATTTCTCGATTGGATTCATGAATTTCCCGCTCATCTTGAGAAGCTGCGTCACGGCAAAAGCGAACCTCATCTCGGCGGTCTGCGTGTAGAGCGAGAGGAACTGCATCTCCGCGCCCGAATCGACGACGGACGAATACGCACCGTCGGGAATCGCGCCGCAGTTCATGTCGATGAAATCCATAAGCGTCGCGTTGCCGCAATCGACGCCGAAAGACGCGAGCGCGTTCGCGATGCTGTTCAGCAGCTTTATTTTGTCGAAATGGTTCTCGCCGGAGCTTATTCCGATATCATTTTCTTCCATATTGTTTCCCCCTCAGCTACAGTTTTCGGCAAACGGGCAAAAAATTACAGTCTGTAAAGCGCGCCGAAATATCGCTAGAATCGTTTCCGAGCAAAAAGTCCCGCGCGATTTTTGCGGGAAGAGAAAAAACACGCAGGTGGAAAAATGAAAAAATTTCTTGATGAAATCTTGGCTGACAATGAAATCGGAATATGTTCCAGAACGGGCGGCAATCCGGAGATAGTCGATTTGGCGTTCGACTCGCGCAGCGTTTCGGAGGGCACGCTTTTCTTCGCGCTTCCGGGAACGCACACGACGGGAAACGCGTTCGTCAAAAGCGCGCTCGATGCGGGCGCGAAAGCTGTCGTCTACGAAGGAGAGCTTGACGAAAACATCCTCGCGAGGAAGGAAATCGCGTTCGTCAAAGTCGGGAGCGCAAGAAAGGCGATGGCACCGATTTCCGCGTCGTTCTACGGAAACCCGTCGCGGAACATCGCGATAATCGGCGTCACGGGAACGGAGGGAAAATCATCGACCGTGTCGTTCATCTGGCAGCTTCTCAGGCTGTCCGGGCACAAGGCGGGATTCATCTCGACGGTGCAGTACTCGCTCGGCGGGGAGGCGCTCGCAAACCCGAACCACACGACGACGCCGGAAGCGACGATAATTCAGAAGCACCTGCGCGGAATGGTTGACAACGGATGCGAATTCGCGGTTATCGAAACGTCGAGCCACGGGCTTTCGCCAAAACTCAACAGGACGGGAAACATCGATTTCGACTGCGGCGTTTTCATGAACGTGACGCTCGAGCATCTCGAATTCCACGGAACGTTCGAGCAGTACCGCGACGACAAGGCGAACCTTTTCAGGAAACTCGACGCATCGAACCACGACAAGACGATTCTCGGAAAAAAAGTTTCCGTGCCGTCGTTCGGAATCGTGAACATGGAGGACCCGAGCGCGACGTATTTCATAAAGGCGACGAAAAAGCCCGTCCTCGGGTTCACGACGGAGGGAAAGGCGGGAAAATCGGCGGCAGAAGGAACGGAGGCAAGCCCTCTTCCGCCCGTTCCCGCCGACATTCCGTTCCTTCTCGCGCGGAACATCGCGGCGGCACGGTTCGGGCTTGCGTTCGACATGATTGAACCGCACGCGATAGACTCGGCCGCGCGCCCGCTTCCGCCAAAAGTCATCCGCGTAAAGGCTCCGCTTCCGGGCGCGTTCAACACGTACAACATCATGGCGGCAATGCTCGCCGTCTCTCGTCTCACGGGAACACCGCTCGAGGAAATCGCTCCGCTCGCGCAGAATCTCGTCCCGGTAAAAGGAAGGATGACCGTAATCGACAAGGGGCAGCCGTTCGAGCTTATCGTCGACTACGCGCACACGCCGTCGAGCTTCGAGACGATTTTCCCGCCGGTGAGGAGAAGATGCGCGGGAAAGATGATTTGCGTATTCGGCTCGGGCGGAGAGCGCGACACGGAAAAACGCCCGCTTCAGGGACGCGTCGCCGCGAAATTCTGCGACACCGTGATTCTTGCAGACGAGGACCCGCGCGGGGAGGATTCCGTCGCGCTTCTTGAGGACATCGCGGCAGGTTCCCGCGACGAAGGAAAACAGGACGGGAAAGACCTTTTCATCATCCCCGACAGGCCGTCCGCAATCAGAAAGGCGTTCTCGCTTGCGAAAAACGACGACATCGTTCTCCTTCTCGGAAAGGCGCATGAAAATTCGATAATCTACAAGGACCGCACGATGCCATACGACGAAATCGGCGAGGCGGAAAAAGCGCTCGCGGAAATCGGTTTTTGCGGAAAATAGAAAATCGCGCTGTCAATACGGAGGCAAAAATGACAAAAACGGAAATCTACAATTCCGACTACACGGCTCTCAACCATTCATACATCCAAATCTACGATATGTACACGAAACTACTCGAGGCGGATGACAAGGACGAGGAAGTGATGAACGTCCTGGCGGGAATTCTCGTGGTCCTCAATCCCACGCTCGACAAAATAAAGTCCGAGATGACCGTGGCGACACGATTCGTCGACGGAAGCGGAAGCAGCGGAAAACCTGCGGCCGCGGAAACCGTCAAGAAAGAAGTCACCGAAAACGGAGGCGTGATATTCCACCCGAATTTTAATTAGGCTGGCGCTCGCATTGTTTTACGCGCGTTTATCGTTGCGGGTGGGAGCGAGCGCACGCAGCTCACGCGAAGCGTGAGTGCGCCTTGGTGGGGGGCACGGGCAGTTGTTCTGATTGCGCGCGTTTGGTGGGAGAGAGCGTACGCGGGGGCGCGCGTTTATCGCTACGGGTGGGAGCGAGCGCACGCAGCTCACGCGAAGCGTGAGTGCGCCTTGGTGGATATACGGGCGGTTGTTCTGGCTGCGCGCGTTTGGCTGGAGCGGGTGCACGCGGCTTCCGCTATGCGGGGAGTACGCCTTGGCGGGGGCACGGGCGTTTGTTCTGATTGCGCGCGTTTGGCGGAGGTGGTGTAGAATCGGGGAATGGGAAACGTTTTTCTTCATGCGGATATCGACGCGTTTTTTGCGTCGGTGGAACAGCTGGACAATCCGGAGCTGAGAGGGAGGCCGGTCATTATCGGCAGGAACGACAAACGGTCGGTCGTCTCGACGGCTTCGTATGAGGCGCGGAAATTCGGGGTGCATTCGGCGATGCCTGTCGTCACGGCAAAAAAACTGTGCCCCGACGGGATTTTCCTTCCGGTACGGATGGCGCGGTACGAGGAAAAATCGCGCGAGGTGATGGCGCTCTTCGGGAACTACTCCCCGGACGTGCAGCAGCTTTCGATTGACGAGGCGTTCATCGATTTGACGGGAACGGAGCGGCTGTTCGGGAAACCGGAGGCGACCGCGAAACGGCTCAAGGCGGAAATACTCGAAAAAACGGGGCTGACCGTCTCGGTGGGGCTTGCCTCGACAAAATACGTCGCGAAAATCGCATCGGGTCTTTCAAAACCGGACGGATTTTTCTGCGTTCCCGACGGAAAGGAAGAGGAATTCATGCTCTCGCTTCCGCTTGAGAAAGTCTGGGGAATAGGCGAGAAAACGCGCGAGAAGCTCCTTTCGCGGTATCTCCGCACGGTACAATCAATCCACGACCTTCCGCTTAAGACATTGCAGTCGATTCTCGGGGAATCTTCCGGAACGTTCGTCTACAACGCGGTGCGCGGGCGCGAATACGAGCAGTTCAACCGCAAGACAAAATCGCGCTCAATCGGCTCCGAGACGACTTTTGAGTACGACCTCACGAGCATTCCGGAAATCGAGCGGGAAATTCGGGCACTCTGCCGGACGGTGATGCTGCGAGCGCGGGAGGAGAACCTTCTGAGCAACACGGTCTGCGTCAAAATTCGCTTCGGCGATTTTTCGACGATAACGGCGCGCGAGACTTTTTCGAGCGAAATCGCGTCGATTCAGGATTTGTCGGAAAAATCAACCGCGCTTTTCAGGTCGAAATTCCACGCGCGAAAGGGAATCCGCCTTCTCGGAGTCTCGCTTCAGAACGCATACGACGAGTCGAAGCGCGACATCTCCCTCTTCGACACGGAACAGTCATTCGCGGAAAGCAAAATCGAAAAGGCGATCGCCGCGCTTGAGAAGAAATTCCCCAACGCGAGACTCGGAACTGCCGGCGATATGTTCCCCACGAATTAGCAAAACTGCAATTCCCTTGAGAAAATCTTAATCGGAACGATATAATCAGACATGCCTTGAACACAGTTCCGGGAAACCGGCAAGCGTGTCCTGCAGGCAAAACCATTTCAGGAGGATTTTCATGAAAAGTCTCAAAAAAATTTTTGCGGGAATGTTCGTCGCGGCGGCGGCATTCGGATTCTTCGGATGTTCGGACGAGCCGGAAGAGGATGAAAGCCTCGTCGTTTCGATTACGGGAAACCAGAATATCGTAACGATTGCTGCTCCCGATGAATATGATGGAAAAGACGTAAAAATCGTCTATACAATTGATGGTACAGAACCAAGCGTAAGGCTGAACAGCTCAAAAACGGATGTTGACGTAACCGGCACTGTATATTCCGATCCTTTTGAAATCACAGAAAATACGACAATAAAGGCTCGTGGATATTACTTTGATTCTGCCGCAAAGACGTTTTATCAGGGACCTGTCGCAACGTCTGCAGTGGCTTATACGGAAAATTCGTCATCAAATACTGATACGGCAGCTTCCGCCACCCCCCCGACGTCCGCAGTCACGTTCAAAATGGCTTCGACTGGGAATTCAAACACCGTAAAATACTTCGACACGGCGAATTCGGCGGTTTTCAAATACGGCGAAAAGAACGCGTACTACCAGATTCAGTTCTCATGGAAGGGAACGAGCAAAGGCAACTGGTATCTTTACATGCGCGAAGTCGGCGGCGGCGTCATAGCGAACGGAAGCAACAAATTCATCGCGAAGGGAACGTACACCGGAAGCGCGTTCGACAAAAACAGCGCCACGGAAATCCAGACGGGCGACTCGCACAAACTCACGCTGATAAATGAAGGCGGCACTACTGAGACCGAAATCGTAATCGCCGAAGACAAATCATTCAGCCTGAAAGTCGGCGGCGTCGAATCCGCTGCGATTTCCTCAACAGGAGCATTCGTCGGCGACGCGAAATAGCCGCTCGATTTTCCCCCACGCGGGTTATTCACGTTTCGGAACGAGCGGATGCGGAACGATGTTCCGCCCTTGCGGGGTTGTTCGGCGTAGACGGAAGTTTTTCTGTTTCTGCCGCCCGTTTTCCGTCACGCGGGTTGCTCGCTTTTCGGAACGGGCGGATGCGGAACGATGTTCCGCCCTTGCGGGGTTGTTCGGCGAGGACGGAAGTTTTTCTGTTTCTGCCGCCCGTTTTCCATCACGCGGGTTATTCACGTTTCGGAACGGGCGGATGCGGAACGATGTTCCGCCCTTGCGGAGGGATGATTCGGACAGCGCAAAAAAATCCCGCCTGAAGGATTGGCTTCGGGCGGGATTTTTTTTGCTCAGATTGTTTCGTCTTCGGGCGGGGACGGAGGATTTTCCTCGGCGGGGGAATCGCTTTCGGGAGGAATGGGTTCCGCGAAGTTTTTCTCCACGTCAACCGCTTCTTTTTCTTTTTCCTTCTCGCCTTTCTTTCCGAGATATGTCGCGATGACGCCGAAAATCACTCCGGCGATGAACGAGCAGATTATCGTCAGAAAAACCGGGATTTGCGGCGTCTTGTAGAAAATCAGGTTTATCGAGCAGCGGAATTCGTCGCCCATGTTGAAACCGCAGATTATTCCCACGACAGCGACAAGAACGAGCGTTCCTATCAGTTTTGTTGGCATTTTTTCCTCCTTTTTTGTTTCGCGATTTTCCGCCATCCTAGGCGGCTATTCCACAAGCTCGCCCTTGAACGTGTTCCCGTTGAGCGATGTCAGGCGCACGTTCACGAATGAGCCGATTTTCGACGGGTCGCACTTGAACGCGACGCGCTCATCACGCGTCGTCTTTCCGAGAATTTCCTCGGGATTGTCGCGGCTCTGCTTGTCGGCAAGAACTTTCACCGTCTCGCCGACGTGCTTTCCCATCTCCTTCTGCGTCACGGAAAGCTGGAAATCGATTATCCGCTGGAGGCGCTTTTTCTTCACGTCCATCGGAACCTGGTTCGCCATGCTCGCCGCGGGCGTTCCTTCGCGGGGATTGAAATAATACATGAACGACGACTCGAACTGGACTTTCTCCATCAAATCGAGCAGCTCGTCGACGTCCTCGTCCGTCTCGCCGGGAAATCCGACCATAACGTCCGTCGTCATCGAGCTTTCCGGAATTTTCGCGCGGATTCGTTCGACAAGGGAAAGGTAATCGGCTTTCGTGTAGTGCCTGTTCATCGATTTGAGGATTCTGTCGCTTCCGTGCTGAACGGCAAGATGGATGTGCTTGCAGAGAACGTCGTTCTTCGCGATTACGTCGATGAGGTCGTCGCTCAAATCCTTCGGGTGGCTCGAATCGAAGCGCACCCAGCCGATTGTCGAATCGGTTTTCTTTATGTGGTCGGCGATTATCTGCATCAGCTCGGGGAAATCGACGATTTTTCCGCTTTCGTCATCCTTCGACATTTTTCCGTGGTACGAATTCACGTTCTGCCCGAGGAGCATTATCTCGCATACGCCGCGCTTCTTGAGCTCGTCAAGCTCCGAAAGAATTTCGTCGACGGGACGGGAAACCTCGCGGCCGCGCAGATACGGAACGATACAGTACGTGCAGAAATTGTTGCAGCCCTGCATAATCGGCACGAACGTCGAGAACGCGTTCTCCTCCGCAGAAATCGGGCTGAACGTGTATACGGGATCTTCCGTGACGATTCCGTCCTTTCCAACTTTCCGTTCCTGATGCTTGAAGCCGAGCGCGCTTTCAACATCGTCGATTACGTCGTCCATGTGCTCCTTCGCGGTCGTTCCGATGAGGAAATCGACGACGGGATAATCGCGCTTGAGGGATTTCATCAGCCGCTCCGCCATGCAGCCCATGACGGCGACTTTTATCGGCTTGGCGCCGTCCTTCACGTATTCGGCGGCGACTTCCATCGAACGGTATTTTGCGTCCGGCTTTCTTTCGCGCACCGCCTTCAATCCCGTGTACCAGCCGAGCCTGCCGAAAATCCTGTTCTCCGCAGTCGCGCGCACCGAGCATGTGTTTATGAGGATAAAATCCGCCGTGTCGGGATTTTCCGCGCGCTTCCATCCCCTCGCCAAAAATTTCTGTTCCGCGGCGGCGCTTTCCGCAATGTTCATCTGACACCCGTACGTCTCAAAAAAATACGTCACTGTTTTCTCCATAAAAAAAGATGGTGCTGCGAAACGTATGCCCGATGACCGGTTTCTCATTTCAGCATACATTGCGCAGCATCTCAAAAAATAAAATCGAAAGATACATGCGATGCCCGCAAAAATCGCTCCGCGCTTCAGGCTATTCGCCCGCAAAAATGCGGCGGACGGCATCCTTGAATGAATTTCCCCTGTCGAATTCGTTCCTGAACATCCCGAACGATGTCGCGCCCGGCGAGAACACGATGATTCCACGCTCCGTTCCGCAAGCGGCGTTTCCGGCAATATCGCTTTTGAGCGCGGAAAGAAGCGCGTCGAGCGACGGATACACCCCGCGGACGGCAATTTTTTCCGCGGAAAGAAGCGGAAGCAGCTTGTCGGTCGCGCTTCCCTCAAGAAGGTAGATTGATTCCGGACGAACAGCCGAAGGGGAAGACAGCGCGAGCGGAATCGGCGAAAGGTCGAGCCCTTTGTCCGTCCCGCCCGCGATGAGGATGACGGGCGCGTCGAAACTTTGGCTTGCCGCCGCAGTCGCCTCGGGGACGGTCGCAGCGGAATCGTTGTAGAACCGGAACGAACGGCCGTTCGCCTTGTATTCGTGGAAGAATTCAAGACGGTGCTCGATTCCGTTCCACTTTCCGATTATCTCGGCAATTTTCTTCGCCTCAACGCCCATAAGGCGGAGGACGAGCGCCGCATTCAGGCAGTTCGTGCGGATGTGCTTTCCGGGGACGACCAAATCGCGGAGGATTGTCTCCTCGGTTCCGCCAATCCGGCATTTTCCGCGTCCGTTCTTGTCAAGCCAAACGCCGTCCACATTTTTCGGAAGCGCCTTCCTCGAATAGCGGAGGACGCGGGCTTTCGTCTCGCGCGCGAATATGTTCCCCCAGTTTTCTATCAAAGTCCCGCCGTCGGCTGCCGCATCGTCGTCAAAATCGAAAATCGCGAAATCTTTTTTCGTCTGCTCGGCGTAAATCAGCTTTTTGTCGGCGACGTACGCAATCATCGAATGGTAGAAATTCTGGTGATCGGGAACGATTTTCGTGATGACGGAAATTTTCGGGCGCAGAAGCTTCCGTCCGCGCAAATCGGCGAGCTGCCACGAAGAAAGCTCGAGAACGACGGGCGTTTTCTCGCTCGTCTTGTCGATGAACGAAAGCGGGCTGACGGTGATGTTCCCGCCGAGGAACGCGTCGAATCCGGCTTCCCTCAGACCGTAGTGGATTGCGCTGACGGTGGACGATTTTCCCTTCGAGCCGGTGACGGCGATTATCGGCGCCTTCGAAAAATGCAGGAAAAGGGAAATGTCCGTCTCGATTGCCTTCGCGGCGGCGAGGAATTTGTTTCCGTCGTATTTCACGCCTGGATTTTTGATGACGCAGTCGGCGTTCTCGAAATCCTCGATGGAGTGCCCGCCAAGATGGTAGACGAGGCGCGATTTGTCGAGCGAGGAATCCGCCGCAATCGAATCGATTGTGGGCTTGAGCTCCTCCTCCGTTTTCATGTCAGTCGCGATGACGTTAGCGCCGTTCTTCAGGAGGAACCGCACGGACGCCTCTCCTCCGCCGTTCAGCCCCAGCCCCATAACGACGACCGTTTTTCCCTTGATGTCCTCAATGCTGCCGAACGCGCATCCCTCGGGATAGATGTGCGCAACAGGAATGACCTGCACCGAATCCGCCATAATTCCTCCATCGCGGAACGACAGCGCAACGGAAAAAAGCGCCGGTTCCAACCCCGTCATAAAACGTGTTAGGAAAACTCAGTTTCCGAACACGTTACCGTAAAATGCGATGTTCAAAAACGTGCTATTTGCGCGCTTTTGAACTCATCGACCTGGCTATTATAGCAAATTCAGGGCGATTGCAAACCTGCGCGGGCGACGGGATTTTTTGCGCGTAAAATATGGTACACTCGGACGATGAATTATCCTGTTGAAATACAAAACCTGCCGATTACTCCGTTTCTGGACGGAATATGCGCATCCCTCCTGAAATCGAAAAACAGGGCGATTGTCCTTTCCGCGGAAACGGCGGCCGGAAAATCGACGGCTCTTCCCGTCGCGCTTCTTTCGCATATAAAAGGAAAAATCCTGATGCTTGAACCGAGAAGGCTCGCGGCGGTGGCAATCGCGTCGCGCGTCGCGGAAATTCTCGGCGAGGATGTCGGGCAAACCGCCGGATATACGCTTCACCTCGAATCGAAGAAATCAAAAGCGACACGGCTTGAGGTCGTGACAGAGGCGATTCTGACACGGCGGCTTCAGGCTGACCCGCTCCTTGAAGGAATCAGCGCAATCGTAATAGACGAATTCCACGAACGTTCCGTTCACGCCGACCTCGCGCTCGCGTTCCTCAAGGAGACGATGGAAATCCGCAACGACCTTTTCCTTGTGGTGATGAGCGCCACGATGAACTGCCGCTCGGTAGCCGACTATCTGGGCGCGGATATCGTGGAGATTCCGGGAAGGCGTTTTCCCGTCGACATCGAATACACGACGGAAAGCGTCGAGCAGTGCGTGTCGAGAATCGCGAATTCTGACGACCATTCGTTAGTTTATCCACAATTTGACCACAAAAATGTGGATAAACTGTGGATAACTCCCAAAAATAGCGTGAATTCTGTGGAAAAAAGCGGAAAAAACGCTAGATATGATACTATACTGGTGTTTCTTCCCGGAATCGGCGAAATCACGCGCGCAAAGCGGGACCTTGAAGAAAAAATCGGAAACGGCGCGGAAATCATGATTCTCCATTCGTCGGTTCCCCTTTCCGAGCAGAAGAAAATCCTCTCGCCCGTTCCGGCAGATTCCCCGCGAAGGATAATCCTTTCATCGGCAATCGCGGAGACGTCGCTCACCGTGCCCGGCGTGACAACGGTCGTCGATTCAGGAATGTGCAGGACGAGCCGGTTCGACGTCGCGCTCGGAATGACGAGGCTCGTGACGGAACGCGAAAGCATGTTCAGCGCGGAGCAGCGTTCGGGCCGCGCGGGAAGAACGATGCCGGGAAAAGCGTACCGGCTTTGGAGCGCAAGCGACGCGCGCACCGAATCGGCACAACCTGAAATTCTCCGGACGGACCTTTCGCAGCTTGTCCTCGAATGCGCGAAATGGGGAACGACGGACATCGGAAAACTCGATTGGCTCACCCCGCCGCCTGAAAGCGCCTGGAACGCGGCTGCCTCCCTCCTCGAAAAGCTCGGCTGCATCGAAAACGGAAAAATCACGCAGAAAGGCGAGGCTGTCCTCTCGCTCGGCATTTCCCCGCGGCTCGGCTCGATTGCGCTGTGCGGCGAAGGCGCCCTCAAAACGGTTCTCGCCTGCTCGGAATTCGCCGGCGCGGGCGCGGAAAAGCAGCTGGCGTTCCTGGACGATATACGGCGGCGGATTGCGCGGTGCGGTTTCCACGCATTGAAAAACGTGCGCGTTCCAGTCCTCGAAGGGTTCCCGGACAGGCTCTCTCGCAGAATCGAAAGCGGCGCGGACTCGACGACGTACCAGTTCCCGTCGGGAAGAAAGGCGGAGCTGAAAACGACGAACGGCCCGGAGTGGATTGTAGCGACGGACGTGGATGCGGGAACGTCGACGGGGCGGATTCGCGCGTGCGAGGAAATCGACGGAAAAGACGCGCTCGAATGGATTTCCGCGCGCATGGAACGCGATGTCGTCGTGGATTTTGCGGACGACGGCAAATTCAGGATGCAGAAGCGCGAGATTTCGCATTACGGGGAAATCATCATCAAGGAGCGGAAAATTCCGGCGACGGCGGACGATTTCGCGGCTGCCGTCTGCACGACTGTCGAGAAAAAAGGATTCGGCTGGCTTCCGTCCGACGAAAAGACGGATGATTTTCTTCTCCGCGCGGAATTCGTGGCGATTGAGGACGGAAATTCAGTCCTGTCGGAAAAAATCGAAAACCTCGCCCGGGATTCCGCCGAATGGCTGCGTCCGTTCATCACGGGAACGAGCATCGACGGCCGGATGGTGCTCGACGCGCTCAAATACCATCTCGACGGAAGCGCAATCGACCGCGATGCCCCGCGCGAGATAAAACTTCCGAACGGTCGCACGCGGAAAATCTCGTACGAGCGATTCACGGAAAAAGACGGACGCAAAAAAATCCGCCCCGTCCTCGAAATCGTAATCCAGCAGATTTTCGGGTGCTTCGAGACGCCGCGCGTGCACGGCGTTCCGGTTCTGCTCCGGCTTCTTTCTCCGGCGCGGCGCCCGCTTCAGATAACAGACGATTTGGGCGGGTTTTGGAACGGCGCATGGCTCGACATCTGCAAGGAAATGCGCGGGCGGTACCCGAAGCACAATTGGGATTACCGGGTCGCTGGCGGAGAATAGGCCTCCTATTCGAGAATCGTAATCTCGACGCGGCGGTTCTGTGCTTTTCCTTCGGCTGTCGCGTTCGAGGCAACGGGTTTAGCCCCGCCCCAGCCGCGGCAGATGAAGCTGTCCGCGCTCACGCCACGCCTCGAAAGCTCCCGCGCGACGATTTTCGCCCGTTCCTCGGAAAGCTCCTGCTCGCCGGATTCGTCGCCGACGCGTGCCGTGTGCCCTTCGACGAGGAATTTCCCGCCGGGAACGAGGGAAAGGACGGAGGCGATTTCGTCGAGGCGGGATTTTTCCGAATCGACAAGCTCGCTCGAATCGGGCTTGAACTGCAAATTCCTGATGCTGAGCCTGATTCCGGCGGACGTCTTTTCGACAACCATATTGTTCTTGAGGTTCTTTCCGTCGGAATCCGATTGCGCGATTTTTGCGGCGACATCTGATTTCCCGCGCATTTTTCCGGTATCCTCGCCCACGGATTCGAGCGGCTCGTAGACGTCATCGTCGCCGACTTTCTTCGGCATCTCCGACTTCTCACGCTCCGCCCGTGCTATTTCATCGGCGCGAGATTTCTCAATCTGCTCGAGCGCTTCAAGGTTCTTCCTGATTTTCTCGTCGGCGCGCTCCTGCCCGGACTTCTCGCTGTCCACGGGCGCTATCGTCCCGATTGCGATTTCCGGATTCCCGTTTGTGGCGGGCGGCTTCCCGTCAAGGGAAAGGTCATCTGCAAAAATGTCGGAGATAGTCGCAATCTCGCCGAGCGCGGGGAGGATTTTTCCTTTGTCCACGGCAGGCGGAAATTCGATGAAGAGGTTTATTTTTCCCTTGAAATTCACCTGCCTGCCGTCGGAATACGCGAACGTCTCGTCAACGTCGTCAATAACGAGAATCGGCGAGCCGTTCGATTTCAGCACGAGAATCTCCGCGCTGTGCCCGCCGCCCGCCTTCACAAGCTCATCGTCCCCGTTCCTGTCGCGCCAGTTCATCCCGTAATTCGTCTGCCACACTGCTTTTATGCGGTACACGTCCTGCCCGCGATAATTCTCCTCGCCGGAAAAACGGTACACGACGTCGATTTTCAGCCTGGTGAATTTCCCCTTGTTGAGCGGATCGACGGCGCGCTCCGCCTGGCTCCGCCATGACTCGCCGGGAAGGACGGGCTTTTCGGGAAACGACGGGAAGCTCCGGAAGCTCGGGTACCCGTTGTCGACGCGCATCTCCATCTTTCCGTCCGCGGAAATCGAGAACACAGAAGGAATCGCGTCGTAAATTCCCGCAAACGCGCTCTGCATGTCACGCAGCGTTTTTTCGACGACGTAGAAATTCCCGTCGTAAACGCCGCCTTCCGTCGGATTTATGAACGAGCGCACCTCACGGCTTGTCAGGCCGACGTACCGTCCGTTCTCGTACCTGCGCAAATTCGTCCGCTCGACAAGCGAATAGCTTTTTGAACCAGAATACGAAAGAACGACCTGCGGAAAAGCGAATGCCGGCACCAGAACCAAAATCAAAAAAGAAAAAAAAATTCTCATGCTTAGATTATCGGAAGGAATCGCAATCAAGAGTTTATCTAGTATTATGTATACTTGTTTTGATAAAAAACAGCGGATTTTGCTCTATCTTTTTCCGTCCATTTGTGTATAGAATCGACTCATGAAATCACAACTCACAACTCTCTGCTATATCGAGAAAGACGGATGCTATCTTATGCTGCACCGGACGACGAAAAAGAACGACATCAACCACGACAAATGGATAGGAGTCGGCGGACATTTTGAAAAAGGCGAAAGCCCGGAGGATTGCCTCAGGCGCGAGGTGATGGAGGAAACGGGGCTTACGCTCGGCTCGTTCAGATTCCGCGGAATCGTCACGTTTGTGTCCGACGACGACCCCGCGGAATACATGTGCCTCTACACGGCAGAAAATGTTTCGGGTGAAACAATCGACTGCGACGAGGGAACGCTGGAATGGGTTCCGCTTGAGAAAATAGACACGCTCGAACTATGGGAAGGAGACAGGGTTTTCCTACGCCTTCTCCGTGAAAACGAGCCGTTCTTCTCGCTGAAGCTTGTCTACAAAAACGGAACCCTCGTTGAGAAAGTCCTCAACGGCTCACGCCTTTGAAAGCTCCTTCTCGAATTTTCTGTTCTCAGGTTCCTTGGCGGCACGATAGAAAACCGCGACATTTCCAATTGTCCTGACGTGCGTGGAGTTGGTGTACTGCTCGATAAGCTTGTCCAGCTCGCGTTTCAGGTCGGTTGCGTTCTCTCCTTCCGCCATATTCCTGACGATGTTGTAGCGCACTTTGACAAGCTCATGCTCGTCAAGAAGCCTGCTAATCTGCGCTGCCTGCTCCTCGTTGAAACGCTCTTTTCCAATCTGCGCGAGCGGATTGAGCGGCTGCGCATGACGTTCGAGGATTTTTCTCTGTTTGCTAGTTAATTCAATCATGCGGTAATTCTATCTTTTGTAAAAACAAAAGGCAATTGAAAAATTTCCCCTCCCCTTTTTGACCGAATTGCCGAAAACTGTTTCACAAGAAACATTCTTGACGATTTTGAACAACTGCATGTTTCCCGTGAAACGCCATTTCATACCGCCGGTACCGTTTCACGGGAAACACAAAAAAAACAGGGTTGCACATGAAAATGTTCCACGTGCAACCCCGCGTTTGCTCAGAAGCTGGTCAGAGGAAAATCACTCTTTATCCTCGGCATCGTCCTTCGATATTTTGTCGAACCCGACGACAAAATCCGGTTCCGTGATGTTTATAACCTTTATTCCGGAAGCAGACCTGCCTTGGAGCGGAATCGAATCGGCTTTTACCCGTATCGATTTTCCGAGACTCGTTATGCAGACGATTTCATCATCCGGGGAAACTGCCATCGCACCGATAATTTCGCCCTTGCATCCAGTATCCCCGAAAATCCTCTGACCACCGGTTCCGCGGTTGTGCGAATTGAAGTCGGAGAATTCGACGCGCTTTCCGACGCCGCGCTCGGTGACGACAAGCGCATTGGTCGCATCCTCGACGCGGATAGCTGCTGCAAGCTCGTCGCCGTCAGACAGCCGAATGCCGGTCACGCCCGTGCTCGAACGTCCCATAGGACGCACCGTTGTCTCCGGAACAAGCAGCGCCTGCCCTTTCCGCGTAATCAGCATCAGGTCGCTCGAACCGTCCGTGAGTATTGCGGAAACGAGCTTGTCGCCTTCGTTCAGATTGATTGCGATGACACCGCGCGTTTTCGCGTTGGCGAACTCCGTCGTCTTGCATTTTTTCACGATTCCGTTCTGCGTCGCCATAAAAATGTACTGGCTATCTGTATAGTCACTCATTACGACAATCGCGGTTATTTCCTCGTTCGCGTTCACCTGAAGAATCGATTTTATGTTCGTTCCACGTGAAGCACGGCTCATTTCAGGAATCTCATGCACGCGAATCCAATAAGCACGGCCTTCGCTGGTAATGAACGTTATGTACGAATGCGTCGTCGCGACAAAAATCTGCGTGACGTAATCGTCCTCGACAAGGTTCATCGAGCCGTTGCCCTTCCCGCCTCTAGCTTGTGATTTGTATAGTGTAAGCGGGAGCCGCTTTATGTAGCCGAATTTCGAAATCGTGACGACGACATCTTCCTTTCGAATCATGTCCTCGGCGTTTATCTCCTCCGCCTCCTGCGCGACAATCTGCGTGCGGCGGTCATCTCCGTATTTCTCGGCAAGCTCGTTCGTCTCCGTCTTCACAAGCGCGAAAATCTTCTCCTCGTGGGCAAGCAAATCGCGGTAATAGGCGATGAGCGTCTTGATTTCCGCCATCTCCTTGCGAAGCTCCTCAATCTGAAGGTTCGTAAGACGCGCGAGGCGCATCTCGACAATCGCCGTCGACTGGATGTCGTCGAAGCCGAACCTGTTTTCGAGCGCCGCCTTCGCATCCTGAACGTCGCGGCTCGCGCGGATTATCTTGATAACCTCGTCGATCGCGTCGACGGCGATGATGAGCGCCTCAAGGATATGCTCGCGGGCAAGCGCCTTGTTCAGCTCGAATTTCGTTCTGCGCGTGATGACATCGACGCGGTGGTTCACGAAATACTCGATAAGCTGCTTGAGGTTCAGGACCTGCGGCTTGAGCGACTGCCCGTTCCCGCCGCCCGCATCCGGCACGAGCGCGAGATTTATGACGCTGAAATTCGTCTGGAGCTCGGTCTTCGCGAAAAGCTGGTTCAGGACGATTTTCGCTATTGCGCCGCGCTTGAGCTCGACGACAAGGCGGAGACCCGTTCTGTCGGAAGTCTCGTCGTTCGCGCTCGAAATGCCGTCAATCGTCTTGTCGCGCGCGAATTCCTTTATCTTCTTGAT
Source organism: Treponema saccharophilum DSM 2985 (assembly GCF_000255555.1). Classification (GTDB taxonomy): domain Bacteria; phylum Spirochaetota; class Spirochaetia; order Treponematales; family Treponemataceae; genus Treponema_D; species Treponema_D saccharophilum. Next base: position 37,126 of record NZ_AGRW01000032.1, read on the forward strand.
GATGTTCGTCGTATTGACGCCGTAGGGAACCTCGGTGAAGACAATCGACTCGCGCCCCGTCCGGCTCGTCTCGATGTCGAATTTCGAGCGGATGACGATTTTTCCGCGTCCCGTCCGGTACGCCTTGCGGAACCCTTCCCGCCCGTAGATGACGCCGCCCGTCGGGAAATCCGGTCCCTTGATGTGCGACATAAGCTCGTCTATGGAGATGTCGCGGTTGTCGACATACGCGCTTATCGCCGAAGCAACCTCGCGGAGGTTGTGGCTCGGCATGTTCGTCGCCATTCCGACCGCGATTCCCGTCGCGCCGTTGCACAAAAGGTACGGGAACTGCGCAGGAAGGACGGTCGGCTCCTTCGTCGACTGGTCGAAGTTGTCGATGAGGTCGACGGTCTCCTTGTCGATGTCCTTCACCATCTCCTCGGCGATTTTCGCCATCTTCGCCTCGGTGTAGCGGTACGCCGCCGCGGGGAATCCGCCGATTGTTCCGAAGTTTCCTTTCGGGGTGACGGTCGTGTACCGCTGAGAGAAATCCTGCCCGAGACGGACGAGCGCGTCGTAAACGGAAGCGTCGCCGTGCGGATGGTAATGACCGAGCACCTCGCCGACAATCTGCGCGCATTTACGCGTAGGCCCGCCGCTCACGAGGTTGAGCTTGTCCATCGCGTAAAGAATTCTGCGGTGGACAGGCTTAAGCCCGTCGCGAACGTCCGGAAGCGCGCGCTGGATGATGACCGACATCGAATAATCGATATAAGCCTGGCGCACCTCGTCCTGAATCGGGATGTTTATAATTGTTCCGCCTTCCGGCGTAGTTGTTTCGTCCATGTGTTAATTCCTTTCTCAAAATGAAAAACCGGAACGGCGCCCCGCAAGAATACAGACGCGCCGCCAGAAAAAAACGATGCTGAAAACCCCGCTAGAAATCGAGGTTCGCAAGATGCGCGTTCTCGTCGATGAACCGGCGCCTCGGCTCGACTTCCTCGCCCATGCAGACGGAGAAAATCGCGTCAGCCGCCTCCGCGTCGGGAACGGAAACCTTCTTCATCCGGCGCTTCGACGGGTCCATCGTCGTCTCCCAAAGCTCGTCGCCGTCCATCTCACCGAGACCTTTGAAGCGCTGAATCGTGACGTTCTTCCCGGTGCCGATTTTTGCGATTTCGGCGTTCTTCTCCTCGTCCGTGTAGACGTACGACACCTTCTTTCCGACCTTGATTCCGTAGAGAGGAGGCATCGCAAGGTAGACATACCCGCGCTCGATAAGCTCCGGCATATAGCGGTAGAAGAACGTGAGGAGGAGCGTGCGGATGTGCGAACCGTCGACATCGGCATCCGCCATGATGATTATCTTGTGGTAGCGGAGCTTCTCAATGTTGAAGTCCTCCCCGAATCCGGCTCCGAGCGACGCGATTACCGGCTGGAGCTTGTCGTTGCTGACGACCTTGTCCGGCGTGACCTTCTCGACGTTGAGCATCTTTCCCCAAAGCGAAAGAATCGCCTGCGTCTTGGGGTCGCGCCCCTTGACGCACGAGCCGCCCGCCGAATCTCCCTCGACGAGGAAGACCTCGCACAGCTCGGGGTCCTTGAGAGAGCAGTCGGAGAGCTTGTCCGGAAGCGCGAACGAATCCGTAATCGTCTTCCTGCGGGAATTCTCCTTCGCCTTCCTCGCGGCGATGCGCGCGGCGGCCTCGTTGACAGCCTTCTCGAGAATCTTCTCAAGAATCGGGGGATTCATCTCGAAGAAAATCGTCAGCTTCTCCTGCACGAGGGCGTTCACAATCGAGCGGACCTCCGTGTTGCCGAGCTTCTCCTTCGTCTGCCCCTCGAATTCAGGCTCGGGGACTTTCATAGAAAGGACGGCGACGATTCCCGAACGAACGTCGTCTCCGGTGAGGCGCTCGTCCTTGTCGAGCTTCTTCCTGAGCTTCTCGTTCGAGTCGAGCGCCTTGTTCAGGACGAACGTGAGCGCGTTCTTGAAACCGTCAAGGTGCGTTCCGCCGTCGCGCGTGTTTATGTCGTTGACGTAGGAATTGATGTTCTCCGAGTAGCCCGAGTTGTACTGGAACGAAAGCTCCGTAACGACGTTGTCCTTCTCGCCCGTGATGTAAATCGGCTCCTCGGGATAGTAGAATTTGCTGCTGATTCCGGCGTTTATCTCCTTGACGTACTGGCTGATTCCGCCGTCGAACTGGAGAACCTCCTCCTTCGGCGTCTCAAGCCGCTCGTCCCGGAACGTAATCTTTATCCCGTTGTTGAGGAACGCAAGCTCCTTGAGCCTCTTCTTGAGGACATCGTAATCGTAGACCGTCGTCTCGGTGAAGATGGTCGGGTCGGCCTTCCAGCGGATTGTCGTTCCGTGCCTGTCCGTGTCCCCGATTTTCGCGACCGGCGCTTCTGGAACGCCAATCCGGTACTTCTGGAAATAGACGTGCCCGTCGCGGCAAACCGTCGCCTCCAGCCACGTGGAAAGCGCGTTGACGCACGACACGCCGACGCCGTGGAGTCCGCCCGACACCTTGTAGGAGCCCTTGTCGAACTTTCCGCCGGCATGGAGGCGCGTGAGGACAAGCTCGAGAGCGGAAACCTTCTCCGTGTGGTGCATGTCCACGGGAATTCCGCGCCCGTCGTCCTCAACGCGGACGATATCGTCGCGCTCGAGTGCGACGACGATATTCTTGCAGAACCCTGCCATCGCCTCGTCGATACAGTTGTCCACAGTCTCGTAAACGAGATGGTGGAGACCACGCGGTCCCGTCGAACCTATGTACATTCCTGGACGCTTGCGGACCGGCTCAAGCCCTTTCAAAACCTGGATGTTGTCCGCAGAATATGTTGATTCCATAAAAAATTCCTTCGATGTGTTTATTACGATTCTCTCGTGAAATGATAAGTGAACGCGGTCGATTATACTTGTATTTTTTTTAAAAGGGAACAAGTCGCACGCATTGTTTTACGAGCGTTTTTCATTGCTGAGTGGAGCGTGCGAGCGCACAACATCGGGGATGTTGTGCCCCTCACGGGTGAAGATTTGCGCGCATTGTTTTACGAGCGTTTTTCATTGCTGAATGGAGCGTGCGAGGGCACAACATCGGGGATGTTGTGCCCTCACTGGTGAAGATTGGCGCGCATTGTTTTACGAGCGTTTTTCATTGCTGAGCGGAGCGGGCGAGCGTACGACATCGGGGATGTTGTGCCCCCACGGGTGAAGATTGG
>NZ_AGRW01000031.1 GCF_000255555.1 Treponema saccharophilum DSM 2985
TGCAAACCTTTTTCGCGTTCTGAGATTGAGTTCCCCGGAGCAAGCGTGCGACGGTGCGCGGGGGCGCGCACCTACCGTTACGGGATTGCGCTTGTTGTTTTTTCTGTGCGCGCGTTTTTTTCAACACGAAAAATCCCGTGTCGATGCTTTCGCTTGCGAACCTTTTTCGCGTTCTGAGTTTTAGTTTCTCGGAGCAAGCGTGCGACGGTGCACGCGCTTGCAAACATTCCCTCGTTCCGAGTTTGAGTTCCCCGAAACAAGCGTGCGACGGTGCGCGGGGCGCGCGCGCCTACCGTTGCGGGATTGCGCTTGTTGTTTTTTTCTGTGCGCGCGTTTTTTCAACACGAAAACCCCCGCGTCGGTAGGCCGCGGCGCACAGCGCCGCTGCCGGCGAGCGTTTGCTACAACCAGGCCGAACTGAGAACGCGCAAAAGACCAAGCAAACGCATGGACTAACACACGAATAAAAATTATAATCGGTCAATCGGATTGATTAGGCTTGTTCGGGAAGCTCTGTTTTCCGGGCGGGCGGCTTTGAAACGCGGGAATGAAAGGCGCTGGTTTGCGTTCTCGTTTCCGTCAGCCTGGGCGGCGTTGTTGCCGGACAGGCCTATGGAAAAAGGGACAGGACTTTTTCGGGTTCTGTCTTTTTTATTTTTGCTCTGACTGTTTTCAGCAGAGCCTTTATTTTATGGAAGCGGGGAAACGCGGCATTGCGGTTCCTTTGCGGCAATTCCCTTTTCGGGAATCACTATACGGCAATTTTTTTATCGGAGTTTTTCAAATGGCAAAGCAGACGAAGTACATCTTCATCACGGGAGGCGTCGTTTCCGGGCTTGGAAAGGGAATCGCGGCGGCATCAATCGGGCTGATTCTCAAAAGCAGGGGGCTTTCTGTCGTCAACCAGAAATTCGACCCGTACCTGAACATCGACCCGGGCACGATGAACCCAATCCAGCACGGCGAGGTTTTCGTCACGGATGACGGGGCGGAGACGGATTTGGATCTCGGGCACTACGAAAGATTCACCGACACGTCGCTGTCGCAGAGCTCGAACACGACGGCGGGACGCGTCTACATGACAGTCCTTCAGCGCGAGCGCGAGGGCGGATACAACGGCGGGACCGTCCAGGTCATCCCGAACGTGACCGAGGAAATTCTCAGGCGGATGCTTCTTTCCACCGAGGAGACGAACGCGGACGTAATCATCACGGAAATCGGCGGAACGATTGGCGACATCGAGTCGCTCCCGTTCATCGAGGCAATCAGGCAGATAAAATACAGGGTCGGCGAGGAGAACTGCTGCTACATTCATCTGACGCTCGTCCCGTACCTCAACAAGGCGAAGGACATCAAGACGAAGCCGACGCAGCATTCCGTGAAGGAGCTTCAGGAACTCGGAATCCAGCCGAACATTCTCATGCTCCGCTGCGACGAGACAATCGACAACGCGACCCGCGAGAAGCTCGCCCTCCTGTGCAACGTCGACAAGGACTGCGTCATTCAGAACACGACGGCGCGCTCGATTTATGCAGTTCCGCTCCAGCTCGAAAGCGAGCACATCGGCGATGCCGTCTGCAAGGTTCTCGGGCTCGAGACGCCTCCGACAGCGCTTTCCGAATGGTCGAAGATGGTGGACGTCTTCCACAACCCGAAGGACAAAGTGAAAATCGCGCTCGTCGGAAAATACGTCGCGCTCCATGACGCGTACCTTTCGGTCGTCGAGTCGCTCATCCACGGCGGAATCGCGAACGAGCTTGCGGTGGAAATCGACTGGGTCGACTCTGAGGAGCTTACGGACGACGAAACGGCAAGGAACAGGCTCAAGGACGCCGACGGAATAATCGTCCCCGGCGGATTCGGAACGCGCGGAATCGAGGGAATGATTCTGACTGCGAAATACTGCCGCGAGAACAACGTCCCGTATTTCGGAATCTGTCTCGGAATGCAGATTATCGTAATCGAATACGCGCGCGACGTTCTCGGCTGGAAGGACGCGCACTCGACGGAGATGGACAAGGAGACGAAGCATCCCGTCATCGACCTCATGCCCGACCAGAACGGAAAGATTCTCGGAGGAACGCTCCGCCTCGGAAAATTCGAGTGCGCGGTGAAAGACGGCACGAAGACGCTTGAGGCATACGGAACGAAAACTGTCTGGGAACGCCACCGCCACCGCTACGAGTTCAACAACGCATTCAGGAGCGACCTTGAGAACGCGGGTCTCGTCATTGCCGGCGTGAACCCGGAGCGCAATCTTGTCGAGGTTGTGGAAGTTCCGACGAACCCGTGGATGGTCGGCGGCCAGTTCCACCCGGAATTCAAGAGCCGCCCGAACAAGGCAGGACCTCTTTTCAGAGAATTTATAAAGGCCTCATACAAAAACAAAAAGTAGGCTGAATTTTTTAAGATTTTCAAAAACAGACCGAAAAAGCAAAATTCGGTCTGTTTTTTTTTGCGGAAGTTTATTTTTCAATATTGGAATCAGAGATAACTCCTATTCTGCTAAATATTTCTGCTGAATTTCCGTAATTTCCCTTGTATATCCTGATATTCACAATGCAAATCGTCACATTGCTTCTCGTAAGCATGAAATAATCTTATATCATTACATTCACCCATTTTGGATTCCAAACTCTCTATTTGCTCAGGAATTTCCTTCAATCGATTTTTTAATGCTGCTATTTGCTCTTGGGAATACTCAATTTTTACTTGTTTTTTAGGGAAAGAATCAGGTTTTCTATCTGTATTTTTTTTCTTAGGAATGCAATCATCAGAAAGTATTATGCTTTCCTTTTGCTTTTCAGAGGTTCTCAAAAAAGCTTGTGCTGGAAGGAAATCCCTTGGTTGCCACAATATTTTCTTTGATTTTTGAGTTTCAGTTTGATTTTTAAAATTACTTAAATCTGATTTTCGTCTTATTGAAGCAAGTTTATCTAAGTAGTTTGTCAAATCATTTTGAACATTACGATATTTCGTTGCGTCACTTTCAGGAACATTCTTTACCATCTGCAAAAAAGCTGTTCGCGCATTTGAGCATAATTTTGTATATAACTTTTGACCGAATGCTAAAACCCTATATAACCATTGCTCTCCAAATTCTTCATATTGCTGTTCTTCATCTTTTCTAATCTTTTCCACTTCAATCAATTGCTCCTCAGGCAGAAAATCGTATTCTTTTGTATTGACAATGCTTAAAGTTACTTTCCTGAGCTCTCCGGACAGGATTTTTATCTTGCCATAAAGCCTCGATTTGTTTATCACGCTCTCGTTTCTCAACAATTCTTCGATTTCCCCATACATTGGGAGACGATAGCCATTTTCGTCTATTTCTGAAACATCAAACACCAATTCATTATGGTCTATTTTCGGATTAAAAAATTCATAGCAAGGATTCAAGCCGTCCTGAATGCTTTTTTTATTGCATAAGTACATTGCTTCATAAAATGTAACAGCCTGCCTGACATTTAAATCAAGGAAAAATTCAGAGCCGTTATAAAGCTCCATTTTCTCACCATCTAAAATTTCATAACTTTCAATTCTTTCAGCAGCTTCTCTTATTTTGTTGTATTCATCTTCTGGTAAGTCTTTGAAAGAAGTAAAAGAAATTACATTTGATGTTTTCTCATCATTTTCTATTGGCGGATTTTCATCTGCGGTTGTTGCGACTGACTCTTGCGAAATATCCTTTTTGAAATATGAACAATCGCTTAAATCCTCTTCCTCCACACCATTGCAGTGAAGCAAATGCCAGAAATCTTCGACATCGACTTTTTCGTATACATCATGATAATTTCCTTTAACGGATATAGTAGGAATGTTTTCAAGCAATGATTTTTCAAGATTGAAATGTGACATACAAGAGCTTGCATCAAATTTATCCAATCCCGCAAACAAACGTTTCGGCGATAAACGATATTTCTCGGATATCGGCTCTTGAGTCAAAACTGAGATTATTTCATCAGAAGAAATTCCTTTTAAAATTTTTCCTACCTGCAGATAGAATTCATCTGTCTTCATTTTTGCAGCCTGTTCAAATAAGCCATTGAGATTGGACAGAGCTGTTTTTATTCTTCTTGATTGGGCATCCAAGTGAACCCAGGGGGTAATTGAAACTCCTGAATAATCATAATTTATTCTCGCATCTAATCTAGAAATACCAGCTTTGATATCAATCTTATTGAATTCTAATGGATGATAGCATAATTTGAATTTTTCCTGCTTATCAAGTTCAAAGACAAAAAGAACGTTAAATCTGACAGTTTTACGCAGGGCTCCTATCAGATTATTAAGCGAAACAGAATCCTCATCTTCATCTGTACTGTCGGAGCTGTCAAGAAATATAGATTCATTAGAAAATTTGACTAGAACAATTCGTAAATAATTTTCACTGTCCTTTGTTTCAACAGAACCATAATAATATATATCTAAAATGCCATACTTTTCTTTAGGACGCAGTTTTAAATTAAGTTTTCCCTCGTCCGCGAAAACCTTCTCATTATTACGCTTGAAAATACCATCCCATACTGATTTTTCTGATATCTTTAGCTTATTTACAGACAAAAATTTTTCAAACATCTTTTACCTCAATACAAAATACGAAACCAGTTCCAGTTTCTTTTGATTGTCTTCAGACATATTATTATCCAAGTCGGTGATTTTTCCATCTATAAAGTCAATCAGCATATCATCCTCTTCTTTTTCAATCAAAGACTCCTCTGCCCTTTTCAGGTATTCCTTTGCTTCGGTTAATGATTCAGAATAACTTTCGTTCACTTCATTATTTCCGTTGCAAGCCTCCCTGATTACGGAAAGCATCTGAACGGAATCCATGACTTTAGCTTCAGAGTCCGAAACATAAACAAAGTGGAACGGGAAAAAAGGATACTGCCGTCTTTTTTCTTCAATCTCATTCTCTGCTGCTCTTTCTTTTAATATGAAAATATCGCCTTTAGGGAAATTATCATTTTTTATAACCGTGCAAATTCCTTTCGGAAATGTTTCTATTGTATCAGGAGTTTTTTCGTTTCTGATTTTCGAAAGGTAATTTTTATACTCATTTTTAAAGCCCAAGCTGCTGAAATCGGTGATAGAAAAAGAATTGCTTGCTTCAAAATTGCCGTTTTTGATATTAGTGAATTCACGCAGCAGGACTTTTTCCTCGTCATCATCAAGAGCTGTCTGTTTTATATTCTTTTCAATTTGTTCTGCGCGGTAATCAAAATCATTGCCTGTTGAATCCGCAGAAAGAGGATTATCAAGGGCAGTTCCTGATAAATCCGTCGCAACCATTCTTCCTTCAACACGGCTTTTCAGCTGAATATACAAGTTCAAATCCTCGCAGGGCCAGAAGTTTACCATCTGAATTTCTTTGTTCACACTGCCGATTCGGTCGATTCGTCCGAACCTCTGGATTATTCTTGTCGGATTCCAGTGGATATCATAGTTTATGAGGAAATCGCAATCCTGAAGGTTCTGGCCTTCGCTGATACAATCAGTTGCAATAAGCAAATCTATTTCGCCCTGGATTTTTGGATATAGCTCATCCTTATGCTTGGATTTTGGCGAAAAACATGTAAGAATCTTATTGAAATCCATTTTTTCACCTGTCTGCAGGCTTGTTTCCTGATAAGTTCCTGTCACAAGTGCCGTTTCAATATTGAATTTTTCTTTCATAAAGCCTTTCAGCTTATTGTAAAGTTCATGGGCTGTATCAGAGTAGGCTGTAAAAATTATTATCTTTTTGTTGTTTCCGTTTTGCGGATTCGGACTATAAATCTTACTTTTTATTATTTTTTTGAGTTTTTTTATTTTTGCATCTGATACCAAAAAGCCATGTGCATAATCCCTAAGGCGAACAATAAATCTCAAATCAGTCTTCAATGCGTCATACCAGCGGTCCAAATCAAGATGCTCAAGCCGTATCTTGTATTTTTGATTTGTCAAAATGATATCGTCATCATCTTCTTCAAATATTTTGATGTCATCATTTATTTCGATAGTCTCTTCATTATGATTTTTTTTGAAGGCTTCTATTTTGCTGATTGCTTCCTGAGTTTTTTTCTCTATGTGCTCCAGGGTCTTGTCAAATGAATAAGCCGAACTTTCAAGTCTTTTCAATACATTCGAGCGAATGAGCTTTTTAAATTTTACCGGGTCGCTTTTGATACGGGAATTCGAGATGTCCTTTATAAACGAAGAATATTTTTCTGTATGTTCAGGTCTGATATAACTAGGAACAGAATAAACAGAAAGATTCCATTGCAAAAGCGTCATGGCGATTTTCTCATAAAGCTCGGACGCATTCATGCATTCGTCGTATTTTTCGATGGATACAGGCGGAAGCCTTTTTGGAAAATTCAATTGAGAATTACTGCCGTAGAATTTCTTTATATGGTCTCTTGAACGGGCAATCGAGATAGTTTCGAGGATTTTTATAAAAACTGGGTCCAGTACCTGAACAAGGCTTCTTGTTGTTTTTTCCTCATCAGGATTCTTCAGCCATTTTTCAAAATCCCTGTCAGCTTTATTGAAAACATTGCGGAGAGTTTTTCCTTTTGGCAGAATTGAAGAACAAATTCCATCCGTGCAGACAAGCTCCAGCTGATTTTTCATATCCGTAAATCTGTTGTTGACCGGAGTTGCCGAAAGCAGAAGGAGCTTTGACTTCACCTCACCTCTCACAACCTTTGACATCAAAAATGAATAACGGTTTTCAATGACGTGCTTGGTTTTGTCAGTTTTGAGTCCGGTTCGAAAATTATGAGATTCATCTATGACAACAAGTCCATAGGAATCCCAGTTGATATTCTCAAGATCCCTGTCGTCCCATGATTTTCCTTTACGTCCTAAATCCGTATGGAAAAGCAGGTCGTAATCAAATCTTTCTTTCAAGAAGTTATCTTTGTCTGCGTGCATAAATGCCCGCCAGTTGTTCTCAAGCTTTTTAGGACATAAGACAAGGACTCGGGTTCCTTCCAGAAGGTATTTTTTAATCACGCCAAGAGCAGTAAAAGTTTTTCCCAAACCAACGCTGTCAGAAAGAAAGCACACGCCAAGAGTTTCAAGGCGGTTGATGATGTCTTCTGCGGCGTGCTTCTGGAAATCGAACATCGCATTATAGATTTTTGAATTCTGAAAATTCTCGCTTACTGCATTTGCCGCCGTGTTTTTATCCACATCCTGATTGAACAGCTCTTTCAGCAAAAAATAATATGCGTCGTTCGGAGAAACAAACAGGCATTTCTTTAAGCCCTCAGCAATTTTTTCATTCACTTCAAGGGATTTACGGTCTTGCCATAATTCCGAGAATTCTTTCTTTATATCAGCATAATCTTCTTCGTCCGAGGAATATTTATGATTTCTGTCAGTGTAATTTTCGTCCGCAGAAAAACCAAAATTCTTTGCATTAAGAAAATCCTTTTTGAACTCATAAGCCCATTTTTTGGTGACGATAAAACATGAATCGATTCTTTCACATTTTTTTATTCTGATTTTTCTTTCTTTCAGAAGTTCGATAAGCTGCAATGCAATATTTGCAGATTCCAGTCTTTTGGAAGCAGGAATATCAAAATCTTCGTCAAAAAAGTCTTTTATGTTTTCATCGGAAATAAGAAGCTTTATTTCCTTTGCCTTCCCAATCTGTTCTTTTAATATATCAAATGCAAAAATTGAAAAAGATTCCGCCTGTATTAAAATACTGTCATCATCACAAATGCTTTCGCGCAAATCCTGAATAATCGAATGGTCGTCTGTGTTTTTTACTGAGCTCATATATTACAGAATACCATAGTTGATAACTTTATTTCAAAGCATAAATTCATCCTCCAAAACTGGGAGTTGAAACTAATACAAAAACCCGAACAGCCACAAAAAAGCCGGAAGACTACACTCTTCCAGCTCCAAAATGATTAGACAAATTCAAATTTCACAAGCCTGACGAAGCAGGAACTTCCCGTGGGCGAATCCAAATGTCGGCGTCGCATTCCTTGTTTATGCCGTTCACCTTCATCGTCGAAGTGTACTGCCAGAATTCGAAATCGTAAGGCAGCTGCGGAGAATCCTCATAGTCGGCGTACCAGAATTTGTAGTCGCGGAGCCTTCCCATGTCCAAAATGAAAGCCTCCCAAATGTGGTTGGCGTAAATCATCGGCTCGTATCCAGCCTCCCTTATCTTTTCGCAGAAGACGATTGTATTGTTGTTGAAGACACTTGGTTGAACATCGTCCGTGCGGGCGGTGTCCCAGCCAACACTCTCCGGGTCGTAGACAATCGGCAGGGTTATTTCGTAGTCCTTGATTTCATTGAGGACAAGCTCCGCCTCCTCAAGAGCCTCCTCCTCGTTTATGGCCTGAGAATAGACATACACACCAACGTCGAAGCCCGCCTCAATGGCATTCTTCACGTTCTCATGGAAATTCTCGTCGATTCCCGAGAAATTGACGATGAGAGAATGAATTGCCGGCTTGTTGATAGCGTCCAAACGCTTTGTCAATGAGGAAAAATCCATTTGACAGCTTCTATTCTGATAAACTGCCCGCCCGCCGCGAGGAAGTTCCACGCAAACGGGAGGGCAGTTTTTTAGGACGCGGGAAGCTAGACCTCGAACTGGTCTATCTGCGAGCCGATTTGGGTTATCGTCTCGCTGACCTTCGATGATATGTCGATAAGCTCGGAGCTGCTCTTGTCGATTTGCGCGGCTTTCTCGTCCATCGAATTGATGAAATCCTGCATTTTCGTCGAGCTTCTCTTCAGCCTGCTGACCTGCTCAAGGATTGAGTGGTTCCCGTTCGACATTTCCTTCGACGCGGAGTTGACCTCAACCGAGCTGTCGTTCATCGCGTGGAGGGCTTTGATTATCCGCGAAGAGCCCTGCTTCTGCTCTGACATCGCGTTCTGGATGAGCTGCACGAGCTCGTCGGTGCTCCTGATTCCGTTCGTGACGGCGGTGAACGCGGCGCTCGTCTGCTTCGAGGCGGAGACGACGTTCTCGATCGACATCCTGATGTGCCCGAGCTTCTCGCCTATCGTCTTCGACTGCAGCGACGAATTCTCGGAAAGCTTCCTGATTTCGTCGGCGACAACGCTGAACCCTTTTCCGGCATTTCCCGCGTGAGCCGCCTCGATTGCCGCGTTCATCGCGAGGAGGTTCGTCTGCCCCGCGATGTTCGCTATGACCTTGTTCGCCTCAAGAAGCAGCTTTGAGTCCGCCTCGATTTTCAGAATCATCTCGTTCACGTCGTTCTGCTTGTGGAATCCGTCCTGCGCGCTCAGCGAAAGTATGTTGAACGAGCTTACCATCTTCTCGACGGTGCTGTTCACGGAATCGATGCTGCCAATCATCTCCTCGACGGCACCCGTAGCCTGCGCCACGCCCTCCGCCTGCTCGGAAATCATCTTCTCAAGGGAATCGATGCTCGACGCGATTTGGTTCACGGTCGCCGAAGTGTCGTTTATGCCAACGGACTGCTCCTGAATCCCGGAAGTCGTCTCGATTATGCTGTTCTTGATGCTCTCGATTGCGTCCGCGGAATTTATCGTCGTGCGAGAGAGCGTATCGCCCGCATCGACGAGCGTCACCTGCGATTTTTTCAGCTCGGAGACAATCGACTGGAGCTTTTCCGTGAATTTGTTGAATCCCATGACAATCTCGCCGATTTCGTTGTTCGACGAGACGGAAATCCGCTTCGTGAGGTTCGCGTTTCCGGAGGCGATTTCGATAATCGTCTGCTCGACTTTCTTGAGCGGGCTCAGAAGGTTCACGAGGACGAATCCCGTAATCGACATGAGGACGAACGCAATCACGCCGAAGGAAATAATCATGATGTTCCGTATCGAATGTCCCGCAGAATAAATCTGGCTCTCGCCGATGTTGAACCCGAGGCTCCACGGCGTATTGTGGACGGGCGTATACGTCACGAATTCCTTTTTCTTCGTCATCGGATTCCGTATCCAGCCGGAGCCCGTCTTCCTTCCGACCATCTTCTCTGAAATCGCCTGCAAATCGGCGTTCTCAGAGGAAAGCCCTTTGAGGAAATTCCTTTTCATGGCGAACCCGTTCTCCGGGTACATAATAACCGTCCCGTCGCCGGCAAGCAGCCACGCGTTCCCCGTCTCGCCGAGCTGGATGTCGCTCACCATTTTCTGTATGGTGCTCAGCGGATAGACGCCCGCAAAAACGCCGAGCTTCTTCCCGTTCACGATTACGATATGCGCGACGTAGAAAATCGGCTTCTTTATGACGGCGTCCATCTTGGGGTTGCTGACGTACTCGTAGTTTCCCTCGTCGATGACCGCCTTGAAGAATTCCTCGTTCCTGCAGTCGGAGACGGTTCCGTCGTCGCGGTACGCCTTGCCGTCGGGCGTGCAGAAATACATGGCGTCGATGTTCGCGCTTTTCTTCTCGTTCCTCCCGCACATCCATTTTATGATTTTTTCCGTGTCGAGGCTCTGCACCACATCGGACTCGACGTAAAAGCGGATTTCGCGCAGGTACATGTTCAGGCGGTTAGTGAGCATCATCGAGTACGCCTGCGCGATTTCGCCGCAGTTCTCGCCGTAGCTCTCGCCCGTCGATTTGTTCGAGTAGCTCGTCACGAGGATAAGCTGGACGCTCGTAAGCACGAGGAACACGAGCGCGATTGTTATCGTAAGGACCGTAATAAGACTGATTTTTCTGCTGCGTTTCATAGTTCAAGCCCCTTATTTTCCGTTCGAATAGAAAGCGTCCAGCTGCCTCTGGAATTCCGCGATAATCTTCTCCATGCCCGCTTCCTTAAGCTCCGCCCTGAATTGCGCCACATACGCCTCCGGATCGGGGTCCTGGCCGTAGCAGATATTCCCCATGTACTGGCCGTATATGTCGGAAACGGCGTCAAGCTCCGAGCTGACCTTCGACAAATCCCATACAATCTGGCTGAACGGATAATCAATCTTGCATTTGTCGTACACCGCATTTATCTCGTCGAACACGTCCCATGCCGTCGCCGTGTCGCGCACCTCAAGGTCGTCGTTCCTCCCCCACCAGTAATTCGTGACGATTCCTTGCGAGCCGGGAACAGGCTCCCTGTATCCGGAAGAATTCCGCCTGAACTGGACGCCCTCGATTCCGTAATTGATGAGCTCGTAGCATTCCTTGTCGTTCCGCAGAAGGTCGTACACCATGAGCGCGCGCTCGGGATGCTTCGACGCGGCGGAAACTGCCATCGCGCCGTGCGTAATCGTCTGGTAGACGACGTTCTGCGATTCCTCGCCGAACCAGAAGAACCCGGAATCGGCGCCGGGGACCTGCTTCTTGAGCTTGTTGTAGACCTGCGTGTACCACGTCTGCGTGTGGTGCTGCTCGATTCCGGTAAGCCCCGCGCAGAATTCCTCGCGGTTGTCGTTGCTTCCGGTCATGTTGTTCGTCAGGATTTCCTCTTTCCAGAACCCGCGCAGGTTCCATTCGCGCATGAGCTTCGCGTAATCGACAAGCTCCCGTCCCTCCAAGAACGGGGAATAAATCTTCTTGAGGTTGCTTTTCCGCGTGCCGAACATGTTCGTCGACGTTATTCCGTCCGCGATTATGAAATCGGATTTCGAGCTTATATATCCCGTCGCCTGGAACGTGCTCGACGAGCCGTCGCTGTCCCACGGAATCACGCCCTTGTTTTCCTTGACGAACGAAAGATACTTGGTCAAATCCTCCCAGCTGTGAACGCCGTTCAGCCCCGCCTGCCGCGCCCAGTCGAGCCGGTACATGAAACCGTGGTTCGTCCACTGCGTGTAGTTGTCCTCCGGCATAAGGTAGATGCTTCCGTTCATGCGGCAGACATCCCAATGCTCCTTCGACACGGATTCCCACGTTTTGGGCGCGTACTTTTTGAGCATATCGTCGGAAAGCGGCATGAAATTCCCGAGGCTGGCGTTTTTCCACGCGTCGAGCCAGTCCGTCGCCGTTCCTATCAAATCGATGGAGCCGTCCTTTTCGGCAAGCTTGAGGTTGTAGTTCGTCTGGTAATTGTTCCAGGGAATATAGTAAATGACCAGCTCGGCGTTCACGAGTTTCGTAAGCCGCTCGTTCAGTTTCTCGAGCATTTCCGACGTTCCGCTGTCATGGGGTTTGTTTCCCGTCGTTAGGTAGGTGATTATGACGTGGTGGGAAGGAACATCTGTCTCATCAATGACTCTTTTTCCGGAACAGGAAAAAAGCAGAAGGGACGAAGCCGCCAAAATTGCTTTTACGAAAGCCCGTTTTCTCATAAAGAATGCTCCAAAGCGAAGTAATTGGGGTAAAATCAGCCTCGTTTTTTCAAAAACGAGACGAAATAATGCTAAGTCCAAATTTGAAGATTAGCAAGTTCTTATTTTTGAGTACGCCAGTCCGCAGAACCATGCTATAATTAGACTTAAATTTCACAATCACATGCTTACACAAGGAGACGCAAATGGGCATAAAAACCAGAATCGAGCTTGCACTGCTTGGGCTTATATTTCTTACAGCGTCAACGATAGCGACGTTCAGCTACCTGCAATCGAAATCAGAACTTACGAAAGCGGTCGAGGGCGGGAACCTCAACATGGCGCAGACCGTATCCGCGCGAATCCAGATGATTAACGGGCGCGAGTTCAAGATGCTCGAAACAATCGCGAAAGTCCCCGACATGCGCGACCCGGACATTGATTTGCACGACAAATGGGTGATTGCCCATGCGGTCGGCGAAGGGGACGACACCTATTACGGAATCGGCTGCTGGGACATCACGGGGAAAGGATACGGTTCTGCAGGAAAATACAATGATATGAGCAGCCGCGAATACCTTCAGATTTCGATGCAGGGAAAAAACGCCCTCATGGATCCAAACTGGTCCGCATCGAACGGCCATCTGTGCACGTTTTATGCCGTTCCATTCTATGATTGGTCCGGACGCCAGATAGGCGAAGTAAGCGCTGTCGTCGATGCGACAGCCCTGTGCCACACCGTCGCGAACATCACGGTCGGGAAAAGCTCGCATCCGTTCGTCATAAGCCGAAAAACAGGATTCTATGTCGCCCATCAGGACGAAAACTACGTCAAGGACACGGTCCACCTTTCCAATGGCGCTTCAGAGGGCTTCAAGCCCATCATCCAGAAAATACTTGCGGGCGAAAGCGATGCCGAAGTGTACTACGACGAAATCAAAAAAGAGAAATTCGCCATCGCCTACCAGCCGATTGACGGATGCGAATGGACGGCAGTGTGCCTCGCCCCCTACAGCGATTTCTACAGCGGGATTTCCGTCCTTCTCCGCGCGATGATAGGAATCTCAATCGTCGCGCTTATCGTCTCGTTCATAGTCGGCATGGTCGTCGTGAAACACTCGATAAAGCCGCTCAAGAACGTCAGCTCCGCAATCGGCGCCATCGCATCGGGGGACGCAGACCTGACGCGCAGGCTCAAATCGACGGCGAACGACGAAATAGGCGACGTCGTGAGGGGATTCAACAAATTCAGCGCGCACCTCCAGGAAATAATCGGCGACGTGAAGAATTCGAAGGACGATTTGGTCGTGACGGGCGACGACATGGCGAGCGTGTCGCAGGACACGGCAAGCTCAATCACGGAAATCATCGCGAACATCCAGAGCGTCCACCGCCAGATTGAGGACCAGAAAAGCAGCGTGGACCAGACGGCGGGCGCGGTTAACGAGATTGCGTCGAACATCGAGTCGCTCCAGAAGATGATTGAGAACCAGTCGAGCGGCGTCGCGCAGGCTTCGGCGGCAGTCGAGCAGATGATAGGGAACATCTCCTCGGTGAATTCGTCGATGGACAAGATGGCGACGTCGTTCGGCGAGCTGCGGACGGACTCGCGCTCGGGATTCGGGAAGCAGAAAATAGTGAACGACCGCGTGCGCGAGATTGAGAGCCAGTCGAAGATGCTCCAGGAGGCGAACGTCGCCATCGCGGCAATCGCCAGCCAGACGAACCTCCTCGCGATGAACGCCGCAATCGAGGCGGCGCATGCGGGCGAGGCGGGAAAGGGATTCGCCGTCGTCGCCGACGAAATACGGAAGCTCTCGGAAACGTCGTCAAACCAGTCGAAGACAATCGGGGCGCAGCTCAAGAACATCAAGAAATCAATCAACGACGTCGTCGTGGCCTCCACGGACGCAAGCTCGGCGTTCGACTCGGTCTCGAACAAGCTCGAGGAGACGGACGCGCTCGTCATGCAGATAAAAGCCGCGATGGAGGAGCAGAACGAAGGCTCGAAGCAGATTACCGAAACGCTCCACACGATGAACGACAGCACCGTCGAGGTCAGGAACGCGTCGACGGAAATGGAGAAGGGAAACAGGATGATTCTGGACGAGGTGCGGAACCTCCAGAACGCGACGATGGTAATGACGCAGAGCATGGAGGAGATGAAAATCGGCGCGCGGAAAATCAACGAGACGGGCGCGACGCTGAACACAATCTCGACAAAAGTGAACGAGTCAATCATCAAAATCGGGAAGCAGGTCGACCAGTTCAAGGTGTAGAGGTTCCGGAAAGGCGCATCCAAAAACGGATGCGTTTTTTTTGCCCCGCATTCTGCGGCAATAGCATTTGCGCATCAGAACGGCTAGAATGGGCGCATGAGCGGGAAAGGAAAATTGTTCAAGTACGAGACGCACCTGCACACGGCGGAGGCAAGCGCGTGCGCTGTCTCACGCGGGGCCGAGTACGTCCCCGTATACAAAAAACTCGGCTACGACGGGATTTTCGTGACCGACCATTTCTTCGGCGGGAACACGACGGTGCCGCGCGCGCTTGACTGGGAGGAACGAATCCGCCTCTACGCCAGGGGCTACGAGAACGCGCGGGCGGAGGCGGAGCGGCTGAACGGGGACGACGGCGGGAATTTCAAGGTCTTTTTCGGAATCGAGCAGACGTTTCAGGGCGACGACTACCTGATTTACGGGCTCTCGAAAGAATTCCTCATCGCGCATCCGGAAATCGAGGGAATGACGCACGCGGAATTGTTCCGCACTGTTGACGGCGCGGGCGGGCTGATGATTCAGGCGCACCCGTTCAGGCTGCGGCACTACAACGAGGCAATCCACCTCCATCCGCGGGAAGTCCACGGCGCGGAAGTGTACAACGCGGGGAACAGGGAAAGCGAGAACGCCCTTGCCGAATTCTACGCCGCCGAATACGGATTCATCGAGACGAGCGGCTCAGACATCCACTCGGCGGATTTCGCGGCGGAGGAAAAGACGGCGGGCAAAATGCGCGTGGGCGGGGTCGCGTTCGGAACGCCGGTCTTGAGCGGCGAGGATTTCATCGCGCGGGTAAAGAAACGCGAGCACGCGCTCATCAAATAACCGCGCCCGAAAAATCGAAGCCGGGCTTGGCATCGACGAATGATATTTTGCCGTTTGTGTGACAGAGCAAAAGATTGATGACAGAATGTCCCGTGCATGGACAGAAGCTGTTCTATCCATGCCTGTCTAAAAGGCGGCCCATAGAATCCGCTCTATCTAAGCGGGCTGCTCCACCCTAACTAGATTGAAAGCGCACTCTAGCTAGAGCATGCTCCACTCATAGTCGTGTATACGCTCCCCATTTCCGTGTATTGACGTACCGCGCTATGTGTTATACGGCACGTTTATAGCTAGTTCTCATACCGCAACACTACAGGTTAACGCCGGCCGGCACAGCAAGCCGCATTCCGGAACTTCACACGGACAAAGAAAAACAATTTGCGCGCGTCGTTTTTCGCTTTTATAATCGGCATTATGAAAAAAACGAACTGTTCCTCTCTTTCCAGCGCGCGTTTCTGCGCTCTCCTTGCATCTGCGTCCCTCCTCGCCTTTTTGACGGCCTCGTGCACGGAGGAGACGGGCGAATACATAAACGGCGAGACGCAGGAAAAATCATACGCCACGTTCACCGCGAACAAAAACGCGTGGAAAGAACCGCCCAACTACACGTTCTCCTATACATACAGCTTCGGCGACAGCGACGTGGGCGCGGAATTCCTGACGGTCGTCACCGACGGAACCGGCGCCTGCACCTCGAACTGCGCGGGCGACAGCAGAAAAGCCGATTTCCATTTCAGCTCGATACGCGCGCTCTACGATTATTTCGACGGCGTGTGGAAGAACTCGCTCTGCGCGGGAAAGAGAAGCGCCGGCGAATACGACTGCTGCTCCGCCGTGTACAAGGAAAAGGACGGTGTCCTGTACCCGCATTCACTATCGCGCGGAATCGGAACATCGGGCGCGGAAGGATACGGCGGCGACAGCTTTTTCATCAGGGACATCTCGTTCGAAAACCGCGCGACATTCCTTCGGAAAAAAGCCGGATGGAAGGATGAAACCGGCGCGCGCTCGTTCAGCTACTGGATTTCGTACGAAGAAGGAGACAGCTCGTCAGACACGGGGACGATAAAGGTCACGGCAAACGCGGACGGGACAATCTCATATGAGAAAGAGCGCCCCGACCGTTACGAGGAATTCAGCGGCACATTCGGCGGGAGCGGAATTTTTGAGGGAGGCGCGCTCTACCCTTCAATCGGCGCCGTCTACGACATGCTCGACAAGGCGTGGAAGGAAGAGGAACGGAAAACGGGCGAATTCGGAAACTACGCGGCAAGCGTTTTTCTGACGACGGAAGAAACGCCGTCAGGCTTCTGCCCAACATCGTTCGAGCTCAGAAGCTTCTTCACCGACGAATACCGCGGCTTTCCGAACGATGACGGCGGCAGCGGAAAGCCGAAAGCGGGAAAAGAATCCTCGGCGCACCTTTTTGTCGGCGTAAGGGCTGACTGACATTTCTCCGCCCGCGCACACGTTTCGATTTTTCTGTATAATAGGCGCGTCCGGCAAATTCGTTTCCGGAAGGCTCAATGCGGCAGAAAGAGAACGGAGCGGCACGGTATGCCGCCCGAAAAATGGAGAGAAATATGTCACGAGAGAAAATCGTCGTCCTCGACTTCGGTTCGCAGTACGCGCACCTCATCGCAAAAAGGTTCCGCGCGCTTGGCTATTATTCGGAGATTGCGCTTCCGTCGGCGGGTCTCGACGCGTTCGAGAACGCGAAGGGCGTCGTAATGTCGGGCGGTCCGTCGTCAGTCTACGAGGACGACGTTCCTGAATTCAACGAGAAAATCCTTTCGCTCCAGATTCCGATTCTCGGGCTCTGCTACGGACATCAGCTCATGGCGAAAAGCTACGGCGGAAAAGTCGGCAAGGCGGAAGTCGGGGAATTCGGCATCGCGCACCTGGAGAAAACCGGCGCGGGAAAAGAATCGCCGCTTTTCTCGGGGATTTCCGACACGACGCAGGTTTGGATGAGCCATCAGGACGGCGTCCTCTCGCTCGGGGACGGGTTCACGGTAATCGGAACGACGAAGGACTGTCCGTTCGCGGCGGTGGAGGATTCGAAGCGGAAACGCTATTCCCTCCAATGCCACTGCGAGGTCAAGGACACGCCGGAAGGGAACAGGATTTTCGAGAATTTCGCGGGAATCTGCGGGATGGAGAAAAACTGGGACGAGGATACCGTGCTTCAGGTAATCATCGAGAACATCAAGCGCGACGCGAATGACAAGAACGTGCTTCTGTTCCTCTCCGGCGGCGTCGATTCCACCGTCGCGTTCGCCCTCCTCAACAAGGCGCTCGGCCAGGAGCGCGTCCTCGGCCTCCACATCGACAACGGGTTCATGAGGAAGAACGAGTCGAAGAACGTCGAGAAAGCGTACAAGGCGCACGGGTTCAACAATTTCATCGTCGAGGACGCGTCGGAAAGCTTCCTTTCCGCGATAAAGGGGCTGACCGACCCGCAGAAAAAGCGGATGGCGGTGGGGGAGAATTTCATCGCGGTGAGGGACGCCGTCGTCAAGGCGCAGAACCTCGACGAGTCGAAGTGGATGCTCGCGCAGGGAACCCTTTATCCGGACATCATCGAGTCGGGCGGGACGAAGAATTCGAAAACGATAAAGACGCACCACAACCGCGTCGACGGAATCCAGAAGCTCATCGCCGCCGGAATGATAATCGAGCCGCTGAAGGATTTGTACAAGGACGAGGTCCGCTCGATAGGAAAGAAGCTCGGGCTTGAGGACGAGCTTGTCATGCGCCATCCGTTCCCCGGCCCGGGACTTTCCATAAACGTCCTCTGCTCGGACGGGATTTTCAGCGGAAAGGACGAGGAGGAGCTGAAGGCGGCGCAGGAGGAGCTGGACAAGGTTCCGATAACGCAATTCTGCGCGGACTGCACCTCATCGATGAAACGGAGCGTGCTTCCCGTTCGCTCTGTCGGCGTCCAGGGCGATTTCAGGACGTACCGGTTCCCGGCATGCCTCACGTTCGCGGAAAACGGCGGCGGATTCTACCACGTCCCGAAAGTGCGCGAAAAAGTCGAGGCAGCCTCAAGCGCGATAACGAACAGCGCGCGCTTCCTCAACAGGACTGTCATAACGATTTACAAGAATCCCGCCATAAAGGACGGCGACATGAAAATCCAGGAAGGATACTGCACGCGCGAAAGGCTCGACCAGCTGCGCGAAGTGGACAACATCGTTCTCACGGAGCTGCACGAGCGCGGGATGTACAACGACATCTTCCAGCACCTTACGATTGACCTTCCGTACGCCTCCGCAAAAGACCGCGCGAGCTTCGTCCTGCGCCCCGTCTGCTCGGAGGACGTCATGACGGCGCGGTTCGCGTGGTTCCCGCAGGACGTGCTCGAAAGCATCGCCAGGAAGATTGCCGCCCTCCCGTTCGTCGACGCGCTCTACTTCGACGCCACGAACAAGCCGCCGGCAACATTCGGGTGGGAATAAGGCGCCCGCATCAATTAACGCGCGTTATTCTTTGTTCTTTGGAGCGGGCGCACGAAGCCCCCTGCATTTTTTGCAGGGGGTGCGCCTTTTGGGGTGGGATGTGCGCACGCTTTGATTGACGCGCGTTAATCCCTGCTCTTGGGAGCGGGCGCACGAATCCCCCTGCTTTTTGCAGGGGGATTTTTCTGTATTGGCGCGGAGAAAAATGCGAATAAAAAAGGTATGAAGGATGATTCCATGTTATAATGCTTGACACTATTTGTTGCATAAGACACGGCAAAATGCGCATTCGGGTTGGGGAACCGGCCGGACGGGGCGCGTATCAAGGAGGAGCGCATGACGCAGGAAGAGAAAAGCAAGATTTTCGGAAAGAAGGTATTTTTCGTTACGCAGAGCCGCAAGCTGATAAATCTCATAAAAGACAGGCTTCTCACGCTCGAATACGAATTCTACATAATCGAGGACTACAAATTTCTCAAGAACATATTGTCCGAAAATCCTGATTCAATCTGCTTCATATCGCCGGATTTCCAGCTCAAGCGGGAAGGATGGCACAACCTCATAATATCGCTGAACAGCGACTCCGAGTACAGCTCGACAAAAATAGGCATAATCTCGGACGGGATGAGACAGAGCGAGCTCGACCAGTTCCAGGCGCGGCTTACGCTTGAGGCGGGGCTTATTCTGGTAGATGACGGGGATGACGAAGTCTTCCGGTTCATCATAAAGACGCTCGACAAATTCCAGGCAAAGGGAATGCGGCAGTACGTCCGCGCGAACTGCGGAAGCGACTCGTCGAGCGGGATTTTCTGGACGGAAGGAAACACGATGTACAAAATGCGCGTGCTCGACATCAGCTCGGTCGGAATCGCGATCGACATCCCGGAAAAATTCCACCATGTTTTCAACGGGAAGACGGGCATAGAGCACTGCACGCTCATCCTCAACAAAAAGGAATACCGCCTCGCGCTCGACATAAAGATGATAAAGCCCGGGCGGAACGGATACATCGGAATCGCAATGTTCCGCATGGGAATCCCCAAGAAACTGCTCGACACGATACGGGCGTACATCTCAAGCCAGCTGACGAACGACCTCTTCGAAATGATTGCAAAACGCCCGGCCGACCGCACCGACTACAACGAAATCGCGCTCTGACGGCTAGACGTCCCAATTCTGCTCGCACTGCTCCTTCCACACGCCGTCAATGAGAAGCTCGTGCGGAAGGAACCTTCCTTTATAGCTCATCGCCCTGCATTTCGATATGTAATACCCGAGATAATAAAAATCGTATCCGCTCGCGGCGCAGTACTCGATTTCCTTGAGGATCGAGTACGTCCCGAGCGAGCGCCTCATCATGTCGGCGGAGATGTCGTAGTAGAAGTAGCACGACGAAAGGGATGTCCGCCCCAAATCGATTATTCCGACGCCGACGAGCTTCCCGTCCAGCCGGTAATCGAAATTCACCGTCCCGGGGTAGAACGGCTTCTCGAACTTCTCGATTCCGTTCATGTCGAAAAGGACCTCAAGCGACTTGCTGCGGGAAAATGGCTCCGTCTTCTCGTGGCGCTCCATATACCGTGAAAAAAGGTCGGCCTTCTCCATCGTAATCATGTCCTCCGCGCCCGTGACGACGCGCATCTCAATGTCGGAATTCCGCCGCAAAAGATGGCGCTGGTTTTTCGAGAACGCGAATTTCCGGACGGGAATCCTAATCGGGACGCACTGCTTGCAGCCGGGGCAGACAGCGTTGTAGACGAATTTTCCCGAGCGGCGAAAACCGCCGGAAAGGAGGCTGTCGAAGAGAGAAGGCAGCCCGCCGGAGTATTTTTCGTCACCGTCCCCGCCTTCATCGGGAAGGGGAATGAAAAATTCAACAGAATTCCTGTCGTCAAAATAGCCGCACCTGCCCTCAAGCATACTGCCCTCAAACATGTTTCCGCTTCCGGAGAAATCATCTAAAGTCCGTTCTTCCATAGCAAAAAATTATATTCCCATACATCAGTTTTTCAAACAGCAAAAAAAAGGAACCCTGCCGCGCGCGGAGGATTCCCGAATTCCGCATCCCGAACGAGCGCCCGGGATGCCTCAAAGAAAAAAAATCAGAGATTTCCGGAAAGGAACGACGAGAGCGCCTCGCACGCCGCTTCCTCGTCCTCGCCCTCGACGGAAACGGAAAGGAGCGCGCCCTGCTTCGCGCCGAGCGACATGACGGAAATCATGCGCTTCGCGTCGACTTCCTTTCCGTTGCATCCGAGCGTAATCTTCGACGAAAATCCCTTCGCGACTTTAACGAGCTCGCCTGCGGGGCGGGCATGGATTCCGAGCGCGTCAGTTATTGTGTAATCGAACTTCTTCATGAACAAAATCCTCCAAACTCAAAAAAATATACGGAACGGCGCGAATGGAAACGGTTTCCCGGACGCGCCGGACAATCATGCGACTTTCTTCTTCAGGATGCCGAGCATGAGGCAGCTGGCAGCGGAACCGACAAGAAGCGCTATTATGTATGCGACGGGATTCCCGACGACGGGGAAGACGAACACGCCGCCGTGCGGTGCCATAAGCGTGCAGCCGAACAGCATGGAAAGGGCGCCCGCAACTGCGCTTCCGACGATACATGACGGAAGGACGTGCGCGGGGTCTGCGGCCGCATACGGAATCGCGCCCTCGGTGATGAACGCAAGCCCCATGATGAAGTTGACGGGACCCGCCTTGCGCTCCTCCGCCGTGAATTTGCTCTTGAACAGAATCGTAGCCGCCGCAATGGCAATCGGCGGGACCATTCCGCCAATCATTACCGCCGCCATGATGTTGTAGTGACCCTCCGCGAGCATTCCCGTCGCGAAGACGTAAGCAGCCTTGTTCACCGGGCCGCCCATATCGACAGCCATCATTCCGCCGAGGAGGAGGCCCAAGAGGACGGCGCTAGCTCCGCTAATGCGGTTAAGCCCCGCGTTGAGCCATCCGTTTATCGCGCCGACGACAGGCTCGACTATGAAATTCATCCCGAGACCGACGACGAGCATTCCGAGAAGCGGGTAAATCAGGACGGGCTTGAGGCCGTCGAGGCTCTTCGGAAGCGACGAGAAGAGCTTCTTGAAGCAGAGCACGGTGTATCCGGCGAAGAAACCGGCAACAAGCGCGCCGAGGAATCCCGACGTACCGTTCGCAGCCATGGCACCGCCGAGGAATCCGACAGCAAGGCCGGGGCGGTCGGCAATCGAGAACGCGATGAATCCCGCGAGGACGGGAAGCATGAAGCCGAACGCGACCCCGCCGACTTTTCCCTTGAGGAAGGCAGCGGCAGCCGTCATCGTGCCGAACGTCCCGTCAGGCGTGATTCCGTTCATCTTGCAGTAGATTCCGTCGATGAGGAACGCGAGCGCGATGAGGATTCCGCCGCCGACGACGAACGGGAGCATGTGGGAGACACCGGTCATGAGGTGCTTGTAGACCGTCCCGCCAGCGCTTTTCTTTTCCGCGCCGGAAGAAGAAACGTCGGACGCGGACGCGGAGAAGACGGGCGCGTCACCTTTTGCCGCACGCGAGACAAGCTCCGCGCTCCTGCTGATTCCGTCGGAGACGCGGCACTGTATGACCTTGCGCCCGTCGAACCTTCCCATCGGGACGTTGACGTCGACCGCGACGATTATCGCAGACGCGTGCGCGATTTCATCATCGGTAAGCTCGTTCTTCGTTCCAGAAGAGCCGCGCGTCTCGATTTTTATCGTCACGCCGGCAGCCGCGGCAGCCTTCTTGAGGTTCTCCTCCGCCATGTACGTGTGCGCGATTCCGGTCGGGCATGCCGTGACGGCAAGCACCTGCGGGAATCCGGATGATTTCTCCTGCGAAGCGTCCTTCTCGTCCTTCGCGGACTCAGCCTTGTCCACGACGGCGAGGAATTCCTCCACGGTTTTCGCCTTGAGGAGGTCCGCCGTAAAATTCTCGTCGAGAAGCAGCACCGAAAGCTTGCTCAGCACGTCAATATGGACGTTGTCCTTTGAATTCGGTGCGGCGATGAGGAATAGTATCCTGACAGGCTCTCCATCCGGGGCATCGTACTCGACACCGGCAGGAACGGTCATCGCGGCGAGAGCCGGAAATTTCACGCTGTCGCTCTTGCAGTGAGGAATGGCAACTCCCTCACCGACCGCAGTCGTGCTCTCCTCCTCGCGGACAAGCACGCCGCGCCGGTACGCCTCGACATCGGAAACTGCCCCGCTGTTCGCCATGAGCGCAACCATCTTGTTGATTGCGTCGTTCTTGTCCTTGGCTTCGCCATTGAGACAAATGCTCTTTGGATTGAGCAAATCTTTGATTCTCATAGTTCCTCCTTTCTCTTTCCCCACCATAAAGAGACGGCGCGCGCGAAGAAACGCAAGACGCGCCGTTTTTTTTAAATCAATCCGAAAGCCCGCCGTAGGACGAAATCATCGCGTCAACGTCGGATTTCGTCGCAAGCCATTCCTTAGACGCGCTCGCGCTTCCGGTGCACAGACCGGTGACGAGGGCATCCCTGTACGAAGACGATTTCGCGTAGCCGGCAATGAATCCCGCGACCATCGAATCGCCCGCGCCCACAGAATTGACGAGGCGGCACGCAGGCGCATCGCCCTGATAGACGTTTCCGTCCGCCGCAGCAAGAACGGCACCCTTCCCCGCCATCGACACGAGGACGTTCTGCGCGCCCATCTCGCGGAATTTCAGCGCGTAGGGAACGACATCGTCGCGCGACGAAAGCTCCACGCCGAAAATCTCCCCGAGCTCGTGGTTGTTCGGCTTGACGAGGAACGGCTTGTACTCGAGCGATTTCTTGAGGAGGTCGCCCGTCGCGTCAACGACGAACCGCACCCCGCGCCCCGAAAGGCGCGCCATCACGTCGCTGTAGAAGCTTTTCGGGAGCGACGCGGGAATGCTTCCCGCAAGGACGAGCGTGTCACCGTCGGAAAGCGCGCCGAGCCTGTCAAAAAGAGAGCCGACATCGGCCTCGGACAGCGCAGGCCCCTGCCCGTTTATCTCCGACTCCTCGTCAGAGCGGAGCTTCACGTTTATGCGGGAAAGCCCCGAGCCGACGCGGATGAAATCGCTGTCGACGCCCATGCGCGAAAGCATCGCCTCAATCTCCGAGCCGGTGAACCCCGCGACGAACCCGAGCGCGCGGTTCTCCACCCCGAGGTTTCTCAGGACGATAGAGACGTTGATTCCTTTTCCGCCGGGGTAGACGGTCTCATTCTTCGTCCTGTTGACGGTTCCCGTGCGGAACCCGTCCACATCGACAACATAATCCAACGACGGGTTTACCGTCACCGTGTAAATCATTCCGTTTCCTCCTTCCTTCTATTCTTTGACAACGTGAACGCCGTCAGAACCGACCTCGACGACATTTCCGCACGCGCGGTACGACGACATCTCCCCGGGGAGAGCGGACGTTATGACGGTGGCATCCGAAAAATCCGCGAACGTCACGCATGAAATGTTCGAGAATTTGCTCGCGTCCCCGAGAACGTACTTTTCCTGCGTCCTGTTCATCGACATCTGCTTGACGAGCGCCTCCCGCAAATCGGGCGTGCTGAACCCGCTCGTGCGGCTGATTCCGTTCGTCCCCCAAAAACCTTTCGTGAAGTGGTATCGGAACAGCGAAATCACCGCGTCCTCCCCCACAATCGCGTCGGTCGATGCCTTCATCTCACCACCGAGGACATACGTGAGGAACCCGCACTCGGAAAGCCTGCGCGCATGGGTGCATCCGTTCGTCACGAAAACGGCGCCTTTCGCCGTTATGAACGGAATCATCGCCTCCGTCGTCGTCCCCGCATCGAGATACACGAAATCGTCATCGCCGATGAGCGACGCGGCATACCGGGCAATTGCGGTCTTCTCCACGGAATTCAAGGCCTTGCGCTCGTTCACGAGGACATCGCGTCCGGAGAACACGACGTTCTTCGCCATCGCGCCGCCGTAAACCTTCTCCAGCCGCCCCTGCGACGAAAGCTCGCCGAGGTCGCGCCGTATGGTCGATTCCGAAGCGTCGAGAGCCTTCATGAGCATCTGCACCGTCATGCTCTTGTTCTCGTTCACGAGGCTTACAATCATGTTCTGACGTTCTTCCGATAACATAAAAGCAGTTTACGCTCACATTCTTTCAAAGTCAATCAAAAACTTTCATTTTTTTTAAAAAAACAGTCAAAGTCAGTTAAAAAAGTTTGACAACGTGTGTTTCGGAAGGCTAATATGGAAGGCATGAAAAGATACAACGGCAAAGCAATTTACAAAGGCATAGCGATAGGAACGATAAAGCTCATGGAGAAATCCAAGAACGACACGTCCCTACGGAAAATCGAGGACGCCGAGGCGGAAATCGCGCGGTACAACGAGGCGCGCGACGAGGCGGTAAGGCAGCTCCAGGACATCTACAAGAAGGCGGTCGAGGAAGTCGGCGCGGAGGCGGCGGCGATTTTCGACATGCAGTCGATGCTCATCGGGGACGACGATTTCACCGACAGCGTGTACTCGACGATTCGCGACAACATGGCGAACGCGGAGTACGCCGTCCACGAAAGCGGCGAGACGATAAGCAAGATTTTCTCTCAGATGGAAGACGAGTACATGAGGGCGCGCTCCGCCGACATCAAGGACATCGCAGACCGGATTGTCACCATACTCTGCTCGAACGGCTCCGGCAAGGAAAGCGCAGGCGCGGGCGGGAAAAGCATCCTCTGCGCCGACGACCTCACGCCGGCGGAGACGGTCGCGCTAGACAAATCGGCAGTCCTCGCGTTCGTCACGAAATACGGCTCGTCGCAGTCGCACACGGCGATTCTCGCGCGCACGATGAACATTCCCGCGCTCGCCGGAATCGCTGTCGACGCAGAATGGAACGGAAAGCTCGCGGTCGTCGACGGGTTCGCCGGGGAGCTTATTATCGAGCCTGACGCGGAGACGCTCGCGGAGAAGGAGAAGCTCATGAAGGCAAGCCTCGAAAAGCTCGCCATCCTCCAGCAGCTCAAGGGAAAGGAATCCGTGACGAGGGACGGAAGAAAAATCAACGTCTACGCGAACATCGGCTCCGTGGCAGACGCGGACGCGGCAATCGACAACGACGCGGAGGGAATCGGGCTTTTCAGGAGCGAATTCCTCTACCTCGGGCGCCACACCTATCCCACCGAGGAGGAGCAGTTCGTCGCCTACAAGAACGTCGCGCGGAAAATGAAGGGAAAGAAAGTCATCATCCGCACGCTCGACATCGGCGCGGACAAGCAGGCTGACTACTTCAACCTAGAGAAGGAGGACAACCCCGCGATGGGATTCCGCGCGATACGCATCTGCCTCGACCGCCCGGATTTGTTCCGCACGCAGCTCCGCGCAATCTACCGAGCCTCGGCGTTCGGCACAATCGCGATAATGTACCCGATGATAATCTCCGTTGACGAGGTGAGGAGAATCAAGAAGATTTCCGCCGACGTCTGCTACTCGCTCAACAAGGAGAACATCCCCTACGGCAACGTCGAGCAGGGAATCATGATAGAGACGCCGGCAGCCGTCATGATGAGCGAGGAGCTCGCGCAGGAAGTCGATTTCTTCTCAATCGGGACGAACGACCTCACGCAGTACACGCTCGCAATCGACAGGCAGAACGCGAAGCTCGAGCCGTTCTACGACGCGCACCATCCGGCAGTCCTCCGCGAGATAGAGATGACCGTGAAAAACGGGCACAAGCACGGATGCTGGGTCGGAATCTGCGGCGAGCTGGGCGGCGACATCGAGCTGACGGAGAAATTCGTCGAGATGGGCGTCGACGAGCTTTCCGTCTCCCCGTCGAGAATCCTCGCCATCCGCGACAAAATCCGCTCAATCTAAAATCGACCTGTCCGATAACTTTGTCGCTCAGGTCGACGAGCTCAAAAGCGCGCAAACAGCACGTTTTGAACATCGCATTTTAAGGCAACCTGCTCTGAAACTGAGGTTTCCGAACAGGTTCAATATAAACGGGACGGGGCGAATCCGAGTCCGGCTTCGCCCCGTCTTTCATCCACCGCCGTTCCCGCAGGGCGCCCCGAAAAATTATTATGGAAAGAACTCCGCCGTTTCATGTATAATCTATAATCTCAGAGGATTGTAAGAGGATATCAAAGGAGATACCGGACGAATGACGCAAAACGAGAACAAAGACGTGAACGGGAAGAAAGTTTTCTTCGTGACGCAGAACCAGCCCCTTATAAAAGCCATAAAAAGCCGCCTCCTTACGATGGAGTACGAGATGTACTTCATAAACGACTACAAGGTTCTCAAGAACCTTCTTTCCGAATTCCCCGACTCGATATGCTTCATAACGCCGGACTACCAGCTCTCGCACACAGGATGGAAAAACCTCATAAGGACGCTGAACGAGTCGCCTGAATTCAAGGGCGTGAAAGTCGGAATCGTCCACGCGACGCTCAAGCAGAACGAGATTGACCAGTTCAAGGGCGGGCTTGTCCTTGAGGCGGGGTTCGAAAGCATCGACGAGGAAAAGGAGGACGTACTCAAGCACATCGTCAGGACGCTCGACAAGCTCGACGCGAAGGGCATGAGGCAATACGTCCGCGCGAACTGCGAGGAGGACGACTCGAGCGAAATCTACTGGCTTGAGGGCGACAAGATGCACAAGCTCCGCATACTCGACATAAGCTCCGTCGGAATCGCGATAGAGCTTCCCGCACGAAATGTCGCCGCGCTCAGGGACAAGAACGAAATCAGGAACGCAAAAATCATACTGAACAGCAGGCAGATTCCCATCTCGCTCGACATAAAGATGATAAAGCCGATGAAGAACAGCTTCATCGCAATCGCCATGTTCAAGATGGACACAGGAAAAGCGGCGCTCGACTTAATCAGGACATACGTTTCCGACAGCCTTTTCCGCGACATATTCAACACGATACTGAACCGCCCCATCGACAGGACGGACTACGACTCGATGGTCTTCCAGGCCCCGCCGCCGCCCGAACCGGAAGCGAAGGCGCCCCCCGCCGCGGAGGACGCGTAGGAATAGAATAGATAAAGAAGGAAAGATGCTGAAAGCCGCGCGTATTTCACGGATGAAGGAAACACGCGCGGCTTTCTTTTTCGCGCGGGAGCATCACAGCTCGAATTTCTCCGCGGAACCGGCGCCGGAGACGACAACCCAGCGGATTTCGGCATCCTCGCGGGAAAGCGGCTCGATGTACTTCCTGTAGGCGGCCATGACGTCGGAAGGGGAAACCGCGCGCACCTGCGACGGGCGAAGGAGATACTCGGACGGGGACGAGCGGTACATCATGCTCGAAATTATGTTCGACGCAATCCCGCCCGCGCTCCTCGAATTCTCGAATATCGAGGTTATGTACTTGTTCTTGTACATGTCGAGCCGCGCCTTTATCTCCTTCTCGCTTTTCGGGAAAGCGGAAATTGCCTCGCGCACCATCCCGCCGAGCCCCTCCGCCTTCGTCGCCTTGTAGAGCGAAACCGCGCCCAAAAGGCGGCGCGCGCCGACGACGCCGCTCCCGACGGAATACACCGCGCCGTTCCTCTCGCGAACGACATCGAAAAGGCTGTCATCGAGGAACATGGTCGCGAGGACGTACGGAATGTAGTCGGGAGAATCGCGCTCCGGGCAGCGGAACATCCCCTCGATGTATCCCACCTCGCCGGCAGCCGCGCACGGAACGATTATGTTCCCGCCCTGAATTCCGACCTGCGGGATTTCGGGACGGACGTAGCCGCCGTTTTCTATAGAGCCGAAATATCCCTCGAGTTTTCCGGCAAGGTCATCAATCTCCCCGTCGGAAAGGTTCCCGACGACGACGATGCTCATCCTCGACGAGTCGAGAAGCTTCCTGTGATGGCTCTTCACGTCGTCGAGCTTGAGCCGGGAGACGGACTCGTCGTTGACGGAAACGGTGGACGAATACGGATGCCCGGCAAAGATTCCCTCAGAAACCGCGATTCCGAGCGCACCCTCGGGGCTTGCCTTCCTCGACTGGAGGGAATCCGCCGCGAGGGTCAGCGCCTGCGCGAAATCCTTCCCGGAAAAAAGCGGGTTCAGAATTCCGTCGGCGAGTATGTCGAGCGCGTCGGAGAGGTCGCGGTGGATGCATGTGAGCGAGACCGACGAGAAATCCTTCCCGCTCGACGACGTGACCGCGAAGCTCCTGTCGTAGCACATTTTCTGAATCTGCTGGTACGGGTATTTCGAGCTTCCGTGGACCATGAGGTCAACGGTAAGCTCCTCGACGCCCGACAGCGAGCGGGGAACGAGCGGGACGCCGCCCTCAAAGACGACGCGGACGACATCAATCCGGCTCCCGGCGTTCTTCTTCACGACGACGGGAATGCCGTTGCCCAAGACGCGCTCGGAAAAATCACCAACATTCCGCTCATAGAACGAATTCCCCAGCGGCTTCGTCGTGCCGCACGAAACGAACGCGAGGCACGAAAGAGCCGCCGCGACAAAAAACAACCTGCATCTCATATTCATTTCCCCTCGGAATTCCACCAGAACGCATTTTCTGCCGTCACGACCTCGAAGCCGCCGTCACGGAAGTCCTTCTCGTACCGCGCAAAGACGGAGGGGCTTACGGAGACGAACAGCACGCCGTTCTTTCCCGCGATGTACGAGGAGACGAACGAGCGTATATCGTCCTCCGTGACGCTCCTCATGCAGCTGTCGTAGCCGAAGAAATAATCGGCGCCGCAGCTCGCGAAACTGCCCGAAATACCCGAAAGCACGCCCTCCGCGCTCTCGAATTCGTAGACACGCGAGTCGGAAAGGCGCCTCTCAACGACATCAATTCCCGAAGTGAACCCTGACGACGGCTCCTGCATCGCGCCGACGGCATCGACGGTCACAGCGCGAAGGAATTCATCAGCCTTCTCAGCCGGATTCCCCTCGTTCTTCATGTATGCCGAAAACGAAATTCTCCCGCTCGCACGCGCCGTAAGATAGCCCGCACCGACGTAATCGGAATCGGCAATCGAAAGCTTCTCGTTCGACACCATCATGCGCTTGAAAAGTCCGTCCGGGCTTCTGGCAATCTCCGACCAGACGTCAGCGGCGTATGTATCCCCGGCATCGCACTGGCCGTCGGGACCGCGGAGCATGTACTGTGCAAGAACGAAAGAATCCGACGTAGTCTCGTTCGGGTAGACAAGCTTGACGACGGAATCCGACACGTTTTTCGGCGGGACGACGACGCCGGCCTGCGCGCGCGGCGAGCGTTTCCAGCTGCCGAAAATTTCTTCCGCGAAACGGAAAATCTCCTCGTGGGAGACATCCCCGCCGACAAAAACAGCCGAATTCTCCGGGACGTAGAATTCCTCCTGGATTTCCCTCATCTGCGCGACGGTCGCGTTCTCGACTGCATGCGGATTCCCGCCCGAATCGACCCGCCACGGGCACGACGGGAAAAGTTTGCTGCTCACGGCGGCATACGCTATTTCCGCGGGCGAAGTGTAATCCCCCCTTATCTCCGAAAGGACGACGCCTTTCTCCCGCTCAAGCTCGCCCTCGTCCATGTTCGGGCTGCGCACGGCAAGCGACCAGAATTCCATGCCGTCGCGCACCTTGTCGGACGGAACGGTGAAATAGTAGTTCACGCGGTCCACGCCGGTGGAGCCGTTCCATTCCCCGACCCCGAGCGAATTCATCGCCGCCATGAACGACTTCTGGTCCTTGTAGCGAGAATTTCCCTTGAACATCATGTGCTCGTAAAGATGGAACAACCCCGCGTTCTCCGGCACCTGCGAGACGCCGCCTGCCCTGACGGCAATCTCGACGTATGCGAGCGGGGCGGAATCGTTCTCCATGACGAAGACCTCAAGCCCGTTCGGCAGGGTCTTCCTGAACAGCCCGTCGATGCCCGTGCCCGATGAGGCGGCAGCCCCCGCGAGCGACAGCGCAAAAACGGCCGCGACTGCGAAAAAACCTTTTTTTGTCATGACGTCGATTCTAGAGGATTGCGGATTTTTTTCAAGGCTGAATGCGGGGGAAGCCCGCACGGCGGCGCCGTCACACGGTGAATTCGTTTATCTGGGATTCGATCGCGCCGATAGCGTTTTTCATCTGCTCGGCAATCGACTTCAACGATTTTCCGGTCTCGCTGATTTTGACGGCGCTCGCGCCCATCTCGCCCATGCAAACGTTCACCGAATCGGAAGAATCCTTGAGCTTGCGCACCTCGTCGAGAATCACCTTGTTGCCGTCGCCCATCTCTATCGAAGAATTTTTCACGTTCCGCGTGATGTCGTTCATTTTGTGGAGGGCCTCGATAATCATCTGCGAGCCTTCGTGCTGCTCCTCCATTGCGGATTTTATCTGGCGGACGAATCCGTCGGTGTCTCGGATTTTTGAGGAAACAGCGTTGAACGAGTCGCTAGACTCGACGGAGACGGAGACGACCTGCTCGATTGCGGTCCGGATACCCATAAGCTGCTCCCCGATTGTCCGCGACTGCTCGCTCGACGTCTCGGAAAGCTTCCTGATTTCGTCCGCGACGACGCTGAACCCCTTTCCCGCCTCGCCCGCATGTGCCGCCTCTATCGCGGCGTTCATCGCAAGGAGGTTCGTCTGCTCGGCAATCGCCGATATCGCCGCGTTCGCCTCCTGCAAAAGCTTCGACTGCGCCTCAATCTGCGTTATCCGCTCGTTGACGGTCTGCTGCTTCATCGTTCCCGCCTGCGCGTCGCCCTGCAGGACGTCGAACGAATCCGCCATTTTCTCGACGGTCGCGTTGACGGCAGAGATGCTGCCAATCATCTCCTCGACGGCGCTGCTCGCCTGCGTCACGCTTCCTGACTGCCCGATTATCATCGTCTCAAGCGCCTGAATGCTGTCCGCAATCCTGCTGACGGCTTCGGAAGTCTCGTTCACTCCGTCCGCCTGGTTCCCAATCTGAGCGTTCACGCTCTGTATGTTGCCGAGAATCTGCCCGATTGCGTCCGACGTCTCCGCAGTCCCGCCCTGGAGGCGCTCGCCCGCATCGGAAAGCAGCTCCTTAGACTTCTTCAGTTCGATGACAATCTGCTGCATTTTTTCGGCGAACGAATTGAAGCCACGCGCGATTTCGCCGATTTCGTTCTTGAAGTTGAATTCCAGCCGCTTCGTCAAATCCGCGTGCCCGCCGGAAATCTGCGTAAGCGCCTTCGCGACGCGCTTGAGCTGGGCGGTGATTCCGAACGAGACGACGAGCGACAGCACAATCGACACCACAAGCGCAAGCACGGAATCGGTGAGGATGATGCCGACGCTGCGGCTGATTTCCGCGTAGATTTCCGAGCGGGAGCCGAACGTGACGATTTTCCAGCCGCAGAGATTCGACATCTTCCGCGCGGCGAAATACCTTTTCCCATCCGAGAGGTTTATATACGGCTCGTCCGCCGGTATTTTCGAATCCAGCTCGGAAAACCCGTGCTCGGAATAGAAATTTTCCGACGCGACTTTCTTCACGTCGTCGTTCGTGACGTAAACGCCTTTCGAGTCAATCATGTACGACCGGGCGTTTTCCGTAAGGCGGACGTTCCCGACCATCGCGACGACTTTGTCGAGCTTCAGGTCGATTCCGACGACGCCGGCGAATTCCCCGTACCTGTTCCTGAACGACTTGGAAAGCGTGACGACGATTCCCTTCGACTGCTCGTCGACATAGGGATCGGAAAACACGATTGTCCCGAGGGAATTCTTCGCGTTCTTAAACCACGAGCGCGAGCTCTCGTCGAAATCGGACGGCGGAATCCAATGGTTGTCCGTGAAGGTGAACCCGCCCCGGCATGTCGGGACGGAGCTTGAGACATAGAGCATGGAGCAGTCGGAATTTCCGGCGACCTGCGCGGCAAGGAAATTCTCGACCGTATTCCTGTCGTACTCGTCGAGGCTCTGCATGTACGAGGCGACGACCTCAATCGTTTTCTGCGCCGTCAAAAGGAAGTTGTCGATATGGCCGTTCACATTCTCGACCTGAAGCTTTGAGATTTCCTCGATTTTGTCCTGAATCGTCTTCCGGTGCGAAATGATTGTGGAAAAAGCAAGGACCAAGACTACGCCGAACGTCAACGCCGTGTGACTTACAATAAGCTGGTGCCGAATTCTCATGTTTTCTCCGAAACTTTTTTTATGCAAAGAAACCATTATGGATGGCAGCGCAGGAAGCATGCCAGTACCAACCAAAAAAATATGCCGTTCCGGACGCATTCCGAAAAACCGGCAAAAACCGCGGTTCAGGACGCATCAGTCCCCGTTTCCGAACAAGTCTATTATAAGCCCTAATCAGCATATTTTCGGGCACCGCCGCATTTTTTCGAGGAAATTCATAAAAAAATGCGGAAAAACATGAAATTTCTTGTAACGGGCACTATATATATGTGTTTAGGTTTTTGATTGCAAGAGTTTTTCTTATCAATCACTGCAGTTTTTCACAGATGACCGACTCTTTTACAGGAGCATCTGTTTTCTGCATCCTCCTCTCCTTTGGGGCGGCGGCGTTCGTCGAATGCCGCCGCCTTTTTTTGTGCGGGCATAAAAAATGCGGCGGAAAGACCGCCGCACCATGATTCTGCCCGACGAGGGAAGATGTCAGCCGAGCTGGTTCATCGCCGAGACGACAGCCTCGATTCCGGCGCGACCGACGTTCGATGATTTCCCGACGCCCCAGAATTTCTCCCCGCTGCCCGTCTCAATCTGCACGTACGCAACCGCGCCCGCGCCGCTTCCCTGCCCCACCGAATGCTCGTGGAACGCCGTGATGTTGAACACGGGAAACACGACGCCGGAAACCGCCGACACGAACGAGTCGAGGGGGCCGTTTCCCCTGCCGCCGAACGCGACGTTCTCGCCGTCGACGCGTATGACGCCGCGGCACGAGACATGCTCCGCCGAGCCGCTCTCGCTGTTCGCGTCGAGCTGCGTCGAGGCGATGTCGACAATCTCGAAACGCGCCCGATTCCGAATCCATTTCTCCTCGAAGAACGAGAGAATCTCCTCGCCCTTGAGCTCGCGCTGCGCCTTGTCGGACTCCGCCTTGATGAGGTTCCCCACCGCCGGCTGCATCGCCTTGGGAATGCTGTACCCGTAATTGTGCTCGAGGATGAACGACGCGCCGCCCTTCCCGCTCTGGCTGTTTATCCTGATTATGCCCTCGTACTGCCTGCCGATGTCGTGCGGGTCGATGAGGATGTACGGGACATCCCAGACCGCGTCCGCCGGCATCGACGCGCGCGCCGCAAGCCCCTTCGCGATGGCGTCTTGATGCCCGCCGGAAAGCGCCGTGTACGCAAGCCCGCCGGCATACGGCGTCCGCGGGGGAATGTCCATCTTCGTGTATTCCTGGTACGCGTCGGCGACGGAGGGAAGGTCGGAGAAGTCGAGCTCGGGGTCGACGCCCTCGCTGAACATGTTGAGCGCGACGGTCACGATGTCGAGGTTCCCCGTCCGCTCGCCGTTGCCGAAAAGGCAGCCCTCGACCCGGTCCGCGCCCGCGAGAAGCCCGAGCTCGCACGAGGCGACGCCCGTCCCGCGGTCGTTGTGGCAGTGCGTCGAGATGATGACGCTCTCGCGGTTCGCAACCTTGGACGCGAAATACTCGATTCTGTCCGCGTAGACGTTCGGCGTGTAGCATTCGACGGTGGAAGGAAGGTTGTAGATAATCTTCCGCTCGGGCGAGATTCCCCACTCGCGCCCGACGGCGTCGCAAATCTCAATCGCGTAGTCAATCTCCGTCATGGAGAACGACTCCGGCGAATATTCGAGGCGGATTCGTTTTCTCTCGTCCTCGCTCAAGGACTTCATGCACTCCTTGATGCACCTCACGCCCTCGACGGCAATCTGCACAATCTCATCCTTCGTCTTCCCGAACGTGTACTTGCGCTGCGCCGGGGAGGTCGAGTTGTAGATGTGGAAGATGACGCTCGGCGCGCCCTTTATCGCCTCCATCGTGCGCCGGATGAGATGCTCGCGCGCCTGGCAGAGAACCTGAATCGTGACATCGGAGGGAATGTGGTTCTCCTCGATAAGCCTCCGGCAGAAATCGAATTCCGTGTCGGATGCGGAGGGAAAGCAGATTTCGATTTCCTTGAACCCGATTTTCACCAGAAGGTCGAAGAACTTGAGCTTCGTCTCGATTCCCATCGGGTCGATAAGCGCCTGGTTCCCGTCCCTCAAATCGACGGAACACCATATCGGCGCCTTCGTAATCCGCTTTGACGGCCACTGACGCCCCACAATCGGCGCCCCCTCGAACGGCTTGTATTTCGATGCGTTCATACAGATTCTCCTTTTTTGAATGCGAAAATAAAAAAGACCCGCCGCCGGAGGCAACAGGTCTTAATTTCTCAACGATTATGAATTGGAAAGCAGTGCCCGAGCCTTTCAGCCGATTTTGAGGAATTCGAGCTCTGATAGTAGCAATGCAAAACGATTCATGCGCAGCATGATAGACCATAAGGGCATTTTGTTCAATTGTCGGAGGCGGGGCTTTTTCCAGACGAAGAAGCCGCGGGCATCGTCACAGTCAGGACATGACGCCCCGGAGAATCATCACCGGAGCCCGCCGAATATCACCGTGAGCCGCGCGTCGAATTCGGCGGTGCGCCTCTTCATGTCGGCGAGGAATTCGTTGTCCTCGAGCGTGCCGAGGACGGCGCGCATCTCCTCGTCGTTCCTGAACGTGATTTTCCGGAAGAAGCACTCGTAGTCCTTCCGGCGCGACGCGTACGCGGAAGAGCACATCTCGTCGCTCACTGCGGTCACGTCGGCGGCTATGTCGTCGAAGACGGACGCGTCGAATTCGAGGAACGGGCGCGAGTAGAGGAATTCGAGGAGGTAAATCGCGTAGGCGACCTTGTACGTCAGGTATTTCGCCTCGCACTTGTCGTAGAACGCGTGGACAGCCTCCCACGAGTCGATTTCGCGCGACTTGACAAGGGAGAACAGCTCGCCGAGCTTCTCGCGCGGAACCACCTGCCCGCCGACGTTCACCCATTCAGTGTAGAGCGGGAATTCGGCGATGCGCTCAATCTCGCGCCAGTTCAAGGACGGGATGCGGCGGGCGGCGCAGTAGTCAATGAGCACGGAGACGGCGAAATACTTGACGATTTTGCGGTATTCCTTGTACGCCTTCACCGGCTTGAGTATGTTCGCCCCGAATTTTCTCTGGCAGTCCATATCCTGCAGGACGAACGACGCGGACGGGTTCTTGTGGAGGAAGTCCTTCGCGACCTGGAGCCGCCCGTCCTCGGTAATCGCGCCCGACGCCGCCCCGTCCCCGCGCGAGACGAGGTAGCGGGACGTCAGCTCTATTATGCGGCTTATCGACGAGACGACCTCCTGAATCGTGTCGGGAGCGAGCGGGTTCGTCTCGATGTGCTGCACCTTCACGAGCCGTCCATCGCGCTTCAGGAATTTCTGCCCGTTGCGCGCAATCGCGTACATGTTGTAGAGGAACCAGTACGCGGGGATTACCGAAACGGGCTTGTTCGAGCCGTTCGACGCGACGAGGGAGAACGGGTACGGTATGTTCAGCTCGTTCTGGTAGCTTCCCTTCGACACGAGGACGAACGAGGCGAAGCGCGAGTTGTGCTTGAAGTCGGAGCAGAGCCCCGGCCAGAAGCCGCGCCCGGCAAAAAGCTCCCCGTCAGGCGAGCGCGAGTTGTGGTTCGAGCCGACCGTCGCCCCGGAGGCGATGTTCGACTGCCCGCAGACCGTGGAGGCGATGAGGAACGACGAGTTGTGGTGCTGCTCGTGGAACGGGAAAATCAGGTTGTTCAGAATCTCGCAGCACGAGACCGTGGAATTGTCTCCGAGGACGGAATTCAGGAGGCGCGCGCCGTACTTGAGCTGGCAGTTCCGCCCGATGACGAAGCGCACCGCGACCGCCTGGTAGAAAATACGGGCGCGGTAGCCGACGATGCCGTTCACCAGCTCGACGCCCTCGCCCACCTGGCTCGGCTCGTCCTCGCTCGACAGTATCGTTATGTTCTTCAGCTTGAACGCGCCCTTTATGTACGCGTTCTCCCCGACCTTGACGTCCTTGAGGAGCGTGGTGTTCTTTATGACGGTGTTCGATCCGACGAAGCCCTTCGTGTCGGCGGTGCGCAGGAACATGTCCTCCGTCATCTCCTTGAAGCGCGCCATCAGCGCGGAATCCTCCCGGTAGCGCGACCAGATGAACGCGTCGGCGGGAATCATCGACTCGAAGGGAAGGACGGCGCGCGCGTCGTTCTCGTTGCCGACGCCTATCCAGATTCTGTTCGACTCCGGCTCGCCCTCCTTGAGGATTCCGTTGCCGAATTTGGAGTGGTTCGTGCAGCTCATCTCCTGTATGTTGAAGAGGATTACCTTGTCGTCGATTATGTAGTTCGAGAAGTAGGCGACGTTCCGCACG
Source organism: Treponema saccharophilum DSM 2985 (assembly GCF_000255555.1). GTDB lineage: Bacteria > Spirochaetota > Spirochaetia > Treponematales > Treponemataceae > Treponema_D > Treponema_D saccharophilum. Next base: position 37,180 of record NZ_AGRW01000031.1, read on the forward strand.
CACACGTCCGAGCCGAGCACGACGTTCTCCACGTTCGAGCCGTAGAGCCCCGCGCAGAGGCACAGGTCGTGGTAGCGGAGGTTCACGCGCCGGAGCACGCCGAGCACGAGATACCCGCGTATCTCGTTGTTCCGCACGAGCGAGCAGTCGAAGCCGCGCTCGTCGACCCATACGTTCATCCATGTATCGTCGGAATTGGTGTTCGTCGCGCTCAGTATATCTATCTCATCGGGAGTCAGGTGCCTTTTTCCGGAAAGGAGCCTCGCGTCGAGCGGCGGAAGCTGGCCTGACTGCAAATCAGTCGAAATCGTTATCATACTGTTCTAGTTTCGGAACATTGCGCGCGTTTGTTGAAAAAACGGAAGGCGGAAAATGCGCGTTCTGCTACAATGTCGCGCGATGAGAAAATTTGTTTTGGCTATAGTTGCCGCCGTCGCGGCGGAGATGTCCGCGGCGGCGTTCGGGGCGGACGACATACGGTTCATGACGTTCGAGAACGGGATGAGGATGTACCTCATAGAGGACACGTCGAGCGCGCTCGTCAGGATGGAGGCGAGGGTCGACGCGGGATACAGCGCGCAGACGGAGAAGGACGCGGGATATTTCCAGCTTTACGCACGGCTTAAGGGCGCGGAAATCACAGCGGACGGCGTCTCCGTGTCGGCGACGTGCGCGCCGGGGGACGCGGAGCGGACGATGAAGGAGCTTTCCTCCGTGCTCGAGCCGCTCTCGCTCACCGACAGGAAGCTCCGCGCGGAAATCGGCAAGGAAAGGGCATCCCTCGCAGAGTACGCGGAGGACGGCGCGGGGTTCATCAACGCCGCGATAGAGGCGAGAGTCTTCAGGTCGTCCCCATGGAAGCACGAGTCGAGCGCGGACGCGGCGGTCTTCACGCGGAACTCCCTTTCAGAATCGCGCTCGGTACTCGACGGAATCGCGCGGGACTTCTACGTGCCGGAGCGCACGGTGCTGTTCGTGAGCGGGAACATAACGGCGGCGAGCGCGGAGACGTTCGCCAGGAGGAGCTTCGGCAGGTTCAGGAACGGGGAAAGGAGAGAGGAAACCTCCCCGCTCGAAAAAAAGGCTGCGGAAACGAAGGACGACGGCGCGCGGCTGTTCGTCCTCGCGGACGACGAATTCTCGTCAGACATGACGCAGCTCGTCATCCAGCACGCGGGAATCCCGCAGACGGAATGCGACATGGCGGCGGTGACGCTCGAGGACCCGTTCACGAGCTTGCTGAAGGCGGAGCTTGTCGCGAACGAGAAGCTCGGGATACGCGGCGGGGAATACGTGAACGCGTCGTCGGTGCAGCGTCGCGGCTCGTCGCGGCTCGTCATCCAGGCGCTTCTCGAATCGGTTCCGGGCACGACTCCGCCCGAGCAGGTCGCGGAGATGCTCAGGCTTTGCGGGAGGAAGGACGCGTATTTCTCCGCCGAGGCGCTCGAATATCAGGTCAGGCAGTACACGTCGTCGTTCGTCACGATGTGCGACTCGTCCTCCGAGCTCATGGGGACGCTCGCCGACTGGGACTCGCTCATGAAGGACGGGATGCCGGAGCAGACGCTTTTCAGGAGGCTTTCGTCGCTGGAATCGCTCGCGGCGGAAAAACTGGCGGAGACGATTTCGTCGTCGAAGCCGTTCGTCTTCGCCATCGTCGGCACGAAATCACTCGCGAAGAACAGGAAGGCGTTCGAGAAGATGGGGTTCCGCGTCGTGACGAAAAAGGACGGCGCGTGGTTCAGGCAGGCTTTCTACCGGAAGCTCGCGGCGTCGCTGTCGAAATCGAAAAAATCGGACGCGAACGAGATGCGCGAGGAAGGCGGAATCGGGCAGCCGGAGGAGGAGACGTTCCTCTCCGCAAGGCGGTTCGTCGAGCAGAACACGCGCGACTTCAGGACGTTCACGCTGCCGAACGGGATTCCCGTCGTCGTGAAGAAGACGGGGACGAACACGGCGTGCCTGTCGCTGACGATATTCGGCGGCGAGCTGATGTTCGCGCATGATGCCCCGGGGCTTGCGTCCGTCCTTGCCGACGCGATTGCCGTGAACATGAGGAACGCGCTCGACGACCTCCATTACGGCGGACGGACGCGGGGAATCTACGGGGTCGGGGCGCGCACGGAGACGACGCATTCCGTCATCACGGTGACGTTCTCCGCGGAGGATTTCGCGCAGACGGTCTCGGCGGTCGCGGAGGCGCTCATCTACGGCGACATCCCGCCCGCCCTCGCCGACGGGGTGAGCTACGACGAGCGGACGCAGTGGCGGCTCAAGACGGGAACGTCCGTCTTCCAGATGACGTGCAGGGCGATGGGAATCCTCTACAAGGGAAGCGACATCCCCCTGCTCTTCGACGACAGGACGGACAGGCCGCGGAAGCTTTCCTACACGGAGATTATGGAAAACTATCCGGCGATGCTCGACTCTTCGCGCTATTCGATTGTAATCGCGGGCGATTTTTCCGTCGACGAAACGTTCGCGCGCACCATCGACAGCGCGTTCGGCGCGCTCGGCACGAACGCCCAGACGGCGTGGAAGGGCACGCGGATAGGCGCGCCGGCCGCGGTCGAGAAGGCGGAGCGGATGCAGCTGCGGCACCTTTTCTTGACGGACGTGAGCGCGGACAAGGCGGGGCCGAAACCCGCGGTGCTGATTCCGACGACGAAATTCCTCGACCCGGTGCTCTTCATCATCCCCACCCCGGACATGAAATCGGGGGAGCGCGCGCTTTTCGACGCGGTGCTCGCGGAAATATCGTCCCGGATGGAGGCAAAGGCGGCGAGGAGCGAGCCGACGACGAAGGTCGTCTCGTCCGGGGCGGAATTCGACATGCCGTTCGCGCGGATAACGGCGCTGAACGCGAAAAGCGCCGGCGCAATCGACAAGGCATACCGGGAATCCGTGGAGGAGCTGAAGGCGGAGCTCGCGAAGATTGTCAACGACGAGACGGAGATAACGAAAATAATGGAGGAGACGGAAAACGGCACCGAGGAACGCACGAGCGTGCGGATAATCGACTACGAGAAGAACGCGCTCCTGTCGAAAATCGAGAACGGCTGGATTGTGGCGAACCTCGCGGAAAGCGGGACCGCCCGCGGGACTGCCGAGCTCGTGCAGAAGGGCGCGCTGCTCGGAAAACCGAACATGTACCTCGAGCAGTACGAGGCGGTCGACGAGGCGACAGCAGCCGACTACATCCTCGTCATCACGAAATTCATACCGGGGATACCGCCCGTCAGAATCTACTCGCGGGACTCATGAAGGCGCGGGAAAATCAGAAGAAAACGCCAGAGACCGGAACATCGAGCGGGGACGAGGGAACGCTCTCCACGACCTGGCACGGAAGGCACAGCCCGACGGCGCGCGCCGCCGGGATTTTTTCGGCAAGGGCGGAAAGATACCTGTCGTAGAATCCCTTTCCGTGCCCGCACCTCGTCCCGTCCCTCCCGAACGCGACACCGGGCACGACGACGAGGACGTTTTTGCCGGACAAGCCGGCGAAGCTGAGAACAGGAAGTCCGTCCACCGGCTCGCATATCCCGAACGCCCCGGAAGACAGCTGCGCCGAAAGAGGAACCGTCGGCGACACGACCCGGAATTCCATAATCCCCTCCCCGACGACCTTGGGAAGCGCGAGCGTTTTCCCTGAAGAAAGCGCCGTCTCGTTCAGAACGTCCGTGCGGATTTCGAGAGGGCCGCCCACAAAAGAAAGGACGATATCGGCGGAGGCGAATTCGCGCGACGAGACGAGGCGGCGGCATATCCCCGCGGAAACGGCATCAGCATCATTTTCAGAGACGAAAACCGACACGGCGCGGCGCATCTCCTTTCTCAGCGCGCGCTTGCCATCGGAAAAAGAATCGGCAGGAACCATCGAACACCTCCGCACATGAAAAAAGCCACCCGATTTCTCGGATGGCTTTGAGCGACCCCTGCTGGGCTTGAACCAGCGACACACGGATTAACAGTCCGTTGCTCTACCGACTGAGCTAAGGGATCAAAGAACGCGATGTGCGGGGCTCGAACCCGCGATCTCCGGCGTGACAGGCCAGCGCGATAACCAGCTTCGCTAACACCGCATCAATGAGTGATGGAAAAGAATATATACTAAGCGTTTTTTTTTGTCAACAGCCCGAACGATTTTTTTTCAAAAAAAACGAAAAAAATCGTTCGGGCAGAGAGCGACAAAACGAAGCGGATGCGGGACGCCGTTGAAAATAGTAATTTTTTGGAAAATAATATCGAGAATTATAGAATAAGATTACGCTCTGTCAGAACTTTTTGCAGGCAGAGCCTAAGATTATTCCCAAAAACGGGGAAACCAAGCACCAACTCCACTTTCCAGCACGTTGGCGTTCGTTCACAACAAGGAGACTCCATGTCAAGCAAAAAATCAGTAACAAAACTGCTGTGTCTTACACTGGCGGGCGGAATCGTCGTTTATTCCGCAATCCTATTCTTGATAATAAACGTGCGCCTCAGCACGGGGCTCAGCGATTTTTTCCAGGAGGAAGTCGAGGCGCAGGCAATCGTCGCGAGCGAGGAGATGGACTACACGCTCACGACGACGACGCAAACGCAGAAATGGGTCGTCTCGATGATGCAGGAATCGTATCCCGAAAGCGGCTTCTCGAAGGAGACGATTGAGCAGGTCATCGACAGCGCGCAGGAATTCTTCGAGATTGAGAGCATCGCGTTTTTCGACGTGAACGGAAAGCAGGTTTCGGACGTGAAATACGGGACGACGGAGAGGAGCGACATCGTCTCGGGCGCGCTCGCCGGAAGGAATTTCTCCGATTTCGCGAAGGTTGGCGGCGACATATACGCGATGACGGCGGCTCCCCTCATCAACGACGGGAAGATTTTCGGCGCGGTCGTCCTGAGCGCGTGCGCGACCGGGGATGAGCTCGTCGATACGATGAAAACGTACACGATGAGCGAATTCACGATTTTCGACGGGACACGGCGCGCGTACACGAGCCTTCCGGGGATGGGCGGGACGACGATAGAAAACGACGCCCCGATAAAAAACGCCATGGCGGGAAAATCGACGTTCATGACGACGACCATCAACGGGACGACATACATCGCAAATTATTTCCCGTTCGCCAACAAAAGCGGCGAATTCATGACGACGTTCTTCATCGCGAAGAAGCTCGACTCGGCGAAGCTTGTGGCGAACAGGATATTCGCGCCGCTCGTGCTCGCGGTGCTCGTGACGACGTTCTTCCTCCTCTCGGGCATCATCGCGCTCATATACATGAAGATTACCCGCCCGCTCACGATAGTGAACAAAGCCGTGGCGAACCTTTCCTCCGGCGACGCGAACCTCACGCAGAAGATTCCCGTCAAGGGGAACGACGAATTCTCCGAGCTCGGGAACGGCGTCAACAAATTCATCAGCCTGTTGCGGAAAATCGTCTCGGAGCTGAAGGACGCGGAGAAGAACCTGTCCGGCGTGAACGACACACTCGGTACGAGCGCGCACGGCTCGGCGGCGGCGACGGCACAGATTCTCGCGAACATCGAATCGGTGCGGAAACAGTCGGAGAACCAGGCGTCGGCGGTGGACAACACGTCGAGCGTCCTCGAATCGTCCGCGGAAACGGTCGAATCGCTCGGGCTCCTCATCGAAAGCCAGACGCAGAGCATAACGGAAAGCTCCGCCGCTATCGAGGAGATGCTCGGGAACATCTCCGCAGTCACGTCGTCGGTCGGGAAAATGGGCGGAAGCTTCAGGACGCTTGGGGCGACGGTGAACGACGGGCAGGGAAAACTGACCGACGTGGACAGGAAGGTCAAGCAGATTTCCGAGCAGTCCAAAATGCTGATTCAGGCGACCGCGGTCATCACGCAGATTGCGGGCGAGACGAACCTTCTGGCGATGAACGCGGCAATTGAGGCGGCGCACGCGGGGGCGGCCGGAAAAGGATTCAGCGTCGTCGCGGAGGAAATCAGGAAGCTCGCGGAGAATTCAGGAGCGCAGTCGAAGAACATCGCGTCGGAGCTGAAAAGCATCTCGTCATCGATACAGGACGTCGTGAACCTGTCGCAGGATTCCCAGACCGCATTCGGCGCAATCGTCACGCAGCTCGAATCGACCGACATGATAATGCGGGAAATCGAGAACGCGATGGACGAGCAGCAGACGGCATCGAAGCTCGTGTTCGAGTCGCTCGGCGAGATAAAATCGCAGTCGCTGAACGTAACGGACAAGGCGCGGCAGATGAACGAGGGAATAAACAACGTCGCGCACGACATGAGCATGGTCTCGCAGATTTCCTCGACGATTCTCGGCAGCATGGACGAGATGGCGGCGGGAATGCAGGAAATCGGCTCGGCGACGCAGACAGTATCGGACCTCGCGCGTGAATCGGTCGAAAGCGTGGCAAAGATGAGGGACAAGCTGGACCAGTTCACGGTCTGACACGTGAAAGCCGTCCGGAACTTGCGGTTGCAAAGGTCTTCGGGCGGCTTTATTATTATGCCCCGTCTGAAAAACGGTTGATGCAGGTTCTGGGCGGCGTTACGAACGGTATGCCACCACGACGTCTGCGCGAATTTTATTTCAGCAAACTTTTCATAGCATCTCCATAAATAAAAAGAAAGGAACAGATGGAAAAAAAATCTTTCAATCCGATAACGGAGGGAAAAATCTGGAAATCCCTCCTCGCGTTCTTCTTCCCGATTCTGATAGGCACTATTTTCCAGCAGCTCTACAACACAATAGACGCCGTGATAATCGGAAAATTCGAGGGAAAGGAGGCGCTTGCCGCGGTCGGAGGCGGAACGGCAGTCTACCTTACGGTGATAATCGGCTTCTTCGTCGGGATAACGTCGGGAGCCGGGGTAGTGATATCGCATCTGTACGGCGCGAGGAACGACAGGGCGACCTCGGAGGCAGTCCACACGTCGCTCGCGCTCGCGCTTGCAGGCGGGTTCGCGATGACGGCGGGAGGATTCGCGGCGAGCGGGCTCGTGCTCGGGGCGATGAACACGCCCGAGAGCATAACGGGGCTTTCGATGGATTATCTCGAAATATATTTCATCAGCATGGTCCCGATGTTCGTATACAACATGGCGTCGGGGATAATGCGCGCGGCAGGCGACTCGAAAACGCCGCTGTGGATTCTCATCGCGGCGGTCTTCACGAACATCGCGCTAGACCTGCTCTTCGTCGTGCTGTTCGGCTGGGGCGTCAAGGGCGTCGCGTGGGCGACAGTCGCGAGCCAGGCGGAATCGATGCTCGTCTCCCTGCTCTTCCTCAAAAGGAGGAGCGACAGCCTCTCGTTCAGGATACGGAAGCTCGGATTCTCTCCGCAGCTTCTGATGAAAATGCTGAGAATCGGCTTTCCCGCGGGAATACAATCGACGTTCTACGGCGTCTCGAACCTGATAATCCAGTCGGCGATAAATTCGTTCGGGACGACGACAATCGCGTCATGGGCGGCGTTCTCGAAAATCGACGCCGTCTTCTGGACAATCGTCAACGCGATGGGAATAGCCGTCACGACGTTCGCCGGGCAGAATTTCGGCGCGGGGAAATTCCACAGGGTAAAATCGTGCATGGCGGAATCATTGTCGATGACGCTCGCGTTCACGCTCATATCGGCGGCATTTTTCATCGCGACGGCAAAGCAGTGCTACGCACTCTTCACGAACGACGCGAGCGTCATCGCGGAGGGTGTCTCGATGCTCCGCTTCCTCGCGCCAACGTGGTTCACCTACATCTCGATTGAAATTCTCTCGGGAATCATCAGAGGCGCGGGCGACTCGTTCAAGCCGATGGTCATATCGCTTTTCGGAATCTGCTTCCTGCGCGTCGCGTGGCTTTTCGTGGTCGTCCCGCGCGTCCACACCGTCAACACCGTGCTGACGAGCTACCCGCTGACGTGGTGCGTGACGAGCGCGGCGTTCTGGCTGTACTGGTTCTCCGGGAAATGGATTCACCGATTCCACGGAATCGCGCAGAAAAGCGCGCTGAATTAAGGAAAAGAGAAAATGCAACCGAAATTGTTCAGCCTCATCGACAAGGCGGCGTTCGACTTCGACCTTTTCGGGGACGGGCGGAAAATCCTCGTCGGCGCGTCAGGCGGAAAGGACTCCACGCTGCTCCTCGAATACCTTTCGAACAGGATGAAGCGGCGCGGCACGAACTTCACGGTGGAGGCGGCCTACGTCAAAACCGATTTCGCGCCGGAATTCAACGGGGAGCTTCTCTCGCTTGTCGAGTCGTGGGGAATAAAAGTCGCGACGATTCCCGTGGACACGCTCGCGCGCGTGAAGGAAGGACGCAAAATGAACTGCTGGTGGTGCTCGACGCAGCGGCGCAAGGAACTTCTCGATTACGCCATAAAAAACGGGTTCGACACGCTCGCGCTCGGCCATCACCTCGACGACATCCTCGAGACGTTCCTCATGAACATGATGGAGAAAGGCGAAATCAGCACGATGACGCCGAATTTCCGCTACGAGAAATACCCGCTCTCGATAATCCGCCCCCTCGCCTACTGCCCCGTCGGGATGATTTCGGAGCGCGCGGAGGAGATGGGCTGGCGGCGGATGACATGCACCTGCACGTACCAGGACAACTCGGGAAGGAAGGACGCAAGACGGCGGCTTGAGCTTCTCACCGGCGGGAGCTTCGACGAGAAGATGCGCATGATGGAGGCGCTCAGGAAGGACGGGAAGCTCTGACGTTTTTCCGTTTTTTTTCATCAAAAACATTTTTCCGCTTGCATAAAAATGAGCGATGGTGTATATTCTTTATCACGCCACGCACGATGGCGGAACAAAACAAGATCCCTTAGCTCAGTCGGTAGAGCAACGGACTGTTAATCCGTGTGTCGCTGGTTCAAGCCCAGCAGGGGTCGAAAAAATCCATCCGAGAAATCGGATGGATTTTTTGTAAAAATACCCCATTACAAAAAGTAAGCTCCTCCTTTATTTTTCAGAACGCAATCACGCAAAATCCACAAAAAGCATCTTCATGACGGGAATCGTGGCATCGGAATCCTCGTCCGGGCGCATCCGTTCCAAAACAGCCCGCAAAATGGTACACTTCAAAACGCATTTCCACAAAAACGAGGTTCACAGAAAATGGCATATCCATTCCAAAACATCGAGCCGAAATGGCAGAAATATTGGGCGGACAACAAGACGTTCCGCGCGGTCGAAGACGAATCGGTACCGAAGGAGAAAAGACGATACATCCTCGACATGTTCCCCTATCCGTCAGGAGCGGGGCTCCACGTCGGGCATCCCGAAGGGTACACGGCGACGGACATCTACTCGCGCTTTCTCCGCATGAACGGATACAATGTCCTCCATCCGATGGGCTACGACGCGTTCGGCCTTCCCGCTGAGAACTACGCGATAAAAACGGGAACGCATCCCGCCGAGACTACGTTCAAGAACATCGCGCACTTCACCGAGCAGATAAAGGCGCTCGGATTCAGCTACGACTGGGACCGCGAGATAAAAACGTGCACGCCCGACTACTACAAATGGACGCAGTGGATTTTCCTCCAGCTTTACAAGAAAGGGCTCGCCTACGAGGCAGAGACGCCGATCAACTGGTGCCCGTCGTGCATGACGGGACTGGCGAACGAGGAAGTCAAGGAAGGGCACTGCGACAGATGCGGCGCGCAGGTCACGCACAAGGTAATCAGGCAGTGGATTCTCAAAATCACCGCATACGCGGACAGGCTCATCGAGGATTTGGACGGGCTTGACTGGCCGGAATCGGTGAAAGCGATGCAGCGGAACTGGATTGGACGGAGCGAGGGCGCCGAGGTCGATTTCGCGATTGCGGACAAGGACGGAAAGGCGACGGGCGACAAGCTCACGGTCTACACGACAAGGTGCGACACACTGTTCGGCGCGACATACATGGTCGTCTCCCCCGAGCATCCTTTAATCGAAAAGCTCACCACGGCGGAGCAGAAGGCGGCGGTCGAGAAATACCGCGAGGACGCCGCGAAGAAGAGCGACCTTGAGAGGACGGACCTTGCGAAGACGAAGACGGGCGTGTTCTCGGGAAGCTACGCGATAAACCCGGTGAACGGAAAAGCGATTCCGATTTGGGTCGCCGACTACGTCCTCATCTCCTACGGCACGGGCGCAATCATGGCGGTTCCGGCGCACGACACGAGAGACTGGGAATTCGCAAAGAAATTCAACCTTCCGATAATCGAAGTCCTCAAGAGCGAGGTTGACGTCCAGAAAGAGGCGTGGACGGCTGACGGAATCCACGTGAATTCGGAATTCCTCGACGGGCTGAACAAAAAGGACGCAATTGCGAAAATGCTCGAATTCCTCGAGGAGCGCAAAATCGGAAAGAAGGCGGTGAACTACAAGCTCCGCGACTGGGTTTTCTCGCGCCAGAGATATTGGGGCGAGCCGATTCCGCTCGTGCACTGCCCGTGCTGCGGAACGGTTCCCGTCCCAGAGGAGCAGCTTCCGCTCGAGCTTCCCGCGGTCAAGTCATACCAGCCGACGGGAACGGGAGAATCCCCGCTTGCCGGAATCGAATCATGGGTCAACTGCAAATGCCCGAAATGCGGCGGAGACGCACGGCGCGAGACGAACACGATGCCGCAGTGGGCGGGAAGCTGCTGGTACTATCTCCGCTACATCGACCCCTCCAACGAGCTTTCGTTCTGCGACAGCAAAAAGGAAAGCTACTGGATGCCGGTCGATTTGTACGTCGGAGGAGCCGAGCACGCCGTCCTCCATCTTCTCTACGCGCGGTTCTGGCACAAAGTCCTCTACGACTGCGGCGTCGTCTCAACGAAGGAGCCGTTCCAGCGCCTCATCAACCAGGGAATGATTACGTCGTTCGCATACCAGAGGAAAACGAAGTCGCTCGTCGCGGTCGATGCCGTCACCGAGAAGGACGGGAAATTCTTCGCGAACGACGACGGGGAGGAGCTTGAGCGCGTCGTCGCAAAAATGTCGAAGTCGCTCAAGAACGTCGTGAACCCGGACGAGATGATTAAGACTTACGGCGCCGATTCCGTCCGCATGTACGAGATGTTCATGGGGCCGCTCACCGTCTCAAAGCCGTGGAACACGCAGGGACTTATTGGCGTGAACCGCTTCCTCGACAAAATCTGGAATCTTTCGGAAAGGCCGATGAGCGACATCGACATAACGGGCAAGCTCGACAAGGACTTGGCATCGCTCAGGAAGACATACGCCAAGACGGTGAAGAAAGTCACCGAAGACACGGCGAACCTCGACTTCAACGTCGCGATTTCGCAGATGATGATTTTCATCAACGAGGCGTCGAAATTCGATTCGATTCCGAAAGCGATGTGGGAAGGATTCGTCCTCCTGCTCTCCCCCTACGCGCCGCACCTCGGCGAGGAGCTGTGGCAGAAGCTGGGGCACGACACGTCGCTCGCGTACGAGAAGTACCCGGTCTTCAGCGAGGACTACTGCAAGGACGACACGAAGGAATTCCCCGTCATGATAAACGGAAAGCTCCGCGCCAAATTCGAGGCGGCAGCCGACACCGACAGCGCGACGCTTGAGGCGATGGCGAAGGAGACCGACGGATTCAAAAAATTCACCGACGGAAAGACGGTCGCAAAAATCATCGTCGTTCCCGGAAAACTCGTGAACGTGGTCGTGAAGTAAAGCACGCGCGAAAATGAAAAAAAACCGCAGGCAACATCCTGCGGTTTTTTTTGCGATGACAGGAAAACGATTGGACGCTGGCACGAAAAGTATGATGAAATAGAAATCGTGACTTTGCGGAAAGAGTGTTCGTCGCCCGCCATCAAAGGGGCATAGTCGCCCCATCCGCCAAGCCAATACAAGTTCGTTCCGAACACGCCCTTGTAGCGGGGAACATCGTCGAGAATCTCGCGGTTTTTCTGCATCTGCCCCGGCGTGAGTTTGCTGAACGCAGCCGCATCCGGGTCAAAGGTGAATCCCTGGACGACGATTTTCCGTTCCTGCTCAAGAACGATTATTTCAAACAGAAATCCAATCTCAACCGGTGTTTCGGCATTCACTTCCTGCACTTTCGTTCGGAGCCTGTCCGTTCTGTTCGGTACGACCGTAAGATGAGCAGTGTATGGTGTTACGAAAGGGCTTGTCAGGCAAAGTTCATTCCGACTAATCGCTTTTTCCTTACGCTAACCGGCAAGACGGCGCTATCATTCACGACATGGAAAGGACACGCACTTATTACATAAAACTCGCGGGGATGATTGCGCTTTTCGGGAACCTCGCGTTGTGCGCCGTAAAGCTCTCGCTCGCGTCGATGTCGGGGAGCCTTGCGGTGATGGGCGACGGAATAGACTCAGCGACGGACTCGCTGATAGCTCTCGTCACGATTCTCATAAGCCGGATAATATCGCGGCCGAGCGACAAGGAGCATCCGTGGGGGCACGGACGGGCGGAGACGGTCGCGACGATGATTCTGAGCTTCGTGATTTTCTTTGCGGGGGCGCAGCTTCTCCTCTCGTCGGCGGGAAAGCTGCTTCATTTCCGGGAAATCGAGCCGCCGGAATCGGACGCGCTTGCGATAATCGCGGCGTCAATATCGATTGCGGGAAAATCGCTTTTGACGGCAAGCCAGTTCGAGCTGGGGAAGAAAAGCCAGAGCCCGATGGTGATGGCGAACGCGAAGAACATGAAGTCGGACATACTGATGTCGGCGGCCGTCCTTGCCGGTCTCGTTCTGTCGAAGGTTTTCGCGCTGCCCGTGCTCGACCCGGTGGCGGCGCTTCTCATCAGCGTCTGCGTCATAAAGAGCGCGGCGGAAATTTTCCTCGAAACGAACAGGGAGCTGATGGACGGAAACACCGACGACGAGCTTTACCGGTCGCTTTTCCGCGCGGCGATGGAAGTCGCGGGCGTGTCAAACCCGCACCGTGCGAGGATAAGGAAGATTTCGTCGCATTACGACATCGATTTGGACATTGAGGTTGACGCTGGGATGACGGTGCACGAGGCGCACGAGATTGCCGAACAGGTCGAGGACGCAATAAAGGCGGCGATTCCGGACGTCTACGACATAATGGTCCACGTCGAGCCTGCGGGGCACGCGAGCCACCATCCGGCGGAGCAGTTCGGAATTTCGATGGATTCAGTCGGCGGCGGAAAAGACGCCCACGCGATTTAGCTTGCGGCCTTCCACGCGGAGACGAATTCAATCATCAGCGGAACGGAGCCGCCGAACCATTTGTCGCAGAACGCGCACGCCTCCTTTCCGATAAAGCGGAAGCGCGCGCCGTTCTCGAACGGCAGTTTCGCCCACCCGAACGACGGCGCGTTTTCCGAAAGCCAGACGAACCCGTCGCAGAAATCGGCGGCGCATCCTCCGTCGTCACAGGCACCCGCGACGACGAGCGAAACCCCGTCATCCTTCGCCTTTTTTCCCATTTCCCTGAGCGACTTTTCGGCAGCCTTCCGAAGGAGAATCCCGTCAGAGGAAACGCCGTACTCGTCACGCGCGGAAAGCGGAATCAAATCGGCGTTTTTTTCCGATGAGGAAAGAAAGTTCCGCGAGCCGGAAGAGACGACGCGGTGGATGTCGTTTATCATCTCGGACGGGCTTCCGTCGGGAACGGAGTCCCGGCATTCCGCGCTGACGGCGGAGAAGACGCGGGATAGCTTCATGAATTCGGGGTTGATTCTGCGCGCCGAGCGCACCGGGGTTTTCCCGCACGAAAGCAGAGCGGCGCACAAAGCGAACAGCGCAAGAAACGCGGCAGGGCGGAATCTCATCAGCCTATTTCCGTGACGGAGTGGATGAACGAGAACACGCTGTAAAAGCCCGTATCCTCGATTGCGACGCGCGCGGCCGGAGACGGGTTCATCAGGTAGAATTTCGTGCCGTACTCCTCCCCGTCGTTGAATCCCGCCATGATGATTCCGATTCCCGTCGAGTCAATCGAAGTCACCTGCGACAAATCGACGACGACGTTCGTCACCTGGATGTTGGCGTACACCTTTTCCTGGAATTCGGAAGCCGTATATGAATTGAGGCTGCCCGAAAGCTCGTACATGACGTAGTTCGAGCCGTTCTTCTCTTTTATCGAAAGCTGCTCCATAAAATGCTCCTTGTGTGCTACCGCAGCAGGCGGATGACGAGGACGCTCACGTCGTCCTCAAGCTCCGTCGTGACGAATTCGACGAGGTTTCCGTAGGTGATTTCGGCGATGTTCTGCGACGGCGTCATCGTGTTCTCCATAAGAGTCTTCTGCACGCGGTCCTTCCCGAACTGCTCCCCGCGCATCGAATGGGAATCGACAAGCCCGTCGGTGCACGTCATAAGCACGTCGCCCGGATTGAGCTTGATTTTCTTCACCTTGATGTACGGCGAGATGTCCTTGACGAAGCCGAGGACGTGCCCCTCGCCCTGCACCTCGATTACGTTGTTGTACGCGCGGGTGTAGAGGAACATCGCGGGAACGCCGCAGTTTATGTAGTACATTGTGTTGTCCGCGAAATCGATGAGCCCGAAAACGCCCTCCATGAACGTTCCCTTCGGAAGGTTGAAGCGGATAAATTTGTTCACCTTCTCGACGAGCGCCTTGAAATCCGTCGAGTCGGCGATGTACGTGCGGATAATCGACTTTACGATGACCATGCTCATCGACGCGCTTATTCCCTTTCCGCTCAGGTCGCCCATGACGAACATGTGCTTGTCCTCGCTCACCTTGATGAAGTCGATGAACTCGCCGCCGATGTTGTGCGCGTGAATCATAAGATGCCCGATATCGTATTTCTTGTTCTTTATCGGGTCCATGTTGCGCTGGATGGACTCGATAATCTGCTCGGACATGTGGATTTCGCGGTTGACGGTTCCGACAATCTCCTGGTTTCCGATGTTCTTCATGTAATAGCCGAAAACGAAGAAATAGGAATAGAGCTTCGAGAAAATCTCGTAATCGTAATCGGTGTAGATGTTGCCGCCCGACTTCGCGCCCAGGAGAATCGCGCCGAGGATGTGACGCCCCTCGTTCAGGATGATGAGCGCGTCTGTTTTCGTACGCCTGAAGAATTCAAGGAGCTCCTTCTTTATGGAAAGGAAGTGGTAGCCGTTCTCGACGGAGCTTTTGAGGACAATCGGCGCGTTCATGTTGAGCAGCGTGTCGAAAAGGATGTCCTTGACGTTGTAGACGAGCGGCTTCTCGCCCTCGGGGTCGTAGACGGAAGAAATCTCGTCGTTTCCCATGTCGATAAGGCAACGGAAGGATGCCATGCCGATGTTCTTCGAGAACACGTCGTTCATCTGCTTCATGATTGCGGACGGATCGTCGCTGTAGTCCATCGCGGCGAGGTCCTCCTCGAACTGCGCGGCGTACTGGTTCGAGCGGAAACCGCCGTGCGTGCGGAACAGCTTCCCCAGCTCGTACGACGCGGAAAGTGCGCCCGCTATAACGACAGACAGCGCGAGCGTGAATTTCACGGGCGACGTCGAGTGAATCTTCCAGAGCAGCGCGAACATAAGCCCGACGAAAAGCGACGGGACAACATAGCAGACGAGAAGCTTGAGGAAAACGCCGACGAGATAATACCAGTCGTAAAGGAAGTTCTGCACCGCCGCCATGACGATGAACGCCTGCGCGAAAACGAACCCGCAGAGAACAATAGAAGAGAAAAGCGGGACGCGCTCGGATGCGGAGAGGACGAGCTTCATGCAAATCCACGAGAGGACAAGCGCGCCCGCCGTTATGATAGTTTTCTGGTGGTCAAGGCGGCTCGTCCTGTTCTCGGAACGGAGAAGCATTATTATTATCGAAAGCCCCGGAAGGCAGAACGTCATGAAAAGCTCGTAGAAATTGTACCAGCTGTACGGAAAATAGTTCGTCAGCACCCCCGTGAACATCGATTTCGCGTCGATGCGGAGACCGAGGAACGACGTTATGTTGACGGCGTAAATCTTAGCGAACACGACCCACACGCAGAACGCGACGCCAATCCAGAAGCCGACCTTCGCGCCCGCCGGCCTGTCGAACGACGGGAAGAATATGCAATACTCGCAGAAATGGAGCGCGTATATTCCCATGCACAGGTACATGCACTTTCCCATAAACGTCGTCATTCTCTCCGGCGCCATCGAAAGCGACGATATGACGGCGACACCCATCGCGACGCACGCGAACGCAAGCCATGAATTCATGACGACGATAGGATTGTTTATCGCCTTGTTCTCGATTTTCCTATCGACGAAATACGAAAGCCACATCAAAAGCCCGGCAAGAACGAAATTAAGAACACCGTAGACCATTTTCAAGATTCTCCTTACGCCTTTGTCTGCCCGATTTTTGCCGCGAGCATCGTCACATCGTCGTGAAGGCGCGTGTCCCCGTTGTACGAGATGACGAGGTTCGCGATATCGTCAATAAATTCCTGCGGAGATTTTCCCGCGCCCGCCTTTATCGTGTCGGTATAGAGCTGCGTGTCGCCGAGCTCCACCTTGTCCTTGTTCATGACCTCGGAAACGCCGTCCGACGCCATCAGAATCATGTCGCCGGAAAAAAGCCGCTGCTCCGCCACCTGGATGTCGTCGTCGAGCGGGATAATTCCGACAATCGAGCAGTTCGACGACAGGGGCTTTATCCTGTACCCGTCCGGTGATTTCGTTATGATAATCGGGTCGCTCATCGACGCGTTTATGTACCTGATGCGCATCCGTTCCGTGTCGATGATGCCCATGAAGAGGACCGTATACTTGTCGAGGAGGTGCATGCTTTTTATCGACGCATCGATTGCCCTGAGCGTCCCGACCAAATCCTCCTTGTTCTCGCGGATTTTGACCGTGTTCATGACGAGCCCCATGATGAGCGCCGCCGCCATTCCCTTTCCGGAAACGTCTCCGAGCATGACGAACGTCTTCGTCTCGTCAATCGGAAGAACCGTGTAATAGTCGCCCGAGACGTTTATGAGCGGGCGGAAGTACGCCGCGAACGACACGCGCTCAACCTCGGGAAGTTTCTGGGGGAGGAACGAGCGCTGGGTATCGGCAAGCTGCGACCATTCGCGGGTGAGGTCGGAGATTTCGGAAAGGCTTTCGATGATGCGGGAACGGTTCTGGAAACGGACGAATTCCTCGTACAGCTTCGGGTAAATCTCGTCGTCGAAAAGATAAAGGTAGCTGCACATCACGTAGAAATGCTCGCAGTTGCTCACGAGGAAGAACCCGCGCGCGTGCCTCGAGTTCGAGATGAGGCCTCCGTCCTCCGTGAAGAAATAGATTCCGTCGGGCCAGTTGAGCTGGTAGTTCTCAATCATCCGCTCCATGAATTCGCTGCGGTTCTGGTTGAATTCGCCGGACGTTATCCTGTTCGGGCTGTTGTAGAGCGTGTAGTTCGCCGCGCGCTCGATGTAGTAGACGGAGCAGTCCGCCCTCTTCTCGAGGATTTCCCCGATTATCTTGTAGAAATCCGCCGGGGAATAGCAGAAGCGGAGCTTGTTGATGAATTCGGTGAAGTATGCCGTCCCGCCGCTTTCCATGACGCGCTTGTGAACCTTGAGCTTGAAGTTGTCATAGATTGACACGCTCGCGAACGTCAGTATGGCGAACAGAATCGCGGTGACGAAAACGGGAAAAACGATTGAATGAGTCCTGTAATCGTTGATTTTCGTCTGCGGCGCCACGGAGACCGCGATGATGAAGAAAATGATTGCGGCAACGAGGTTTATCGCAATCAATGCAATTCGTCTTCGACTTTTATACATACAAACTCCACAATTTTTTTATCCCGCCGTCGAAATCGTAAAAGGCGGCATTTTATTTATCGGCACAAAGCTCAGAATTCGTCGTCGCGCGGGGCCGCATCCTTGCGGAAATCTTTCGCGCGCGCCCTGTTCATGCTCCGCGGGCGGCTCTTCTTCTCCACGGACTCGCTCACGCGCACCTTGCGCCCGTCGATGTCCGTCCCGTCGACGGCGGAAATAGCGCGGGCGGCTTCCTCGTCGTCGTCCATCTCCACGAACGCGAACCCGCGCGACATCCCCGTGAATTTGTCCACGAGGACAGAAACGGACGATACGCTCCCGAAACCGGAGAAAATGCCGCGCAAGCGCTCCTCTCCGGTCGCAAAATTCAGGTTGCCCACGTATATTTTCTTCATTTTTTTCTTTCCTTCCTTATTTTCATCCTGGCTGATGCAGGCGTTTTTCAGATGAGTTTTTTTCATTATAATCGAAAAATATGATTAAAGCACAGATTTTAGACGGAGAACTCCAGAAACACCTGGATTCAATCCACAAGGACGAGATGACGATGTTCGTCATGGCAGACGGGCAGTTCCGCGGGGCGTTCCTCAACGGCACGCGCCTCGTGAACCAGATGAGGGCGAACCAGAAAACGGGAATACTCGAGACGATGGTTCTCGGGCAGGCTGTTCTCTGCGGGGCGCTGCTCATCCCGACGATGAAAGGACGCGAGCACCTGACGTTCCGCTACGACACGATGGGCCCCGCGGCGGGATTCAGCGTCGAGGCGGACTCCACGGGATACGTCAGGGGGTTCCTCCTCCAGAACAGGATTCCCGTCGAAAAGCCGCTCGAAAACTGGGATTTGACGCCGTTCCTCGGAGACGGAACCGTCACGATATCGAGAATCGGCGAGGGAATGAGGCAGCCGCAAGTCGGCACCGTCGAGATTCAGTACAGGAACATCGCGAAAGATTTGGCATGGTATTTCCAGCAGTCCGAGCAGACGAAGACGGCGTTCAACACGAGCATACAGTTCGACAAAGAAGGGCGCGTCATCGGCGCGGGCGGCATGTTCCTCCAGTACGTCCCGAACGCCGGCGGAAAGTCGAAGATTTCCGCGCAGACCGCAAATTCCGGCGCGGAGACGAAGGATTCAGATGCGGACGACCTCATCAGGCGCGCGGAGAACGCGTTCAAGGCGATGCCGTCGATAGGGAAATGGTTCGCCGACGGCGGGGACATGGAGGACGCGATTTACGGGCTGTTCCGGGAATTCAACCCCGTCGCCGTCCTCAACCGCGACATTGTTTTCGACTGCCCCTGCTCACTCGAAAATTACGTGGAGCACGTAAAGCATCTCCCGAAAAAGGAGCTTGACGACATCATCGCCAACGACCCCGAGCCGATTGAAATCGTATGCCACAACTGCGGCTCGGTCTACAAAATAACGAAAGACATGCTCCGCTAGCGGGTTGCCGGAATCAAAATCAAAATGAAAGAAAAAGAAAACATGCGCGACAATCCGATTGTCGCCTACGAAAAACGCGTAATATCTTCAATAGAAGAATACAAAGTTGTCGCGGTGCTTTCGCTTATCGCGTTCCCGCTCGGGGCTGTCGTCGCCTTCATCGAGGTCGTTTTCGGGCGCGGGCTGATGGCTGTCACGGGAGCGAGGCTCGAAAATCCCGCGGGATGGACGGCGTTTCTTCCGCTCGCCGGCGTCTTCATCGCGCTGATTTACAAGGAATTCGGAAAGGGAACGGAGCGCGGCATGGCGCTCGTCTTCGATGCCGCCGAGGGAAAATGCTCAATCCCGCTCAGGCTCGCGCCGCTCGTCATAATCGCAAGCTGGATGACGCACCTGTGCGGAGGAAGCGCGGGGCGCGAGGGCGTCGCGGTTCAGATTGGGGCGACGCTCGCGGACCAGGCGGGAAGCAGGCTTTCGAGGAACAAGCTGTTCGAGAATTCCCGCGACACGTTCGTCATCTGCGGAATCGCCGCCGGCTTTGCGGGGCTGTTCCAGACGCCGTTCGCCGCGATATTCTTCTCGCTTGAGGTTCTCGTCTGCGGCGAGCTGAAATACAAATCGCTTTTCCCCGCGACAATCGCGGCATTCACCTCTTATTTCGTCGCGAAAGCATGCGGGCTGAGCGGGGAGCACGTCGCAATCCACGCGCCGGAATTCACGCTCGACCTTTTGTGGAAGCTCGCCGTGCTCGGCCCGGTTTTCGGCGCGGTCGGGGCGTTCTTCGCTTCGACGCTGCGGAGGACGAAAAAATTCCTTCCGGTTCTCATCCCCAATCCCATAATCCGCACGGGGCTGTTCGGGCTTATCCTCGGAATACTGTTCATCGCGCTCCATTACGGGCGGTACTCGGGCTTCGGGACGGAGATAACGCACGCGGCTCTTACGGGCGGAAAAATCTACGCGTACGATTGGATTCTCAAGCTCGTTCTGACTATACTCACGTTGTCGGCGGGTTTCATGGGCGGGGAGCTGACGCCTCTCTTCACGATTGGCTCAAGCCTCGGCGCCGTCGTCGCGGGTTTTCTCGGGCTTCCCCCGGAATTCGCGGCGGCGCTCGGATATTCGGCGATTTTCGGAAGCGCGACGAACACGTTCCTCGCGCCTATTCTCATCGGGACGGAATGCTTCGGCGCGGAGAACCTTCCGGCGCTCGTAATCGTCTGCTCGGTCGCGTTCTTCGCGAACTTCAACAAGTCGATATACGGAAGTCAGAAGAAGCTCGGCATCTGACGCTCCCGCCGTTTTCAAACTGATTTTTTTTCAAAAGGAGGCTAATTATGGAAAAGAAGATGATTTTGCACGGAGTTTCAGGGAAAATGCGGAGAAATTGTGAGAATCATCGACAAGAACAAGGATTACTACGACTGGCTGTCGCACACGGAGATTTCAGACGACAGCATACTCTTCGACAGGAGGAATTCTGAATTCCTGACGAAAAGCGGATTCTGCGCGGAAGTTCAGCTCAAGGGCTTCGTCGAATACGACATCGACATCGAACGGCGCGGAAAATCATGGAAATCGTACCGGCATGAGCAAAGCGGCGCGCATTACGAAATCGCCCTCGTCGCGGGAACGAACCTGTTCATCATGCGGCTCGACAACCTCGTCCACAACGAAGGATTTGACGAGAACGGAAGGAGGCGCGAAATTCTTTCGGACTTCACGCCGACGGTCGTATGCGCGCGGAAGAACTACGGATGGAACGGAGTTCCTCTCGGCCTCTTCACGCTCAATCCGAAATGGTGGAACAGGCGGACGAGGCGCATGGTGAGCGCGTGGGACGCGAACGGCGCGGAATCATGGGACAACGCGAACCTCGCGAACGTGCTTTTCATGCCGCTCTGCGACAAAACGAAAATCCCGATTCTCTCGCAGACGGGAATTCCCGCGGTAATCCAGCCCGAGCAGATTTTTCTCGGAATCGAGGAATATCTGTCGTCGAAAAGCAACGACCGCTCCATGGAAAGCGAGGGGCTTACCGACGTTGACAAGGCGGTGAACCACGGCTTCGACAAGCGCACGTCGTTCAGGAAAATGTGACAGGACGCGGGGAATTTTTCGATTTCCCCGCGGAAAAAAATAGACCTGTTCTGAAACGGAAGTTCCCGAACAGGTTTAATGCAGTTTGGAGGAGAAGCAAAATGGTAAGACACGTGATTCTTTGGCAGCTCAAGGACGGGCTTTCTGCAGAAGAAAAGGAAACCGTAAAGAAGGGAATCAAGGAAGGGCTTGAAGGCCTGAAGGGAAAAATCGAGGGGCTTGCGGAAATAAAGGTGAACGCGGTTCCCCTCCCCTCATCGAACGCCGACGTGATGCTCGACTCGCTTTTCGATAGCGCGGACGCACTGAAAAACTACGCGACGCACCCCGCGCACGTCGCGGTCGCCGACGGAAAAGTCCGCCCGTACACGAAGTCGCGCACCTGCATGGACTTCGAGGCCTGACGGAACTTAGGAAAAGGAATCCCCCGCGAAGGAAAAGCGCGGGGGATTTTTTTGCGCCTTCCGAAAAAAGCCCGTCCCGCCGATTAAATTGCCGAGCGTCGTTTTTTTTTATATATTAGACCTGTTCGATAACTTCTTTATCGCTCAGGTCGACGAGCTCAATTTTGAGCATTGCATTTCGAAGCACCCTGTTCTGAAACTGAAGTTTCCGAACGGTTTATTTAATCTGTACACAAAATCACACCAATTTTTGAAGGAAGGCTAAAATGGCAAAGAAACTCACTCCAATGACGCTTTTGTGCGGGTATCTCGGAGCCGGAAAGACGACGCTCCTCAACAAGGTTCTCTCAAATCAGGAAGGCTACAAGGTCGCGGTCATCGTCAACGATATCGGAGAGGTGAACGTGGACGCCAAGCTCATCGCCGACGGCGCGAAAATCACCGACACGAGCGACATCGTCCCGCTCACGAACGGATGCATCTGCTGCACGCTCAAAAGCGCGCTCGCGCAGAACATCGAGAACATCATCAAGTCGGGAAAATACGACTACATCATGATTGAGGCTTCCGGGGTCTGCGAGCCGATGCCGATTGCGCAGGAACTTGAGATGATAAAGAACGGAAAGCTCGACAACGTCGTCGGTGTCGTCGATGCGGCGCGCCTCGTGGACGAATTCGCCGGCGGAGACAAGCTCCTGAACAAGGAGAAAATCGGCGACGAGGATATCGAAAGCCTCCTCGTGCAGCAGATTGAATTCTGCTCGACGCTCATCATCAACAAGAAGGATTTGGTCACCGAGGCGGAATTCAGCAAGGTGCGCAAGGTCATCGAGGTGCTCCATCCCGGCGTAAAGATTATCGAGACGAGCCGCGGAGACGTTCCCGTCGCGGACATTCTCTCAACGGGCGCGTTCGACTTCGAGAAAGTCTACGCGAGCGCGGGCTGGTGCAAGAAGCTTGAGGAAGGCGACGACGACGAGCACGACGAGCACGAGCACAATCCGGAGCACGGCGAGGAAGGACACCACTGCGACGAGCATTGCGAGCACCATCACGATGACGACGACCACGACGGGCACCATCACCACCACCATGAGCACAAGCACGAGGGCGATTCCGGCGCGGACGAGGACGAATACGGAATCGGAACGTTCATCTATTTCCGCCGCCGCCCGTTCGACCAGGACAAGCTCGACGAATTCGCGGGAAGATGGCCGAGGAACATCATCCGATGCAAGGGTCTCATGTGGCTCGCGCAGGACAACGACATGGCGTACGTCTTCGAGACATCGGGAAGGCAGATTCAGGCAGGAATGAGCGGCCAGTGGATTGCGACGGCAAGCGAGAAGGAGCGCAAGGAAATTCTCGCCGCGAACCCCGACATCGCAAAGGAATGGGACGAGAAAGTCGGCGACCGCATGATAAAGCTCTGCATCATCGGACAGAACCTCGACAAGAAGGCGATATCCGACGAGCTCGACAAATGCCTCGCATAAATCGCTGAGCGCAAAAATCGGCAGGAACCGGATTTTTCCGGCCACCTGCCGATTTTTTTTCAGCTTCAATGAAGTGACAGGGTGAAATTCTCGGGAAAACAATTAGACCTGTTCGATAACTTAAGTCATCGCTCAGGCCGTATTCCTTCCGCTGGAGCAGGTGATTGCTCTGAAAGACGAATTGAAAGTTGAAAACTGAAAGTTTACTCAATAAAAGTTCATTGAGTTACGCTCTAAGTTCGGTGAACTTTGCTTTAAACTTCATTGAACTTAGAGCATCATACAGAAAAATTTAGGATTCCCGAATAGGTCGGACATAGTTTATATTTGCATTATCTTTGCTACCACCGTGCCACCTGTCTTCATCCCAATCATAAGCACTTCAAAAATTATCAGTACTTTTTAGCTGCGCATTACGCAGCATTCTTAATTGAACTTTCGCACCGCACGCACTTTTTTTTCCCATTTTTTTTCAATAGTACCACCACTACGGGTACCGCTTACAATTTCATATCTTTTTGCATCGGCGCTATTTTGAGTTGATGTCAAATACTCACCTCCAAATGTATCCGCATACGTGGCGCCAATACTATTCATAGCTGAGCTTACATAACTATTAACGCTGAAAATATTTATCATTTCATTTTTAGCAGGAACATACCAACCCGAATTATATGAACCAAGATTTGTAGCAGTGGTTTGATAGTTAACTGCCCAGTTGAAAGCAGGATATTTTCCATTAAAATCCGTAAGGGCTTTTATTGCATTTGTATTTGCCTCACCGTCGTCAGTGCTTGTACTGTTACTGTTATTGTATCCTCTAACAGAAGTATTTTCAGCCCATTTAGCATTAGTTTCTTTCAGACCAACCCCATAGTAAGTAGAACGATCTTGCTTAAATATGTATGCAACAGCATTTTGTTTCTGGGTATCACTAAGTTCAATTGCAGTAGAACTGCTGTATGTCCAAGGCATTGAACTTCCATCATTGAAAAGTATACTGTTATTGACAATTTTTGCTCTTGTACCAATTACCGTTTTTAGTTTTCCATCACTATTTACAATCCAGTTTTTATCGTTATCCGATTCTTTTGTTACTTCAAATTTTGTACATGTGCTATCCAGCGATGCCGAGTTGGCAGCAAGTGCCCTTGTATTTGTACTGTATGTAGATGGGGTAATAGTAGCAACAGTGTCATGGCCTGTAAGTCCTTCTGTAACAGTGATGTATTTTCCTGTATCAAGATAAACATCATTCTTATTGTCTCTTCCAACTGGAATATAGGCTTTGTCTAGAAGGGATAGTTTCTCACCTACATATATTGCACCACCGTTTCCATCAGCAGCATTATAGGAAATAGTCCCTCCGGAAATGTTGAAAACTTCAATTTCACTGGTTGTATAAATACCGCCCCCATTTTCTTTTGCATAGTTGCCTTTAATGCAGCCAGAGAAATTAGAAACCGTCGGAGTTCCATTCGTGTTCGTGTATCCGATGTAAAGGTTTGAAGCACCTTTGCTGTAAATAGCACCGCCACTTCCGTGGTTAGTTCTGTTTATATCTCCTGTAGAAAATGTTGGAGGAGAGTATACATTTTTGTTTCCAAGTTCGGCTGTGCCACCCATAATTAAGGTACCGCCATCTGCATAAAGACCGCCACCGTTATTATAGGTCAGGTTTCCCCAAATCTCTCCGCCCTGGAATTCAAAGGTTCCGCTGAAATATACACCGCCGCCATTTCCTGTTGTTGATACCCCCGCCGTGTTACGAATAATATAACCTCCTGACATTTCAAGTTTACCAGAAGAGGTAATATAAACGCCTCCACCGTTTCCACCGTCACCATCAACAGAATTTGTTATGTTAGCGCTGATATAACCACCGGTCATTATGAAGGTTCCGTCATTCACTACGCCTGCACCATTTTTTGCACGGTTTGTGGTAATGTCACCTCCAGTCATGGTGAGTTTTCCCTGGCTACTTATATTTACACCAGAATTATAATTCTTCGTAATCAAAACACCATTAGAAATGGTAACATCTGTTGATTTACCGGTTGCAAGTGTAAGTCCAGTTGTAGGGGTGCTTGAGCTTTCTGAGCCAAAAATATTCAAATCTTTAATCGTTACAGGAACATTCGTACTTATGCTAAGAACACTTCCTGTTGATGTCAGATGAAGAGTATCCTGCGGTTTTTTGTTTGAATCAAGTCCGCTTGCACCGCAAAGAGTAAGAGATTTTGCTTTATAAGTGCCACTTGTTGTTTTTGTAAGAGTATCAGGAATTTCCTGAGCACCCGTAACTTCACCATCAATTTTAAGTATGTAATCGACAGTTTCATCGTTCATGGTTGTACAGGCTTGTGCAATAGTTGCGTAAGGGTGTGATTTCGTACCGTTTGCACCTGAGCCGTCACTTCCTGCGACACCACAAACAGGGTGTGTAGTCGCACCAGCTACATAAATCGGCTGATTGATAAAGAGTGATTTTTTGTCTGTGGCGACTAGCGTTTCCCAGCCTTCATCGGTGAAGGCAAAATAATCTTTGTAACCGCTAATGTCCGTGTTTGCCTGTACGACAGTTGTTCCTCGTTTCCATTCTGATAGTGTGATTGTAGCGACAGTGGTACTTGCAGTAAGTGCTCCTGTAATTACAACGGTCGGAGGCACAGTTGCGCCCAGATAAAACTTAACATCATTTTTATTTACACCTGTTACAAGTGTACCGTCTACCAATGCGCCTAAAGGAATGTTGGCATTTCCGCTCATCTTTAGAGTTCCGTATAAGAATACTGCACCACCGCCTGTTAAAGCACCGCTTCCGCTGGCATCAGACCAGTTTTTACTGATTGTACCGCCGGTCATTTCAAATGAAGAACCGTTGCCTATTACAAGCGCGCCGCCCTTTTGTTTTGCAGAATTTTCGCTTATAAGGGCAGTTCCGCTCATTGAAAAAGATGCAGAAGTAGCATCAAGATAAATTCCGCCACCGCCAACATCTTCTCTCGAAGACAAAGTAGACTTATTATGACTTATAGAGCCGCCGCTCATGTCAAAAGAGACAGAACCTGAGTGGCTACCGCAGAAAATTCCTCCGCCCCAATACTCAACTTCATTGTATTCTATGCTACCACCAGTAATCGTTACGGAACATCCGCCGTAAAGACTTATTCCGCCGCCTCTTGATACGCACTTATTTAATCTGACACTAGCACCTTCTTTTATCTCAAGAGAACCGCCGTTAACGAAGATTCCTCCTGCTTCCCCTGAATCTAGCGTTGTTCCGCCGGCAAAGTTGTGGCTTATATATGAACCGTTTCCCAGAATAAGAGTACCACCGTCGTTGTAAATGCCGCCACCGTTTTTTGCAATGTTTCCGTATGTAGAATTAGAAGCTGCTGCCATGTTGGTTGTTTCGATTACATCACCAACAAGAGTTCCTGTTCCAAGCGTGACTTTCGTGCCGCTTCCCATATAGATTCCGCCGCCGTTGGTCGCTTTTCCGCCGGTAATCGTGAGGTTCTCTATGGTGACGGGGACAGCCGTCCTTATCGTGAGCGCCGTCCCTTCATTGTTCCCGTTGATTTTCGCGCCCGCGCCCGCGCCTTTTATCACAAGGCTTTTCGCCTTGTATGTTCCGCCTGCTTCTGTTGTGAGCGCATCCGGGATTGTCTGCGCGCCCGTAAGCTCCCCGTCGACGAGTATCGTGTAGTCGGTATCTTTATCAAGAAGCGCATTCATCGCACGGGCAACCGATTTGTACGGCTCCGCGCGCGTCCCCGTCTCCTTGCTGTCCTCTTTCCTCGACGACACGTAAATCCTCGAAAGCGCGAACTTATCGACAAGCGTTTTTGTTATCACGCATTTCCCGTCCGCAATGTACGCCGAAGAGCCGAACCACGAATCGGTCACGAGCGATTTGCAGACGTGGACGGACTCGCGGAATTCGTAGAGGAGAACACCATCCGCGGATGATGAATCCGCCGTGCTGTAGAAGCTGAAAACCGCATCGTAGCATCCCGAATCGAGTTCCGCGCTCCATGTTATTTTCCCGCCGGAATATACGGGGGGGGGTATGACATAATCCTCACCCGAAATTGTTACCGCGCACGACTTTATTTCAGTTTCGCTGACGTCTATTTCGAGGCTGACGTTCCCCGTCCCGCTGTCCATATAGGGCTTTACGGGAACCTCGCAGAAAAACGCGTCGCCGGGCTTCAGCGTTTTTTTCACTTTTCCGAAAAGCACTGTCTCATCCCCGATTTTCCCCGACGCCGTAATCGCGTACTCCGTCCCGCCCTCAACAACCGCAATATCCCCGAACGAGAACGAGAGATTCTCCGCATCGACATCGGCGGTGTACTTTCTCACCCCGTCCGAGGCCTCCACGGAATACGAGAGTTCCTCGCCCAGCGACGGAAGCGCAGTCCGCGCCGCACTGCTCCGGAGAGCGCCAGGCACCGCCCCCGAAACAGAGACGCTCCCGCTCACGGATGCCGTCAGCGCCGGCTCGACGAAGTTTCTCTCCGCAGAAGGTTCCTCATCCCCAAAAAGCGAGCACGACACCGCAACGAATGAAATGACGGCAGCCGCAAACATGCTGAACAAATTCCGAAACGCTCTCATAATCGATTCCCCTTTTTTAATGGAAGCCAACACAACCCCCGTCCTATTCTAACACACCGCACCAAAAACGGCTCCCCGTCCCCGCCACGAAATTATTCACGGCATTGTATGGAAGCGAGAGATTCGAGTTTCGCAACAAAAGAACCTGGCGGCGTCTTTCTGAACATCACCAATAAGACGGAGCAAAAACGCAGGAACATCGTTCCCATTAGAACAGGAACGACGTTCCCATTAGAACAGGAACGACGTTCCCATTAGAGCAGGAACATCGTTCACATTAGAGCGGGAATGCCGTTCCCATTAGAGCAGGAACATCGTTCACATTAGAGCGGGAATGCCGTTCCCATTAGAGCAGGAACGACGTTCCCATTAGAACAGGAACGACGTTCCCATTAGAGCAGGAACGCCACTTCCATTAGAGCGGGAATACCGTTCCCATTAGAGCAGGAATGCAGTTCCCATTAG
>NZ_AGRW01000030.1 GCF_000255555.1 Treponema saccharophilum DSM 2985
CTTGATGGAAGTAAAGCGACAATGGCTTTAGGTTGGGATTACGGTTTTTATGGTAATTTGCGTCCTGTTGATTATAGTGAGGAGTATAAGAAATATAATCTCTATACCGATTATACAGTCTGCAATGAAACTGGAACTTTCAAAACACAGGCTCATGTCCGTATGTTTGAGAAGCAACTCAAAGCTGATGTCGAGAAAATCCTTGACGACATCGGAATGAAATATGACATATTGGAATTCCGTGGAATGGACAGGGATATAAACAAATGGTCAAAAGATTCAACTTATGAAGAATATAAGAAAACAAATGATTTTGAGACATGGATTTATATTAAGTTGCCGCCTCAAAAAAGTTTTGACCATGAATCTAACAGAAAATACTATGCACCGATAATTCTGCCTATGGTAAAAAAATTGTATTCAGCACTAGAGCCTGAATATAATGTGACTCTTCTTTTTTATTTGGACGAATTCCATTCTGAATATTATTCTAAATTTGAGAAGAAATTATATGTAGATGATATTAAGAATCCTGTGGCCGTATTCCTCTATTTGAGCAAGTTTAATAATTATCGTGACTGGACAGAAGAGGATTTTAGAAGAGAAGTACATATAACAAGTGAAGAACCGTTCATCACCGCCTGGAAAAAGGCCAACGGACTGGAGTAGCAGGAAATGAAATCGCTTGCCAAGCAAATCGGATTCACAATCATCGCAATACTGTCTCTTCTCGTTCTTTCCTCATGTTTCACAAGTTGCTTTGGTTGAAGTAGAATGGCTGGAATTGCTTGAATTGGATGACTAAATGATGCCAACAGCATGGAGTAGTCTCATTGACAACGCCGAACGGCTAAATTATAGTTAAAAAGTAAGAATAAAGCCGAACGGCTAAGTTTGTGTTTTTTTTAGCAAAAATAAGCCGTTCGGCTAAATCTGGGAGCCTTATGAAAATCAGCGATTCAAAAGAGCTGGGGAACGCAATTCGCGAGCGTCGAAAAGAATTGAAATACACTCAGCAGTACATTTCTGAAATCACGGGATTCAGCGTAAGTTTTTTGTCCGACCTTGAGAACGGAAAGCCCACCTGCGAAATCGGAAAAACGCTCAGCCTCATAAATCTTCTTGGGCTTGATTTGAATGTGGAGGCTCGGAGCTAGATGAAAAAGTTCTGCCTGAAAGTCCTGATTGAAATTAACGGGCGTTTTGTTCTTGCAGGACAGATTTCTGGCACGAGTTCCCGCGACGCAGTTTTTTCCTACGCGGACTCATTTCTTTCAGTCCCGAACGCAAGGGCAATTTCCTTGAGCTTTCCTCTTTCTCAAAAAGAATTCGATTCGGAATCGACAAAAATATTTTTTGACGGACTTTTGCCCGAAGGTTTTACCCGACAGTGCGTTGCGAACAACATTCATTCGGACTCGGACGATTATATTTCAATTTTGAGGGAACTTGGAAGCGAATGTCTTGGCGAAATTCAAATCGTCGATGAAGAAAATCCGCTTGAAGCAGGTGGCTACAATGAAGTTTCACTAGATGAAATCAAGGCACTCGCAAAAGAGGGCGCGGGAAAATCTGCCGAAATCGTGATAAAAAGCCACCTTTCATTGACAGGAGCTTCTGGAAAAGTCGGGCTTTACTATGACGAAAAAAACAAAAAGTGGTTCAAACCACAAGGGCTTTCGCCAAGCACTCACATCATAAAGCAGAGTCATGTCCGCTACAAAAACATCGTTTTGAACGAGCAACTTTGTCTTCTTGCGGCTCAAAAATTGGGAATCGAAGTTCCAGTAAGTTTTATCATTCAAGCCCAAAAAGAAAAAACAGACGACGAGAATGTTCTTTTTGCCACCAGTCGTTTTGACCGAGTTTTCGATTCTGATTCAAAAATCATTAGTGGCTTTAGACTTCCGTACCGATTGCATCAGGAAGATTTTGCACAGGCTCTGGGGATAAAGTCCGAGCGAAAATATGAAAAAGACGGCGAAGAATATTTGCAAAAAATGTTTGGGCTTATACGGAAGTTTTGCTCAAACCCGATAGAAGATTCCCTGCGCTTGTGGCGAAGAGCTGTTTTCAATTATTTGATTGGAAACACGGACAATCACATAAAAAACGCGTCTATTTTGTACAGCAAGGATTTAGCTTCTGTTCGGCTCGCACCCTGCTATGATGTGATTTGCACTCAGCTGTATGAGGGCTGCACAGACGAGATGTCTTTGAGCATAAACGGCAAACTGAACATAAATCAGATTTCGCGAAGCGATTTTGAGGCAGAGGCGAAAAACTGCGGTCTTGGCTCAAAAATCGCAATGAAGATTTATGACGAGCTTGAAGTCAGATTTGAAAAAGCCCTGAAAGACTCCGCGACTGAACTTACGGAACAGGGATTTTCAGACGCAAAGAATATGGCGGAGCAGATTATAAACTGGAGAAAACGATGAAGAAGTTTGAGAATTGCAGAAAAAGCATTCTGCCTGCTTTTGTATTGTTTTTTATACTGACAGCTGCTTTCGCGGACAAATCCCGGTTTTACCAAGACGGCAAGGTCATCGACACGATGTATGTTGATTCGGCGGAAGGTTTGCGCGTCCGGGATAATCCTTCGCTAAAGTCAAATCGTCTTTGCGGACTCCAGCACAGGCTGCCCATTAAAGTCGTGGCGATTGGAAAAGAAGAGACGATTGACGGCATAACGGCTCCGTGGGTTGAGATTCTGATTCCCCGCTACGAGTGGAAAAATGAAGAGCCTGAATATGGCTGGGTGTTCGGAGGGTATCTGAGCGAAACTCGACCAAAGTTCGTAAAGCCCATGACAAAAGAACAACTTGAGTTTTATTTTAAAACCCACTCAGTGTTTACCACTTCAGCATGGATAGAAAGACTGAATAATCATGTGTTTCTGGACTTGAAAGACGATACTGTACAATTTCGTATGAAACCTAATGATATGTGGGAAAACACAGTTAAACTCAATTCTCGAAATGAATTTGAGTCTTTGAATCAATATTCAGCAAATGACAATGTAAAATTTTTTATCACAAGCATTGATGACTACGGTTTTGAAACATATGCCCATGATTTATGCAATACGGATTGTCATTTAGAATGGAAATGCAAAGAAAGCGTTGACGGATTGGGAGTTATTAACGCAAATATCTTTTTTGACTCGCCAGGTTTGTATTTTACGAATTACTTTGCGGTGATGAATGAAATATATTTTAATGATTACTGGAGATGGAACGGAGTTCCCTGCAGATACAAAGAATCAGTCTGGAAAGATTTGACGGAAGATAATCTTGTCGAGGAACTTATAAAATCTGGCGTTTCCGCAAAAAACTCAAAATACGAGCAGCAGTACCACGACTACTGGAATCCAATCATGGCGGAGCACCAGAAAAAAGCCGGCGCGATGAAATAAAAATACATAACAAAGGTTCGTAGCCGACAGCGGGTCAAGCCCGCTGCGGTACAACCAGTTGTTATGTGGACGCCCACACTGGGGCGCTTGTATTAAGAAATATAAAAATATGCCGATTTATAACTGAGGTATAAAATGGATATTGAGAAAGTATGTAATGAAGTTCTTGATGAACTTAATCCTTGCTACGATATAGAACAGTCTTTGAGAAATGCTTTTATCACAGTTATAAAATATTTAAATCAATTCCCGGAAAATCTTTCAGTTCGTTCAAAAAATAATATTCCTGATGTAAAAACAAAAGAAGGAATAGAACAATTGGCTGTTTCGTATTTTAATGGGTTTCATTCTTCTACAGTTCCGAAACTGCCTCAGACTGTACCAGATGAAATGGTAAGTTTCATAATGGAAATTGTTTTTAATCATTCAAAACAGGAAACAGAAGAAATAAAAATAACACATTTGGAATCAATGGCTTCGGAAAATGCTGTTGGAGCTCTTTTGGAAAGATATTTGGATTCTGTTTTACGAGAAAAAGGTTGGGCTTGGTGTTGTGGAAATTTTGTAAAAGCTATCGACTTTATAAAATTTGACAATGGAGTTTGGTTTGAATTGCAAATAAAAAATAGAAGTAATACAGAAAATTCTTCAAGCAGTAAAATCAGAGAAGGTACTTCAATTCATAAATGGTATCGAACTGAAGCAAAAACTGGCGAAACAATGTGGAATAATGTTCCCGAACCTATGAAAGGAATGAATCTTTCAGAGGAAGGATTTAAAAAGTTCGTAGAACAATATTTGAAGAAAAATATAAATCTAGGAAAAGGAAATTAGGATAAAAAAGTCGTGAAAATCAAGTTTTCACGACTTTTTTCTTTATACAGCAGAAGCAAATAAATCTGGTTGTTCTGATTTTTTCAATCGTTTTTCCATAAGCTTTTTTATTGAAACATCATCCGTATATGTGTAACGCGAAAAAGGAAAATCGATAGGTGGCAAATCTAACGGTTGATTTGTAACAAGTTTTACAATCTGCTTGCCTATTGCACAACCTAAGCTAATTGGAACTGCATTACCAATTTGTTTGTAAACATCCTTCATTTCTCCAAAGAATTTCCAATCATCTGGAAATTCTTGTATTCGAGCATATTCTTGGATACTAAGAGGTCTGTCTTTTTCTGGATGGCATAAATCCGTAGCAGGCATTGTTGGGTCTGTTACAAGAGTTGGAGAAGGTTCATCCCAACCTACACGGCGGAAAAATCCAGTTTTTCCGCCACCGAGTTTGAGTTTTTCCCCCATAGCTTCATACTGAATTTCCTGTGGTAAATGTTTCCAATATTGTCCAGCTTTGAGCATTTTAAAATACTTCAAACGCTTTTCTGGAAATTTCATTGCTTTCTGTTCATCTTCTTTTAAGTCAGAAATAACTTCTCTTACTGTTCGCCATTTTGGTAAGCCAAAATTTCCAAATTCATCATTTGTTGGTGACAAATATGGAACTTTTTGACCATCCCGAGAACAGAAAAATACAACACGCTCTCGTTTTTGCGGAGCACCATAATTTGCAGCATTGTAAAGATTAAAGGTCACTGTATAACCGCCTTCTTCCAGTTTATGCAGAATATAAAGCAAAGCTCCGCCTTTTTTTTCTTCTGGTGTTTTAGGTGCAAAACCGAAACGTTTTTCCATTTCTTCACATTCGAAAGGAGCAGATAAAATTCCTCTTACATTTTCAATTACTGCAAATTTGGGACGGAGTTCCAGTATTCTGTCAATAAAAGTTAAAAATACATTTCCACGTTTATCTTGGAAACCTTTTCTTTGACCTGCGGTACTAAAAGCCTGGCATGGAGGTCCGCCTATAACCAAATCAATTTCTTGATTCTCTGAAATATTTGCAAATTTTCTAATGTCTTTTGCGCTGTAATTATTTATGTCGCCGATAAGTCCGATATTCGGACGGTTTAATAAAATAGTTTTTCTTGCATTCGGTTCAATTTCTGAAGCTAAAAGAGGATGAATTCCAGCTTTTTCTATTCCGTAATCCAAGCCCATTGCTCCAGAGAAAAAACTCAACGCGACAATATCTGGAAGTTCAGAAGTTTTGCAAATTTGATCTGGTATATCCTTACTCAATTTAAACATTGTTTCATTATCATTTAAAACTTCGGGATTTATAACCCATGTTTTTCCCACTTGTTCTGCTGGTATTTTTCCATCTCTGATAAGTTTCCTTGTATATTGTGGTGTACAATTTAATTTAATAGATAAATCCTCTACCGAGAGGTACTGCTTATTTGTTTCCATAAGGAAAATATAAATAATCCATTATAAAAAGTCAAGATGCTTAGTAAACTCACACATAACAAAGGTTCGTAGCCGACAGCGGGGCAAGCTGCTGCGGTACGACCCGTTGGCTTTGCGAATAACAAGAAGCGGTGAACAATAGTCCGCGTGCCTCGCTGCTTCTGGCGCATAAAACGTCGGCAGAGAAAAGTCCGCACGCATCGGAAATTTCATCCCGATGTCCTCTCCCTGTTAATCCGCACGGGCGCCCCGCGCTCATCCGCACAAACAGTTCCGTTTATACGGATGAGCGCACCGGTTTTATCCGCATAAAATCCCCGAAAAACCCCGATAAATACGCATAAAAAGGCGCAAATTCGGGACAAAATCGCGCACAAAGCCGGACAAAAAAAAGGAGACCCGCACGTCAAAAATGCAGGTCTCCCGGAACAATGCTTTCTGCCATTCATTCTACTATAAGCCGATTGACTTGGAAAGCGTCATGCGGAAGGAAATCAATCAAGGTTTCTTCTATTATCTTGAGCTGCCTGATTGATAGTTGTTGTATGTGCCCCGTCCAATGGTGCGCTATAAACTGCCTTCTGTCTCTATGCGAAGGATTTCAATCCTGATGATATGCCTGTTCGGAAAACAGAGTTTCGGAACAGGCATATTGACCGGAAAGGCGCGTTTTTTAGAATACCGCGACGACCTCGCCGTTGGGGTATTTCTGGGAGATGAATTCGCGGACTTTCTCGCTTTTCAATGCCTCGACGAGCGCCTGAATATCCGGACGGTTCTCGTTGCCCGCCTTGACGGCGATTACGTTGACGTAGGGCGATGACGAGCCTTCGACGAAAAGGCCGTCCTTCTTCGCGCTCAGTCCTGCGGGAATCGCGTAGTTGCCGTTGATGACGGCAGCATCGACGTCGTCGAGGACGCGCGGGAGGGTGGCGGCCCCAATCTCGCTGAACTTGAGCTTGAACGGGTTTTTCGCGATGTCAAGCGTCGTCGCCGTGATTCCGACGTTCTTCTTGAGAGTTATGAGGCCAGCCTCCTGAAGGAGGAGAAGGGCGCGCGCCTCGTTCGTCGGGTCGTTGGGGATTGCGATTTTCGCCTTCTTCTTCTTCGTGAGCTGGGAGATATCCGTCACCTTCTTTGAATAGAGCGCGAACGGCTCGACGTGGATTCCGCCCGCGTTGACGAGATGGTATCCCTTCTCCTTGTTGAACGACTCAAGGTACGGGATGTGCTGGAAGAAATTCGCGTCGAGGTCGCCCGATTCTACGGCGTCGTTCGGCGTGACGTAATCGGTGAATTCCATCACCTTGAGCGTTATCCCTTTCTCCGCAAGGTCATCCTTGACGAGGTTGAGTATTTCGGCGTGCGGTTCGGGCGTCGCTCCCACCTTGAGCACTGTCTGCGCGTTGAGCGTGAAAAAGCCGAGCGCTATTGCTGCTGCTGCTGCGATTTTTTTCATTTTGTCTTCTCCTTACCGTTTCCGGCGATTTTTATGAGTTGCTTTTATACGACTTACGGCAATTTATGTCAATATTTCCGAGTAATATTGTCAACAATATGCCTAGCGCTTCCTCATCATGCGGTTCGATATGCTCGTCCCCGCGAACTGGATGAGCGCGACCATGATGATTATCGCGACGACGGCGGCAATCATGACGTCGGTGCGGAAGCGCAGGTACCCGTACTGGATGGCAAGGTCGCCCAAACCGCCGCCGCCGAGCGTTCCCGCCATCGCGGAGCAGCCGACAAGGTTTATGACGGTGAGCGTCAGCCCCGACACGATGGACGGAAGCGCCTCCGGCACGAGAACCTTCCTTATTATCTGCCAGTTCGTCGAGCCCATGGCGCGGGCAGCCTGCACCATTCCCTCGGGAACCTCGTTGAGCGCCGATTCGGTGACGCGGGCGATGAAAGGTGCCGCCGCGAACGACAGCGGGATTATCGTCGGCGCGGTTCCGACGACGGTTTTGAGGACGAGCCTCGTGAACGGAAGCATCACAATCATTAGGATTACGAACGGGAACGAGCGGAAAACGTCTATGACGCGGCTCAGAACCATGTTCAGCATGGGATGCGGCGTTATTCCGCGCTCGGCAGTCGCGTTGAGCAGGATGCCGAGCGGGAACCCGATTATTACGGCGAATATCGTGGAGAAGAAAACCATCGCGAGCGTCTGCAGCGTCGATGTTCCCACGAGTATGAGAATCTGTTCCATTTTTCACTTACCTCCGAAACTGCCCGCGCCTTTTTTCTGCACGAGGACCCCGTTGTCGTTCAGCCACGCGATGACGGCATCAATCTCGCCGTCGCTTCCGGAGATGTCCGCCTCCATGTAGCCGACCTCGCCGTCTATGAGCCTGTTGATTCCTGCCGCGAGGATGTTGAACGAGACGCCGAATTTCCGCGTCGCCTCGCTCAGGACGGGAGATTCCGTCGATGAGCCGACGAACCGCAGCTCGTATGCGCCCGCCCGCGACGACCACTGGACGACGTCGCCGTGCGAATTCTGTACGCTCCGGATGAATTCCTTCGTCGTCTCCGTCCCCGGGTTCGCGAAAATGTCGCGCACGGAGCCGCATTCGACGACTTTTCCCCCGTCGATGACGGCGACCGACTCGCACGCGTCGCGGACCACCTCCATCTGGTGCGTTATCATGACGACGGTCAGGTTCATCTTGCGCTGGATTTCGCGGATGAGCGAGAGAATCGAGCGGGTCGTGTTCGGGTCGAGCGCGCTCGTCGCCTCGTCGCAGAAAAGGATTCCCGGATTCGTGGCGAGCGCCCGCGCGATGGCGACGCGCTGCTTCTGCCCGCCGCTCAGCGTGCTTATTGGCGCGTCAATCCTGTCGCCGAGCCCCACGAG
The DNA here is from genome assembly GCF_000255555.1 of Treponema saccharophilum DSM 2985. GTDB lineage: Bacteria > Spirochaetota > Spirochaetia > Treponematales > Treponemataceae > Treponema_D > Treponema_D saccharophilum. Next base: position 8,592 of record NZ_AGRW01000030.1, read on the forward strand.
GTCGAGAAGCTCCTCCGCGCGCCGCCTTCTTTCCTTTTCGGGCTTCCCGCAAATCTCAAGCGGGTACGCCACGTTCATCCACGCGTTCCGGGAGCTGAACAGGTTGAAGTTCTGGAAAATCATGCCGATTGTCCGCCTCATCAGGACAAGCTCGCGCTTCGTGAGGTTGTCCACGCGTTTCTTTCCATAATAGACGGCGCCGGAGTCGGGCTGCTCAAGAAGGCTCATCAGCCTGACGAGCGACGACTTTCCCGCGCCGCTCTTCCCGATTATGCCGAATATAGAATTCTCCGGGATGACGAGCGAGACGCCGGAAACAGCCTCGATTTTCCGCCCGCCGTCCTTCCCGCCGGAAAAATACGTTTTCCTTAAATTGTCAAGTTTGATTTGCATGGGATTGATAATGATGAGAATGCCACTGTTTTGCAAGCAGGTGAGAAAAAACGCTCATTATATGCGTATGATATGCAAGAATTCGACATGACGGAAATGTTTTTGATATTTTTTCCGTAATTTTGCGGTAATACTGAATCCCATCTGGAATTCCAAAACGGATTCTTGAATGTCTAGCATTCCCCAGGAAAGCGGGCGTATGCGGGGGCGGTTCGGAAACGATATTTACGTGTGTGCATGAAGTTTTTGTGGAGAGCCGCCGCACGCAACAACAATCTCAAAGGAGACAGCTACAATGAAGAAGAATGTGTCAGGAAGCATGGTCACGATGGACGGAGAGGAATTCTACAAGATAGAGAATTTCGATGCCATGAACGATTTTTTCATGACAATCGCCAGCTCAAGCGACGTATGGAATTTCTGCTGGGCGCAGGGCGGAATTTCTGCAGGAAGAAGGAACTGCGAGCTTCCGATTTTTCCCTACTGCACGAGCGACAAAATCAAGGACACGAAAGGATGCACCGGCCCCGTCTCGATAATAAAGATAAAGGGCGACGGAAAGCGGTCCATCGTCTGGCAGCCGTTCGGGAACCTCTTCAGCACGGGCGCGAAACGGTATGAGGACGGAATCGGAATCCAGCGCAACATCTACAAGAACATGAACGGCAGCAAGGTCTGGTTCGAGGAGGTGAACTTCGTCGCGGGGCTTTCATGCCGCTACGGATGGACATCGAGCGCGAAATACGGTCTCGTCCGCCTTTTCCGCATCGAGAACCTCACCGACAGGAAAGTCGATTTGTCAGTCCTCGACGGATGCCGCAACATTATGCCGTCTCCCTGCCCGTCGACGCTGCAGAACGAGCGGAGCGTCCTGCTCGACGCGTACCGGAAGGGCGAGGTCGACGCGGACGCGAACATCGCGCTCTTCACGCTCTCCTCGACGGTCACGGACATGGCCGAGCCGAGCGAGTCGCTCACGACGAACGTCAGCTGGTTCACGACGAACGACCCGGTCGTCGTCTCCGACCGCGCCGTGGAGCTTTTCATGGAGGACAAGACCGACCTCCTCCTCGCGCAGGAAGGCGAGCTGAACGGAAAGCGCGGCGAATGCTACATCATCCACCGGAGCACGCTTTCCGGGCGCAGCGCCGAATGCTGGGAGCAGGTTTTCGACGTCGGATACGACAGCGCGCGTCTGGCGGAGCTTGAGGCGGAAATCGGGGACCGGGGAAAGGCGTGGAAAATCCTTGAGGACGACATCCGCGAGACTGACGCGCGCCTCACCGCGAAGATTGCCGCGGCCGACGGAATCCAGCGCTCGGGGAACCCGATTGCCGACCTTCACCACCGGACGAACGTCATGTTCAACATCATGCGCGGGGGAATCTTCACCGACGGCGGAAGGATTCCCGTCGCGGATTTCATCGACTTCGCGGAGAAGCGGAACGTCTCGCTCGGATGGAAGATGCGCGGGGTGCTTGCGAACGCGGGGCTTGCCGCGACAGCGAAAATATCGCGAGACAAGCTCAAGTCGGTGATTCAGGCGGAGGAAAACCCGCAGATGACGCGGCTTTTCTTCGAGTACCTCCCGCTGACGTTCTCGCGCAGGCACGGCGACCCGAGCCGTCCGTGGAACAAGTTCGACATAGACGTGCGCTCTCTCGACGGCTCCGACAAGATAAACTACGAGGGGAACTGGCGCGACATTTTCCAGAACTGGGAGTCGCTTCTCTGGTCGTATCCCGAATACTCGGCGAACGTCGTCGCGGTCTTCGTCGACGCGATGACGGTGGACGGCTTCAACCCGTACAGGATAAGCCGCCGCGGAATCGACTGGGAAGTTCCCGAGCCGGGGAATCCCTGGGCGCAGTTCGGCTACTGGGGCGACCATCAGGTCGTATACCTCCAGCGCATAATCGAATTCCTGTGGAATTTCGACAGGGGCGAGCTTCTTTCCATGATGAGCGAGCGGATTTTCTCGACGGCGGACATCCCGTACAGGCTCAAGGGCTACAACGAGATTCTCTCCGACCCGAGGCACTCGCTCCGGTTCGACAACGCCATCGACAGCGCGGTGCGCGCGCGTGAGAAGGAATTCGGCACGGACGCGCGCTCAATCGTCGAGTGGGACGGCTCGCTGCAGCTGACGACGCTCTCGACCAAGCTCATCCAGCTCATCCTCGCGAAAGTCCTCAACCACATCCCCGGCGCGGGAATCTGGATGAACACGCAGCGCCCCGAGTGGAACGACGCGAACAACGCGCTTGCGGGATACGGGACGTCGGTCGTCACTATGTGCCACCTCGAGCGGATGCTCTCGTTCCTCGCGAAGCTGTTCGACACGGCGGGCGACGTCATGGTCGATTCGACTGTCGCCGGCTGTCTCAACGACGCCGCGGAGATATACCGCCAGTTCAGCCTCGACGAGAGCGCAGCGATGGACGACAAGAAGCGGAAGTCGTTCGCCGACGCGGCGGGGCTTCTCTTCGAGCGGGAGCGGAACGCGCTTTACGAGAGGGGGTTCGGGAACGGGCTCGACAAGATTTCGGGAAAGAAAATCGCGACGTACATGAGGCTTTTCCGCGACGGGATAAAGAGGTCGATTGCGGAGAACATGCGCGACGACGGGCTTTTCCATTCATACAACTCGATAGTCATATCCGACGACGGAATAAAAATCGAGCGGCTCAAGCTCATGCTCGAAGGCCAGGTCGCCGCACTCGGGTGCTCGCTCCTCACGAAGAACGAGAAGAAGACGATGTGCGCCGCCCTGCACAAAAGCGCGCTCTACGAGGAGAACCAGCGCTCGTACCTTCTCTATCCCAACGAGCGCCTGCCGAAATTCAAGGAGAAGAACAGGATTTCCAGGGACGAGATGAAAGGTCTTGAGCGGTTCGCGACAAGGCAGTGCGGCATGGTTCTCGTGGAGGACAGGAACGGGACGTTCCACTTCAACCACTTGTTCAGGAATGCCGCCTGCATGACGGAATATCTCGACCATCTTCCGCAGGAGGAGCAGCCGGGCGCGGACGAGCGGAAGGCGCTCCTTGAGCTGTACGAGAAGGTGTTCCACCACCGGACGTTCACGGGGCGGTCGGGCACGTTCTATGCGTACGAAGGTCTCGGAAGCATCTACTGGCACATGGTGTCGAAGCTCCTCATCGCGGTGCAGGAGAACATCTCGAACAGCAGGGATCCGCTCTTCTCGTTCTACAAGGACGTGAAGAACGGGCTAGGAAGCGCGAAGCAGCCGGCTGATTACGGCGCGTTCCCCTGCGACCCGTACTCGCACACGCCGTACAAGCGCGGAGCACAGCAGCCCGGAATGACGGGTCAGGTCAAGGAGGAAATCCTCGGCCGCTGGATGGAGCTCGGGCTCGGCATGCAGTGCGGAAAAGCGTCGTTCGCGCCGTCGTACCTTGAGAAGGGCGACTTCGACGAGTCCGGAAAAATCTGCTTCAGCTGGTGCGGCACTTCGATAGAATACGACAGGAACATGACGGACGCGATGAACGTCGTTTTCAGCGACGGAACGGAGCGCACGTTCCCGACGAGAGTCCTTCCCGAAGAAGAGAGCCGTCTCCTCTTCTCACGAAGCGGAAAAATCACGCTCATTCGCGTGCGCCCGTAGTTGCGCCCCGTGAATCTGTGCGCGTCCTAGGCGTTGTGCATTTTATCGGGCGTTCGGCGGCACGCGTGGCGTGCCTCCGTTGTGCGCCCCATGAGGTCAGTGCGCGTCCTAGGCGTTGTGCGTCGGAACGGGCGTTCGCCGGCACGCGGGACGCGTGCCGCCTGTTGTTGCGCCCCGTGAGGTCAGTGCGCGTCCTAGGCGTTGTGCGTCGGAACGGGCGTTCGGCGGCACGCGGGGGCGCTAGTTTATGCCGCGGTTTTTCCGCGCCGTCGCCCAGCGTTTGTTCCAGTCGTCCATAATCTGCTCGAACGTCTCGCTTGTCGTTCCCATTGCCGCGTCGATTATCCGCTTCTTTTCGGGGTCGCTCCAGAATCCAATCTCGGAATCCTTGTCGAGCACGTCGTAGAAGCTTTCCTCGCCGACGGGGGGCTTGTTCATCTCGAAGTAGGTGACGCCGGCTTTCTTGAACGCGTCAAGGACGGCAGGATACGCCCCTCCCTTGACTGCCGGAATCGACTCGTTGAATTCGATCCAGTCCGTATCGTGGACGATGAACTCTATCCAGGCGCGCGCCGTGGCCTTGTTCTTTGAATTCACGTTTATGCAAAGCGGCATGTCGAGCGTCGCCTCCGCGTATTTCCTGCCGTCTACTTCCGCGACCATGGGCATGTAGCCGATGTCGTCCGGGTTCGAGGCGAGTTCCTTTATCTGCGGAATTGCCCAGCTTCCGAGGACCATGCAGCCGATTTTTCCGTCGGCGAGTTCCTGCTTGCTCATTTCCCAGTCCGACGAAAGCAGGTCGCGCTCGCAAAGCCCGCGCCTTACGACTTCGTACATTATTTTGTAAAGCTCGAAATGAGGCGCGCCCGGCACGAACGGCGTATCCTCGTGGACCATTTTGTTCTTGTATTCGGGATCGCCGGTGAATGCCGTCGCGCCTCCCTCCCACTGCACGAGCGTCCAGCCCGCGGGGTAGTTCATGAAAATCGGAACGGCATCCGTTTTCCGCTTTATCGTCTCAAGCGCGCCGTAAAAATCATCCTGCGTCCTGGGAATCTGGACCCCGGCTTTTTCGAACACCTTCTTGTTGTAGACGATTCCTCCTCCGACGACGCCCATGACCGGATAGGCGTATGCCTTTCCCTGGTAGTCGATTGCGTTGGAGCCTTGCGTGAAGTTGAATTTCTCCTTGAATTCCTCGATTGTGCCGAGCGGCTCGAAGTATTTCGGATAATCGACCGTCTGGATGGACGGCCTGCACAGAACATCGCCGTATTCCTTCGTCGACATCCTCGTGCGGACCGTGCCCTCGTAGTCCGTTATCGCCTCGAATTCGACGTCCGTTCCCGGATATTTCTTTTCGAACGCGTCCTTGTATTCCTGAAGCTTCGTGTCTACGACGTCGGTCCTGTTCGTGAGCACGATTATTTTCCCGCCGATTCCGGATGCATTTGCCGGGCCTTTTTTTTCGCATGAGGCGAGAACGAAGGCGAGCAGCGCAGCTTCTGCAAGCCTTTTCAAAGTCAAAGAAAACATAGAATCCTCCTTTTTTTGTGTTCCTGTTTGTTTTCCTGCCGGATTCGGCTTTGTCGGTTGGCGAATCCGGAAAAAGAAAAAGAAAATCGGTTTCGTAATTTTTATTATATGCGCTCTTTCCGCCTTGTCAAGATTTTTTATTTGCGGTTCAAAAATGAAAAACAGCGCGAAAATTACCTTATTTTGGCGCGAAAAATATCAAAAAATCTGCGAAAAAATCAAAATTTGTAAATTTTTCATTTGACAAATGAGAAAAGTGGCCGGATACTGAGCGCACAAGAGAGAAAACGGTTTCGTAAAAACTAAAAAATCGCTCTGCCTGAAAAAAACGGCTGGCTTGGATTTTGTCATGCGCCCGCCGGAAATCCGGGCCGGGCAAAAAAATAAGGAGGAGCAATATGGACATGATGGTGTTGTGGCACGGGCGCCGGGAACGTTCGGCTGCCGCCGAATCGGATCGATGAAAAAAAATGTTGGACAGGCACATGATTTCAAGGAGAGAAAAATGAAAAAGTTTATGGCGGGAACGCTCGCTTGCGGCATCGCATCCGCGCTTCCTCTTGCTGCCGGCAACGAGGATATCAGGACGAACGCATGGTTCGATTTGAAGACGCACACGACAATCGGCTACAATCTTGAGGAGAAAATCTTCGGAATGGAGTCGTCTGTTGACCAGGCGCAGGTTTGGTGGGAATTCCTTCCGTCTGCCACGCGCGGCATGGGGGAGGGCGACGGCGACTCGCTTTCGGCTTCGGTGAGAATCGAGGGGCTGCGGTACGCGTTCAAATTCTACAACGAGAAGAAAACGTACGAGGACGGCAACACGCAGGGGGACTACAACGCCGGCGGCGATTTCGGGAAGACGACAGGGTGGCGCGAGCGGCCGGGAACGGCGGACGACAAGGATTCGAACTATTTCGTCTACGACAGAATCGTTTCCGAGGTCAAATGGCGCAATATGTTCCTCAATTTCTACAAGTACGACTACGAGAACGGCTGCCCGATAGGGTTCGACAACGCGAGCCTGAAATCGATTTTCGATGACTTCACGAATTTCCGCATATTCGACAGCGTGAAGGACGACAACATCGGAATCCTCTATTACAACGGAATCCGCGACTCGAACAACTATCTCGGGCGCGGGAATTACGGGATTACGGGCGTCGTTTCCGCGGGGGTGCGGTTCGACAAATGGAACGCGGCATTCTCTGCGGGAACGCCGGGCTCGTGGATTTCCGCGAACGACGAGACGCCGAAGAACATCAAGCAGGGCAAGGCGTACCAAAAGCCAAACGCGGAGAACAAGGCTGTTTTCCAGCTCGGCGGGGAATTCATGCCGTCGGATGATATTCTCGTAAAGGCGGACGCGCTCGCGACGGTGAATTTCAGGAAGAAGGCTGACGACCAGGCTGCCGCGTCGGCTGTCTACGGCGACAGCGCGGACGGCGTTCCCTATGATATATACACCGGCGGCATTTCCGTGGAGTACGACCGCGCGCTTGCCGCAGGGACGCTCTGCCCTTACGCGGGATTCGACTTCCGCTATCTTTGCGCGGACGACGACGCGTTCAACGGCGGAAAGGACAGGACGGACGTGCAGTTTGAGGGAGGGCTCGGCATCGCGTATTACTGGCGCGGGAAGAATTTCAAGTACAACAACGCGACCCTTGACAGCTGGGGAAGGCAGTTTCCCGTCGGCGTTTCCCTCGGCGTCAATTCCGACCAGAACGGAATCGCGAACCTCGTGTTCTCGGTGTACGAGAAGCCCGATGCGGGCGCGCTCATCCCGAACCTCGGCGGATTCCTCGAATTCGAGATGGTGAACATGTTCCGCACGGGCGACCGCGACGAGAAAGGCGCTGCGGCGGAGGGCAAGGACTGGAAGAAGGACAGCGCGTTCTTTTTGGCGGGACAGCTTGAGTACCAGCTCGGCGTTCCGGCTGGGGGGAACAAGACGGTCGGCGTGAAGCCGTATCTGTTCGGGCGTCTCATCCAGCAGCGCGATTCTGACGGATACCTGACCCGTGAATACGATTTGGACACCCGCATCGGCGCAATCGTGAATCCCTGCGCCATGTTCAGCATAGATGTGCGCTATGAGCGCGCGGACGTGATATGGGATTTGGAGGGGAAGGACAATCTGCGCGACAAAGGCTGCCTGACCTGCCGGTTCGACGTGCGGCTGTAGGGAAAACTCCGTTTTCCTTTTTTTCGGGGAAGGAATTTTGGCAGGCCTTTTCCTTCCCCGTTTTTGATTTTTTTGAGAATCGTTTTTTTTGGGGGGACTATGAGACGGACATTCATCGCCGTTTTTTGCGCGGCTGCGGCTGCGCTCATGCTTCTGCAGTCATGCCAGACGTCAGGCGCGGGAAGCGGGATTTCAGGACAGGAGGGAGGAACATACATGCCGGAAAAAGAATCGCCGGTCGAAATACCGGAGGGAAAATCTGCCGGAGCGCGCGCGCTCATGCGGTACATTGCGGATTGCCGCGCGAGCGGGGCGGTGCTTTCAGGGCAGCAGGATTTGACGTGGGACGACAGCTACGGGCAGCTTCAGAAAGTGTTCGGCGACACGGGAAAATATCCTGCAATCGCAGGATTCGATTTCATGAACTACACGCAGGTTTCGGGCGGCTCGGGGCAGCATCAGACCGAGGAGGCGCTGGAATTCCTCAAAAAAGGCGGAATCGCCGCGTTCTGCTGGCATTGGCGCGACCCGAGCGGGAAGACAATCGAATTCAACTCGGAGAAGACGGCGTTCAGGATTCCCTACAAGGCTGATTCGGAAAGCGGTCTCGACGAATCGAGCGAGGATTTCGCGATGATAGCATCCGACCTTGAGCGGATTGCGGCCGAGCTTCAGAGAATACGGGACGCAGGGTATCCCGTCCTGTGGCGGCCGCTCCACGAGGCGTACGGAAACAAGGATGACTGGGGCGGCGCGTGGTTCTGGTGGGGCGCCGGATGCGGAAGCGCTGACGGGAAAGGCAGAAACAGGCGGGAAGCGTATCTTGCCCTCTACAAGTACATGCACAGGTTCCTCACGAAGGAGAAGGGGCTGGACAACCTCATCTGGGTCTGGAACGCGCAGAATGCGGACTGGTATCCGGGCGACGAATTTGTCGATGTCGTCGCGTATGACAACTACAAGCTCGGCGAGCTCGGAACGCAGTACGAGATGCTCAGGAGCGTGAGCGGCGGGAAGAAAATCATCGCGCTCGGCGAGAACGGGACGATTCCGGACGTTTCCTCGATGAGCGGGAAATGGGCGTACTTCACCACCTGGAACGACCATTCATCCGACGAAAGCCAGTGCTTCTGGAGCTGCGAGAACCACAACACGCTTTCCCACCGCAAGGAGGTTTACGGAAGCGGGAACGTCATAACGCTCGACGAGCTTCCCGAATTGTGGAAATAGCATCGGGGGAGGGCGCGCCTGTTTCGGCTGTTTTTCGGAAAGAAAAACGGTTTCCCTTTCGTTTCTTGAATTTGGGGAGCGAAGGGGATATAATCGCATCATGAATTACACGATTGCTGAAATTTCGAAGATGGCCAACGTCGCGAAAAGCACCGTCTCGAAGGCGCTGAACGGACAGAAAGGCGTGAGCGAGGCGAAAAGGCAGGAGATACTGAAACTTGTCGGCGACATGAACTACCGCCCGAACCTTGCCGCCCGCGCCCTTGCGAAGCGCAAGACCGAGACGATAGGGCTCGTCATTCCCGCGGATGTCGATTACACGCTTTCGGGCGTGTACTGGTCCGTCATAATCGCTTCTGTCGCTGAAGAGGCATCGAAGCGCGGGTACAACCTTCTTCTCATGACGCTCAACAAGGAAAATCCGCTCAAGACCCTTGAGGACGCGATACTCAAGCAGAGCGCTGACGGGCTGATTTTTCCGTCGGAGCTTCTGACAGTGCAGGAATACAACATGCTTTCCGCGTCCGACATGCCGTTCGTCATTCAGGGGCGCGCGCCGTTCGCCAACCACTGCTGCGTTGACGTCCGGAGCGAGGACGGGGCGTTCCGGCTGACGAAGCGGCTCGTCGAGAAGGGGTTCCGCCATATCGGATGCGTCACGGGGCCTGATTCGTTCCTGTACACGCAGGAGCGAATATCGGGATTCAAAAAGGCGCTCGCGGAGTCGTCGCTCGACTGCGACATGATAATCGGCACCCTCTATTCCGAATCGACGACGAAGGAGAATGTCAGGAAATTCCTTGATGAGCATCCGGCAATCGACGCGCTCTTCCTTGCGGCGGGCGGAGAATTCGCGTTCTACGTCTTCGAGGTGCTCAAGGAGCGGAACGTCGATATGGGAAAATTCGGCATCGCTGTCTTCGACGAGTGCCGCTCGTTCGGGTTCCTTCCGTTCCCGGTTATTTCAGGAAGGCAGCCCATCCGGCAGATGGGCGCTCAGGACGCGCGGAATCTCTTCCAGCTCATCGACAAGGAGACGCCGCCGTCGCTTTCCCTCTTCGACATAGAAATTCTCGAAAGCTGAAAAAAAGGAGAACCAGCTGTGGATTTAAAAGGAAAGAAAATTCTGTTTCTCGGTGACAGCATCACCGAAGGTTGGGGAGCTTCCTCAATCGAAAAAACGTACTGGTCGCTGCTCTCTTCCGTTGACGGGGCGGCCGTGAGGGCGTACGGAATAGGCGGAACGCGAATCGCGCGGCAGATTGTCCCGTCGTGCGAGCCGAAATATGACCGGAATTTCGTTTCGCGCGTCGGCGAGATGGAAAACGGGGCGGATTGCGTCGTCGTTTTTGGCGGGACGAACGATTACGGGCACGGCGACGCGCCGCTCGGCTCTTTTGACGACAGGACGGACTCGACTTTTTACGGCGCGCTCCACAGCCTCTTCCTTGCGCTTCTTCAAAAATATCCCGAAGCGCGGATTGTCGTGATGACGCCGCTTCACCGCGAGCGCGAGAACTGCCTCGTAAACGAAGCGGGCGTGCGCAATGTCGGCACGCTTTCCGATTACGTGCGGATTATAAAGGAGGTCGCCCGCCATTACGCGCTTCCCGTCCTCGATTTGTATTCGCTGAGCGGAATCCAGCCGGACGTCCCGTTCTTGAGGGAGCGGTACGCGCCGGACGGGCTTCATCCGAACGATTCGGGACATGAGCGCATTTACGCGCTTCTCAGGGAATTTTTGCGGACACTCTGACGTTCCGCACGGGAAATCGCCGAGGCAGTGTTTTTCAGGAGGAGATATGAGCGGGCTTTGTATAAATCCGTCAAATCCGAACGCACAGGACTGTGTGAGGAACGTCCTGCGCTATCTTTCGGAAATAAGTTTCAGGAAAGTCATAAGCGGCCAGCACACGCAGAGCCTGGCGCAGGAAGAGCTTCATTTCATCGAGGAGGTAACGGGAAAAAAGCCCGCGCTGCTCGGGTTCGAGCTTCTTTCGTATTCGCCGAACATAAACTATTTCGACACGGACGACGAGTGCATGGAGGAAATCCGGCAGAATTACGGCACGCTCAGCAGGGCGTGGGACTGGGCTGCTCAGAAGGGGCTGATTACGTTCACCTGGCACTGGTTCTCGCCGCTTGGCGGGCATTCGAAATCCTTCTACTCGAAAAACACCAGCTTCGACGCGGAGAAAGCCGCAGCGGAGGGTACGGAGGAGAACCGCGCGATGATTTCCGACATCGACGCTATGGCGGGAATTTTGCGGCCGTTTTGCGACGCGAGAATACCGGTTCTCTGGAGGCCGCTGCACGAAGGGGACGGCGGCTGGTTCTGGTGGGGCGCAAAGGGCGGGGACGCGCTCAAAAAAATCTACCGGATACTGTACGACCGCTTCGTCAACGTCCATCATCTTGACAATCTCATCTGGGTATGGAATTCGCATGAGCCTTCGTGCTATCCGGGCGACGATGTCGTTGACATAATTTCCCGCGACATTTACGGGACGCCGCACGAGCATTCGCCGTTTGCCCGTGAATTCAGTGAGCTTGTTGATGTCACGGCGCAGAAAAAGATTGCCCTCCTCGGGGAATGCGGGACGATGCCGGATGCGGAGAAGGCGATTGAGGACGGAATCGGCTGGGCAAGCTTCATGACGTGGAGCCATGAATTCTGCCTGAGCGAGCAGTACAACGATTTATCCTTTTTGCGGCGGATATACGGTTCCGAAAAAGTCGTGACAAAAGAGAGCCTGCCTGCCTTGTATTAGGCTCCGGCTTCCGGCGGGCGAGTCCTGCGGGAATGCAAAAAAAAATCAGCAACTGAAAAATTTTCTTGACAAGAAAGAAATAACAAATATACTGAAACTAAAGAGAAACCGATTTCTCTTTAGTTTCTTTTTTAGGAGTCTGCTTATGAAAAACAGAATGTCATATGCGAGCCAGCAAAAGCTTGTCGTCTTTACGTTTCTGCTGTTTCCTGTGATTCTGCTTCTGGTTTTCGGGTTTCTGCCAATCCTCAATATGTTCTTCTACAGTTTCCTCCAGTGGGACGGAATCGGCGAGAAAACGTTCATCGGAATCAAAAACTACATCGAGCTTTTCTCAAGGCAGGAAAACCTGCGCGTTTTTGGCGTGAGCATCTATTATTTTGTCGGCTCGCTCGTGCAGCTTGCGCTTGCCCTTCTTTTCGCGGTCATTCTTTCGTCAAAGATGCGGGCGCAGAATTTCTTCAAGGGCGTCCTCTTTTTCCCGAACCTCGTGAACGGCGTCGCAATCGGATTCATCTTCCTTTATTTCTTCAAGGATACGGGAACGCTGAACGAGGTGCTCAAGGTATTCGGGCTTGAGGGGAAGGTTCTCTGGCTGACGGATCCCGGGATGGTCAACTACTCGCTTACGTTCACTTCGATATGGCGGTACATGGGATTCAACGTCGTGATGTTCGTGGCGGCAATCCAGTCGCTTCCGTCGGACATGTACGAGGCCGCGAACCTTGACGGGGCGAGCGCCTGGCAGCAGTTCTGGTATCTCACCTTTCCGGGAATCGCCCCTATGATTCAGATAAACATGATTCTGGCGGTGAAGGGCGCCGTCAGCGTGTTCGAGATTCCGTACATCATGACGGGCGGTGGAAACGGCTCGTCGACATTCGTCATCCGCACGATGGACACGGCTTTCAAGTTCAACAAAATCGGCCTTGCCTCGGCGATGGCCATCGTCCTGACGGTCATCGTGCTGGTCGTCTCGGCAATACAGAACCGCATGTTCAGGAATTCAGAAGGAGGAATATCATGATTAGGAATACAAGGGAAAAACGGGCGGGACATTTGTGCCAGGACGGCATGCTCGTACGGAACTGCAAGTACCTTCTTCTGCTGCTTGCGACGCTCAGCGTCATGCTCCCGATTGTCGTGGTGTTCCTGGGCTCGTTCAAGACGAGCGAGGAATTCAACCGCTCGCGGCCGTTCGAGCTTCCCTCGTTCACGTCGAACACGGAAATATGGAAAGGCGCGAAGACGCTCGGCACGGAAAGCCGGCTGAGAATAACCGGAAAGATGCTCGAAAACCACGAGGCAAGGAAAGTCACGCTTGTCATTGACCCTGTGGAGGCGGAAAACAGCTTCGCCGTCATCTCGGACTCGGAGGGCGCGGAAGTCGGAACGGGCGAGGGAATCATCGGGGAAAGCGAAATCACCATCGCCATCCCGAAATCGGCGTGGAAAAGCGTGCGGGAAAACGGTTTTTCCATCTCGGGCGAGAACATTACGGTGCGGCGCGTCAAAGTCCTCGAAGGGTTTTTCCTTGGAAACTATGTGACGGCATTCTCGAAGGGAAACATGCTCCGCGGGTTTCTGAACACGCTCATACTGATTTTCTTCTCGGGGCTCGGAACGGTCCTCACGGGAAGCATGACCGCGTTCGTACTGAGCCGCTTCAAATTCAAGGGGAAGAAGCTCGTGTACACGGCGTTTTTGTGGATTGCGCTCATCCCGACAATCACCACGCAGGTCGCCACGTTCCAGATTGTCTACAAGCTCGGGCTTTACAACACGAGGCTTTCCTGCATCATCCTTTCGATGGGAACGGACATCATCGGCATCATGATTTACCTGCAGTTCCTGAACCACATCTCGAATTCCCTTGACGAGAGCGCGATTATCGACGGTGCGAGCTACTGGCAGGTGTTCACGACGATAATATTCCCGCTCCTGCAGCCGGCGACGGTGACGGTTCTGATTCTCAAATGCATCAACCTGTACAACGATTTTTATAATCCGCTCCTTTACATGCCGAAGCAGAGCCTCATGGTGATTTCGACCTCGCTCTACAAGTTCAAGGGGCCGTTCGGGACAAACTGGCCCGTGATATGCGCCGGCGTCGTGATTGCCGTCATCCCCACGCTGATAGCGTTCATCGCGATGCAGCGGTACATCTACGGCGGCATGGTGACCGGCTCCGTAAAGGAATAGGCGCTGGGATTTCCGAAACGCGTCCGGAACAGCGATTTTTGCAAGCAAGAATGGTTAAACCTGTTCGGAAAGTTCATTTTCAGAACAGGTCGGTTAGGAGTCAGAAATATGAATAAAAACGAGATGATGATGCTCGCCGTTTTGGGCGGGGAGTGCAGGGCGGAGCTTGCGGGGCATATCCTTCCGTTCTGGAAGCAGATGAGGGACGAGGAGCGCGGAGGCTTCTTCGGTTTTTTGGGCTACGACCTGAAGCTCGACAAGGATGCCGTGAAGGGCTGCATCCTGAACAGCAGGATTTTGTGGTTCTTCTCGAACGCGTACAAAACGCTCGGCGACAAGGATATCGTTCCCTATGCCCGCCATGCCTACGACTTCCTCAAAAATCACTGCCTCGACAAAGAGAACGGCGGCGTCTTCTGGAGCCTTAATGCAGACGGGACGGTGTGCGACAGCACGAAGCATACCTACAACCAGGCGTTCGCGATATACGCCCTCAGCTCGTATTACGAGATTTCGCACGACCGCGAGGCTCTTGAGATTGCGTTCGGGCTGTTCGATTTGATAGAAGGAAAGTGCACGGACGACGTCGGATACCTTGAGGCGTTCACTCGCGATTTCCGGCCGGAAAGCAACGAGAAGCTCAGCGAGAACGGCGTCATGGCGGAAAAGACGATGAACACGCTTCTCCATGTCCTTGAGGCGTACACCGATTTGTTCCGGGTGAGCGGGGACAATCGCGTGAAGGAGCGGCTTCACTTTATCCTGAATCAGTTCGCGGCGAAAATCTGGAATCCGGAGCGGAAACGGCAGGAAGTGTTCTTCGACAGAAACCTCAATCCGCTCATCGACCTGTACTCATACGGGCACGACATCGAGACGAGCTGGCTGCTGGACAAATGCCTCGCCGTTCTCGGCGAGGAGGAATTCAACAGGCTCTGCTCGCCGATTACGGAGACGATTGCCGCGCAGATTCACAAAATCGCCTACAAAAAGCACTCCCTCCTCAACGAATGCGAGCGCGGGACGGACAACACGAAGCGGATTTGGTGGGTGCAGGCGGAAAGCGTCGTCGGATTTCTGAACGCATTCGAGAAATCGGAGGATGAAAAATACCTTGCCGCTGCTGCGGACATCTGGGAATTCATCAAGGAGCACATGGTTGACAAAAGGGAAGGCTCCGAATGGTTCTGGTGCACCGACGAGGACGGGAACGCGATGGACGAGCCTATCGTCGAGCCGTGGAAATGCCCCTACCACAACGGAAGGATGTGCTTTGAGGTAATCGGGCGGACAAAAAAGATGATGTCCGGAATATGCTGATATGTTTTGCCCTGTCCTGATTTTCGGCGGGCAGGGTGGATTTTTCAAAAGGAGAGAACTATGACTGAATTCGAGAGGAACTACAAAAGGGAGCGCGCCCGTTTTGAGGAGCTGGTTTCCCGCAGGAACGAGAAAAGCGATTTCTACAACGGAATTTACGACCGGTACAAAAATCCTGTCTTGACCCGGAACCACGTGCCCCTTTTCTGGAAGTACGACATGAACCCGGAGACGAACCCGCATTTCATGGAGCGGCTCGGGATAAATGCCGTCATGAATTCCGGCGCGATTTTCCTTGACGGGAAATTCTGCCTCGTCGCGCGCGTTGAGGGCGCCGACAGAAAATCATTCTTTGCGGTTGCGGAAAGCGAGAGCGGAATCGACGGGTTTCGGTTCCGGGATTATCCGGTGGAGCTTCCTGACACGTGCGCTGATGAGACGAACGTGTACGACATGCGCCTGACACAGCACGAGGACGGATGGATTTACGGCGTTTTCTGTTCTGAAAGCAAGGACAAATCCTCGAACGATTTGAGCGCGGCGGTCGCGCAGGCGGGAATTGTCCGCACGAAAGATTTGAGGACATGGGAGCGGCTCGCGAACCTCAGGACGTTGCGCTCTCCGCAGCAGAGGAATGTCGTCCTTCTTCCGGAATTCGTAGACGGAAAATACGCGTTCTACACGAGGCCGATGGACAACTTCATCGACACGGGAAGCGGCGGCGGAATCGGGTTCGGGCTTTGCGACGACATAACGGACGCGGTGATTGACGAGGAGAAAATAACGAGCGGCCGCGTCTATCATACGATTACCGAAGCCAAGAACGGGGCGGGCGCTGTTCCCATAAAGACGAAAAGAGGCTGGATTCACATTGCGCACGGGGTTCGCAATACTGCCGCGGGACTCCGGTACGTTCTCTACTGCTTCGCCACGGATGCGCGCAACCCGGCAAAAGTGATTGCGGAGCCGGGCGGAGTCTTCCTCGTCCCGCTCGGTGAGGAGCGCGTGGGCGACGTGAGCAACGTCGTTTTTACGAACGGGGCGGTTGTTCATGACGGAATCGTGTACATCTACTACGCGTCAAGCGATACGCGTCTTCATGTGGCGACGACGACTCTCGAAAAACTTGAGGATTACGTGTTCAGCACGCCGCGCGACATGAGGCGGAGCGCTGACTGCGTGAAGCAGCGCGTTGCGTTCATAAAAAAGAACCTTGAATTCGGAAAATAAACCTGTTCGATAACTTCGTTATCGCTTAAGGTCGGCGAGTTCAAAATAACCGGCCCGGAAACTTCAGGTTTCAAGCCGGTTTAATAAAAAAGACGTGCCTGTCTTTGCGGCAGGCATGAAAAAAAAGGAGCGAGAAAATGATAAAAGTGGTTGGCGAGCATATTCCGAACATGCCGTGGGAGGACAGGCCGCAGGGAAAAAACGCGAACAGCCCGGTGTGGCGCTATTCGAAAAATCCGGTAATCGGCAGGAATCCGGCTCCGAACGTGAGCAGAATCTTCAACAGCGCGGTGGCGTCATGGAAGGACGGCGGATTTGTCGGCGTTTTCCGTGCCGAGACGTGCAGCGGAATTCCCTATCTCTACTACGGATTCTCGGAGAACGCGCTCGAATGGCGGTTCGGCGACTCCGCGATAAGAATCACCGACGAGAACGGAAACGACGTAAGCCCGAGCTACGCCTATGATCCGCGGCTCATAAGAATCGGCGACACGTACCACATCGTCTGGTGCACGAATTTCCACGGGGCGTCAATCGGAATCGCGACGACGACAGATTTCAGGACATTCACGTCAAAGGGAAACGGGTTCCTGCCTTTCAACAGGAACGGCGTCCTTTTTCCCAGAAAAGTGGGCGGGAACTACCTCATCCTCACCCGTCCGAGCGACTCCGGGCACACGCCGTTCGGCGACATCTTCATTTCCGAAAGCAGCGATTTGCTTCATTGGGGGAACCACAAGTGGGTCATGGGAAAAAGCGGCGAATGGTGGCAGTCCGTAAAAATCGGGGCGGGGTGCGCGCCGATAGAGACGGAGGAAGGCTGGCTGCTGTTCTATCACGGCGTTACGGGAACATGCTCCGGCTTCGTCTACTCGATGGGGGCGGCGCTTCTCGACCTCGACGACCCTTCGAAAGTCCTCCACCGCTGCGGTAATTTCCTTCTCACTCCGGAGGAGGAGTACGAGGAGCGCGGATTCGTTCCGAACGTCGTCTTCCCGTGCGCTGCTTTGGTGGACGCCGCGACGAACAGGATCGCAATCTATTATGGGGCCGCCGACACGAACACCGCGCTGTGCTTCACTACGGTTGACGACGTGATATCATTCATAAAAAAGCACGATACGATAAAATAAACGGGAGAAAACATGCTCAGACTGAATCCGATTCATTTTGACAAAATCTGGGGCTACGAGGACTGGATTGCCTCCGTCCATCCGTCCGGATTCCAGGAGAATTTCGCGGCGGCGGCGGGAAAAGACTATCCGCTTCTCGTGAAAATCATACAGGCCGATGCCTCTCTTTCCGTGCAGGTCCATCCCGACGACGAGCAGGCGATGAGGCTTGAGGGGGAGGGCGAGCGCGGCAAGACGGAATGCTGGTATGTCCTCGATGCGGAAGATGACGCGCGCCTCGTGTACGGACTCAAAAAGGATGTCCGGATGGAGGACGTCTCCGCGGCAATTAAGGCAGGAACGCTTGAGCGGTACTTGAATTTTGTGAATGTGAAAGAAGGCGACTTCGTTTTCATTCCCGCAGGCACCGTCCATGCGATTTGCGGCGGAATCCGGCTCCTTGAAGTTCAGCAGTCGTGCGACATAACGTACCGGCTCTACGATTACAACCGCGGGCGGGAGCTTCATGTCGAAAAATCGCTTCAGGTCATAAAAAGCGGCGGCCTGCTTTCCGTCCGTCCTTTTTCAGGGGATTTCAGCTGCCGGTATTTCGCCCTTAGAAAATCCGGCTTGCCGGAGACTGGCGCGGGAAAAGACCGGCTGCTTTTCGTGCTTGGGGCGGAGAAAAACGCGGGAATCTCGTCGGGGAAAGACGAATTCGCGCTTCGGGCCGAGGACATTTTCTTCCTGAAAGCCGGCGAAACGCCAAGCCTTCGCGGAAAGGCGGAATTCTTGGAGATAAGCGCGACGTAAATCCGCCGGATTCGCCGGAACGGCGCGGAAAGTATGAAAAAAGGCACGGGCGTGGAAGCGCGATGTGTCGTGCCGGCTTGTTGTCCCAAAAAAGTGAAGACCGTTAGGTCTGAGCAAATCCGTGTGACAACAAAAAAACGCCCGTGCTTTGTCGTGCAGAATCGGATTTTCATGGAAATCCGTTCGGCACGACAAAATTAAATCAACCGATTTTCAGGCAGAGCATATATTTTCTGACCAACCCCGACAAGCTTAGTCATCAAATATCTTTACGTTCGGAAAGCAACAACGAATTCCGGCGGAAATCGAATGGTTCATGCCGATTCCTGGAATCAAGGCAATCGTATAGCGGATGTCGAATTCCCATGACGCAACCAAATCATCATCCGATTTGTCAACATAGAACGGAAGGCCGATACCCACCGTATTCAGGAACGCAAGCGTATTTTCGTCTATGCTCACTGTTTTGTGACTTTCTTTGTCGGTTCCGGAATTGCTCGTCGCGTAATATGCCGCATCGAACATATAGTACAAATCGGGAACGAGTTGCTTCGTTCCCGATGGCGAATGTGATTTCAGATGATGGCTGATTCAATACGGTCAGTCATCTCTTATTTTCTTAGGTTCGATTCTTTTTCAAAATCTACTTTTTGCCGTAGATGATTTCTGCCTTCAAAAGCGGCTTGTTGCCTTTATCATCGTTGTCAATTTTAATTTTTTTCCAGTCCTTCTTGCTTCCGGCATAGTATACGGTTTTGAGCGATGTGCAGTCTTTGAACGCCTTGTAGCCGATAGTCGTAACGCTGCTTGGGATTGTTACGTTTGTCAGCGATTTGCAGCCATCGAACGCCTTGTAGCCGATAGTCGTAACGCTGCTTGGGATTGTTACGTTTGTCAGCGATTTGCAGCCATCGAACGCATTGGAGCCGATAGACGTAACGCTGTCTGGGATAGTTACGTTTGTCAGCGATGTGCAGCCTTCGAACGCACACGCGACGATAGACGTAACACCATTCGGTATTACGATATCTGTTATGCTCTCATACCAGTTTTTGTCGACATCACCGTCAGAACAATGTACGATGACATCTCTATCAGCCCCGTAAAGTACCAGCCAATGAGCCTTTGTGCCGGTAAAGTGAATTTCTTTGAGCGATGTGCGGTTATAGAACGCACCGCAGCCGATATACGTAACGCTGCTTGGGATTGTTACGCTCGTGAGCGATGTGCAGTTTTTGAACGCCTCGCCGCCGATAGACGTAACGCTGCTTGGGATTGTTACGCTTGTGAGCGATGTGCAGCTATAGAACGCTTCGTAGCCGATAGACGTAACGCTGCTTGGGATTGTTACGCTTGTGAGCGATGTGCAATTGAAGAACGCATAGGCGCCGATAGACGTAACGCTGTCTGGAATTGTTACGCTTGTGAGCGATGTGCAGTACCGGAACGCATTGTCGCCGATAGACGTAACGCTGTCTGGAATTGTTACGCTTGTGAGCGATGTGCAGCCATCGAACGCATAGTCGCCGATAGTCGTAACGCCGCTTGGAATGGTTACGCTGGTCAGTGATTTGTCGCCTTTAAAAGCCTCATAGACAATGTTGCCGTTTTCTATTTTGTTGGCGATTAATTTAGTCCAGTCTACCAAAGTTGACGGAGCATACGCGTACACATTGTTTCTTGATTTTTCGCCGGCAACCTGCGAATTGCTCTGGACATTGATGAGGCTGATACTGTTGACGTAAACGATGTACTCGGAGGGCTTGTCCACTCCTGAAGATTTCACGGAATACGTCAGCACGGCACGGATATAAGGCACGTTCATTCGGAAAAAGCTGTCGTACGCCTCGACATCGTCCTGATAGTCGTTGTATGCCCTGACTTTCGCCTCGCGGTTGGAGGCATTGGCGGACGGATATGAAGGAACAGGCTTTCCTGTGATGTTCTCGTATTTCAAAAGCCCTTTTGTGGAAAAAATGGTCTTTCCGCCAAAGACGAACGAAAGCGTATAATTCCAGCCCTGCGCATCGGAGGAGCCGTCATAGCTTCCCACGCGGAAGTACACGTCGGAGCCTTGGATGGAATCGGTCGTGAAACTCTTCGACTCAAGGTTCTTGATGTCGGAAGAGATTTTTTCCTTGAGGTTTTCCTCGGACTGCATCGCGGATGTTCTGAGCTGATTCTCGTTTTTCTGTTTCAGATTGCTGTACTTGTTCCGTATCGACTCAAGGTCGCTTTCAAGGATTTGCTTTCCGACATCGTTCAGCGAGCCGTCCGCGTTGATTTCGGTTTTTCTCGGCTTTTGTGACTTCCGCTCTTTCGTCTCTTTTTCGCACAGCCTGTCCTGCTCCGCATTGAAAGCGGCAATGTTGGAATCTATCGACTTCTCGTTCGCGAGGAGAACCTGCTTCTCGCCCTCGATGACGTCAATCATCTGCAGCGCGGTCATGTTATCGACTTTCTGCTGCCTGATTTTCGCTGCCTTTTCCTCAATTTCCTTTGAAAGCGCGACGATTTTCTTCTGCGATTCTGCGCTTCGCTCCTTTGCAAGCTGCGCTTCCTCCTGCTTCCGCTTCTCGTCGTCGCGAAGCCGTGAAAGGCGCTCCTCCTCGTTTTTCTTCTGCTGCAGAAGCGTCGCCTTCTGAACTTCGATGCGGGCTTTCTCGGCTTCCTTGTCGATTTCGGAACTGCGGTTCTTCATCAAGGCAGCCTGCTCCTTTTCCAGCCTCGCAAGCTCGGCTTTGTATGTTTCAAGATTCTCCGCCGCGTCCTCGACGGAATTGGAAATAGAACCGTACTGCAAAAGCCTTTTACCTGCCGCGGTCAGATTTACCCCGAGCGCCTCGAGCAGTTTTGCGGCAGCCTCTCCGTGTGCTTTCGTAACGAAGTCGCCTTCCGAATAAAACGGAGACGTAAAGCTGCCCTCTGTTCGTCCTGTCTCGATGTTCGTGAGCGTCGCTGCCAAACTGTACGAGGATTCTTTTTTCGTGCATACGAGCTTTATGTACGACTTCGCAGAAATCGCCTTTCCAAGCTCGAGCGGATTTTCCGCCGAGTAATACGCGGTCTCAGAATCCTTCTGCAGCTTCATAACCGTCGCTTTCTCGCCGAAATCAATCACGTCGATGTTCGAATAATTCACGAAATCGCTGATAAAATCGCGCTTCACTTTCTCGACAATCCATTCATCGGAACTTTTTCCGTTCTCAAGCTTCGACGAATAGACAAGAACCCTCTTACCGCTTCCGCCGTCTCCGATAAAATACCCGGAGTCCGCCGAAAACGCCGAAACGACACTTGCACATAACAAAGTTATTGCAAAAAAAACACTTCTCATTCTCATACTGATTTTTCCCTGCATATAGTGTAGCGATTTTTTTGCCGATTGAAAATTAAAAAGCTCAGGTCGGGAAACGGAAAAACACGTTTTGATATTTCCCTTTAAAAGTAGCTTTTTTCCACTATAATATTCGGTAGCGTTTTTCATCAGGGGATTGTAGTACGTGTCCGACTTTACAAGATTCATCAGCATATCATCGCTTCTTTTTATTTCGTTCTTCTGCTTTCAGACGGGAATTTTTTTGTGCTCGGGGCATAAGCTGAAGCAGAACGGCAGGCGGACGCTCGTCTTTGTCGAATTTTTCACGGGCTTCATGCTCCTGTCGGATGCGCTCGCCTACTTTTATCGGGGGAACACCACCGCGGTAGGATTCTACATGGTGCGCCTCAGCAATTTTTTCGTTTTTGTGTGCAATGCGTCGGTGTCGTTTTTCCTCTGTTTTTATGTCTGCGAATTCATAAAGCAGTCGCGCCTGAATTTCTCGATTCTTTTGGCGCCGCGGGATTCCATGAAAAAAGGGATACCCGTCCATCTTTTCATAGTCCTCTGCCTGTGCGCCGTGAATTTCTGTCTCATCGTCGTCAGCCAGTTCACGGACTTTTTCTATTATTTCGACGACAAAAACCTGTACCACAGAAGCACGTTCTATCCGCTGAGCGTCGTTCTGGGAATCCTGCCGGAGATTATCGTTTTCACGATGCTTCTGCAGAACAGGAAAAAGCTCGCGCTGAATGTCTTCGTTTCGCTCCTGCTTTATTTCAGCCTTCCGCTGCTCAGCGTCGCCCTGATTCTCGTCAGCTACGGCTTCCCGTGGATGAACGTTTCGTTCGGGTTGGGCGCGCTCCATCTGTTCTATTCCTCGATGAAGCTTCTGGAGCTTGAATTCTGCTCGGAGAACCGCTCGGCCTTAATCGCTGGCCCCGTCTACAAAACTGAGGCCGTCTCGACCGAATCCAAAAAGCGCGTCGTGCGGAGCCACTTCTGGCAGGCGCTTTCTTTGTGCCTGGGGGGAATCATTTTCGTCCTCGTCATCGTCTCGATAAAAGGCGTGTCGCTTCCGGAAAAAAAACTGACAATCGAAAAACCGTATACCGAGAACGACGAGGAAAAATCGGTGTGCGTGACGTTCTCGCGCAACGCGGAAAAGCAATGGGTTGACGGGGATGACATTGGAAGGACGGGCGCGCAGTACGACGGCGTCATTTTCAACAACATGAAAAGCACCATCATAACCGACTGGAAATTCTCGATTTCCGTTCCGGACAATTCCTCCGTGGACCCCGGCCCGTGGAACGGGACGTTCTCCCTTTCCGGCGGCAGGCTGAACGTCAACAAACCGCATGAAGGCGACAAGGAGAACATCCACGGCGAGGATTTCTACAGGATTACGCCCTTGAAGACGCTCGGGTTCGGCTGCATCATGTACACGCCGCACGACTACCAGCCGCTCGCGCAGGAAATCGTGTTCACCTACTCATGCGTCCTGAAGCCGCTGACGAATACGTTCTTCGACATTTTCCTCGCGCTGCTTTTCGTCGTTTTCATCATCTCGACGACGGTCATGCTGTTCGAGGGAAAGCTCATCCGCGTCGAGGAGGAGAACCGCAAGCTTGAGAGCACCGTGAAGGAGCGCACGAGGGAGCTTGAGGCGGAAAAGAACCGCTCGGAGCATCTTCTCCTGAACATCCTCCCGAAGGAAATCGCGAAGGAGCTTTCGGCGCATCCGGAAAGCACCATCGCGAAGGAATACCCGAACGTCACCGTCCTTTTTACCGACATCGTCGGCTTCACGAAAATAAGCGGCGAGATGACGGCGGAAGAAGTCGTCACGATGCTCAACAAAATGTTTTCGATGTTCGACGAGCGCGCGCAGCGCGAGGGAATCGAGAAAATCAAGACAATCGGGGACGCCTACATGGCGGCGGCTGGTCTCACGCTGGAGCATTTCAACGACGGGGCGTTCAGGATGATTCGGTTCGCGAAGGGGCTTCTGAGCGACGTCCGCGCGTTCAACGAGACGTCGAACATCAAGCTCCAAATCAGGCTCGGGATAAATTCAGGCCCGCTCGTCGCAGGCGTCATCGGAAAGACGAAGTTCATCTACGACATTTGGGGTGACACCGTGAACGTCGCGAGCAGGATGGAAAGCACGGGGCTTCCGATGAGAATCCACGTGACGGAGATGACGAAAGTCCAGACCATGAGCCGCTACGAGTACAGCAAAAATACGGAAATCGACGTGAAGGGAAAGGGCATGATGAAGACGTACTTTTTGTGATTCACCGCCGCCGTTCCTCCGTTTTCCGTATGACGGCGTCGGCCTGCTCCTTTGCCCATTCGGGGATTTCCCCGCTTTTCAGGAGGCCTCTTTCGGCGAGCATCCCGAGAACGTCGTCGTCCTGCGTCGCAATTTCGAAGCACGTGAACGAGCCGGCTCTTTTGTAGATGTCGGGCTTGTAGCCGAGCATAAGCCTGAGCAGCTTCCCGTACAGCGGGATTTCCTCAATGCCGTCGGGAGTCGCCCATATGAGCGGCGTCGCCTGCCATGAGCTCACCTCGTTCACGTCCCCACCGCGCTGCAGCACAAGGGCGAACAAATCGAGGAGCGCGATTTCGTCTTCTTTTGACGTTTCCGTCCCGCAATAATTCCACTGGAACGTCAGGTTCCACAAGACCGAATCGCCGAATTTGTCGCGCGCGAGGCAGTCCGCTCCGGAAAGGATGAGCTTTTTCGCCTCCGAAAAATCCCTCCTTTTGATTGCCGAAATCAACGCGCTTTCCGCTTTCCCTTCTTCCGAAAGGATGCGCCGTATGACGTCCTTTACGTTCGGGATGTCGCCGCTCGTCAGCGTCGGGATGAGAAGGTCGATTTCGTCAACGCTTTTGTCCCACCATTTGAGCTTCTCGAGGAGGAGAATCATCTCGTCGTCAAACCGCTTCCTGATTTCCCGCGCGGGGTTCCCGACGACGACGGAATACGCGCCGACATCGCTTCCAACAACCGCGTTCGCGCCGACAATGGCGCCGTCGCCGATATGCACCCCCGGCAAAATCACCGCGTTCTGCCCAATCCATACGTCGTTGCCGATGACGGTATTCCCTTTCAGCGGCATGTTCGTCCTGCTCGGCGGATACGCGCCCCATCCTTCAAGCGTGTAGAACGGGAAAGTCGAGACCGCGTTCATCTGGTGGTTCGCGCCGTTCATCACGAATTCGACGCCCGCGGCAATCTGGCAGAACTTCCCGATTATGAGGCGGTCGCGGTTCCATTCGTAGAGATGCGTCACGTGGCTCTCGAAGTCGGAGTCCGCGATGTAGGTGAAGTCGCCGACGGTAATCTGCGGATTTTTGAGCGTCGGCTTGACGTAAATCTCTTTTTCGTACCCTTCAATCGGATGAACCGTCATCGGGTCCGGCTTCTTTCTCTCCATTGTTTTCCTCCGGGAATTCAGGGCGCTTTTCAGGGGGAACGCGCCGTCCCGTAGGATACCAAATTCATGGATATTTGATATACTGCTGCGGTGAAAATACTTCTTGTTTCAGTAAACGCAAGCTACATGCACACGAATATCGCAATACGCGATTTGAAAAATTATGCAGACAAATATTTTTCAGACAGCGAGACAAAACCGCAAATCGAAATCGCAGAATACACGATAAACCAGCCCATTGGCGAAGTTTTGCGCAGTATCGCTTTTTTTAACGCAGACTGGATTCAGTTCTCGACATATATCTGGAATGCTGAATATGTGCAAAAGCTCCTTCCAGAAATCAAAAAAGTTCTTCCTGACTGCATTCTTGGCGCTGGAGGGCCAGAATTTGGCTATGGCGCAAAAAAGTACCTGAGCGCCATCGCAGACTTGGATTTCGTTGT
Source organism: Treponema saccharophilum DSM 2985 (assembly GCF_000255555.1). Classification (GTDB taxonomy): domain Bacteria; phylum Spirochaetota; class Spirochaetia; order Treponematales; family Treponemataceae; genus Treponema_D; species Treponema_D saccharophilum. The sequence goes on from NZ_AGRW01000030.1 coordinate 34,232, forward strand.
CTTTGGCGAGGGAGAACGCACGTTCACGGATATGATAGAAAAAAGCAGCGGAAGAGCGAGAAGCGTTCTTTCAAGGCTTTCGGAGATAAAAGGCATTTATTGCCGAAGCGCAAACAAAGAGACACTCTTCACAGGAAACAGAGCCTTTATCGAGGACTTGGACGACATTCCGTTCCCGTACCCTGAGATGATTGAGGGGAAAGCCGATGAAGACCACAAAATCTATTATTACGAGTCGAGCAGAGGCTGTCCGTTCAGCTGCGCGTATTGTCTTTCTTCCGTGGAAAAGCGCGTGCGGTTCAAAAGCCTTGAGCGCACATGCGAGGAGATTCAGATTTTCCTCGACAACAATATAAAGCTCGTCAAATTCGTCGACAGGACATACAATCTTGACGAGGAGCGCTACATCGGAATCTGGGATTACATTCTAAAACATCACAACAAAAAGACGATGTTTCATTTTGAAATTGAAGCCGAGTATCTTTCACAAAAAGCTCTCGATTTTCTTCAAAACGTCCCAGAAGGCGTGATGCAGTTTGAGATGGGCGTTCAGTCCGCAAACAAAAAGACGCTCAAAGCCATAAACCGCTCGGCGAACACGGAAGAACTCGCCGCAAAAATAAAGCGCATTCCTAGAACGATACACCAGCATCTTGATTTGATTGCGGGTCTTCCGTTCGAAGATTTGGAAAGCTTCGGAAAAAGCTACGATTTTGTGATGAGCCTTCGCCCAGACGCGCTTCAACTTGGATTTCTCAAAATCCTGGGCGGCACTGTGATGGAAAAATACGCCAGCGAAAACGGTTGGAAATGGATGGAAAGCCCTGTTTACGAAACGTTTGCGACACCGCATTTGTCTTTTGGCGACATCGCTTTTTTGAAAGACATGGAGATTGTCACGGACGCATACTGGAACAAGAGAAGTTTCTCATACACGATGAACTATATTTTCAGCCAGACAAGCCCGTGGGCTTTCCTTTTTTCATTTGTCGATTACGCAAGAAGCAAAGACGCTTTCGTTCAGGCGCGGAAAGAATCGTATTGGTTTGAGCTTATGAATGATTTTCTTGAGAGTGAAAAAAGTGATTTTTGCAACAGCGCTCTCGACAAAAAACTGCTTTACGACCTTCTCCGCTACGATTTTGTGCGCTCCGGGAAAAAAGGAAACTTTCCGCACTGGTACGCTCACAAATACAGCGCAGACAAGCACAGAAAGCTTCTTGAGGCCGACGATGCTCTCGTAAGCGCGCGGTCGGGCTTCTCCGTCTCAGAATACGAGGAATTCGACTACGACGTTCTGTCGGAAAGACATGAGAAGCGCCGCACGGAACTGCTCATAAAGTACAAGTAATCCCCGCGCTTTTTTCGCCAAAAAACGCTATACTTTCCCCATGGAAAAGAAATCCCTTGCTCAAAAAATCCGCGCCGTGTTTTCGGATGCGCTCGTTTATCTTTCTGAACAGAAGGTCGTGTTCGCCGCGACTTTCCTGGCCTTTGTTTCGGAGTGCCTTTACATTTACGATGTGGAAAAGTTTTCCGACAAAATCTACTACGGTTTTTTCGAGGAGCTTTGCTACGGCTTTACGATGGGCGCGGTCTTTGCCATTCCTGCCACGCTTCTTTCAAAAAGATTTTCCGCTCTAAAAAAATACGCTTTTCAGATTGCCCTTGCTTTGGGGGGCGGACTTTTGGGATTTTTTGCCGAGTCAAAAGGCTTCGGGAACGATGTCTATTCTGAGCTTTACTATTTTGGAATCGGCTTTGCCGTGATTGCATCTTCTCTTTTTCTTTTTATTCCGAAGGAAAATCCACGCGCTTATTTTGCCCTTGTGTTCAAGCACTTCCTTTTCTGCGCTCTCATGTCCCTCGTGCTTTTGGGAGGACTTTGCCTTCTTGTGTATGCCGTGCAGAATCTGATTCTTGGCACAAGTGAAAATGAAATTTACACGTGCTGCCTTGCGTTCAGTTTCTTGATTTTCGCGATAAATTCATTTGTCTTCCATCTTTTTTACAGGCGGAACGAAGAATCTTCCGGCAGGGCTTTCAAAATCATCGTGCTTTACATAATGCTTCCGGTTTTTGCAGTCCTTCTTTTGATTCTGTACGCGTATCTTCTGAAGGCGCTCGTTTTGATGGAACTTCCAAACGGACAAATCAACTGGTTCGTTTCAGTGGCGTCGTGCGTCTACATCGTCTTCTTTTTCATTCTCCGTGAGTATGACGATTTGCCCGCCGTCCGCTTCTTCTACAGATTCGGTGCGTTCGCCTTTATTCCGCTCATTTGCGTTCAGATTTACGCGTACGCTGTCAGGGTGGGCGCGTACGGATTCACGGGCTACCGATATTCGAGCCTGCTCTTCATCGTTTTTTCCGTTTTGACGATTCTTTCGACCTTCTTCAAAAAAGGAAAATTCACGAAATATTCGCTTTTGCTTCTTTCTGCCCTGATACTTTTTGATTCTGTGACTCCCTTCAACCTCATAAACATGGCTTACAAAAGCCAGTACGGCCGGATGATGAATGTCCTAAAAAAATACGAGCTGTTCGACTTCCAGAACGACCGCCTCGCTTCCTACGACAGTGCCGCCCTTGAGAGCGCAATCACCGACGAGGACAGGGAGGTTTTGAATTCAAGCTATTGCTACATGTGTTTTACTAGCCAGATTTCAGAGCCGGAATGGTTTTTCAAGGAAGCGGAGACTTCAAACGGAAAGCAAAAAGAGGAGCTTTCATTTGAGGAGCTTTTTGGAATCAAAAAGAATCGCGAGGATGAAAGCATAAAGCGTTTCTATATGCGTGGCGGCGATGATAAAGATACTATAGACATCTCTGGCTTCAGGCAGATGAACGGGATTTACAAGTACGGCAATTCCCATGGCAAAAATGAAGAAACTGGAAATTGGGAGACATACGCACACAAAATCAAAGAAATCTCCGTTCCGACTCAAAACGGCGACTACGATCTTACTGAATTTTTCCTTTCGCTTGTTTCCGACGACCATCAGGAAGAGAATCAGTCTAAAAACGGCCTGTGGTACACCCCGGACGAAAAAACGGCCTTTTACTTTACGAGCTTGGATTTTCAGTACAACGAAGACCGCGCCTTGTTCAGGGAGTACGATTTTTCTGCGTGGGTCTTTTACAGATAGCGGAAGAGGGGGCGGAGTCGATGAGTGCTCGACTTCGCTCGAAAATGCTTTCAGCATCTTGCAATACAAGAGATGCCGAAACAAGCTTTCCTGCGAAAGCCGTTCGGCATGACGCCCGGAACCTAAATCTCCCGCGTCACGAAGTGGAGGACGCCGCGTTCCTTCGAAAAATCTGTCGTCATGAAAAAATCCGGGTAGACGACCTTTTCTGCGCGGCCGGACACGTCGAGCCATTCGAGGAATTCGCCGGAAGGTCCGCCGTCCGTATGGTGCCCGTTTTGAATCGCCGAAAGCTCCCCGGATATTTTTATAAGGAAGAAAAGCGATATTTCGTGGAACGGAATGCCTTTTCCGTCCACGAAAAAATTCTCGTGTATGGCGGCGAGCCGTTCGATTTCGCAGCAAAGACCCGTCTCCTCCTTCAGCTCGCGCAAAATCGCCGCCTCCGCAGTCTCGCCGAGCATGACGCGCCCGCCCACCGAATAATAGAATTCCCGCGATTCGTTCGGGTTCCGCGCCATAAGGATTTTGTTCCCGTTCCTGATAATCGCGCCGACCCGGTAATTGAATTTACCTTCGGCCGTGCTGAATGTGCAGTCCATTTCCGCTCCTTCTTTTTCCTCGCGTTTTCCGCTTTTTTTCCATATAATACCACACCGTCAGGCGAAAAAAAAATGGCGTATTCGGAACTCATAAAGAACCTTGATACAATCCGCGCGTATGTCAGAAGCTTCTATATTTACGGCTTCAAGGGGCGCGGCTGTCTCGACGGAAAAAGCGCGCGCACATACGACGACGCGAAGCGCAGGCTGGAGAACTACCTTTCCGGCTACATGTCGTTCAGGACGGACGAATGCGGGAAAGTCAGCTTCGTCTCGATAGACAGCAGGCACACGAAGAGAAACCCGCTTTTCAAGATTTTCACGGCGAAATCGTTCACGGACATGGACATCTCGCTCCACTTCATTGTTATGGACATCCTTTCGGAAAAGTCGTGCGGAGTTTTTGTGCGGAAGACGCTCTCCGCGATTCTCGATGAAATATCGGCGCGCTATCTCGACGGCTTTTCGCAGGAGCTTCTCCCAGAGGAATCGACGCTTCGGAAAAAGCTCCGCGAATACGAGAAGCTCGGTCTTGTCGGCTCGGAAAAGGAAGGGAAGGCGATGATGTATTATCGCAAGGACGACACTGACTTGTCGGGGCTCCTCGACGCGGTGTCGTTCTTCTCGGAAATCGCGCCGTGCGGTGTTCTCGGAAGCTTCATGCTCGACAAAACGGGAGACGAAGGCGGCGGAATGTTCCAGTTCAAGCACCACTACATAACGTCGTCAATCGAATCGGATTTCGTCTGCACTGTTTTCGAGGCGATACAGGAAAAACGCTCGCTCCTCGTCGAGCAGAAGCGCAACACGCACGGGCGCGTTTTCAGAAGCGAGGTCGTGCCGATGATGATTTACGAAAGCGTTCAGGACGGGCGCATGTATCTGATGGCGTTCCGTCCGAAAGGAAAGCAGTTCGTCGCGATGCGGTTCGACTACATCGTCTCTATGAAGGCGGGGAACGTCTTCGGCGCGTTCGACGGGCGTGCCGAAGAATTCAGCTCGATACGGAAGCACATCTGGGGCTGCGCAATCCGCCGCGGCAATAACGGAAAAGGAGCCGGGGCAACTTCGCACGTCATGTTCCGCGTCCGTTTCTCCCGCGGCGAGGAATTCATCCTGAAAAGGCTTGAGCGCGAGAAGCGGTGCGGGACGGTGACGATAACCGACGGGCAGACGGCGCAGTTCGACGCGGACATTTTCGACCCGATGGAGATTGTTCCGTGGGCGCGGACGTTCATCTCGCGGATTGTCGAATTCAAATGCGACGACATCGGGGTCACGCGGAAATTCTACAAGGACATCGCCGACATGATGAGCCTGTACGCCGGAGGCGGAAAGGAGGATTGATGGTTTTCAGCGAAATTTACAGCGCGTACTACAACACCGTGTCGATTGCGATACGCGAGGCGCAGAAAGGCACGCTCAGTCCGGATTCGCTTTTCAGAATCGTAAGGGAATCGGCGTTTCCGGAAAGCGTCACGACGATAATCCCGTCGCTCGAAAAAGGAAAATGGGCGCTCATAAAAAGCGATTTCACGACGGCGCTCCGCTTCCCGCCGACGATGCCGCTCTCGGAACTGCAGCGGCGGTGGCTCAAGTCGATTTGCCTCGACAAACGGTTCCGCCTTTTTGTCCGCGACGAGGACATCGCGAGAATCGGGAAGAATTTGGCGGAGACGGAGCCGCTTTTTTTGGGCGAATTCTTCTTCCTGTACGACAAATATTCTGACGGAGACCCCTACGATGACGAGCAGTACGCCGCGAATTTCCGCACGGTCATGGAATCCATCAGAAGCGGGAAAAAACTTTCCGTCGAGTACGAATGCGCGCACGGACGCGTCAAGAAATTCTGCTTCGCGCCCGGCAAAATCGAATATTCGCAGAAGGACGACAAATTCAGAATCGTCTCGAAAATCCGCTCGACGCGCGTCACCATGAACATCGCCCGCATCAGAAAATGCGAAATCGCGGAAAACGGCACGGAAAGCGCCGGCGGCATCGTCAGCAAACCGTGCAGCGTCACGCTAGAAATCCGCGACGAGCGGAACGCCCTTGAGCGCGTCATGATGGCATTCGCTCATTTCGAGAAATCGTGCGCAAAAACGTCGGGCGGAACATACCGGCTCACCGTGACATACGACGCGTCGGACGAGACGGAGCTTGTCATCCGCGTGCTGAGCTTCGGCCCGATGGTACGCGCCGTAGAACCGGAGCCGTTCGTCCGCCTCGTGCGAGAAAGAATCGGGCGGCAGGTCGCGCTGATGGAGGAGCTGGGGCAGACGGAACTCCAGACCGCCCCATCGTCCTGAATCCCGCTATTCTTTCCGCCACGTATTTGCAATTTCCGGTCGCTGAAAAATATAAAATCATGTTTCTCCCGCAGCCCTTGCTGGTGTGTGCCGTCAAGGATAAACGAGTTTTTGGCAATCGTAAAGGAAAAAAATCTGCCGGCCATCAGAAATCCTTTGAATTTGTAAAAAAAACAATAAGAATCATGATATAATTTACATAAATTGCCCATTAAAAAAAGTATGAATAATTCAGAAAAGTTCGGAATATATGGAGGTTATAACCCCGAATGCTATATGCGATAACCCCGGCTGCAGTGCTGATATTAAATTTAATATTGAACTGGGAATTGTTCACGAATTATGGATTTAATGATAAAACGCAAGGCAAACGAAATCTTGTGCAGGTTCGTTACAATTGGTTTCTTCTTGCCTCATGTTGCTACGTTCTTGTGGATATGACATGGGGAATTTTGTACGAGCACAAAGAAGTTCAGGCTTTTTTTCCGTATATATATTATCTGACCGTCTTTTATTTTATGTTCATGCTTTTGACCATGTTAACGTGGACTCGATACATGGTGGCATATCTTGACAGCAGGGGCTGGCGCAGTAGGGTTATGATTCATGCGGTGTGGGCTGTGTTCGTAATCGGAGTGGTTTGTCTGATATTAAACCGCTCCTACCATTTTATGTTTTCTTATAACGACAAAAACGAATATATCGGAGAAGTCGGAAGAAATCTCTCGTTCCTTCTTCAAATTGCCTTTTATGCTGTAATCACCGCTTATATGCTGCACGTTGCCCACAACAGCACAGAATGGCAAAAAACAAGGTATAAGGCGGTTGCCGCAACAAGCATGGTTCTTGGCCTTTTCCTCACATTCCAGATTATAAATGCTTTTTTCCCGTTCTATGCCACAGGGCTTATGATTGGAATTTGCCTCGTTCATACATTTGTGCAGGCAAACGAAAAAAAAGAGAAAATGATGCACGACCATATCGCTTTGGTTATGGCAGAAGATTACGAAGCCATTTTTTATATCGATATAGAGACAAGTGAATACTTGAGTTTTTCAAAAAGCCAAAAATACAGGAGCATGGACGCGGTGGAAACCGGAAAGAATTTCTTTAAAGACGCATTGGAAAGCATTGAGAAATGCGTTTTTCCTAACGACTGGGAATATGCAAAAAGCTTTTACAGCAAAGAAACAATATTGAAAAACCTTGAAGGAAGGAAGTCTTTTTCGTTCAAATACAGGGTGTTGGTAAACAACGAGCCGAGATTCTTCCTTTTTACGATGATGCGAGAAAGCAACGGGCAGTATCTTATCTTCTATGAAAAAGACATAGAAGACGAGCTCAACGCCGAAAAAGCCCAAAAAGAAAAGCAAAAGCAGACAATCACATTCGGACAGATTGCCGAAAGCCTTGCCTCAAACTACGACGAAATTTACTATGTGGACATTGAAAAAAACTCTTTCATCTGCTATCAGGTCAACAACATCTACGGGCAGCTGGAAATCAACAAGACAGGAGCGGATTTTTTCGGCGAATGTATCGAAAACATACCGCACGTTATCCACGAGCAAGATTGGGAGCAAGTCAGCGCCTTCGTAAGCAAAGACAACATGATTGCCTCAATGGAAAACCGAAAAGATTGCAGCATAACTTATCGCGTAATCGCCTCGGGAAAAGCCCAGTACACCAGAATGACAGTCCGTAAAAGCAGCGACGGAACGCATTTTATAATCGGCGTTGAAAATGTGGACGATGAAATCAAAAAAGAAAATCGACACCTGAAAGAACTAAGAACTGCCAAAGAACTTGCTCGCCGCGATGAACTCACAGGCGTAAAGAACAGGACCGCTTACAATGAGCTTGAAGAGTCTGTGCAGGGAAACATGGACAACGGACTTTATTATCTGACTTTCGCGCTTGTTGTTTGCGATACGAACAACTTAAAGCAAATCAACGATACGCGGGGACATACTGCCGGAGATGAATATATCCGTTCGTCAGCGCAGCTTTTGTGCGAGTTTTTCGCTCACAGTCCTGTGTTCAGGGTTGGCGGAGATGAGTTTGTCGTATTCCTTCACGGAAATGATTATTCAGCCAGGCACGAGATTATGGACAAATTGCGCCGCCAAGTTATTGAGAACAAGAAGAAAGGCGAGGGTGTAATCATAGCTGCCGGAATGGCCGAATACAATCCTGAGAACGACAATTTTGTTTCGAATATATTCGAGCGCGCCGACAAAGAGATGTACGAGGACAAAAAGAAGCTGAAAGCGCTTGAGTAAGGCTTTTGGCGGAGTAATAAAACGGTATCGAACGGTATTGTTCCCAAAAATTCTGCACACAATCAAAAATTAAAAAAATGCTGTCCAACAAACTTTTTATTTACGAAAACAGGAGAATGGCAAAGGCGATTAAAAACGAAGACAGCGCAAACAAAGCCAACAAGATTTTTTTTCTTAAAAAAAATTTTTTGTGCCCAATTCGTTTATATTATGTATGCTGACAAAATAAGGAGAAAACAAATATGAGTGCAGGTTATGGTTATTTTAGAATCGAATTTTACACAGGAGACGGTTCTGAGGACTCAAGCGCGGCAAAAAATGCATACGACTGGTGCAAGGCGAACTACGACTGGTTCAACGGAGAAAACGGCGACGGCTCTGACATTCCGTTTTTGCTGTCGGGCAACTCGTTTGTTCCGAACGACAGCTGGTATGCGGACGGCTTGGACATAAAAAATACCTCTATTCCAAGCGATGTAGACTGGCTTGAGGACGCAGCAAAAGAAGCAAATGCCGCACGGCTTGTGGCAAGCGTACAAGAAGATTATAGCGAGTCAAGCGACTGGTCGAACTCTTATACCGAAAAAGTCTGGATTGACGGAAAGGTAAAGGACAAATACAAAGTTTACGAGTTCAACAACTCGACATTCCCGCCTTATGAGCGCGACAGCGGCTCAGCCGTTTTTCATCTGGACGACGGAACGTACAGACATCTTTGCGGAATGTTCAAAAACGCAAAGACCGGAGAAATAGTTTTGTGCGGTCAGCTGATTTCTCATCTTTCTGATGATGAGTCTATTGAAGATACTAATCTTGTCTTCTATGAGTCCGGAGAAGAAGTTTCTGTCAACATCGATGACCTGGATTTCATCGACAAGGAAGAATGCGTCAGGGCGTTCATTTCAGAGGTGAAAGAATTTATGTCCGAGGAATGCGAGATTGACGAAAGCGACTGGACATTTGAGGGATTTAAGGGAGACAGACGCTCATTCTTTGAGATTTACGGCTCGAAGGAACAGACTGAGCCTTTTATGGATTGCGAGGATTACTCAAGAAAACTTGATGATGAAATCGAATCCAGGGAATAAGTCGTTTTGTATCGGCTCGTAACCCCAGAATTGGCTCTTCTCTATCTTTCCAAGAACGACGGGAACCGCCCGATTGATGAAAGGCGTGTTCGCGATTTTGAGGAAGATATGCGCGCGGGAAGATGGCGCGAGAAAGGCGGCGTTCCGATTATAATCACACCGACAGGCGAGCTTCTAAACGGACAGCACAGGCTCACCGCCCTCGTGCGCGCAGGTCTTTCGATGACGATGAGGGTGTGCGTCCGCGAGGATAAACAATGAAATTGCAAGCACCAGGCTATCTTGCGTCAAGGCAAGTCAACCGCGATTTAGCGGAGCTTGGTGCTTTTTTTGTATAAAGGAATACATTGACAATATGGATTTTCAAAGCGTATTGAAAACAGCAAAAAGCACCTTTTTTAGCGAAACGCAAAAATATCAGAGTGCTTGTCAAAAAGAAGTTTTGATTGACAATGAAGAGTGCTTCAGAGCGATTGTCGAATGGAAAAAATGCACAGGAGAACTACTTGTTGAGCGCTCAGACTTTGCTCCGTACAGATATGTGAGCTTTAACATATTGTCGATTGAAAAAGATGAAAGTGTTTTTTGCTATTATGACAGTGAAGAGTCTTTGGAAGAGATTGCGGACAAAATAAAAGAAGGATTTTGCTCTGCAAGTCAAATGTTGCAACAGTAGCGATTGCAAGTTTCTTTTACTTTTGAAGTTAAGAGCTTTAAATGAAAAAAATGCTGTCTAACAAACTTTTTATTTACGAAAACGACAGAAAGCCTTTATAATACGTTCATCATTTAGCTCGTTGCGGGAGTCTGTCGCTACCCAATCATTTTGGTCAACCGTTTCGTTTTAGGAGAACTCTATGAAACACACTCTGTTGGGGGCGGCGGCACTTTTGTCTTGTGCGCTTTTCGTCTGCTCCTGCGCATCAAATCAATCACAAACAACATCAAAACCTCTTGTCAGCACAATCGCGGAAAGTTTCGGTGACGGTCAGAAAGTGTCTGCTGTCATTTTGGAATACGCAAAAGAAATCGACACTTCTTCAGTAACCTTCGAAACATACAGCGTTGAGGGAAGAAAAATCGAAGCGTTGGATTTTGAGGGAAACACGGTAAAAATCCGCCTTGTCTATGAAAATAAATGGGACAAAACTGACGGAAAAATGCCACCTCGCGAAAAGAAGGAGGCAGGCAACGCCAAAGAGGGCAACGGTCCTCGTTTTGAAGATGATGGTGCTCCTGTGGATTTGAGCGCAAAAGTCGTTCAAAAAGCTGATATTAAGGCGACTGACGGCACTGTGTTCAAGGCAAGCGCGGAGGCTTTCGTTTCGACATCGGCGAAGGAACTCGTGATAGAAGACTTTGCGAAAAAGACATTCACCGACAGCGAAACGGGAATCACGCTGCCGTATTTCGTGTATCTGCCCGAAGAATACAACGACGAAGAAAAATATCCGCTCGTCTTTTTTGTGCCAGACGCAAGCGCGGACACTTCAATCGACACGGCAACTTTGACGCAGGGAAACGGCGGCACGATTTGGGCGAGCGAGGACGAGCAGATAAAGCACAAGGCTATCGTCGTGGCGGTGCAGTATCCGCTTGATGTGGTAAAAAAATACGGCGCGCTCACGACCGACGAATACGTCTGGACGGTCGGACTGACGGCGGTGGACAACCTTCTGCACAGCGTCATCAAGACTTACGCCGTCGACGAAAAACGCATTTACGGCACGGGACAGTCGCAGGGCTGCATGACGAACATTGCGCTTTCTGACAAGCACCCAGATTTGTTTGCGGCTCAGTTTTTGGTAGCGGGTCAGTGGAACGTGGAAGAAATGAAGGCGATGAAAGACAAAAAGCTTTGGATTGTTGTTTGCGAGGGCGATGAAAAAGCGTATCCTGCGATGAAAGCGGCGGTGGACTTGTTGGAAAATCTTGGCTCAAAGGTCGCTCTCGGCGAAAGTATGTGGAACGGCAAAGCAAGCGAAGATGAGCGCAACGCGGACACAAGCGCAATGCTCAAAAAAGACGCGGACATCCGCTTCAACGTCATCGCTGGCGGAAGCCACATGTACACCTGGAGCCTGGCTTACAACTACGAGGGAATCCGCGACTGGCTCTTTAGCCAATCAAAATAGGAGCGTTTTGAATATGAATAGATTTTTTGCAAAAACGGCATTGGCACTTTCAGCACTTATGCTTTTTTCTTGTGCCAGCACACCAAAAGAAAGCGTGAGCGCGGACGAGGCGATTGTTGGCGTGAGCGTCATCGGCACAATCGGAATGGACGGCTCAAAACCGCGTGCAATCGTCGTGGAATATAATTGCGACTTGACCGGCGCAAAACTTGACCTTTCAACTTTTGCCATTTGGGATTACGGGCTTTCACTTTCTGAAAAAGACTTGAACTCTGGAAAAGACGCGGGAACATACTGCCGGAGATGAATATATCCGTTCGTCAGCGCAGCTTTTGTGCGAGTTTTTCGCTCACAGTCCTGTGTTCAGGGTTGGCGGAGATGAGTTTGTCGTATTCCTTCGCGGAAATGATTATTCAGCCAGGCACGAGATTATGGACAAATTGCGCCGCCAAGTTCTTGAGAACAAGAAGAAAGGCGAGGGGGTAATCATAGCTGCCGGAATGGCCGAATACAATCCTGAGAACGACAATTTTGTTTCGGATATATTCGAGCGCGCCGACAAAGAGATGTACGAGGACAAAGAGAAGCTGAAAGCGCTCGAGTAAGGCTTTTTTTTGGCGGAGCGCGTTTGTCTGGCTTACAGAAATGCCGTCAGAAATGGTCATGTTCTGCTCTACCAGCACTCCTTACCTACTTGCCAAACATTTCGTCCAACTTTTGCTGCATGGTTCCGTCTTTTGCATAGGGAAGAGCATCCAGCTGCCTGAAATTGTGCTTTAGTTCATCCGTATTATCTGCAAATCCTAAAATAAAACTTGTTGCAATTTTATAGATGATTTCAGTCGGCGCAAGTCCGTAAACCTGCTTCTCAAAGATATGCTTCAGCCGCTCTTTGTCATTTGGAAACTGCTTTTTCATCTCTTCACTCTGGTAAAGGCGTTTTACAATCTCGGTGATGTAAAGTCCTGATTTCATATACAAATCTATAAAAGTTTTGTTTTTGTCATCAAAACAGCCGGGATTTTCCTTTTCGAGCATATCCACCATGCGTTTAACTACATCCTTTGGTGTAAAGATTTGATTTGTTTTCTGCGGCGGAATGTAGTCAAAAATATCCTCTATGCTCTTTTCGTCAAAATAGTCGGCAAGACGTTTTTTGAGTGCCAAAAACTCTTTTACAGAATCATCGAAAACAACATCATCAAAAAGATGCCCTTCAAAATGCTTTACCTCTCCTGTTTCCGCTTCCGTATAGTCACCGCCGTCACGCAGAAATTTAAATTGCTCAAGAGTTATGCTTGTAACTTCTTCAAATACATTGCCGGGAATTGTCGTGTCAAAAGTCGCAAGTGTAACGCTGTCATCGCCATAAGCCATAAGAAACGACGGAATGGTGCGCGAAAAGCCGCGCAGATGGTCACGTACACCCGATTCAATTTGTGATTTTTCACGTTCCTTTTTGTTTGTTTCCACAGTACGGACTGTTGTCTGTGCAGATGTGTCAACAAACTCTTGTATTGCATTAGTCAAATCTTTCTGGAAATCTTCAAGAACCGCCTGCTTTTTCTGAGCAAATTCTTTGTCTATTTCTTCGCTCGTTTTTCCACTTTCATGTCTGTTCTGCTGAGCCTTCACACGTTCTTTTTCAAGAACATTTTCCTGAATCTTGTAGTTTCCGTGCAGCTTGTCAACCATTCGGTCAACTTCAAGATTGAGTTTGCTTTCAATCTGCTTGCTGTCTGATTTTCTCATGTCATTGCCATAAGCGGACTGTGCTGATTCTACAACGCCCTTTACGGTTTTCTCTTTTACGAAAGACTTTAATTTTTCAAGAGCAGCGTCGGTTTTTGTCGGTTGCTCAGCAATTTGCAAAAATGTATTTTCAACCTTTTCTTCCATAGCAGTGTCATAGATTTTCTCACCGAACACGTCCAAAGTCCTGCCAATAACAAAATCTTCCGACAGTTCAACATCGCCGTTTTCGTTAAGCGAAAGGTCTTTCTTTACTTCTGGAGTAAGGTTCACTTTTGCATTTGGCTCTTCAATCGCCTCAAACTTTTCTATTATATCCAGCACTTCTTTAGGAGCTGAGAATACATTGCTGATGTTCTGAAAAAGGAAATTGCTCATAAAGCCACGGCGGACAACTTCAACAGAGCGGATTTTTCGCGGGATTGAAAGAACTTCTCTTGCATCAAGCTCAACTAGTTTGCCGTTTTCATCTTCACCGATTACAGGGAAAAAGTTCAACAGTTTTCTGATATTTGATTCCCGCTCATCACTTGTGCCGCCGCCTGTTGCTGTTGACGGATTCAAGTTGTTTGCAAACTGCTCGTAAATTGTAAGCGTGCGTGCCGGGTCAAAGTCGAATACGTAGGCATTCTCTTTTCTAAAGCTTTCTGCACAGTATTTGAAAAGACAAGGATTCTGCGCCCTGAATGCCGCCTGCATATATAAAGCTGGAGATTTAATGTTGCTGAGCATGAGAACGGCTGTCCATTCTGGAATTGTAATTCCAGTTGTAAGCTGTCCTACCGACAAAGTGATTGTCTTGTCGTTTTCAGCGATAGCCTTTTTAACTTTATCGTAGGATTTCATCGTTTCATCAGAGTCGTCCAATTTGCCGTCACCTGCTGCAAGAACGATTTCATAATCTTTGAATGTCGGATGCTCATTCAATTTCTTTGCAAGCAGTCTTGCGCTTTCAACTCTGTTCAAAAGCCAGAATGTGTGCTTTAGTTCATTCCTAAGTTCCGGTGTAGAGAACGGGAACTTTTCCTGCGTTGTAAGCGCATCTAAAAATTTGTCTACGGAAGAATTGTATTTGAACTTTCCGTTTTCTACCGCAAAGAATTCGTTCAAATCAAAGGCATATTCTTCAGTTATGCCCTGAATTTCTACGCCCTGCTTGAGCTCATCACGGATAATCTCTGACATCTGATAAGTAAAGAGATTGAGTTTTGGAAGTGTCGCATAAGGATTTTCTTCCTGCCGTGCGTTATCCCATTTTTCTTTCATTTCCTGTTCGTCAGCATAAGTCCAGTTGAAGATTGCTCTGTCCTCAAACTTGCTGTTTGCCAGAGCCTTGAACGGAGTGCCCGAAAGGTGAAGCGTGAAATTCCGCTTTATGTGGTCAAAGGCAATGTCTGTTTTGTAAGTGTCAACACCTTCGTGAGCTTCATCGATTATAAGAACGTCCCATTGTATTTCTTTAAGTTCTTTCAGCTTGTCAGTTGCGTTTGCGTTATCGCTGAAATAGATTGAGCCTTTTAAATCCTGCAATGAAACAAATTCTATGAGTTTGGGATTTGACTCGTTGATTTTAGAAAACTCATCGTAGTTTATAACCAAAGGTTTTTCTTTGATTCCGTCAACATTGCTTACAAAATAGTAGCCGGATTTTCTGCCCAAAAACTGTTCGTAGTCTGAATACCATGAGTTTGCTATTGCTGGTCTATTTGTAACGATAAGAACGTTTGAAGCGCCTTTTTTCTGAACAAAGTCATAAGATGCAAGCGTCTTTCCAAAACGCGGCTTTGCGTTCCAAAGAAATTCTCCGTCAGTTTTGTCGTTGCTGTAGGCAAGCGTCTGATTTACTGCATCTTCCTGTTCTTTTCTGAGTTTATAGAGCGAAACTTCCTTAATGTCTCCGCCGATTCCACGGTTTGAGCGGAAGTCATAGAATTGCAATTTTGAATCATTGGGCGAAATATGAAACCATTCGTTTTCATCGTCTTTGTCAAAGTATTCGTTGCCTTCGTCCTGCGGCTGTTTGATTCCGTTTTTTCTGAGGTATGCGTGAAACTGCTTGTCGATGAACGTCTCTCCGCTTCCGTCATCAAAAATAGCAGTGCCGAACCATTCTTTTTGAGCCTTTATTCCGGCTGTATGCGTCTGCTGCCTGATGCGCTCGTCCACGTCCTGCTCTGTGTAACCGATTTTTATGTAGCCGTCATGGTAGGTGATTCCGGGAGTTGTGTAGGCATAAATCATCGGTACAACTTTTTTTGAAGTTTCTATGTTCGGTTTGTTCATTGCTTCTTTCATTTTATGCCATCTCCTTCACGTGAGTTTCGATAAAATTGATTTCTTCTGCTGAGAGCTTGTATTTCTTGTAAAGCTGTTTGTCAATTTCTGGAATTGATTTTGTCCAGTCGATGTCGCTGTTTGCTGTGAAGTCTTGGAGGGGGATGAGTTTCCAAACACCACGATCATTATCTTGCGTAACTTTTAAAACACCTAGAAGGACTCGTGCAAACTTTGTTTTGACATACGACATTACTGCTTCAGCCTCAAATTCTGTCTCAAAAGAACCTATTCCAATAAAAGACTGTGTATAGCCAATCAACGGCTCGCCAATCAACGGCGTAGATAACACTTCTCCTAACGCTCCAGAACCGTTTGCTCGGGGTACAAGTGTTTTCCACTTCATTAAATTTTCGTGTTCTATATCAACATAAAGCCTATTTATATACCGCCATGTCCGCTTATTTTTTAAGATACCAATTACTTTTATGTCAGATTTCTCTGTTTTCTGTTCTGTAAATACAGAGATTTTTTCAAATGCATTATTTCTAAATCTTCTATCCTTTCCGTCAGAACCAATGTTCGTTTTTAACTCGGGATAATCTGCGAATAGTGCTTCAAGATTGAATCTGACTTGAGTGTAAATTATAGAAGCTAAACTTTCTTTTTCAGAACTTGCTTTTGATTTATGAACAATTCCGTTCAATTCAGGAAACGCTGTAAACGTTCCAATCTCTCCGAACTCTTTGCTACTGTCACGGTATGTCACTGCAATTCCGCCTTTTATGTCTGCGTTTGCAAATAGTTTCGTAGAGTTTGCTTCGTATTCCAATACTTTAAAGTGAGGGTCATTCAGCATCTTTTCGTTCCAGTCTTTTGGAGTAGAGCCTGCATTGAATAGAAATCTTGCTGGGTGAACAAGCTCTACTTTGTCAGCAATCTTAAAAACCTCGTCCATAAAGATGTTGTAAACAGGTTTTGCAAAATTTCCGTTGTCCCCTGATTTTTCGAAATCTTCATTGTATGGTGGATTTCCAATGCAAAAATCAAATTTCATATTCTGTTTCCTTTTATGCTTTTATAGGCAAGTGTTTTTTTAGCAGTCCAGTCATATATCTTGCAGTCAACGGCTACAGGTTCGCTGTCGTTGAGACCAAGTTCAAAATCAAAGAGAGACAACTGACTGTCTTCTTTATTTGGCTTTCTAAATGGAATAGTTCCTGTAATTCCGTCCATCTGCCAGAAGTTCCAGACAATTATCCCTGCGATTTTTTTTAGTTCTTTGTTATCTGGATTCCTTTGCAGATGTTGCTGCATGTAATCAACAAATGTGTTCAAGAGGTTTATCCGCGCAATAAGAAGGTTGTCTCCCTGAAACTCATAACCGTACACGCTTTGAAAGGCACGATAAGTCCATTTGAGCCAGTCGTCTTCATTCTGTGCGTTCTCGCTTACGATTCGCAGTTTTCTGTCAAGGATTCCGATTCTTTTGTGAATGGGAATAATTTCACCTGTAGTCGCATCATAGCGGGAGACAATATAAGGTGCTTCCCCGCAAGTTATTTCAAGGCGCTTTGAATTTATGTACTTCTGCCAGTCCTTAGGATTTTCAAATTGAATTTTTTCTGTAGTCGGAATCCAGTCCTGTCCTTTTTCAGTGTTGAATACATTTTCGCGGCCGAACCATTCAGCATCGCAATGATTGTTCATCTTGTTGCAGACCCATGCCGGCGTAAAAACTTCTGCCTTTTTACGTGTGCGCACCGCCTGTTCTTCTTCAGATTTTGACACACGAGGCTGTATTGCTGCCGCCAAATCATTTTTTATGAGTTTTAGAGTAATCTGGTCTGTTTCTTTGATTTGTTTTCCTGATGCTGTTTTATAGGAATTTGTGGCGAATAGTATGTTTTTGCCCGTAGATTTGTCTTTAAGAAGACTTGCCAAGACAAGAGAGACTGGATAACTGTTAAAATCTATAAGTTTTTCCATAGTAACAAGAGTCGCAAATAAGTAAAAATAAATACTTGTCGTTCTAAGAATTGTATAAACAGTTGTCGATTATTTCAAGAACCATGCGACAGTTATTTATATGATATTTATATGGGCTTTTGGAAAAGAATTGAAAGTGAATTAGATTATAGGGGATTAACACGAAAAGAATTGTCCGCAAAAAGCGGTGTTCCCATGTCAACAGTCAACCGCGCGATAGAACGGGATTCTCAGCCTTTTGCAATTGATGCACTTAGGATTTCAAAGGCTCTTAATGTATCGCTTGAATATCTGCTTGATTTGCCAGAACTAAAAAATGATAAAAAAGCTTCTGCAGAAGATGAATCCCATCAAATTGAACTGTTCAAAAAATATCATTCCACTATCGAAGCATTAGAAGATTTATCAAAGGATAAGCAAAAAGAAGTTGTCGCGATTGTTAAACAGATTCTTGAATTCAGAAAATAAAAGATGGGATGGTAATTGAATCCCCTCTGGGTGCATGCCTGAAGCAAATCAATTCCAGAAAATAACGACGCAAAGCGACGTGTTAAGCAAATGGAGTAAAACTATAGTTTTTCTTTGTCACAAATGGACGTTTTTCATATAAGAAAACCTCTGTTTTACTTCATGTAAAGCGGAGGTTTTTATTTATGCTTAACGTCAGTTTTTCTTTGTTGCAAGCGAGCGTCCATAAAGACCGTTTTCACCAGAACCGATTTCCAATACCTGCAGCTTTTCTTTATTTTTGTGGCGCATTCAGCTGCAAAAAATCGTCATCAGATCGAACATAACGGGCAGTTCCAGCACGACACGAGCGGCTACAGCTTCCAGAAAGGCAATGCGGAAAATCAGGGCGAGGCTTCAGAATGAAAGACGGAAAAACTCCCGCCATGATTTATAAAAATTGTTGCAATTTCTAACAGGAAAATGGGGAATTACTATTTATAAGTTACCCACATAAGAAACTATTTTACTTGCATATTTTGTTTTTAAATATAAATATATTTATATGGTACTTTCAATTCCCAGAGATTACACACTATGCACAAATTCTGAATGTGAAAAATCTATGCAATGTCTGCGCTATCTTTCTTTTTTGGAAATTTCCGAGGACAATATCACCATTAAAGTTTTGAATCCAAAACTTTTTCCTGCCGCAAACCATGATTGCAAGTTTTTTAATAGTACAAACAAAATAAATCTTGCCTGGGGCATTAAAAATATCTTAAATGATTTGCCATATCAAATAGCAAAGGAAGTAAAAAAAGAGTTACTTACCAGATTCGGCCATACAAAATACTACAGATTTTACAGAGAAGAAGTAGCTGTAATGCCAAAAGAGCAGGAAATTTTTCAAAATATTTTTGAGAAACACGGAATTGCAGAAAAGCCGGCATACACCCGTTTTACAGAAGAATATAACTGGGAGTCAACAGTTTCAAAGTAATAAACAGACTGTTTCATAGTACAAAACACTTTGTTTCACAGTATTAAAAATACTGTTTCACCAAAAGAAACTGCCACAAGTTTTTGGATATTAGAGAAGGTTGCTTTTTGCTCTAAAGCAGAAAAGGAAAAATCATGGTGAATGAGTTTAATGAATATGTTCGCGACTGTTTTTCTGAAGCTGGCGATATTGTCATAAAATCTATGATGGGCGGATACCTTATATTTTAAAGGAAAGCTGATAGGTGACGTTTGCGGTGATGAGCTGTTTTTGAAGAGAACAACGACATCGGACAGACTGCTTGCAGATTCCGAACTGCGTTATCCGTATGAAGGCTCGAAAACTCTGATGCATGTATTTGATAGTTTTGATGATAAGGCTTTGATTCAGGAACTTCTGGAAGGTATGTATGCTGAATTGCCAGAAGCAAAGAAAAGGAAATAAATGAAAACAGTTTTATACATCCACGGAAAGGGTGGAAATGCATCTGAAAGTACCCATTATGAAAGGCTCTTTCCAGATTGCAAAGTGATTGGGCTGGATTATAGGGTGTCACGAAAAAATTTGTCAGTTTCCCGCGACACCCGTCGTTCAGCCTTCGCTGAACGCGATTTTAAAGGTGAGAACTTCAAAAAACTGAAGTTTTTCGAAGTTCCCTGTAAGACTTTTTCTCCCTGGGAAACGGGGAAGGAAATTCACGAGGTAGTCGTTAGTCTCAAAACAGAGTTTGAGGGCATTATTCTGATTGCAAACAGTATCGGTGCATTTTTTAGTATGAATGCGAATCTGAACAGGCTGATTGAAAAAGCATATTTCATTTCGCCGGTTGTGAATATGGAGAAACTGATTTGCGATATGATGAAGTGGGCAAATGTGACTGAAGCGGAACTTGAGCAAAGAAAAATCATTCCCACGGATTTCGGAGAAGAACTTTCCTGGGAATATTTGTGCTATGTGAGGGAGCATCCTCTGAACTGGCTGGTTCCCACTTCAATTTTATATGGCGAAAATGATAACCTCACTTCGCTTGAAACGATTAAGGATTTTGCCGAAAAGCAGGGCGCAACTCTTACTGTAATGAAGGGCGGCGAGCACTGGTTTCATACAGAAGAAGAGATGAAGTTCCTTGATGAATGGATTGGGAGACAAAAGTGAGATACATTGCTTTACTTCAGGGAAAAATTGCGGAGATGTAAAATCTGGCTTTTTTTACTCAACAACGGCCACTGCTTCAATTTCAACAAGGGCATCCTTTGGTAAAGCTGCCACTTCAAAGCAGCTGCGGGCAGGTTTTGAGACAAAGTACTTTTCGTATACTGCATTAAATGCGGCGAAATCTGAAATGTGGGCGAGGAAGCAGGTTGTTTTTACGACTTTTGAAAAGTCACTTCCTGCTGCCTTTAAAATTTCTCCAAGATTCTTTATGGCCTGTTCTGCCTGTGCTTCAATGCCACTTCCCTCGATTGTGCCTGTTTCAGGATTCAAAGGAATCTGTCCTGAAGTATATAAAAATCCGTTTGCAAGGATTGCCTGTGAGTAAGGACCGATTGCTGCCGGTGCTGATTTAGTTTCGATAGTTTTCATAGTAGGCCTCCAGATATTTACCTATAAAACAGATAGGAATATAATACAAATAAGGGGGCTGGTAGTCAATGAAAGCAAAAAAGCCCATGCGAAAATGCACTGACTGCCGTGAGGCGGGCGGGGCAAAAATGGCCCCTTATATCAAAACTGAAAATTCGCTGCCTTCTCCTTCCTTGCTTTGCACTTCGACTTCGCCGCCGGTGATGTCGAGAATCCGCTTGACAAGGGCGAGTCCAAGTCCGTTGCCTTTTTGCGCGTGGCTCCTGTCGCCCTGGTAGAATTTCTCGAAGATGTGCTTTTTTGTCTCTTCGCCCATGCCGCAGCCTGAGTCGCTCACTTTTATCTGGCAGAGTCCGCCGCTTTTTTTGAGGCTTACTGAAACTTTTCCCCCGTCCGGCGTGAACTTGAATGCGTTTGAAAAAAGATTGTGCCAGACTAGGGAGAGCAGCTCCGAATCTCCCTTCGCCAGAATCGAGTCGTCGATGTCGGTTTCAAGGGAGATGTTTTTGTCTTCCCAAATTTGCTCGAAGTCCAAAAGGCATTCCGTTATCTGCTCGCTCAAGTTGAATTCCTTTCGTTCGGGGAAAATCTGCTGGTTTTCAAGTTTGTTCAGCCGCAGAATGTTCGTTATGAGCGTCGTGAGGTTCCGGCTGGCTGCGGTGATGCTCTTCGCATATTCAAGGCGGGTCTCCTCATGCAGGTTCGGCTCCTGCAGCATGGTGGCGTAGTTCTGGATGACCGAGAGCGGGGTCTTCAGTTCGTGGCTCACGTTGCTGATGAAGTCCAGCCTGAGCGTCTCAACGCCCGAAAGTTCCCTTGCCATCAGGTTTATGTTGTCGATTACAACGTCGATTTCGTTCCTGAAATGCTTGCGCCTTGGAATCTGCACCGAAAAATCCCCTTGGCGGATGGATTCCGTTGCGTTCAAAAGCTGCTTGATGGGCCGTTCGATTTCGATTTTTCTGTGAAGGCGGATTATGAGCGTGAAGATGAAACTCATTACGAAAACATTGATGAAGCCCGCAATCGCACGAACAGAGAGGAATTTTTTTGAAAAGGGCAAATCTGCGTCCCAGAAAAAGACTATGATTGAAACCGTGGTTACGATACAGACTCCGAGGAAAACGAAGGCATAGTTCCTGAAGGAGAAAACGCTGAATGTAAAATGTTTTTTTTCTTTTGGACTGTTTTTTGAATTCCTTTCGACTTCTTCACTCATTTTAAGACCGCCTTGTAGCCGAGCCCGTGGACTGTGACAATCTCAAAATCCTTGCAGGCAGAAAGTTTGTCGCGGAGTTTTGTGATGTAGACGTCCACCGCCCGTGGTGTCGCGTTCGAGTCCGCATCCCAGAATTCGTCCATGAGCTGGACGCGGGTGAAGGTCTTTTTGGGGTAGGAGAGCAGCTTGTAGAGCAGGTTGAATTCCCTCGCCGTCAGGTTGATTTCCACCCCGGAATTGGATGCGCTCCTGTCGTCAGCGTCCATCGAAAAAGAGCCCACCGTGATTTTCTTGCTCTGGGCGATGTTCGCCCGCCTCATCAGCGCGGAAATCCGAAGGAGCAGCTCCTGCAAATCAATCGGCTTCACCATGAAGTCGTCGATTCCGGCCTCGAAGCCTTTTTGCTTGGCGGAAAAATCGTCCCTGGCGGTAACGAAGATTATCGGGACTGTCGGGTTGATTTTCCGCACGGTCGAGGCGAATTCAAAGCCGTCGATTTGGGGCATCATGATGTCGGAGATTATCAGGTCGAACATCTTGTTGTACATGGCGTTGTAGGCATCGTTCGCCAAAAGGCAGCCCTGCGCCTCGTATCCGTTCTGCGACAGGAAAGAGCACATCGTCCTGTTCAAGTCATTGTCGTCTTCAACTACAAGAATCTTTATCATGTCCATATTATACCCCCTGCCTGCCGCTTTTCCCTAAAAAATGTGCGTGAAAGTCAGAATGATTCCGTCCCATTGCCATTTTCTTCCGTCCGGCTCCGTTATCGGCCTCAGGTCCTTCTCGTCGCAGAAGTTCCTTTTCCCGGAAACTGGAAGCATGAGCAGGAAGCGGTTTCTTGGCCCGATTGAAGCCGAGGCGTTCAAGGTGAAGGTCAAATCCACGAAGGTCGGGTCGGAGATTCTGTATTTTTCGTCGAAGAAGGATTCCGAATAATAGCCCGAAGCGGTGGCCGAAAATCCCACGGAGTTGAAATACTTGTTCGGAACGATGTAGTTCATGTTGGCGGTCGCGCTATAGGAAAGTCCGTTCGCGTTCTCTCCGATTCCCTTGTCCAGCCAGATTTCTCCGTTTGAGATTCCCGTCATGCCCTTGTAGATTGCCTTGTAGCTTGCTCCGACTATGAAATGCTGCTTTCCCTTTGTGAAAAGCGAGCCGATGTCGAAGTTGACCGCCGCATTCGCCCAGAAGTCGTAGGTCCAGTGGGTGAAGGGCGTAAAATACTCGTACTCGTTCTTTTCGCCGTCGTATCTCCCAATGAAATCCAAATCGAGAAATCCCAAATTCAATCCCCACGACGTTCCGATGTCGCTTCCTGCCGCCAGAGTGAGGAAGGGCAGTGGCTTGAACTGGAACTGAGCGCCCGCCCTGAGCCAGAGAGGAGCGATTTCACCGTCCGCGATGAACTCAAGTTCCGGGCTTTTCCTGAACTCCGTGAACCTATGTGAAAAACGTCCATGAACCATAGGCATGAAGTAGGGAATCTTCAAGTCTATCATGTCGTTGTTGGGAAGATAGACACCGAGAATCGTAACCATGGGGTGAAAACTCGTCGCAGGCGGAACATAGGCCTGGGCATTTTGAGCCTTTGTCGAATCTTCCGCAGGCTGCTGAGTGCCTTCAATTTTTTCACTCTCTCCGCTTTTACCAATTTCCGCTTCCTCTGCATGAACAAAGCCTACAAGGGCAAGTGCGAACGTCAAAACCGCAAAACTCTTTCTAAAACATAATTTCATATTCTTCTCCATAAATCTTTCAATTTTCAATTCTCAACTTTCAACTTTCTTGCGTTGAAAATGTAGTACACCGCCGGCATGACAAAAAGCGTCATCACCGTTCCAAAACCCAGACCGCCCAAGACCGTAAGGTTTATCGGCTGAATCATCATGGCTCCCTCGCTTGGGAAAAGCGCCATTGGGACAAGCGAAATCAAAGTCGTGAGCGTACTCATCAGAATCGGGCGCAGACGGCTTTTCGCGCTCTCAACGCAGGCTTCTTCAAGGCTCATGCCGTTTTTGCGGAGGTTGTTGGCCGCATCCACAAGGACGATTCCGTTGTTTACGATTACGCCAACCAGCATCAAAAGGCCAAGCACACTCATCATCGAAAGCGGCTGTCCTGTCATCATGTAAATCAATGCGACACCGATGAAGGAAAGGGGAATTGTAAAATAGATGATGAAAGGGTCTTTAAGGCTCTCAAACTGGCTTGCCATAACGGCGAAGACCAGAACCATGGCCATGATTATGATGACGATGAAGCCTTTTCCCATTTCGATTATGTCGCTCATGTCGCCAGCAGTCTTGAAGCTCAATTCTTCGTCCTGCACAAATTTGTTTCCCACAATCTGCATGATTTTCGACTGCACGCTTGTGATGGGCACGCCTTTTTTCGGCACTGCCACCACCTTCGTCATGCGGGTCTGGTTCTTTCTTGTGATTGAAGACGGAGCCGTCACTTCCTCGTAGCTTGCCACAGCGGAAAGGGGAATGCGTTTTCCAGAGTTGCTGGTGACGAAGAGCCTTTCCAAATCCTTCACTTTCTGCTTGTCACTTTCGTCCAGAGTCACGATGATGTCAGAATCATCTCCGTCAAGGCTGTAGGTCCCTGCCTCAAGTCCGCTCACCGCAGCCCTTAGTTCCGTGGAAATCGACTGGATGCTAAGCCCCAGGCTTTTGATTGCTTCCCTGTCCAGGCTGATTTTTACCTGGGGAAGTCCGTTTGAAATGTCGCTTGAGACTTCGTTCACAATGTCGCCGCATTCTTCTTTTATGAGGGAAACGAGTTTTTCCGCAGTCGCCGAGAGTTTTTCAAGGTTGTTGCAGTGGATTTCAAGCTCGAATCCGCCCGAAGAAGACGAAGCACTGTTCAAGCCGATGGAAGTCGCCTCGAAGTCGAAGTCCGCACCTGCAAAAGTCGGGAAGAAGGAGCGGAGAATGTCCTTTGCCTTGTCGGATTCCTTTTCCGTGAGAGACAGGAGAAGGGTAGCCTCGTTTGAAGAAGCCGCCGTGCTGCCTCCCACCGTGTAGTTTGAATATTCGACGAAAGGAATATTTTCCAGAGCCAGCCGTTCCAGTTCCTTGATTTCCTCCTCTGTTTCGTAGATTGGAGTTCCCTTTGGAAGAGTCATTGTGACTTTCACCTGCGACTCGGGATTTGAAGGAAAGAGGATGAAGCCGCGGCCGGGAAGACTTCCCATTGCAAGAATAAAAAGTGCGACAAGGGCAAGAATCGAAAGGAGCTTGTGATGAAGAACCCATCTTACGGCTTTTCCGTAGCCCCTGTGGAGAGAGAATCTCTTTTCAGTTTTCGCCGCTTCTTCGATTTTTTTCGGTGCAACTTTGAGATAGTAAGCTGAAAGAACAGGCACGAGTACAATCGAAGTAAAGAGCGAACAGATGAGGGCAATGCTGATTGAAAAGCCCAGGTCCAGAAAGGCCTCGCCCATGACTCCAAGAATGCTTCCGAAGGCCAGCATTGGAACGAAGATACAGACAGATGTAAGTGTTGACGAGATGACCGGCATGACCATTTCACCCGCTCCGTCTATCGAAGCCTGTAGCGGGCTTTTTCCCTGGGAAGCGTGGGTGTAGATGTTTTCAAGAACGACGATTGAGTTGTCAACCAGCATACCGACACCCAGCAGAAGACCCGAAAGTGAAATCAGGTTGAGGGAAGTTCCTCTAAAGTACATGAAAACCAGAGTCGAGATGATTGAAACCGGAATCGAAAGGCCGATTATCAATGTGCTTTTGATATTTTTGAGGAAGATGAAAAGAACAACGATTGCCAGAAGCGCACCTGTAAGAACCGAATTGATGACTTCGTGAACGGTCGCTTCAATCTGGTCTGTGTTGTTGGAAACTTCGATGATTTCTACATCATTCGGGAGCTGCTTGAGTATTTTTGGAAGGGCAGCGCGCAAGGCGTGGGCGGCAGCCACAGAATTTTTTCCGCTCTGTTTCTGGATTTTGAACTGAATGCAGGGAACGCCGTCGAAGTATGAAATTGAGGTCACATCCTTTACGCTTTCAGTCACATCTCCAATGTCTTTTACGCAGATTGGGATGCTTTCAGCTGATGAAGAATTTTTTCCGACAATCGAGGGCTTTGCGTATGCAACAACGGTGTCTTCTATGTCGGAAAGGCTGGTAAAGGCTCCGTCCGAAACGATTGTGTAGTTCGTGTTTTCAGATTCGATGATTCCGGCCGAAGACGAAAGATTTTGAGCCTTCAATGACTGTATGACAGTTCCCAGCGAAAGTCCGTAGGATTCAAGACGCTCCTGGGAAAGAGAGACTTTGATGCATTTTTCCTGTCCGCCTGAAATGTCCGCGCTGGCAACTCCGTCAATCTGTTCAAGATTTGGTGCGACGATTTCATCAGCGTATTTGTAAAGTTCCTCTGGCGTGTGGTCGCCCTTCATGGCAAGTGTCATGAGCGGAATCAGGCTCGCGTCCAG
Source organism: Treponema saccharophilum DSM 2985 (assembly GCF_000255555.1). Classification (GTDB taxonomy): domain Bacteria; phylum Spirochaetota; class Spirochaetia; order Treponematales; family Treponemataceae; genus Treponema_D; species Treponema_D saccharophilum. Next base: position 60,530 of record NZ_AGRW01000030.1, read on the forward strand.
GTGGGTAGTGGTCGGGCTTGTGGCAGAATCCGGAAGGCTGGAACGCACGCTGTCGATTTTGTCGCGGATATTGTTGCTGGCCGTGTCCAAATCGGTTCCAGTGGAAAATTCAAGCATTATCTGGCTGTAGCCGGTTGATGAAGTCGACGACATGTGCTTGAGGCCGTTGAGACCAGAAAAGACCGATTCAAGCGGTCGGGTCACATTCTGCTCCACATCCTGGGAGTCTGAATTTCCGTAGTAGGTCTGAACCATAATCATGGGGTAGCTTGTGTCCGGGAACATGTCCAGCGGAAGCCTAAGTCCGCAAAAAAGTCCCAGTGCGACCATGATTGTAAAGACGATTAAAACCGTAAGCGGTTTGGAAAGTATTTTTTTCAGCATAGTCTTTCTCCTCTGTTCATGTATTCCTTCTTCTGTTACTCATCTTTTTGAAGCAGGGCGTTCACTTTCTGTCCCTCGCTTATCATGTTCTGTCCTTTGACGATTGCAAGATTCCCCTCTGAAAGCCCAGAAGCTATCTCAGTCTTGCCGTCGACGCTGAGGCCTGTTGTTACAGGAATTCTGCTCACGCTGGCGTTTTCTCCGGTTGAATCTGCCACAAAGACATAAGGCTTTCCGCCGTTGTAGACGATTGCCCGGTTGGGAAGAGCGAGCACGTCATTTTTCGTCTGCGTGATGAGTTTTACATGGGCGAACATTCCGGCTTTCACGATTCCCCTTGTTTCTTCTATATTTAGTGTGACTTCCATCGTTCTTGTGGAGGGGTCCAGAATCGGGCTGATTCTTTCGACTTTTGCGCCAAAAAATTCCCCAGGATATGACTTGAAAGTGACCTGTGCAATCTGTCCTTCCTTGATGAGGGGAACGAATCTTTCACTTACATTAATGTTGATTTCCAAATCATCTGTGCTGCTGATTTCAGCAATTGTTGTTGAAGTTGTAGCGTAGGCGCCAACCGAAAACGGAAGTTTTGTCACAGTTCCGCTTGATGTGGCCTTGACCGGGCTCAATGCGAATTCCGATCCAGGTTTGCTGGGGTCAATCTGGGCAATCACATCTCCGCGCTTTACCCTGTCGCCGCCTTTCACCGAGATTCTGGCGATTTTTCCCGCAACAGAGGGAAGAACCTCCACGCTGTCAACAGCCTTCACCGTGCCGCCGAATTCGATGTAGTCTTCCATCGTCTCCGGGGCGATTTTCCTCACGCTCACAGTGAAGGCCGCTTTAGCATCCTCGTTCTTCTTTTTACCGTCTTTTTTTCCACCGCATGATGTCATCATCACCATCGAAAGTGCCGCAATTATTGAAAGAATGAATGTTGAAATTCTTTTTCCAGTCTTTGTCATGTTTGTCTCCTTGATAAAACCTTTAAGTCTTTATTTGTTCCGCCAGCCATCCGGCAAATCCAGCATGTACTCCAAATCCGTAAGTGCGCAGATGTAAGTGTAGAGTTCCGACTGCTCCGAAAGCCTGCTCTTGTTCAGCTGCTCCTCCGCGTCCCGCACTTCGATTAAGTCCGCCGAGCCTGCGTTGTAGGCCTTGTTCACCAGCGAATAGGATTCTTCTGCGAGGGCGATGTTCTCCCTGCAGGATTCGAGGGAAACGGCTGAACTTTCCAACTCGTCAAAGAGCTTCTGGCTGTCCAAAAGGATGTCGTCTTTCTTTTGCTCAAGCTGCAGCTCAAGTTTCTCCTTCTGCCTCTCAAGGTCGTGGTATTTGATTCTGTTGTTCGAAAACGGAAGCACGTTCGTAAAATTCCAGGTGAGGGAGAGGCTTGTGCTTCCCTTGTCCGTCCATGAAGAAGAGTCGAACCAGTCGTTGTCCAGTCCTGTCATCGTCTGCTTGGTTGCATAGTTGAACGAGAGCGTCGGTGTCCACGAGTCAAGGTTCAACGCCTTCATCTGAGATTCCACCGACTGAATCTGAAGCTCCAGTGACTCCACCTGGTTGCTGTATGCCGAGTGCAGTGAAAGCAGTTCCTCCTTGTTGAGCACTACGATTTGGGTCTCAAGGCTTCCTGAGAGAATGACTTTTGTCTTTGGCGAAAGTCCCAGAATCGAGGCGAATTCCCGAAGCTGCCTGTTCAGGGCGATTTCTTCTTTTTCGATGTCCCTTTTCATGTTCTGGTAGGTGACTTTGCTCTGCAGAAAATTGATTTTTGACGAGCCGCCGTTCCTGTAGCTTTTATCGGTGTTCTCGTATCTTTTTTTCGTGTTCGAAAGCGACGCCTTGTCAGTCTCAAGCGTCTTCTGCTGGAGGAGCAGGGCGTAGAAGAGTTTCTTCACGTCCCTTTCGTTCTGCCTCACGGTCTCGTCCCAGCTGAGAAGGCCGTTCTTGTAGTCGATGTTCGCTTTCTTCACTTTCTGGATGATTGAAAGTCCCCAGCTGAGTGAAATTGAAGCTGAACCTATGGCAGAATAGTTGTCGATTTCCTTTTCAGCCGTGCCCTCGTTGGGCTTGGAGATTGTGCCCGAAAAACTCACATCCGGTAAAAATGCGTTGAGAGAGTGGTTTCTGGCATCAGCCTTTGAGTCCACATCGATTGCCGCGCTCCTGATGGTCCGGCTGTGCTCCCTGGCATATTTTACGGCATCCTCCACCGTAAGTTCGACTTCTTCCGCCTGCTTTTCCTCTCCCTCTTCCCCATACAGGGCCAGAGACGACAGGAAGAAAATCAGCATGAATGTCTGAAGTATTTTTTTCATACATGCGCCCTCGTAAAATCTTATTTACGGAGAGTCTACGCTTTGCATGTATAAAAATTGTTTCCGAAATGTTTCCGAAATATTAAAAATGGCCCCTGCAAAGAAATTACTTCCTGCAGAGGCCAGTAAAACATCAGTTTTTGAAAAATTACTTGAGATTTGCTTCAAAAAATTCCTGCAATTTTTCCCATGGGATGAAGTTGCCTTTTCCGCCATCGTAGAGGTCGCAGTGGGTGGCTTCGGGGATAATCATCAGTTCCTTGTTGGCCGTGTATTTGCTGTCTTTTACCATGTTATTGTAGGCAGTTTCTCCCATGTAGCGGCTGTGGGCTTTTTCACCGTGGACGATGAGGACAGCCGAGCGGATTTCGTTGGAGTATGTCAGAAGGCTGGTGTTCATAAGACTTGTTGATGCGGTGCTTGCCCAGCCCATGTTGGAATTGAGTGAGCGGGGATGGTAGCCGCGGCCGGTCTTGTAGTAGTCCCAGTACTGGCTGAAGAAAGTGTCTCCTTCCGGGCGCTCTTCTGGAAGTCCGCCTGCTGTGGGGTAGTTGCCATTCGCAAAGCTTTCCGTGCGGGCCTTGTTTACGGCGACTCTTGCCTGGTAGCGGGATTCCTCATTGTCGTTCTCGTCGAAGTAGCCTTTGTTTGCGATACGGCTCATGTCATACATGGTCATTACTGCAGTGGCCTTGATTCTGGTGTCGATTCCAGCGGTGTTCAGTGCCATGCCACCCCAGCCGCAGATTCCGATGATGCCGATTTTTTCCGGGTCTACATTGGGAAGGTTTGAAAGAAAGTCCACCGCCGCCTGAAAGTCTTCCGTGTTGATGTCAGGACTGTTCATGTAGCGGGGCTGACCGCCAGATTCACCGGTAAAACTTGGGTCAAAGGCGATTGTAAGGTAGCCGCGTTTTGCCATTTCGTGGGCATACAAGCCCGAAGCCTGTTCTTTTACAGCACCGAAGGGACCAGAAACCGCAATCGCAGCGAATTTTCCGTTTGCGGGTGCTGACTTGGGCGTGTACATGTCGGCCGCCAGCGTGATTCCAAAGTGGTTGGTGAAAGTGACCTTTTTGTGTGAAACCGAGTCAGACAGAGCAAAAGTCTTGTCCCATTTTTTTTCGAGCTTAAGTTTTTCCATTTTTACCCCGTTTTTCGCATCTTTTGCGAATGCTGATGAAAGTGAAGCCAGAGCAAGAGCCGTGGCACAAAGAAGTTTCAGTGTCTTTTTCATAAAATACCTCCGTCATGTTTTTAAGATACTGGAATGGGGGTGATATTACAAATACTTTGTTTTTATTTGGAATTATGCTTAAAAGGCATAGTTTATGCTTTTTTTCTGTGCTATACTTTTTCCTATGGAACTCCGGGTATTGAAATATTTCATTACAATCGCAGATGAACAGAATATGTCCAGGGCGGCGGAAATTATTCACATCACGCAGCCGACTCTTTCACGGCAGATTATGGAACTTGAAGAGGAACTGGGGGTGAGGCTTTTTGAGCGCAACCGGCAGAACCGCAAATTCATTCTGACTGACGAGGGGGTGCGTTTTTACAACTACGCTGTTCAGATTACGGAGCTTTCGGAAAAGACGGTTCAGGAATTCAAGACCAGCAGGTCACAGGTTTCGGGCAGGATTTATATTGGGGCGGGGGAGACTAAGGCCCTTTCTGAACTTGCCGTGGCCTTTAAGAAAATCCGTGAAAATCATCCTAAAATTGAGGTAAATCTTTTTTCCGGGGATGCGGGAATTATCTGTGAGCGGCTGGACAGGGGACTTTGTGACTTCGCTCTTTTTATCGGCTTTAAGAATGTGGAAAAATATAATCATCTGACTCTTTTGCAGAAAGACCGCTGGGGGCTTCTTACTCACAAGGACAATCCGCTTGCAAAGTACGACTGCATAAAAAAGGAAAATCTTCTGGAACACTACGAGCCTTTGTTTTTGTCTGAGCAGGCCACCAAGCACGGGGAACTTTTGCACTGGTTCGGCGGTTCCATGGAAAAATACAATATAACCGGCTCTTACAATCTGATTTACAATGCAAGTATTTTTGCCAGGGAGAATATTGCTTCCTGCATTACGCTGGAGGGGCTTTCCGACATTTCTTCAGAAAGCCAGCTCTGTTTTGTTCCGCTGGAGCCTGCCATCTACAGTGATATTTACCTTGCCTGGAAAAAAGACCGGGAACTTTCTGCGGCCGCGAAGATTTTTCTGGACAAGGTTAAGGAAAAGTTTTGATTAGCCGGACAAGCGATAGGAAGAGCGAGCGTGAGCGAGTTGCGGAACAGAACGCAGAAGCAAGTTTCAAAATAAGCGGCACAAATCAGGTTTTCTTTTACTGCAATCAGCATGGACTTTATAAAGTTGATGCATGGAAAAGGAAATGAGGACTGGCACAATTCTGCTCCTCACGGTGCCGGTCCTGATATGGGACTAAAGGGAGCCAGCATCGGGCTGGTAAACAATGAATCAGGTCTGAAATATATGCTTTTAATTATACGGAGACATATAAAAATGAAAAATAAAGTATTACTTCTTCTTTTTTTACTATCTTCTTGCATAAACATTTATTCGCAACAATTTAGTTTTAAAGCTAAGAAAGATTTTACTTGGACATCATTAATCGGAAAACAATATTATATTTCAAAAGATGAAATTCTTTGTACTAAAAACGATGATGGAATCGGTTTTTCAAATCCAAATGATGCAACTAAATTATATATAATTCTTTATCAAGCTGATAATCCAAAAGCTTTATTGATTAATATTGACGATGTACTTTTCACAGAAAATAATATAAGTATTTCTGAGAAAACCAAAAATGCTTTTTGGGTTCCTTCATATTATTATGAGCAGCTTGAAAGTAAAGATGATAGATTTTCGATAATATATAAAAATGAGCCATTCTGGAAAAGTTGGAAAAATCAATATGAAAATGCTGTAACTTTGGAAGAAGATTTTAATTTGGGGTATTATGGTTTTTCGGATTTTTATTTATTTGCTAGAAATAGTCATAAAGGTAAAGGGGAATGTTGTTTTTTAGTTAAAACAGAGAGTTCTTCTGAAGATTATATAAAGTATAAAGTCTGTAAGATGTATAGTAATGCTCAAACATATATTGAGTCGACCGCAAATCCGCAGGAAAAGTTTTTATCATTATACGAAAAAGAAACTCCATTTTATATTTATCTTACAATTGATGGCGATTACATGAATGTTTATATAGATGAAATATCTGAAAAAACTCTTTTTCAAACATTAATCCGCACAACTCCAGAAGCATGTAATCAGATTGAAAATTGGATAAAAGGAAAATCGAACGATTTATCAAAAGTTGTAATGCCTAAACACGGCAATCCTTCTGTGCAAACAGAAGTAACAAAAACAAATGCTACCAACGTTGTTCAAAACAAAACAATGACCATCAAAGAAAACCTGAAGCTCCGCTCCGGCGAAGCTACCTCTACCCAGGTTCTTACTGTAATGCAAGCCACATTTTTTTTACATTTTCCTTGACAATACAGAATATACATTGTATATACTAAATATATGGAGGTAGCACTATGCAAGCAGTAGTTCAGAAATGGGGCAACAGCCTCGGTTTTAGAATTCCGTCACTTTGGGCAAAAGACAACAATGTAAAAAGTGGCAGTAAAATTGAAGTGATTGTCGAAAAAGGAAAAATGATCATTCTTCCCCAGAAAAAATCGCTTGATGATATGATGGCTATGGTAAATGCCGATAACATTCATTCGGAAATTTCAACAGGCCATGCGATAGGTAACGAAGAATGGTAAAATCAAATTATGTTCCAGAAAAAGGCGACTTGGTTTGGCTGGACTTTGACCCGCAAGCTGGACATGAGCAAAAAGGTCGCCGTCCTGCGATTTGTGTTTCTCAGAAAATATACAATAAAAAGATTGGGCTTGCTTTGTTCTGTCCTATAACAAGCCATATAAAAGGTTATCCTTTTGAAATTGTCTTAGACAATCATTCTATCAACGGTTGCATTTTGAGCGACCAGGTAAAAAATCTTGACTGGACTCAAAGAAACTGCGACTTTATAGAAAAAGCAACAGAAGAAGAAATTAATACTGTTGTTGATAATATCAAATTGATGATTGAGTAGAATTTCACATAACAAAAGTTCAAAGCCGACAAACCGGTCAAGCCGCGTGCGGTTTAAGCAATTGTTATGTGGACGCCCGCATTTGGGCGCTTTTTGAGAGAAAGATGAAAAAAAATATAATTCTTGCATTTTTGCTGATTTTTCCATTTTTTATATATTCCCAAGAAATTAATAAAAATGGAAATAATATAGTTGAACGGTTTTTTCTTCCCGAGGGCTTTGAAAGACTTTATGTTGATAAAAATTCATTTGCCAACTATCTACGAACTTACTCCTTAAAAAAATATGGTTCCCCTGTTTTACTGTACAATGGGCAGGAAAAAAGAAATAAAGTGCATATTTCTGTTTTTGATATGCCACTTTTATCTGTTGATCTTATTCAATGTGCAGATGCCGTAATAAAATTGCGAGCTGAATATTTATATGCTCAAAAAAGATTTCCCGAAATTAAATTTCATATTACTAACGGAATGCTTGTTCCGTTTGAAAGATATATAAATGGAGAAAGAGTTATTATCTCTGGAAATGATGCTATATGGAAATCTGGATACAAAACAGGAAACACGCGAGATGTTTTTGATGAATATCTAAAATTTATTTATTCTTACGCGGGCACTTATTCTTTATCAAAAGAGTCAAAAAAGAAATCAGTAGAAAATATTGTTCCAGGCGATTTTTTTATTTATGGAGGAAGTCCTGGACACGTTGTATTAGTACTTGATGTCGCCATAAATAAAAAAACAGGAAAAAAAATAATGTTGCTTGGGCAAAGTTATATGCCGTCGCAAGAATTTCATATATTAAAAAGTTATGAATCTATTAGTCCTTGGTATTATATTGAAGATGATATATTGGAAACACCAGAATGGACTTTCAACAAAGGAAGTCTAATGGAGTTTTAGAAAAAAATCCCATAACAAAGCTTCAAATTGGAGGAGTAAAAATGAAAAAAGTATTAGTATTTTTAATTTTTTGTATAAGTACACTACTCTTAAGTTGTGCTACAAATAGAGCTGATAATATTGAATATTATCTTTCATATGAAATAAATCAGGAAAATTCCCCTCCATGTGGAATGAAGAATAGATTAGAAAGTGGAAATGCATTTGAACAGGAAATATATTTTATATGGTGGACAGGGTGGAATAAAAGACAAAAAAAGCAGATCCTTATAAAGCTAGTGTAGAAATATATACAAAAAAACAATATAAAAAATTAGTTTTAATAGAATTATCTTATGTATATGAAGGAAAGACTGAAATTGTTTGTCAAAATGTTGAATTTAAATTACCTGAAACGGTTTCAACACTGGAAGAAAATCCTGATTCATGGAGGAGTGATGGTAAGAATTTTTGGTTGAATGGGGAACTTTTTGCGCATTCAGTAGGTAATTCTCAAGGCTGGCCCAAAATAGACTTTACTTCATTGTTCAGTAATCACAAAACAATTGATGAAGAATTTGAGTTTCAGTTGTTATTAAAATATCAATTTGATGATGATCCTATTAAGAATGAAACTATTAAGTATAAGGTAACAACAGTTAATGCTTGGAAATAAATAATTAGATATTATTCAATTTTAAAAGGCAATATTATTATGATGAAAAAGAATATCTTTTTTTATTATTTTCGTATTTTCGATTTTTGCCACTGAAAAACAGTCTCAAATCCTACAAAGTTCGCTTTGCAACCTGCCACTGTACCGGCCTTTCGGTTTTCAATCAGATGAAAGAAATTATGGGCGGCCAGTTAACTTATATGCGGTCTGGAGATGAAGTAGTTGTCGAATAGCTTATACTGAGCTCAGAAGATTTTTAATAAATGATGGGTATCTAAAAATTCAGCCAGAGGTTTTCATGCGGGTAGAAGATACGAAAAAAAGTTGCATCAAGCATCAAAACAGGGTAAAATCATATTTACCATCTACAGGAGAAGTACGAATGCTGATTTTGACGGAAAAACAATTTGAAAATTGTCTGCTCTGTCAGGAAAAGCCTGATTTACAGGAAAAACTTGTAGGTACAAAAGACATCGTAACACTCTAATAAAGTAGAGTTACTGGCCGCCCTTCCGAAAACGGAAGGTGATACAACACAATTGTTCTTAGTTTAGACTTATGATTCACCTTGCTTATGTTCCCTTCGTCTAGTGGTTAGGACGTTAGGTTTTCATCCTAAGAACAGAAGTTCGATTCTTCTAGGAAATGATAAAACAGGAGCGAATATGAATGAATATATTTTATCTTGGGACAAGGAAACTTGTCCAACACTTTTCAAAAGAAAAGAGTATAAGGAACTACAAAAAGAGTTCCCTGGAGCTTTTCTTGATGAAAATATGTACGAAATAACAATTGAAAATATAGAAAAGATTGCAAAAGCAAATAAAAGAGTACATCCTTCAACTTCCGTAATAGACGGAAAGGATGTACTCTTAGAGAATGAATTGAAGCTTTGTGAAACGATCAACAAAAAAATAGAAGACTATTTAGAATTGAAGTGATGAGCTGTTTTTGAAGAGAACACCGACATCGGACAGGCTGCTTGCAGATTCTGAACTGCGTTACCCCTATGAAGAATCAAAAACCCTCATGCATGTATTTGACTTTTTTGATGATAAAGCCCTGATTCAGGAACTTCTGGAAGGTATGTATGCTGAACTGCCGGAAAAGAAAGCCAAGGAAAATAGATGAGAAAGACAAAAATCAGTTTGCAGAAAGGATAAAAATGAAAAAACTTTTTACAGTTCTTTTTGTAGTTATTATTACAGACATTATCATTTTTACGTCTTGTATTAAACAGTGTAGTTCCATAGCAAATGATACTGTAAGTATTTATAATACAGAACTTGAAAATAACTACAAAGCTTCAAAAGAGTTTAACACTATGGTTAATAATGTTCCTTGTGTTTTTAAGTATGATAACGAACTTAGAAATAGAGGAAAAGAGCTCGAAAAGCTTTTTGATAAAACCTGGTTTCCGATTACAAGAGAAATCAGATACGCAGACATCCTTAATACTAAGGAATATGATAATGTAACTGCGACTTGTTGTAAAGATAATGAATGCATCTGGATTCTTCATAATCCGAAATATGAGATACCAGATAGCTTGATTATTCACGAACTTTGCCACGCAGCTTTAAGTTGTGCAGAAATAAAATCCGCCGACCATACTGGTATAGAATGGAATTACCTTTGTGATTATTTTGAATCCATTGGCTATAATCCGCTTCGTGACGGTTATTCATACGGTATAAAGGCAGTCTATTAATATTCATATAATGCGAAGAATATGTCATGTTTGTGGAAAAGAATATGAATATCCGTCTACAGACCCAAACAATCCATGTGGATTAAGACGGTGTGCAGATTGTTTAAAAAAAAGAAAAAATCGAATGGAAATGCACTTGTGGTCAAGTATTTCCTAACCGTGAACTGGCCGACCTTCCGAAAACGGAAGGTGATACAACTTTCATTTTTGGTATAAAAATCAAAAACACCAATTTATCAAAACCTGGATTTCACAACTTGCAAAATAGAATTGAGTACGTCTCTGGAAATCTTTTCATCATCCTTTAATTCTTCAAAAGCTGTTGTGTACTTTTTAGCAAAATCATCAAATATTTTTGAAAGAACGGAATACTTAATGTTCAAAGAT
>NZ_AGRW01000029.1 GCF_000255555.1 Treponema saccharophilum DSM 2985
AGAATCTTGTTGTGGGGAAGTGCCCGTTCTAAGTTTTGCTTGAACGAATTTTTCTGTTCTAAGATTGGCTTTGTTGGAGCAAGCGCACGCAGCGCTTGCAGGGCAAGCGTGCGCCTTGGTGGGGAAGAATCTTGTTGTGGGGGAAGTGCCCGTTCTAAGTTTTGCTTGAACGAATTTTTCGTTCTAAGATTGGCTTTGTTGTGGCAAGCGTGCGCCTTTATGGGGCGGGGCAAGAGGATTTTTTTTCATATTTTTTGCGATTTTTGTGTGAAGCAGTTGACACTGTGCTATGGTTTCTGATATATTCTCATCATTCCGCTGGGACATTAGCTCAGCGGTTAGAGCAGAGGACTCATAATCCTTTGGTCCTAGGTTCAAATCCTAGATGTCCCATGTAATTTTTGCCGACTTAGCTCATCCGGTAGAGCAACGCACTCGTAACGCGTAGGTGATTGGTTCAAGTCCGATAGTCGGCTCAAAGAGGAATCTCATTCGAGGTTCCTCTTTTTTTGTCCGGAGCTTTTCTGAATGGCTGCCGGGCGGTTCCTCCAAGGCTTTGGCATGGAATGATAACGTCCGGCAGCGAAGAATCGTTTTTTCGGATGTGCTTTTCTAGAACGAAATTATCTCGTTGAAGGATTTTATGGCGTAGTCGTCCGTCATTCCCGCGATGAATTCGATTACGCATTTCTGGAATGATTCCGGGTTGTGCACGTCGAAAACGGTTTCCGTCGCGTACCGCATTTTTTTCCGCAGGTTCTCGCTTGTTCCCGCGCGGGTGTAGTTCGAGTGGCAGATGAGCCAGTCCTCGAACGGCTTTGCGAGCGAGGGGAAGTCCGACGCGTTGAACGGAATCCGCCCGTTTTTGGCGAACGGTTCGGTCTCCATGAGAAGCCGGTAAATCGTGTCGAGGATGTTCGTCGCGTACCGCTGGAATTCCTGAAGGCGCCAGTGCATGTATATGTTCTGGAAGCAGAATTTCTTCAGCTCCGTTATGAAGCGCGCGTAATTGTCCGAGAAGCACAAGCCGTCGCTGGGGCTCGAATTCGTGCAGAGGTCAACAATCATGTCGTTTATCAGGACTGTCGTGTTGACGGCGAGCCCGCTCCTGTGCGATTCCGTCTCGATTTTTCCCTCGCGACTTTTCATCCCGAGCGTCGTGTGGACGATTTCGCGCAGCTGCCTGTATGAGCCTGAGTCGAGCAGCCTGTACATGCGAGCGTCCTCGATGTCGCGCCCGAGAAACGCGATTTTGTCGCTCAGCTTGACGACGCATCCCTCCCAGGTGAACGGCTGGACGAATCCCGGGCGCTTTATGTCGTAGAGGTTGATTGCGTCTGCGCGCGGCTTTATCCCCTGCTGGTCGATTTCTCCGCAATGGCAGATGAGCCCGTCCCGCACGGCGTACGTCAGGTTCAGCGGCCGCTTCGTTCCGTTCGGGTCGTCGAGCGTCTCGATGTAGTCCGCGATGAAAAGCGAATTCCGCTCGTGCCAGAATTTTTTTGGCGCGTTGGGGACTTTTTCCTTTCCGCGCTCAAGTATCTCGTTGAGAATCGTTTCCCCTGAATGCCCGAACGGCGCGTGCCCGATGTCGTGCCCGATTGCTATCGCGCGCGTCAAATCGGTGTTCAGTCCCAGATGCTTCGCAATCGTCTCCGAGACGGAAGCGACGTGCCCGACGTGCTCAATCCGCGTGCATGCGTGGTCGTTCTGCGGGGCGAAGAAAACCTGCGTCTTGTTTTTGAGCCGCCGGTATGCGCGGCAGTGGAGAAGCCTTGTGTAGTCCCTCTCGAATTCTGAGCGGAGGTCGTTTCCCCTCGTGTACATGTCCGCCATCCGCGCGATCGCCTGCTCCCATTTGCGGTTCAGCGGATCCATCCTCTCGTTCGTAAAAGAATCCTTCATCGTCTCCTCCTTAAAAATGAAACCTGTTCGGAAACTGACGACGCCTCAGCAATGCACCGTTTCCGAACAGGTTTGTTTCCCCTCGGGGCGTTTCAACTTTCCGCGTCAGACGTAGAGGACGCGGTTCTCCTTCCGTGCGGGGGCAGGTCCCTCCTTCGCCGCGTGCCCGAGGATAAGGAATGCGATTCCGCGGTAGCCTTCGGGGATTCCCCATTTTTCCTTGAGCGCTTTGCCCTCGTCGGAATCGAAAACCTCGCGTCCCCGGTGAATCCAGCACGAGCCGATTCCGATTGAGTGCGCCTCGTTCATCATGTTTCCCATGACGAGCGCGCCGTCCTCGATGTATGTGTGCGACTCGGAGTCGGAGAGGACCGCGAGCACGACGGGCGCGCCGTAGAACGGGTCGATTCCGCTTTTTCCCATCGCCTCCGCGTTCAGGCGCGAGAGCGTGTCGCGGACGGATTTGTCCGTGACGCAGACAATCTTCGTCGGCTGCTTGTTCATTCCGCTTGCCGCGAAAATGCCCGCCTCGATGATTTTGTCGATGTCCTCTTTCGCGATTTTCTCCTCGGAAAACGCGCGAACGCTTCGTCTTGATTTGAGTTCACCAAGAATGTCCATTTCTATTCCTCCTGGAATTGTGGATTCGTTTTTTCTTCCGTCCCGAGACGCGAGAAGAACGCGATGATGAACGGGACAGCCGCTGCCGCCGAAAGAATGTCGCTCACCGCCTGAGCCGCCTGCACGCCGCGAAGCCCGAGCGCCGCCGAGAGAATAAGTATTGATGGGATGAAAAGAAGCCCCTGCCTCATGCTCGAAAGGAAAATGCCCGCCTTTTTCTTTCCCGTCGTCTGGAACGTCATGTTCGCGCCGAGGATGAGCGAATGGAACGGGAGCGCGCACGCCTGGAACCTCATGGCGACGGCTCCGACTGCGACCACGGCGTCGTCGTCGCGGAATGAGCGCGTTATTTCCGGGGCGAAGGCGAAGACGACGAATGCCGCCGCCGCCATCGCAATTGCCGTCGTCCTTACGTAGAACGAGAATGCGCTCCGCACTCTGCCGAATTTGCGCGCGCCGAAGTTTATTCCGCAGACGGGCTGGAATCCTTGCCCGAGACCGATTGCGCCGGCAAGTATGAACACGAATACGCGCGTCGTTATCGACATTCCCGCGACCGCCGCATCCCCGAATTTCCCCGCGGCGACGTTCAGCATGATTGCCGCGATTACCGACATTCCCTGCCTGAAAAGCGACGGAAGCCCCGTCGTCACGATGTCGATGTATGTCCCGATTTTTCTAGACGCGAGGGCGGGCGACAGTACCGTCGTCGTTTTCTTCCTTATGAACATGGAAAGCAGAATCGAGAAGCTTATGACCTGGCTTACGAGCGTCGCGATTGCGGCGCCGCTTATTCCGAGGTCGAGCACGAATATGAAAAGCGGGTCGAGCGCGATGTTCATGATTCCGCCCGCCGTGAGCCCCACCATCGCAAGGTTCGCCTTTCCCTGAAATCGCAGGAGGTTGTTCATGGTGAAGGAGGTGATTATGAACGGCGCCCCGAACAGTATGTAGCGCCCGTAGCTCATGGCGTAGGGGAGGATTGTCTCCGTCGCTCCCAACCCCGACACGATTTGCTCGTTCAGTATGTTCGCCACGACCGCGAAAACCGTTCCCGCGGAAAATGCCAGCAGTATCGCGGAAGAGCATACCGTGCTTGCCCGCTCGTCGTTTCCGGCGCCTAGAAGCCTGCTCGTGAGGCTCCCGCTTCCCATGCCGACCGTGAACCCGAGCGCCTGCATCATCGCCATGAGCGAGAATATAATCCCCACGGCGCCAGATGCCGACGTCCCGAGCTTCGACACGTAGAAAGTGTCCGCCATGCTGTATATGGCAGTCACCATCATGCTGATTATTGTGGGAACCGCGTTCCTCAAAATGAGGCGCCCGACAGGTTCCCTCGTCATCCGTTCTACAGTGTCTTCCTTTTTCACTCTAGAACATCCTGTTCATCATCTTGAGCTTCGTGTCGACGATTCTCCTCATGTCTGTTATGTCTGATATTATCATGTATGAGTCGAGTATTTTTATCCTTCCCGTCGCCTCGAAGCGCGAGCACTCTTCCTCCGTCTTCTGGACGTCAAGGCCGGCCCAATGCGCGATGTCCTGCACGGAAAGCGAATACACGCGCGCCTTGTCCGAGTGCATAATCTTGAGCTTCTTCTTCATGTCGTCGGGGAGCGTCACCGTCGGCATCGAGCCGTTTTCCTCGAACATGCAGAAGACGTCCGCGATTCTCGCGTGCTTGTCGTCGATGAGCAGCATCTTGAACCGCCGTTTCTGGTCGAGGATTCTCTTGCAGAAAAGCTTGAGGAGCATGAGCGCAATCTGCGGGGTTCCCGTAATGAGCATCTCGAAATTCTCCTTGTTGAATTCGAGGCAGTCGACGCGCCCTTTCGCGATGCACGTTGCCGAGCGCGGCGAATTGTCGAGAATCGCCATCTCCCCGAAAAGCTCTCCCGTCCTGAGGATGTCGAGGTTTTTGTTCGTCCCGTTGACGCATTTCACGAGCTGGACGAGGCCGAGCTGTATCAGGTAGAACGTCTCCCCGCGCTCGTATTCCTCGATGATGATTTCTCCGTCGTTGTATGTTTTTGCGAAGCGCTTGAATGCCGGAATGTCGAATGCCCGGTCAGCCTCGTCCTGGTAATCGGTGGAAAGGCCGTTGTTGCCGTAGGGATTGTACTCGCCGTCGGCGATAAGCCGCTTTTTCTGCTCCTCCTCCATTCTCGTCACCTCGTTGAGATGCGACTGCGATATTTTGACCATGCTCTTGAATTCGGAGTCGGCTGCGTACGTCGGGTTCGCCTTTATGAGCCGCGTGCAGGCACCCACGCAGCTCCGCCATTTCGCGTCGTCAAAAAACGACTTCGCGACGTCCAGAAGCCCCTGCTCCGTGTTCACGAACGAATCCTGGTTGAGCAGCTCGGCCGTCTTTTTGTGAACCTGCCTGAGCTCGGTCGAGAATATGCGGAGCATTTTCATGATGAGGGGCTTGTTCGCCTTGAAGATATCCTCGAATTCTGCTGTTGTCAGGACGATGCAGACTGTCGGTTCGACGACGGTGACGGTTTCCTCGCGCGGGCAGTGGCTTATCGCTGATTTGATTCCGAAGAATGTGCCTGGCTCCTTTATGAACGTGTTCGCCGTCATCTTCGTCTGGATATCGACGCTGGTGAGCGCGACGGTTCCCTGCTTCAGTATGAAAACCCGTTCATCTTTGTCGCCCTCAAAGTAGACAATCGAACCTTTGTTGTATGATATGGATTTTGGCATTCTTCTTTCCCTTTTTAGCAACTCGAAAATATGATATAGGATACCACGTAAAACGCGATTATTCTATTTTAAAACAGCGGGAACAAAAATCCGTCGTGAATCTGGTTTGAATTCCCTCGGTTTATTCTCGGTAAAAATGGGGGTTTTTAAATGATAGATTTGCACAGCCATTCATCCGCGTCCGACGGGGCGATGAGCCCTGCCGAATCCGCCGGATACGCGGCTGACAGGAAGCTCCGCGTCTGGGCGCTGACTGACCACGATACCGTTGACGGGCTTTTTGAGGCTGCTTCCGCGTGCGACGGAAAACCGCTCGCTTTCGTTCCGGGAATCGAGATAAACGTCGCGTGGCCGACGGGCGAGTTCCATCTTCTGGGGCTGGGCTTGCGGTGCGTCTCCGCGGAACTCCGCGCGACAATCGAATTCCTCACCGAGGACAGGCGCGAGCGGAATTCGCGCATCGCCGACATGATTTTCCGCGACAAGGGAATCAGAATCGATTTGAAGGAAATGGAGGCGCGCTTTTCGACGAGGCAGCTCGGCCGCCCCCATTTCGCGCGGATGCTTGCCGGGCTCGGCATCGTCAAAAAGCCGCAGGAGGCGTTCGACAAATTCCTCGGGAGCGGGCGCCCCTGGTACGTTCCCCACGGCGGGGAGGACGTCGATGCCGCGATAAGCGCCATTGTCACGTCCGGCGGAATTCCCGTTCTCGCCCATCCTCGCTCGCTCTACATCTCGCTGAACAAAATTTCCCCCGTCATAGAGAACCTGCGCTCGCGCGGCATTCTCGGGCTTGAGGCGTTCCATCCGTGCGTGAGGATAAACGAGGGGCACCGCCTCGAGGAGATTGCCCGAAACTGCGGGATGTTCGTCACCGCTGGAAGCGATTTCCACGGAAAGGGCGTCCGCGCCGACCGTCATCTCGGCTTCACGGCGGGCGGCCTGAAAATCGAGGACCGTTTTTGGGACGAGGAGCTTCTTCCGGCGCTCGGCGGCACGTTCGATTACAAGGATACGGAATTTTTCGGGAAACGCACCGTTTTTTGAAAAAAAATGCGTCGCGCGTGGAAATTAGTGTGCGGGGGATTCGTCCTCCGCATTTTTTTGTTCTTCTTTGATTTCGGAGGTTTTTCCATGCAGATTTTCTCGTTTTCCCCGTTCGGGTATGAAGGCTCGCTCGTCACCGTCGAGGTCGATTTGAGGAGGGGAATTCCCGCGGTCGATGTCGTGGGACTTGCCGACGGCGCTGTCAAGGAGTCTCGGGAGCGCATGAAGTCGGCAATCCGGAACAGCGGTTTCGATTTTCCGATGGAGCGCGTCCTTATCAGCCTTTCGCCGGCAGACCTGAAGAAGGAGGGCGCGGGCTTCGACCTTGCGCTCGCGCTTTCCGTCCTAGAGTCGTCGTCGCGGAAGAACGGAGCGTCTTTTTCCGGCGGGCCTGTCCTCGTGATGGGCGAGCTTGAGCTTTCTGGCGCGCTCCGTCCTGTCAGGGCGGTTCACGCGGCGGCTTCCACGGCGGCATCTGCGGGGATAACGCGGTGCATCGTCCCGTATGCGAATGCGGCTGAGGCGAGGGAAGTCGCCGGAATGCGCGTGTTCGGGGCGGAAAGCCTTGCCGATGCGTTCTCCGCGCTTTCCGATTCGTCGTTGTTTTCCGAGGGGCTTGAGGAGCGCGATGCCTTCGTTCCTGACGGCGCCGTCGAGGTGGAGGGCGTCCTTTTTCCGGCCGTAAGCGCGTCGGGTGAATTTGCCGACGTGAAGGCGCAGCCGGCTCTTGTCCGGGCGCTCCAGATTGCGGCTGCTGGATTCCACAACGTCCTTGCGTTCGGCGCTCCGGGGTGCGGGAAAACGCTCGCGATGGAGCGGTTCAGCGGGCTTCTTCCGCTGCTCACGGTCGAGGAGGCGCAGAGCTCGACGAGAATCCATTCCCTCGCGGGGCTTCTCCCTCCGAATCTGCCGCTCCTCCGCGTGCCGCCGTTCCGCATGCCCCATCAGACGGCGAGCGTCGAGGGAATTTGCGGCGGTGGCGTGAGCTGCCGCCCCGGGGAGATTTCCCTCGCGCACAACGGCGTACTTTTTCTTGATGAGGCGGCCGAATTCCGCTCGTCCGTCCTGCAGATGCTACGCGTCCCACTCGAAAGCGGCTCGATAACGATAAGCCGCGCGGGGCGCTCGACTGTGTATCCCGCCCGCTTCCAGCTTCTCATGGCGACGAATCCGTGCCCGTGCGGAAATTTCGGCTCGGAAAGCAGGATTTGCCTTTGCAGCGCGAAGGCAGTCGAGCAGTACTGGAGGAAATTTTCCGCGCCGCTGCTCGACAGAATCGACATACGCGTGCAGGTCGCCGAGCCTTCGCCGAATTCGGATGCCGTCTGCCAGTCGACTTCGGAGCTGCGGGTTCCCGTCGCGCGTGCCGTAAAAGCGCAGCGCGCCCGTCTCGGGAAGAGGAACGCGTTCCTTTCCCCGCAGGAAATAGACGAATTCTGCGCCGTTTCCGGTTCCGCGCGCGATTTTCTTGAGGATGAGATTTCCCGCAAAAGTTTTTCGCAGCGTGCGGTAAGCGGGGTGAAGAAGCTTTCGAGGACGATTGCGGACATGGCTGGCTCGGAGGAAATCCTCGCCGAACATATAGAGGAGGCTGTCTCGTTCAGGGGAAATGTCGGCGCGCTTTCGCTTTTTTCGGGAGAATGACAACGCGCCGGCGAAAAAAAAACGCCGCGATTTCTCGCGGCATTTTTACCGGGTCTGAGACTCGAACTCAGATACCCTTGCAGGCGACAGATTTTGAGTCTGTTGTGTCTACCATTTCACCAACCCGGCAAATAAGATGTATGGATTATAGCAGAATCGGCTTGTCTTCTGCAAGTGGTGCCGGGCATTTTGCGCGCGGACGCGCGGAAAATAGTGGGCTGAACACGCGGTGCCGTTCGGATATACTAGGACATGTCCGGGATTTTTTCCGGGCGCATATGATTTTTGAGGATGAGATTTTGCGATGGTTGATTGCGTTGGAAAAACACCGGAATTCGTTCTGAAGACCGTTTTCGGCTATTCGGGGTTCAGGCTGCAGCAGGAAGAGATAATTCGGAACGTGCTTGAGGGGCGGGACACGCTCGCCGTGATGCCGACGGGCGGGGGAAAATCGCTCTGCTACCAGATTCCCGCGCTTATATTCGACGGGCTTACGGTCGTCGTCTCCCCGCTGATTTCCCTCATGCAGGACCAGGTCGCCGCCCTCCGCGCATGCGGAATCGACGCCGTTTTCCTGAATTCCGCCGTCGATTGGGCGCAGTACAGGGAATCGATGGATTCGATTCGGTTCGGCACGACGAAAATCGTCTATGTCTCGCCGGAAGGGCTTGCGACGCCGCGCATAAACGACCTCCTCCACGACGCGAACGTGCGCGTTCGCTGCGTGACGATTGACGAGGCGCATTGCGTGTCGCAGTGGGGGCACGATTTCCGCCCCGATTATCTTGAGATTTCCGCGGTCAGGAAGCAGTTCAAGGACGCGGTTTTCCTCGCGCTCACGGCAACAGCGACGGATGTCGTCAGAAACGACATCATACGGAATCTCGCCCTGAACAATCCTGCCGTGCTCCTTTCGAGTTTCGACCGGCCGAACATATTCCTCTCCGTGCAGCAGAAAAGGAAGGACGGGTTCGAGCAGATTGTCGAGTGCATAGAGCGGCACAAAGGAGAATGCGGGATAATCTACTGCTTTTCGAAGCGCGATGTCGATTCCCTCGCCGAGCGGTTGCGGGCGGAGGGGTATTCCGCGCTCAATTATCACGCGGGGCTTACGAACGAGGTGCGCGCGGAGAATCAGGAGAGGTTCATACGCGACGACGTGCAGATAATGGTCGCGACGCTCGCGTTCGGGATGGGGATAAACAAGCCGGACGTGCGGTTCGTAATCCACCAGACGATGCCGAAATCGGTCGAGCAGTATTATCAGGAGGTCGGGCGCGCGGGAAGGGACGGGCTGCCGAGCGAGGCACTTCTCCTGTATTCGGGCGCGGATTTGTTCAAGATTCGGCTGCTGTTCGACGACAGCGCGGACAAGGATCGCTCGGAAAGGCTTCTGGCGGGGATGCGCACGTTCGTCACGTCGCAGGTTTGCCGCCGCCGAACGCTCCTGTCGTATTTCGGGGAATCGTATTCGGGCGAGAACG
Source organism: Treponema saccharophilum DSM 2985 (assembly GCF_000255555.1). Lineage (GTDB taxonomy): Bacteria > Spirochaetota > Spirochaetia > Treponematales > Treponemataceae > Treponema_D > Treponema_D saccharophilum. The sequence goes on from NZ_AGRW01000029.1 coordinate 9,417, forward strand.
AATGCTGCTGCGACATCTGTACGACCGACTCCGTGATGGGAACGGCTCCCGTGCGCGATTTGACCGTGCCCGTGCAGAAGCTCATGAGCTGCATCATACGGACGGGGAACAGGTTCGGGGCGAATTACGTCATTGACGTCCTCGTCGGCTCGAAAAACAAAAAAATCGTCGAACGCGGGCACGACGGGCTTCCCGTGTTCGGGATTGGGACGGAATTCGACGCGGACGGATGGAAAATGCTCGTCGATGCGCTTATCGACAGGGACATGCTCGTGCGGACGGGCGAGTATTCGATTCTGAGCATGACGAGGGACGGCCTTTCCGCGCTGAGGAACCGCGACAAAATCGAGTTCGCGTTCCGCCTTGAGCCGTCGTCCCCGAATTCCGGAAGCCGCCAGCCGTCGTTCGAGTCGTTCCCCAAAAGCGGGAAGAAGCAGGCGGTTCTCCACAAAAAGCCCGTCGCCGATTTCGGAGACAACGAGGATGCCGCGCGTGTGTTCGACGAGCTGAAGAAATGGCGCAAGCAGAAGGCGCAGGAGGAATCCGTCCCGCCGTACATAATCTGCAACGACAGGACGCTGCTCGACATCGCGTGGAAGATGCCGCATACCCGCGAGGAGCTTCTCGGCTGCTACGGCGTCGGGGAAAGCAAGGCGGAGCGGTACGGCGCGGAGATTCTGGGCGTCGTCGGCTGAATCCGCTCTTTTCCGTTGCCGAACTCGCCCATTGTTTGTAAATTCCTTCCCATGAATATGATGGAAAACGAAAAGGGCGCCGGCGTGGCTGTCATTTCGAGCGGAATCGATGCCGATTCGTTCGGGAAGATACGCATGGCGGGGTTGATGGAGAGCAAGGGGCTTGTCGTGACGGTTGACGGCGGGAAAGCCGTTTCTTGTTCCGGATGGGGATTTGCGGGAACGGCCGTCATTGATGGAACCGTGTGGTTTTGCGGCGACGTTCCGTTCGTTTTCCGCGCGCTTGACGAGATTCTCGGCGGCGGGTGCGGGGGCTGGGACAAAAAGAAAGCCGCGCTCGCCGCAGTCGCCGCGCTTTCCGCGTCTTTTTCCGGGGAGGCCGGCGGATTTCCCGTGGGGAACACGGGCGGCTGCGGAATCCTCGTTTCCGACGACTGCACGCGCGTCCTCCTTCTTCCGGGCGACGTGTGCGAATTCTGCGCCGTCAATTCCGGAGCGTACGCGAAAAAGCAGGGATTTTTCATCTACAAGGGGCTTGGCGCGGCGGAGCAGTCCCTTTTCACCCGCGCCGTAATCGCGTACCGCGCGCTTTCAGGAACCTTCCCCTATGCCGCGGACGACGATTCCGTGCGCCAGACCGATATCCTCGACAGGAATTTCGTCCCGCTCTCGCATAAAGTGAACGGAATCGCCGGCGCGCTTTCTTCGGCGGTTGATGCCGGGCTTTCCATCCCGCTTTCGTTCGAGCCGATTCCGGGGGAGCGGCGCTACAGGAACGACAGGGCGGAGAAAATACGGGCGGAGATAATCGCGCGCGCGTCCGCGTTCGATTTGGATTCGTTCCGCGCGGAGCTGTTCGCTTCGGAGCGGAAGCCGGAGCTTTCCGACGATGAATTCCGGGCGAGGGAGGAGAATGAGAGCCGTTCGAGAAGACGGCGGATTTCGTTCTCGCGTTTTTTCCGCAGGAACAGGGCGAGGATTTTCGGGACTGCGGTTGCCGCTGTCGTCGCTGCATTCGCGGCGGGCAGCTTTGTCGAGTCGAACGGCAGGCTCGCGACTTCCCGCGGGCTTTCTTCCGCCGAGACCGCGCATGTGTTCTACTCGTTCGCGCACAAGGCGGACGTCCCGAATCTGTCCGAGATTGCGAAGGGGCGGAAAATGAAGGATTTCATCCAGATAATCACCGGCTTCTACGTCAACGGAAAGGAGCGCGAGAGCTTCAACGCGTCCGACAAGACCGTATCGCCCGAGGAATGGGTTTTCTTCAAGCCGTCGACGACGTTCTGGATGTACGGAATCACGAACCTGCGCATCGACGGGAATCCCGTTCCGAGCCGCGCCGATTTCCCGAGGCGGAGCGAGCGGCGGGAGCCTGTGCGCGAGGAGAACGGGAAAATGCTCAAGAAGGGCGACGTTTCGGCGCACGCGGCGGAGTATTTCTTCATAACGATGGACGCGTCGCGGATAAACGTCGAGCGAGTTTCCGAGACCGTGTCGCTTGAATGGAACGGCTCCCGCTGGATTGTCCGCGCCCTTGAGCCGAGCGGGGGGAAAAACGCCTCCTCGTCTGTCCGAATCAAGGAATTCGCTTCGGAATACCAGGCGGCGCTCGATTCCGCGCACGGAGATGTCCGCGCCGCGGCCGCTTCCCTTCGGGAAAAATACCCGTGGCTTCCTTCCGAAACCGACATGGAAAGCGGCGCGCGCGACCTTGTCGAATCGTATGGAAGCACGGCTGCGGAATCATTCCTTTCCGGAGCGCGCTGAGCGGTCTTTCCTGTTCTGTCCTTCGCTTCTCCGTTCCATTTTAAATGACAAAAATTAAAAAAATGTCATCTTGACGAAAATATGCGTAGTGTTTAGACTTTTTTTCGATGTTGTGCCAGTAAAACCGGTTACAAATCCGGAATCGGCACTGATTTTCAGAAAAGAAACGTTTCAAACGGTTACGAAAAACCGCCGTTATGGAGGAATTCTAATGGAATACAATCTTGAGAAGCAGCACGCCAAGGGAAAACTGCACGCCATCGAGCGCATAAACGCGATTCTCGATGAGGGAAGTTTCATGGAGATTTACTCCGCTGCCCGCCATCAGTGCACCGCGTTCGGCATGGACAAGAAGGAGCTGCCGTATGACGGCGTCATAACAGGATTCGGCACGGTGAACGGACGCAAGGTCGCAATCTACTCGCAGGATTTTACGGTTCAGGGCGGAAGCTTGGGAAAAGTGCACGGGCAGAAGATTGCCGAGGTCATCGCGAAGGCAATCGAGATGAAGTGCCCTGTCATCGGCGTGAACGATTCGGGCGGGGCGAGAATTCCCGAGGGCGTTGACGCGCTCTGCGGTTACGGCGACATCTTCTACCAGAACGTCCGCGCGTCGGGCGTCATTCCGCAGATTTCGATTATCGCAGGCCCGTGCGCGGGCGGCGCCGTCTATTCTCCGGGGCTTACCGATTTCATCTTCACCATCGACAAGATTTCGCAGATGTTCATCACCGGCCCGAAAGTCGTCAAGCAGGTTATGTTCATGGACATCTCCGAGGAGGATTTGGGAGGCGCTGCCATCCATTCGCAGAAGTCAGGCGTCGCGCACTGGAGATGCGAGGACGAGAAATCGTGCTACGAGAACGTCAGGAAGCTCCTCGACTACATCCCTCATTTCTACGGCGACAGGGTTCCGTTCGAGCCGAAGATGAAGAAAGGGCTTTTCTCTTCGAAGGAGGAGCCTGTCTTCAGTTTCGACGTGGCCAAGCTCGAGGCGATAAAGTCCGTTCTTCCTGAGGACACGAAGAAGGGCTACGACATAAAGGAAGTCATTTCCGACGTCGTCGATGACGGCTCGTTCTTCGAGTCGGAGGCGGAATTCGCGGGCAACGCCGTCGTAGGGTTCGCCAAAATCGAGGGCAAGACGGTCGGAATCGTCGCGAACAATCCTGGCTTCTTCGGAGGCCTGCTGAACACGGACGCCAGCGACAAGATTGCGCGCCATGTCCGCTACTGCGACTGCTACGATATCCCGCTCCTCACGTTCGTCGATGTTCCCGGGTTCCTTCCCGGTCCGCAGGAAGAGCAGAAGGGAATCATCCGCCACGGCGCGAAGGTCCTCTACGCATACAGCGAGGCGAGCGTTCCCAAAGTGACCGTCATCACGAGAAAGGCGTACGGCGGCGCATACATCGCGATGTGCTCGAAGCATCTCGGCGCGGATTTCGTCTACGCGTGGCCGAAGGCCGAGATTGCCGTCATGGGCGCCGAGGGTGCGACCGGAATCCTTTTCGCGAAGGAGATGAAGGACCCCGCGAACGCCGCTCTCGTCGAGCAGAAAAAAGCGGAGTACGCGGCGACGTTCATGACGCCGACAATCGCAGCGCAGCGCGACTACATCAGCGCCGTCATCAATCCCGAGGAGACGAGAAACCGCGTCGCGCAGAGCTTCCGCCTTCTCGAAGGAAAAACAAGCAGCGACAAAATCAGCAAGAAACACGGCAATATCCCGCTCTGATTCCGACTTTCTGTCGGAATCAGAGCCACGGAACTCGTTGAGTTCCGTCCTCGCAGTGTGCGCACGTCCGTGTGCGCTGATAGATGGGACGCGGCAGTGATGCCGCGTTTTTGTTTTTGGCACTGTCCTGGTTTTTGATTGATGCATGGTTTCCCGTGCCATTCAAAAACATGATTTCACAAGCAGGCGCGCTTCAAATAAAATCAGCCTTATCCACAGGCAGAGAGGAAAGAGGAAAGAGGAAAGAGGAAAGAGGAAAGAGAAAAGAGAAAAGAGAAAGTTCCACGGACAGTGGATAAGCTGTTCCGTCGGTGGCTGTTTGCCGGAAAAAAAGACGGAACCCCGATGGAGTCCCGTCATCATGTGCGGCGCGCGCCGCAAGCTGAGGATGTTTAGAAGAGGCGGCGGGCTTCGACGTAGAATCGCTTCTCGCTTGCCTCGCCCATGCTGAACGACTTCCTCGGAAGGACGCCGCGGTTCGCGATTGTCTGGAAGAACGAGTCCTTCGCAATCGGGGGGAGGAGGATTGCCGTCGCGTTTTCCTTCTTTCCGAGGAGGACGGTGTCTTCCGTTCCGTGGATGTAGTCGATGTCCTCCTTTTTTCCGCTGTCCCCGGCGATGAATTCGTCGAGCGCGGGCTGGAGCGCGGCAATCGCGAGGTCCGTGATTTCCGTCTCAAGCGCGGTGAACGACGTTTTCCCGCCTTCCGTGCGGATAAAGCCGAACCGCGCGCCGGCAGCTGTCTTGTCGCCGATGAATCCGGCAAGCTTTTCCGCCGAATCGAAGCCGAGCATTTTTCCGCCGAGCTTTTCCGCCGTGAACGAAATGAGCTTTTCCGGATTGTGGTTGAACACGACGCGGTGGATCGGCTCGAACGTCAGCCCCTCGTCGTAAATGTTGACGATTTCGACGAGCGCGAACCGGACGGGGCTTGCCTCGCGTTCGGAATCCGAGAGCGTCTTTTTGTGCTCGTCCCAGACGGCCTTTGCCGTCGCGAGCGAGTGGTTCCCGTCGCCGACCGCGAAGAGGAACGTGTTCCCGTCGGAATCGGTGTTCTCGTCCTTTATTTTCTCAAGCGCGTCGGAAATACGCTTTATCGCGCGGTCGCTTTTGACTTTCCAGCCGGTGATTTTTCCGCCGCCGAGCATCAGCTCCCCGTCGTATGCCTTTTCCCCGTCGAGCTTGGCGATTTTTCCTGTCTCCTCGACGAGCGCGCGCTCCTTGTCGTTCGCGAGGAGCATTATGTGCGGAAGCTCAAGCTGCGCGCCGTTCCTGATTCTCATCCTCGGGGGAATCCGTTCCGGAACGGTCGCCTCCGTCGCGCGGATGAACGCCTTCGAGCCGGGTTTCCACTCGTACTTGTCGAGGTCGATCGCGACGACAAGACCTTTCCTCATGCGCCCGTATTCCGTCGTGCGCTCGACGTAGACCGCCATCTCCTCCGCGCTGAACAGGCCGCTTTTGAGGTATTCGCCCATCGTACGCTGAATCGACTCGATGCGTTTTTCCTTGTCCGCCTCGTTCAGGTAGACTTCCGGATAGATGAGGTTGAGCGTCGACGGCTTTCCCTCCGCTGCCGCGGCTGCTTTTTTCCAATATTCCCTGTCTTGCGTGTATTGGTCGCACGCGATGACGGACCACGTTCCGAGGCTGATTCCTTTCGGAAGCAGAATCTCGGGGATTTGAACTCCGAATCGGCTGAATGTTTTCATAATGGCACGATTCTACAAAAAAAATCGCTCCCCGTGAATCTGAGAATGGCGGCAGCCCGCGTTTTTGCCTGCGGGACGGCACATGCGAAAGATGGTATACTGTCCCCATGCAGCTCGTTTTGTCACAGCGTCAATCGCAATCCCAAAAAATGAAGATGTCCCAGTCGATGAGGCTGAGCCAGCGGCAAATCCAGTCGCTCAGGATTCTCTCACTCTCCTCGGGCGAGCTTCGCGACGAGATTTACGGGACAGCGGAAAAGAATCCAGCGCTTGAGGTGTCGGGCGACTCTTTTGAGGACGGCGTTTCTTCCGGGCTTATGGCGCGGGCGCGGTTCTCCGACAACATACGGTACGGCTCTTCAGGAAAGGAGGGCGAGGAGGCGAGCGAGCGCTTCCAGAAGGCGCTTGAGTCGAACGCCGACACGCGCGTTCCCCTTTCCGACCATCTCCTCCACCAGCTCCGGTCGATGAACCTTTCGCGCGACGAGGCTGAGCTGTGCGAGCGGCTTGTCGGCAACCTGAACGCGAACGGCTTCCACATCCTCGCCCCGATTTCGCTCCTCGACAAATCGAAGCCGTCGAACGACGAGCGGCTTCTCGCAAAATGCATCCACATCGTCCAGCGGCTCGACCCCGTCGGGACGTGCTGCACGAATTTCGAGCACAGCCTCCTGATTCAGGCAATCGACAGGGGCGCCTCGGGCATCGTTCTCTTCATACTGAACGGGCACTTCGATTTCCTCGACCCGCCCGTGCCCGAAAAGGTCGCGCGGAAGGCGAACCGTTTCATCGTCTCAAGGCGGGAGTCCGCTTTTTCCGGCGCGGCTGACGAGCTGTATCCTGAATTTACGGAGCGCATCCCGCGGAAGCTGCTGACGGAGGATGACGCGCGCGACGCGATTTCCTTCATAAAGACGCTCGACCCGTTTCCTGCGCGCGCGTTCGGCGTCTCCTCCACGAACACGGTATATCCCGATGTTTTCGTGGAGAAAATCCCGAAAGTCGATGCCGACGGTGACGGAAAGATGAATTTCGAGACGCCTGACGGGATTGTGGTCGGCGAATTCATGGAGGAATGCGCGCTGAAAGTTTCGTTTTCCCGCGCTTCGATTCCGAACATGAGGATTTCGCCCGAGTTTTCCGCCCTCGAAAAAAAACTCTCCTCCGTCCAGGCGGACAGCCTCGACGAGAAGGGGAAGGCGGAGCTACGTTTCGCGCGCGATTCCGTCCAGGCGGCGTCGGCTTTCATCGACAGCGTTTCCTTCCGCGAGTGGACTGTTGTTCGTGCCGCGGTCGAGATTGTCAGGCGGCAGCACGCGTTTTTCGAGAAGGGCGCGCGCTTCCTCGTCCCGCTCAAGCAGAAGGATGTCGCGGGCGCGCTCGGCGTCGACGATTCGACCATCTCGCGCATGGCGAACGGGAAATTCCTTTCGTGCGAGTTCGGGATTTTCCCGTTCGGCTATTTCTTCACGAACGCGGTGAACGAGGAGACCGTGCAAAAACAGAAGATGAACCGCATCGTCGGGGGCGATTTCGCGCCGACGTCGAAAGTCGGGGTCAAGGCGGAGATTGAGTCGATTCTCAGGGAGCGCTCCCCCGACGACAAGCCGCTGAGTGACCAGAAAATCGCGGACATGCTTTTTGAGCGCGGCATAAAGATTGCCCGCCGCACCGTCGCGAAATACCGCGCCGAGCTGAACATCAATTCGTCGTACGAGCGGTGAGCTTCGCCGCAAAATAAAATTCGCCAAATTCGGATTTGTGGTGTATATTGTAATAGACATGTTCGATAACTTCGTTGCCGCTCAGGTCGACGAGCTCAAAAAAGCGCGAATAGCACGTTTTTGAGCATCGCGTTTCGAAACAACCTGTTCTGAAACTGAAGGTTCCGGACATGTTTGATAGGTCCAGCGGGGCGGCTGCCGTCTGCTCGTGGTGGACAATTCTGCTTATAACAAGGAGTACATTATGACAAAGACAATCAAGGCGGTGGGATTTGAGCTTGAACAGAAACAGTCAGACATGATTGAGAAGAAAATCGAGCGCGTGAAATATGCCGACGACCTTATCGTCGACCTCATCGTGAAGGTCGAGCATGAGAAGGCATATGTCTTCGACGCGACTGTCAATTTCCGCTGGGGAACGCAGGCTCATGTCTCCGCCGAGGATTTCGACTTCGGGGCTTCCCTCAACAAGATGATGGATGTGCTCGACGTCAAGATTAAGAAAGAGAAGGACAAGGTTCAGGAAAAAAAGTAATTCCGTGAGCCGCTTTTGAGGCGATTTTTTGCGGGCGTCCGTTACGGGCGCCCGTTTTTTTGTGTCCGGAACGGAAAAATATGCGCCGGGCCGGCATTGCTTGCGCTTTTTCTGTGGGAGTTTCGCGTATGATGCGTTTGGCTGTAGAAACAACTTGTGCGTTTTGGCGTTTGTGTGTATAGTCATTTTTATGGCGGAAAAACCCTTCTTGGTGCTTGATTTGCTCGACATGAAACTTCCGGGCAAGAATTCGTTGAATCTCAAATGTATAGGTGGGCGGAAAGGTCTCTCCAAGGAGGTCGTCGTCCCGAACGTCAACCGCGCGGGGCTTGCGCTTACGGGGTTCTTTGAGGGATTCCAGTCCGACCGGGCGCAGGTTTTCGGGCTTGGCGAGGTGAAGTACCTCGAGAAGCTTTACGCGGAGAACAAGACCGATTCTGTCGAAAAATTGTTTTCGTTCGGAATCCCGTTCGTCGTTTTTTCGGACAATCTTTTTCCTGACGACAGGTTCATAAAGACGGCGGAAAGCGTCCAGTGCGCGGTCCTCCAGACGAATATCGAGGCAACTGAATTCTGCATGAGGCTCATGCGCGTGTTCTCCAACGTGTTCGCCCCGACAAAGACGATGCACGGCGTCCTCGTGGAGGTTTTCGGAATCGGAATCCTCCTGACGGGGCATTCCGGCGTCGGAAAGTCGGAATGCGCGCTTGAGCTTGTCGAGCGCGGGCACCGCCTTGTCGCGGACGATATCGTCAACGTCAGGTGCGTGAACGGTAGCACCATACTCGGGCAGGGCGTGAACGCGCTTATAAGCCATCATATGGAAATCCGCGGGCTTGGAATCATAAATGTCTCGCAGCTCTACGGAATCGGCTCCATCCGCGAGCAGAAGGAAATTCAGCTTGTTATAAAGCTCGGGGAATGGGATTCTGACAAAACGTACGATAGAATCGGTACCGACAGGAAAATGGTCGATTTCTTCGGCGTCGAGATTCCGGAAATCGAGATTCCCGTCAAGCCGGGGCGGAACCTTCCCATAATAATCGAGGCTGCCGCGATGAACGAGCGCCTCCGGGCAAAAGGATACGATTCCGCGCGCGATTTCAACCAGAACATCCTCAAGTGGATTGAGACTGGGCAGGTCCGCGACACCTACTATGGAAGCGATGATTCTTATTGAGAATCTTCATATAAATTTACAAGGAAGTTCTTTATGACAGAAAAAACTCTTACGGTAAAAAACCGGGCGGGAATTCATGCTCGGCCGGCTGCACTCATCGCGCAGACAGCAAACAAATTCTCTGCGGAAATCCAGATTCAGAAGGATTCAATGACTGTCAACGCGAAATCCATTATGGGGGTCATAACGATGGCGGCGAGCTACAACACGGTGCTTGTCGTTAAGGCCGATGGGATTGACGAGAAGCAGGCTGTGGAGACTCTCTACGACCTGTTTGAGAGCAAATTCGAGGAAGACTGACTTCTACGCAGGAAAACGCAATGAAAGAAATTACACAAAGACAGAAGGAAGTCCTCAATTTCATTTCCTCCTTCATAAAAGAGAACGGTTTCCCCCCGACTGTCAGGGAAATCGGGGTGAACTTCGGGATTTCCCTCCGCGCCGTGCAGGACCATATCGCGGCGCTCCAGAAAAAAGGCTATCTCTCGCAGAGCCAGAAGCGCGCCCGATCGATAAGCGTCCTCGTCGACACGAAGCGCGATGACGAGCCGTTCGTGTCGAAGGTGCCCATTCTCGGAAGCGTGGCGGCAGGAAAGCCGCTCCTGTGCGAGGAGAACATCGACGGCTACGTGAATCTCGTCGAGCCGTTCGTCAAGGCGGGAAAATCGTATTTCGCTCTTCGTGTACGCGGCACGAGCATGAGGGATGCCGGAATCCTCGAGGGCGACCTCGCCGTTGTCGAGCGGAGCGAGGCTGCTGTTGACGGGCAGATTGTCGTTGCCGTCGCGGACGGTTATCCGACGATAAAACGGTTCTACAAAGAGACTGACGGAATCAGGCTCCAGCCGGAGAACCCCGAATTTCCCGCCATTTACAGCAAGGACGTCAAGGTTGTGGGAATCCTTTCAAGCATAGTCCGCGCGTACTGATTCGGGAAGACGATGGCGGCTCAGGCATACCTTTTTACCGGTCCCGAATTCGGGGCGAAGGGCGACAAAATCGACTCGATAAAAGCGGATTTGAAAAAACGCCTCGGCGATGTCGAATTCTCGACGTGCTACGTTTCGGAAAATCCCGTTTCCGAGGTCGTCTCGACGCTTCAGTCGGGGTCGCTTTTCTCCGCGTCTAGCTGCGTTGTCTATCGCGAGGCCGAGCTCATAAAGAAAAAGGATGACGTCGGGGCGCTTTCCGAATGGCTCGCGTCCGCCTCCGATTCCCAGAACGTGCTCATCCTCGTTTCGGACGAGATTTCCGTGGACAAAAAGCTCGAGGAAATCGTTCCGAAACAGAACCGGCAGATTTTCTGGGAGATTTCTGAGGACAGGAAAAATGCTTGGATACGCGATTTCTTCTCGAAAAACGGGTTCGGCATCGAGGATGATGCGGTCTCGCTTATCCTCGACATGGTTGAGGGCGACACGCTTTCCCTCCGCACGGAATGTTCCCGCTTCTTGTACTGCTTCCGCCCGGGCGCGACGATAACGGCGGGCGACGTCGAGAACATCCTCTCGCACAACCGCGAGGAGAACGCGTTCACGCTTTTCGACGCGATGGTGGAGACGGGGCTTTCCGCCGAGAAGCGCCTTGAGAATTCCCTTTCGATTGTCCAGAAAATCATGATGACGAAGAATTCGAGCCCCGTTCCGCTTATCGCCGGGCTCGCGTCGTGTTTCAGGAAGCTCGGGCTTTGGCATTCGCTCCATTCCGGGCCCGTCAGCGAGGCCGTCCTCAAAAAAAACGGGTTCCTTTCAAAAAAGGCGATTGCGCAGTACGAGCGCGCCGCTCGGATTTGGTCTTTCGCGCAGGCTTCGTCGATAACCGCGCGCCTTTCTGCATTCGACGTCGAAATCCGCTCCGCCGGAAGCGCGTTCCAGAACACGCTGCTTTTCATGCTTGTATACGAGATGGTGATGAAAAACGGCTCGCCCTGCTCAAAATACGTCGCCGATTTTTGATTTCGTTGACTTCCTGTTTTCTGCTTTGCCGTTCCTGCCGATATTTTATATTATTGCCCGATGTTTGTTTCTATTTTATAATAAGCAGCATTTTTAATTTGACATAAAGGAGGATATATATTTTGAAAGTTAATCGCATTGCAATTGCATTCGGAATCCTCGCGGCGTTCACGTTCGCGTCTTGTAAATCGACGGATGTCGAGGCGGCTGACGACAAGAACGAGCAGCCTGCCGTCGAGGAAACAAAAGAAGATGATTCGGAGGATTTCTCCGAGGCGAACAAAGCCCTTATAGAGAAAGCGGAGGCGGCCCGCCTTCGCGCTGTCGAGGCGAAGGCTCCGACGTATTATGCCGATTTCTTCAAGGCAACAGACGGCTCGTTCAGCGGCGTGAAGGATAAATTCGCCGCCGAGCCGAAAAACGATTATTCTGCCGAGCTCAACGAGATTATCGTCAGGTTCGACTCCATGCAGAAAGCCTCCCTCGCGCAGGCGCTCAAGACAAAGGCCGCCACGATGGCGGAATCGGACCTCGACGCGTCGATTCTCAAGGTCGGAGAGGAAGCGCTCTCCAATTACGATTCTCTCTGCGCCTCGTCAGGTTCCGGAAAGGAGCTTCTCGCGCAGGCGGAAATCGCGCTCAAGGCATACGATTCCCTTGTGAACAAGGGATTCACCGCGATGGTCGGGCGCGAGCGCAAGGCCGCAATCGCCGCGAAGAAGGACGCCGAGAGCGTGAAATGCCAGGTTGCGAAGCGGACGAAGGATTCATACGTAAAGGCGACGGAAGTTTTCAAGAAGGCTGAGTCCGCGTACACGTACCGGAACAACGAGGCTGCCTACAACGGATACAAGAGCGCGAAGGAATCGTACATCACGATGTTCGAGACTGTGAAGAAAGACCGCGCCGATGCCGAGGCTGCGCTCGAGAAGGCGAAGCAGGCGAAGCTTGAGGCCGAGAAATTCGCTGCCGAGACAGACGAGACGAACCCGCTTACCGAGAAAGTCGCGGGAATCGAGGACGAGAACGCGGTGCTCCTTGAGCAGGATTCGTTCGCGAATCCCGAAGATTCCGTTATCGACGTCGAGTCCGGCGAGCTTGCCGAGACCGCTGCGAAAATAGCCGACGAGGCAATTGCCGCGGAGAATTCGGCCGATAATGCCGATGGCGGCAGCGTCGTGGACGCAAAATAAAAGCTGGCTTGTTCGGGGGCATCTCGGACAGGTCTGTTTCGGAATTTCAAAACAGGTGCCCGGAAGAAGGGGCATATTTGAAGCCGTCCGGTGACCGGGACGTTCCGGGCGGTTTTTACGGAAAACGGAGATACTGAATGAAAAAAGTCCTTTTTGTTGCAGCAGCGTTGCTCGCAGGTTCAGCTGTTTTTTCTGTGAGCTACAAGAACAACACGTATCAGAAACTCGCCGACGAGTACACGAAGAAAGCGCAGAACGCGCTCGACGCCGGCGAATACGAGCTTTCTGTCGAGTATTCCCAGAAAGCGGAGGAGAACGCCGCGCTCTCGCAGGCATACATAAAGAAGATGCTCGCGAAGGCCGAGGCTGACAAGGCGATGAAGAAGGCTTCCGACAGGATTGCGTTCGCGAAGAAAATCAGCGCGGACAGGAATTTCCCGATGGCATATTCGGCTGCGGAGCAGGCGTACGCGTCGGCAAAGGATGTGTACGCAAAGGAAGATTACGTTGCGGCGACCGATTACGCGAATCAGGTTCTTGCCGCACTTGCCGACATCCGCGAGGTGACGCCGCTTCCTGAATATTATGTCGTGCGCCCGTGGGCTGAGACGAAGGACTGCTACTGGAACATATCCGGACGCACGTACGTCTACAACAACCCGCTTCTGTGGGAAAATCTCTATCAGGCGAACAAGCAGAGCATGCCGAAGCCGAACGACCCCAACCTCATCCACCCCGGAATGAAGATGAAGATTCCGAGCATAACGGGCGAGTACCGCGAGGGTGTCTACAATCCCGCGAAGAAGTACGACACGTATTCGGCAGTCGCCTCTTCTCGCCCCGTCGTGAACGCGAAGCCTGCCGAGGCAAAAAGCGCGGAACCGAAGGCATCCGAGGCGAAGGCCGAGCCTGCAAAAGCAGAGCAGAAATCAGCCGCGGCGCCCGAAAAAGCCGAGCCCGCAAAAACAGAGCAGAAGCAGGGCGCTTCCCTCATCTCGAACTCGGCTCCTGCGTCTCCTTCCGTGAGCGACGCAAAGTGAAAAACGGAATGGCGCCGGAAATCCGGACTTCATGAAAAAAATGCTGTCCCCGAAAAGGACAGCATTTTTTTTGCCGTTTATCTGTTTCCGCTCGCCGCCATGTATTTCATCAGCGCGGCCGCCATGAGCGCATGCGGGTATTCCTCGCTTCCCATTTTCCTTATTACCTCGTCTTTCGGAATCTGCATGTACTCGACGAATTCGTCGTCGTCAAGGTTCTGCTTTCCGGTCGGAATCAGGTCCGTCGCGGCGAAGAAATGGCTGTGGTTCCTGAACAGCGCCGGATTCGGGTTCATCTTCCCGAGGTAGGTGAGGGTTCCCGCCTCGAACCCGGTCTCCTCCTTCAGCTCGCGCCGCGCCGCCATCTCCGGAGTCTCGCCCTCATCTATTACGCCGCCGGGAAATTCCGTGCTGATTCCCTTCTCGCCGTGCCGCCACTGCCTGACCATCAGGAAATTTCCGTCCAGCTCGGCGATGACGATTACCCAGTCGGGGGCGTCGTTCACGATGAATTTTCCCTCGCGCCCGTCCGGAGAGACCGACGTCGTCTGGCAGACGTCCATGACGCGCGTTTTCAGCAGGGTTTCCTTCCCGATTTCGTTCCACTCAATTTTTTCGCCCACGATTTTCCTCCTCATGCAGTAAATCAACCAGAAAAAACGATGTCATGCCGAAACAAGTTCGGAATGGCACTTCTCAAGTTAATTTGCTTTATATCGTCCCGTGTTTCTGCCGCGGTTTACTTTCCCGCGCCGGATTCCGATGATTTTAGGAGCAAATGCGGAGAATTTCAAACGGAGTCGATTTTTTCCGCTTGCACTGGAGGTTTGAATGGCGATTCTGACAATTTCAAGGCAGATTGCGTCTCTTGGCGACGAAATCTGCGCCGCCGTCGCCGAGAAGATGGGGTACCGTTTTTTCGGGCGCAAGGATATTGAGGAGCGCGTGGTGAAGCTCGGCTTTCCGAGGGAGAAATTGCGGAAATTCGACGAGCGGAGGCCCGGCTTTTTCGCGTCGCTTTCGAAGGACAGGGACGAATACCTCGACTACCTTCAGACTGCCATCCTCGAATTCGCGTCGAACAACAACTGCATACTGATTGGGCGCGGCTCGTTCCTCGTCCTGCGCGACATCCCGAACCATATATCGTGCCGGTTCGTCGCCGACGGGCAAATCCGCCTTGAGCGACTCGAGCGCGAATTCGGCTTCGACAGAAAGTCTGCGCAGAAGCTCATGAACGAAAGCGACACGAACAGGTCTGGGTTCCACAAGAGCTTTTTCGACGTGAACGTCAACGACCCGTCGCTTTACCACGTCGTCTTCAACACGGGGCTTCTCGGAATCGACACCGTCGCGGGAATGATTGCCGACGGGGTGCAGTCGATGATGAGCGATGCCGTCGAGGAGGAGGGCATGGTCAAAATCGAGGAGCTTCTCATCGGGCAGCACCTCGTCAACGTGCTGATTTTCTGCTACGAGATGAACATCGACTACCTCCGCGCGTCCATTTCCGTAATCGACGGGAAGAAAACCGTCACGTTGCGCGGCGTGGCAGGTTCGTCGGCGATTGCGAGCAGGGCTGTGACTATTGCGTCGTGCGAGCTTCCCCAGTTCGTCGTGCGCTCCGAAATCAGCGTCGTTCAGGATTACAGGTCGGGCTTATGAATTCGTCGGCATCGCTGTGCCTCGGCTGCTGTGCGTTTTTCCTCGGCTCCGCGTTCGGCTGCGTCCTCTGCGCCGTTTCGTCGAAGATTTTCGGGAAGCGGATGCTGGGATGCCGGCTCTCGCTTTTCTGCATGTCAATCACGTTCGCGGTCGCGTTTTTCGCCGCGATGATGATTTCCGCGGGGCGTGCGTTCAGCGCGGACTTGCTTCTTGAAAGCCGCGTGGACATGATTTTTGTGTCGGCGCTTTTCGCGTTCGGCACGGCTCTTTCTGCGCTCTGGAAAATCCTTCTCGTTCCTTCCGTTATCTCTTATGCCGTTCTCTGCGCCGTCTCGTTCTCGTTCCTCGGCGCGCGCTTCCCCGTTCCGCCCGAGCGCATTCCCGTGTCAGTTGAGCGTGCCGGGCAGGTCGTCCGCGTCCGCGTCTACCGCATCGACAGGCATCTTCTCGTTCCCGTGCGCCGCTTTTTCTGCGAGGTCGTGGACGATGGCGCGGAGCACACGATTCCTGCGCGCGACGGTTTCCCCGGGCGTATGCTTTCCCGCTACAAGTCGTGGCTCGTCTCCGATTTCGAGGAGATTGAAGTCGAGCTTCCGCCTTCGCGCACGTTTCCCGCGCTCTACATCCTGAAATTCGACAGCGATATGAACGATTTCTGCATTTCCGCAATCCGCACGCTGTAGTGGCGCGCTCCGCCCGAAAAAAATCCCGCAGCCTATGCTGGGCGGCGTTCGTAAGAAAGCATGACTCAGCATCCGTATTTCATGGAAATGCGTTCGGGATTGCGCGCTTTTCTTATCAATGCAATTCTCACAACACAAAATCCTCTGTGGCGTTTTCGAATGCGTTCAACCGTCAGGAACAAAAACGTGTAGAAAATGGCTTAGTTCGATTTTTTTTTCTGTCATAAGCAAACCTTTTTTTACGCAAACAAAAAATGGGATTTTTGCGAGTAAAAGTTGAAAAACTACTTTTTTTTTATATAGTATCATCATCGGCTTTCTTTTAAGTGTTTTTAAGGAAAGCCGCCGCGCGGAGTGTTCGTGCGGAAAGAATCGATTCGACATGGAGGAATTGACTATGAAACTTTCAAAGAAAGTATTGGCGGCATTCAGCGCGGTTGCTGCTCTCGCTGTCGCGGGAACATTCGTTGGCTGTGCTGACGATGAGGGAGACGGCGGTTCGTCTGGCGGAAAATACGATTTGACGTTCTGGGCTGACGCTAGAGAAGATGGAAAGACATCTACCGATGCCCAGTATCTTTATAAGCGTGCGTTCAAGCAGCTTGGCACAAAGGAGCAGGTCTCTGCTTTCAAGGCGACGGTTACTGTTGACATCTCGAAATACCAGTGCAAGTTGACTGAACTTACTGAAACTGATGGTACTAAAAAATACTATCAGGACGATGACGGAGCTGTTACCAGATATTCGAACATCGGTCTTATGTTCGACTACCATAAAACACAGAATAGCGAGGGAAAAAACGTGTATGATGCCGTTATCATCGGATACAGGCCGTATGACAAGGGCTTCTATGTTGAGCACTACAAAGACGTTTCTTCCGAATCGTTCTCTACAGAAGATGGCGGTGCTTTCAGCTCGGCAACGGCTATTGGAGAGGCTGATAAGTATATCACAGCATCTCAGAACGGTTATGTCTCTACATACAAAGATCAGGTTACTCGCGATGAAACTAAAAAAACAGATACGTTCACTATTACGGTAACTCAGGCTACCGCCGGAACGTACACGATAAAAATCGGAGAAAAGACTGTCGGAACATATACCCGCACAGCTACGGAAAACGATGACGGAACGACTCTCCGCGGAGGTCTTGCCGCTTACGGAAACGCTGCGGTCGGTACCTATGCAAAGGCGACGTTCACGACCGGAAAAGAGAACATCACGGGCAAGTTGTTCGATGATGTTGTCGAGGAGTAATCCTTACTATCGCGGAATCTTTTTCCGCTAAAAAGGTTTCAACCCGCTTGACCGGCGGGATGAAATATCGTCCCCGCGTACCGAGTAATCTCCCCGGTATGTGGGGATTTTTTTTGTCTGACGGTGAATTCGCGGAAAACCGATTGTTGGATTGCGCGTTTTTATGCGTCCGCCTTGTTTTCTAGCCGTTGACTTTTTCAATCCCGCTAACGATACTAAAAAAATGAAAACTTCTAACAAATTCACGCTTTGCAGGATAATTGCCGCCCCGATTTTCTTTCTGATATATTTCCTTCCAATTTGGCTCAAGAGCGAGGACGGCAGCGCGCTTTCCGTCGCGTCGTTCGCGGTCATGGTTCCGCTTCTCATACTTGCCGAGCTCACCGACTACTGGGACGGGCATTTCGCGCGCAAGAACGGCGAGGTCAGCGATTTCGGCAAGATGTTCGACCCGTTTGCGGATGTTTTCCTCCATCTTTCGACGTTCACGTGCTTCGTTTTTTCCGGGCTCATGCCGACGGTGTGCTTCGTCCTCATACTCTACCGCGAGTTCTCGCAGAATTTCCTGCGCATGGTCTCTGCTAAGCAGGGCGTCGCAATCGCGGCGCGCAAGGGCGGAAAATTCAAGACTGTTTTCTATGTGGCGAGCTGCTTCGTCGCGCTTGCCGTCGAGGGGTTCACGCGCACGGGAATCGCGGGGTACCTCGTGTCGTGCGGAATCCTCTCCAGTTCGGCGCTTGATGACGTTCTTTCCGTGCTCGTGAAGGTTACGGACGGATTCTTCGCGCTCTGCGTCGTGTTCGCGTTCGCCTCGTTTGCCGACTACATAAAGAATTTCGGCAGCGTCCTCAAGAAGGCTGCGGAATAAAGACAGATGAAGAAGCTGATTCCCGTCGTTTTCGTTCTTTTCGCGGTTTTCCTCGCGTTCGTTGTTTTCAGCAGGAAGCTTTTCGTACACGATTCCGTTTTGTCGCGCTCCCGCGTCGTCGTTCCCGTCATCAGCGACAAGCCGTCGCGTGATATGGCGGAGACGGTGCCCGACACGTCGTTCATAACGCTGTCGAGCGGGGAGACGCTCATCTCGACTGTCGAGGTCGATATCGACGACGACGGGTTCGAGGACCAGCTCAACGTCATAAAAACATCGTCAAGCCCGTATCTTTCCGTCGTCGTTGCGCTCTACAACGCCGCCTCGTCGACGTACGTGCGCTCGTTCACCATCCAGACGGAAATCGCGCAGGTCAGGACGTTCGTCTGCACGAGCATGGACGTAATCGGGAACCACAAGAACGCGCTCGTCTATCAGGGATACGCGGACAACGGCCATTTCGTGATGAAGATTTATATTGCCGACACGTCTGGCGCTGACGGTTCCCCGCAGAAATTCGGGATGAGGCTCATCGGCGACTTCGAGTCGGAGGGGACGATTTTCATACAGCAGAACCAGCGGAGCGAGTCGTACGAGCTTTCCCAGTCGTCGGGCGGCAGTTTTCCCGTCTGGGTGTACACGTCGGAGGCGCAGTCGTCGTCGAATTCGTCTTCGGCGCGGCTCGACCAGATTCAGACGATGTACGACTGGAGCGCTTCCGAGCGGAAATACGTCGAGGTGCGCTCAATCCGCGTTGCCGGAAGCTCGATTGCGGCGAAGGAGCTTGCGAAAATTCAGGACGGAACCGTATCCTCGTTCGCGAAATTCCTGAACGGGCTGTGGTACAAGGCTGACGGCGCGGAAAAACGGCGCTTCATATTCTTCGACCAGCAGAACGAGGAAATCGTCTTCCAGTTCGAGGACAACGAGGAGGTGTATTCGTGGACGAACAGCAACCTCCGCAGGAACGGCATCTATTTCTCGTCGGTGAACAAGTCAATCGAAAACCTCCAGCGCAGGTTCGACATCTCTCTCGTCGATTTGGATGAGATTCGCGTGAAAATCCAGGACGACGTTCGGATGCTCATCGGCGAGGAGAATTTGTGGGACGGAAACTACAAGAAAGTTGTCATGAAGCCGAAGTCGCGTTCGAACCGCGAGAACGTGAGCGAATACGTCGAGAAGCTCGTCAAGGACGTGTCGTGGGAATGCGACGACGGCGTGAGGATTTCGTTCACGAACAGCGAGTATACCGTGGAGGGCGCGTCCTTGAGCGACCGCGGGCGGTTCACGCAGATAGACATCTTCGGGAAGACGTTCATCCAGTTCCGTTCCGAGTCGGGCACGGCGTTCTTTTCGGGCGAGTATCTTCCGACGAGCGAGATGGGCGCGGATGGCGAGCGGATTTCGCTGCAGAAGGTTTCCGTAAGCCCCGAGGGATATTACAACGAGCAGACGAAGCCGATTGTCCTGCGCAAATTCGTCGAGCCTGCCGAGGGCGCGATTGTCGTTTCCGACAGCGGCGGCGAGGACGAGCAGGGCGATTTCCAGACGCAGGAATCGGTGTCGCAGGTCGTTTTCGCCAGCGACGCGTCGAAGGAAGCAATGAAGGAGCTTCCCGTTCCCAAGGCGACCGTCCGCATTTCGCCGCGCTATTTCAGCCCGGACGGTGACGGCGTGGGCGACGAGCTGAACGTCTATCTCGGAATCGACAGCGAGGCGGGCGTGAAGAAATGGTCGTTCGTGGTGAAATCGCCCGACGGAAGGAAAACGTTCTGGTCGAAGTCCGGGACGACGAAGGTTGACGACGTCATAACGTGGAACGGCAAGAGCGTCTCGAACGAGCTTGTCCAGTCGGCGACTGATTATCCGTATACGTTCACGCTTGAGGATTCCAACGGCACGAAATGCGTCGAGGAGGGATTCGTCCAGGTCGATATTCTCGTCATCAAGGAAGGCGGGCGCCTCAAGATTCAGGTTCCGTCGATTATATTCCGCTCGGACAACGCCGATTTCGTTAGCGACGAGGAAGTGCGGAGCGCGCCTGATTGGGACAAGGAAAGCCACGGCCTCGACCGGCGCACCATCGACAACAATATCCGCGTCCTCCACCGCGTCGCGGAAATCCTCAAGAAATTCCGCGATTACAGGGTAAGCATAGAAGGAAACGCGAACAATATGACAGGTTCGGATACGGAGGAACAGGAAATCG
This sequence comes from Treponema saccharophilum DSM 2985, assembly GCF_000255555.1. GTDB lineage: Bacteria > Spirochaetota > Spirochaetia > Treponematales > Treponemataceae > Treponema_D > Treponema_D saccharophilum. Next base: position 29,642 of record NZ_AGRW01000029.1, read on the forward strand.
TGCAGCTTTCCAAGGAGCGCGCGGAATTCGTCCTCGACTGGCTCGTGCAGAACGGAATCGAGGCGGACAGGCTTTCCGCAAAAGGAAACGGAAGCAAGTTCCCGCTGGCGAAATCGACGGACGCGGAGAACAGATGGAAAAACCGTCGTGTTGAATTCATCCTTATAAAATAATATTATCATCGATTATGACTGCTAACGAATTGCGCTCAAAATACATTGAGTTTTTTAAATCGAAGAATCATGCCGAAATTTCAGGGCAGTCCCTTATCCCTGAAAATGACCCCTCAGTTTTGTTCACGACGGCGGGAATGCACCCGCTCGTGCCGTATCTGCTCGGCGAGAAGCACCCGGGCGGAACGCGCCTCACCGATTACCAGAAGTGCGTCCGCACCGGCGACATCGACGAGGTTGGCGATCCGAGCCACCTTACGTGCTTCGAGATGCTCGGCAACTGGTCGCTCGGCGATTATTTCAAGAAGGAGTCGATTGCGTTCTCTTACGAATTCCTTACGAGCGAGAAATGGCTCGGGCTTGACCCGAGGAAGATTTCCGTCACTGTTTTTGCGGGCGACGAGAATGCACCGCGCGACGAGGAGGCTGCCGGATACTGGAAAGAGAACGGTATGCCCGAGGACAAAATCGCTTATCTTCCCGCTTCCGACAACTGGTGGGCGGCAGGCCCGACAGGTCCGTGCGGTCCCGATACCGAGATTTTCTATTGGGTCGGGGAAGGTCTTCCTCCGGAAGGCAGCAACAAGGGAACTGACAGCGCGAACTGGATGGAAATCTGGAACAACGTTTTCATGCAGTACAACCGCGTCGACGAGAAAACGCTCGTTCCGCTTCCGAAAAAGAACGTCGATACGGGAATGGGACTTGAGAGGACGAACTGCATCCTTCAGGGAAAGACGAGCGTCTACCTCACCGAGGTTTTCCAGCCGATAATCGGCAAAATCGAGGAGCTTTCCGACTATTCATACGGAACTGACGCGGAGAAGGACAAATCGGTGCGCATCATTGCCGACCACAGCCGAGCGTCGGTGTTCATCCTCGGCGACCAGAAGGGCGTCTCACCGTCGAATGTCGGCGCGGGCTACGTTCTCCGCCGCCTCATCCGCCGCGCCGTCCGCCACGGAATGAAGCTCGGAATCGAGAAGGAATTCCTCGCGGAGATTGCCGATGTCGTCATCGGAAATTTCAAGGCTGCGTATCCGGAGCTTGAGGCAAACGCGGAGAAAATCAGGAAGGAGCTTACTGCGGAGGAGAACAAATTCCGCGTCACGCTCAAGAACGGAGAGGCTGAATTCCGCCGCCTTCTTCCGAACCTGCTCAAGAACCCGAAAAAAGAGATTTCGGGAAAAGTCGCGTTCCGCCTTTACGACACGTTCGGCTTCCCCGTGGAGCTCACGCAGGAGCTTGGCGCGGAGAACGGCATGACCGTCGATTTGGAGGGCTTCAAGGAAGCCGAGAAGAAGCATCAGGAGGCTTCTAAATCGCTTGATGCCGGAAAGGCGAAGGGCGGTCTTGCGGAGCAGAGCGACACGACGACGAAATACCACACGGCAACCCACCTTCTGCAGCAGGCGCTCGTCGAGGTTCTCGGAAATCAGGTCGCGCAGAAAGGCTCGAACATCAACAACGAGCGGATGAGGTTCGACTTCACGTTCGAGCGCCCGATGACGAAAGAGGAAATCCAGAAAGTCGAGGACATCGTGAACGAGAAGATTAAGGAAGACCTCCCCGTTACGATGGAGATAAAGACGCTCGACGAGGCGAAGGCGGAGGGCGCGCGCGCGCTTTTCTCGAGCAAGTACGGCGAGAGCGTCAAAGTCTACACCATCGGCCGCGACGCGAAGAGCGACTGGTTCAGCAAGGAAGTTTGCGGCGGTCCTCACGTTCAGCACACGGCGCAGATTGGCGTGTTCAAGATTGAGAAGGAGCAGAGCTCTTCCGCAGGCGTCCGCAGAATCCGCGCGACGATTTCCGGCGGTCTTCCGCTTGACCCGCAGTAATCGTCCGTAACTTTTTTATATAACAAAATGTTTTTCAGGTTATGTTTGCCCGTGCCCACCTTTTGCGGGCGCATAATCTGAAAAGGGGAATGAAAATGAAACGTTTAGCTCTTGTGGCTGCCATTGTATCGACAATGTTTTTTTCTTTTGCGTCTGGCGCGTTCGCGCAGGCTGATTTGCAGCCTCTTGCCGTCGTCAAACTGAACAAATCTGAATCCATCACGCTGAAACAGCTTCGTACAAGAGTTGAGCTGTACCAGAAGCAGAACAACAACCAGGCGTTCTCGGTGGAGCAGAAGAAGCAGATTCTTGAGTCGATGATTGACGAGAAGCTTATCATCCAGTCCGCGCAGAAGAGCGGGCTTTCGCTTACGGAGACGCAGGTGAACAAGGTGTTCCTGCAGCAGCTCAGCATGCAGGTCGGAAGGCAGGTTTCCGAGGCGGAATTCGCGGAGATTATAAAGAGCCAGACGAATCTTTCGCTCGACGACTTCATGAAGAAGACTGTCGGCATGAGCGTCGCCGAGTACAAGACGCATTTGAAAAACCAGATAATAATCCGCCAGTACGTCGAGAGCATGTACAAGGACGAGATTGGCGGCGCGACTGCGACCGATGCCGAGATTCGCAATTTCTACGATTTGAACAAGGCTTCTTTCGTCCAGAACGACATGGCGAAGATTTTCCTCGTAGTCGTCCCGAAAGGAAACGATGTCGAAGCTGCCCGCTCGAAGGCGAACAAAATGCTCAACGATTTGAAGGACAAGAAACTTTCCTACGAATCGATAAAGGCGAACGCGACTGCCGACAAGACGTATCAGGGCGGCGACCTTCTGATTCAGAAAAGCGTCCAGCACGCGCAGCAGCTCGGGATGTCTGCGGCCGACCTCAACGAGCTGTTCGGAAAGAGCGTCGGCTTTATCTCGAATCTCACGGAGACGAAAAACGATTTCCAGTTTTACGCCGTACGCCAGAAATATCCGGCAAAGATGCTTTCGATTAGCGATGTCGTCCAGCCGGATACGACGATAACGGTCTATGAATACATCAAGCAGAACCTTTCGAGCCAGAAACAGGGCGAGGCATTCCTTGCGGCGCTCAATAAATTCGCCAAGTCGCTCGATACGCCGGAAAATGTGGATCGCAAGAAAACAGGCGATGCACTCGACAAACTTTTAAATTGGTAGCTATATGTCAAGAAGAAAAAGCAGAATACTTGCGTTCCAGGGATTGTACTCATTTGAGGTCGGGAAGATTCCACTCGATGAGATTCTGAAGTTCGACTGGAATTTCGCAGAGCCGGATGATAGGGATTCCGAGGATAGTTCCGAGAAGGAAAGCGAGCCTGTTGACAGCATCGTTTTTGCGCGGATGATTGTCTCGGGAACGATAGAGCATCTTGAGGAAATAGACGGAATCATAAAGAACCACCTCAAGACGTGGGACATCGAGCGCGTGAACAAAGTCTCGCTCTCGATACTGCGCATGAGCGTCTATTCTCTAAAATACCAGACGGACATCCAGCCGTCGATTGTCATCGACGAGGCAATCCACATCGCCAAGGAATTCGGTCCCGACGGCTCGTTCAAATTCGTCAACGCGATTTTGGACAACATAAAAAAATTCCTGAACGGAGAGAGCGCTGACTGACGCACGCCGACAGAACCTGCATCATGCAGGTTCTGCGTTTTTTAAATGATGCGCCCGGAAAAAATTGTCATTGCGGAATCTGCGGGGGCGGGCGTTCAGTATTCTGCGGACAAGCCGATAAATTAAGTATGAGAAGGTCAACAGTTTTCAGATGCTTCGCCATTTTTGCGGCGATTTCCGTTTTTTGCGCCGTTTTTTCTTCGTGCGAGAAGACAAACGAGCATTATTCGTTCTTGGCATCCATCCAGAACGTGGACGATTTGGTGATGAAAAAGGATTTCAGCGGGGCGTTGAAGCTGTTGAAAAAATCGGAGAAGTACGCCTACAACTATCAGGCGCGGCTCGGATTGTACAAGCGCTACAAATACCTCGGTGAAAAGAAGCTCGCCGAGAAAGCGCTGAAAAAAGGCCTGAAGAAGTTTCCCGGAAACCCAGAGCTTGCTGCGGTGTACGGGCAGTTCCTTTTGAGGGAAGGGCGCGCGGGCGATGCGGAGAAGGTGACGAAAATCCTTTCGGGAACGAAATACGGCTCCGTCTATTCTGAGGCGGTGCTCAAGAACAGCAGCACGAAAAGCCTTCCCGTCTACATGAGCGACAAATTCATCGACATCTACAAGGACATTTACGCGAACACGCGGAATCCGGCGTGGCTCGTCAACTGCGCGCTGATTTATCTTTCAAACGGCGAGTATCTCAAGGCATCGCTCCTTCAGGAGGGAATCCTGCGGAACGGGGCGAAGCTGAAATTCGTCAGCCGCGCCGAGGCGGAAGCGTTCGCGAGCAGCTCCGTTTTTTGGGCGCTCGTCCAGTTCGATGCCGCGAATTACGACATCTGCCTCCAAAATCTTTCCAACGCGGTGAAATTCACCACGTCCGAGGAGGTCCGCTCGCTTGCCGCGTCCGTTTCGTCTGACTGCTACATGCAGCTCGACGAGATTGAGCAGGCGGAGAAAGCGCGCTCCGCGTACATCGAGTCGTCCCCCGAGAAAATTCCCGACATCGTCGCGGTCAACAGCGCGCTTTGGTCGTATGAGAACAGGCAGTACCGCCGCGCCTACGACCTACTTTTTTCCGTCCTTGAACGGAATCCGTCATACGCGCCGGCGCTGCTTTCGTACGGAAAGCTCGCGTGGGAGGATTCGCTTCCCGTCGAAATGACTGATTTGGAGAAAACTGTAAGGAAGACGACGCTCCGCACCGAGAAGATGAGGGAATTCGACGAGCGGCCGCGGTTCCTCATTTCGGATGCAATCCACCGGCTTTCAGAAATCGAGGACAAAAGCCGCGGGGACGAGAAGACGGGCGAGGTGAGCGAGATGAACCTCATCGATTCGCTGATTGTCGAGCGCATTTCGCTTTTCATGCGCGCGAATTCGGAGCTTCCGATAAACGCAAAGACGGCGGAGATTTGGCGGACGCTCGAAAAGAACGAGTCGGGGCTGAACATGTACCCGTCGCTTCTCGTCTATTACTGCGTCCAGAAGCTTATCTCATACGGATTCATCGATGACGCGCGCACCCTCTTCTCGAACTACATAAGCGCGAAATATCTTGGAGCGAAAGACGGCGGCGAGAATGGCGACGTTCCCGTTGCATCACGGGAAAACGAGCCCGTCGAGGTGAAGATGGACATGTTCGGCGGCGAATACCGCGAGAAGTCCGAGAAAGTTCCCGAATCCGTCGTCAGGCTTGCATTCGGCGACCGTGTCGCGAAATCCGTCGCGTCGATGAGCATCTGGGAAGTCGAGCTTGCCGCGTATTTCTCTCTCATTGACGGAAACGTGTCCGCGGCGAAACGGCTGTATGAATTCGTCCTGTTCGAGTCGGGCGGAGTCGTAAACAGCTACGATGTCGCCCAGTCGTTCGAGAACGTCTCTGTTTTTGCGACGCCTGCATCTGCGATAAACCTTTCGATGATTTATTCGAGCACTGGGGAATCCCAGAAGGCGCTTTCGCTTTATGGCCTTGCTGCCGGAAAATGCGAGAGCGTCGCCCTTAAATCAAAAATCCTGTACAGAATCGCGGTCATACAATTTTCGCTCGGGAACGTCGAGCAGGCGAAGCTTTCAATCGACTACAGCCTTTCCCTCGACCCGCAGAACGCCGAAGCGCGGCTTTTCAGGCGGAAGATTTCCGGGTAGGCGGAAAAATCAGCAGGGGACAAAAAAACGGGCTTCCGTTACGGAAGCCCGTTTTTTTATGGCTTTATGCCTCGACAACCGCGATGATGTCGGAATTCTTCACGATGAGGAAATCCTCGCCGTCAACTTTCACCTGCGTGCCGGCGTATTTGTCGTACATTACGCGGTCGCCGACTTTTACGGTGATTTTGTCCTTCTCCGTTCCCGGTCCGACAGCCTCGACTGTCGCCGTCTGGGTTTTTTCCTGAGCAGTCTCAGGGATGATGATTCCGCTGGCTGTCTTTGTCTCGGCCTTCTCCTGCTTGAGAAGAACGCGGTCTGCGAGTGGTCTGAGTTTCATTATGAATCCTCCGTATCTGTTTTATTATTTTTGTGTAGCAAAATGACACAGAAAAAAGACGGAAAGCGCCATAATGTGGCATATTTTCCGTTCCTTTTTGTTTTCACAATGAAAAATAATAAAAATACGTCCAATCGGCAAAGGAAAAACGCTGAATTCCGCAAAAATCTTTCTGTTCTTGAACTTGGCACGGAATTTGCTCTTTATATTTCGAAACCAATTTTGCAAGGAGATTTTTATGAACCAGGACAGCCTTTCAATGTATCTCAACGAAATCAGGAATATCCCGCTCTTGAGCGCAGATGAGGAAGCGTCGCTCGTAAAGGAAGCGGCTGGCGGGAACAAGGCAGCCAGGAACAAGCTCGTGGAGTCGAATCTCCGTTTTGTGGTGAAAATTGCCAAGGAATACGTCAACCGCGGAATTGAATTCGAGGATTTGATTGACGAGGGGAATGCCGGGCTCATTCAGGCAGTGAATCATTTTGACCCGAATGCGGGCGTCAAGTTCATCTCATATGCGGTCTGGTGGATTCGCCAGTCGATAATGAAAGCATTGTACGAGTTCGGGCATGAAATCCGCCTTCCGATGAACCGTGCGAACGAGCTCGTCAACATCGAGAAGGCGCGGAAGCTCATCGGCGAGAACAAGAGCGAGGCCGCCCAGGCAAAGGAAATCGCCGACATGCTCGGAATGGACGAGGGCATCGTCAGGAATTTGATGAGCGTGAGCCGGGAGATGAAAAGCCTCGACAGAAATGTGCGCGACGATGCCGGAAGCGAGACGTTCGGGGAACTTATCGCGGATGACAAATACAAGACGCCTGAGGACGAGACGATGGAGAACGCCCTTCACGAGGATATGGAGGAGGTTCTGTCGAACCTTTCGCCGAAAGAAGAGCGCATATTGCGCCTCCGCTACGGATTCGACGGCCGCGAGCCGATGTCCCTCAAGGAGGTCGGCGATGAGATTGGTCTTACCAAGGAGCGCATCCGCCAGATTGAGAAGCACGCGCTTTCGACAATCCGCCTTCCGTCGCGGAGCCGGAAAATTTCCGCCTACGTCGCGTAAAACATCCAATAAAAAAAACGCGCCCACTCGTAACGGACGGACGGTTTTCGTT
>NZ_AGRW01000028.1 GCF_000255555.1 Treponema saccharophilum DSM 2985
GCTTGTTCATTTTCGAGTTCCGAGTTCGGCTTTGTAGGAGCAAGCGTGTGCCGGTGCGCGTGGCGCACCTTCCGTGCCGTTGGGCGGGGGTGCAGGCCGTTTTCGCGTTCTAAGTTCGGCTTTGTAGGAGCAAGCGTGCGCCGGTGCGCGTGGCTCACCTTCCGTGCCGTGGGGCGGCGGGTGCAGGCCGTTTTCGCGTTCTAAGCTTGGCTTTGTAGGAGCAAGCGTGTGCCGGTGCGCGTGGCGCACCTTCCGTGCCGTTGGGCGGGGGTGCAGGTCGTTTTCGCGTTCTGAGTTCGGCTTTGTTGGAGCAAGCGTGTGCCGGTGCGCGTGGCGCACCTTCCGTGCCGGGGGCGGCGGGTGCAGGCCGTTTTCGCGTTCTGAGTTCGGCTTTGTTGGGGTGGCGGCTGGTTATTTGATTTTTTTGCGTTATAAGATTTGTTTTGCCGTGGGGCGGAAAAGGCTGCGGTTTCGTGTATTGGGGAGGTGGAAGCCAAAAAAATTTACAATTTTGTTTTAAGGGTGTATAATGGCGTCTATGGCAGATTTATTAACAGATGCGGAATTCGACATGTTCCGCAAGGTCATCTACGATGAATCAGGGATAACGTTTTCATCGACGAACCGCTCAATCCTCGACAGCAGGCTAAAGGAAAAACTTCGCGAAAAGCAGTTGACCTCGGTGCAGGAATACTATCGTCTCATAACGTCCAATAAAGAAGAAATGAAGATAATGCTGGATTCTGTGACGACGAACCTTACCCGGTTCTTCAGAAACCAGCCTCATTTCGACGCGCTTGTTCATTATGTGATTCCTCATATCATCGAGCGAAAGAAGAAGACGGGCGATTCTGTGATAAAGATTTGGAGCGCCGGATGCTCGACGGGCGAGGAGCCGTATACGATTGCGATGATTCTCGCGGACATCCTTCCCGCGGGATTCCGATTTCAGATTACGGCGTCCGATATTTCGCTCAAGTCGCTGATGGTCGGGCAGCAGGGGTTCTATCCCGAATCGCGCATCGCCGGCATTCCCCAGAAGTACCTCGACAAGTATTTCATCAAGAGCGACAAGGGCTATCAGGTCAAGAGCGATTTGATGGCGACTATAAAATTCGATTATCACAACCTCCGCAACGATTCGGGGGCAAGAAATCTGGACGTGGTTTTCTGCCGCAACGTCCTCATATATTTTGACGAGGCTGCCCAAAAGTCTACGATTGACCGCTTCTGGAATTCGATGGGAGCGCAGTCGTATCTGTTCATCGGGCATTCCGAGTCGCTTTTTGGCATGGACACGAAATTCGAGTTCCTGAAAACCGATTGGGCGTGTCTGTACCAAAAGAATATCTAGTTTGGGAGTTTTGTTATGGAAGATATTTCAGTTCTCATTTGTGATGACTCTGCTTTGATGAGGAATTTGATTTCCCGCATAATCGATGGGACTGAGGGAATGAAGGTTGTCGGAAAGGCGATGAACGGGCAGTTCCTTATAGAGAAGATTCCGCTTCTCAATCCCGATGTCATCGTGCTCGACATCGAGATGCCTGTAATGAACGGAATCGAATTCCTCAAGTACAGGCGCGAGCATAATATCGACATCCCCGTAATCATTTTGTCTTCCATCGCCGAGCGCGGAGCCGCCGTCACTATGCAGTGCCTTGAGCTTGGCGCGAGCGATTTCATCACGAAGCCGAACGGTTCCGTCTCCGCCGACATCAATTCCGTCGCTGACAGGCTTACGGAGCTGATTTCCTCTTACGGCGGTCAGTATGCCAGAAGGAAGGGCAGGACCGTCCAGTCGTCCGATTTCTTCTCCCACCTCGCCAACGAGCGCGCGATGACGCGAAAGCTCCAGTCTGCCATGGGAACCGACGCCGCGAACAAATTCCTCGCGTCGGAGCGGGAAAGAAGGGAGAAACCCCGCTTTGAGGCGGCGCCAGCCGCGCAGAAAGGACCCGCGACGATTAATCCGTTGCGCGAGCCCGGCAGAATCGAGGCGATTGCGATAGGAATCTCGACGGGCGGGCCGAACGCGCTGAGGGAAGTTTTCAAGAACATAGACCCGAACTTGAAGCAGCCGATTTTTGTCGTCCAGCATATGCCGGCGGGATTCACGAAGGAATTCGCGAATTCGCTCGACAAAATATGCCCGCTGTCCGTCAAGGAGGCGGAGGAGGGCGACGCGGTGGAGGAAGGTCACATATATATCGCGCCGGGAAATTTCCACATTCTCGTCGGAACGGGAAATTTCGGGCGGAAGACGGTTCATCTGTCGCAGGAGCCGCAGCGGAACGGCCATCGCCCGTCGGCCGACGTCCTTTTCGAGTCGATGGCAAAAGTGTACCAGAACAAATGCCTCGGCGTCATAATGACGGGAATGGGAAAAGATGGGGCCGCCGAGCTTGCCGAGATGAGGAAGCAGGGCGCGTGGACGCTCGGACAGGACGAGAAATCGGCAATCGTGTACGGAATGCCGAAAGCCGCGTTCGAGCTTGGCGCGGTGCAGCGTCAGGTCAGCCTTGAGCAGATGGCGTCGGAGATATCAAAGCTCGCCAAAGAGCACGCATAAAAAAGCTGAGGCTCTGTCCGGATTTTCGGCGGATGTATGACAGGAAAATAAATCAGCCGTTTTTGCAGGCAGGGACAGACGGAAAGCCGCCGGGGGAAGTTTCCTTCGGCGGCTTTTTTTTGTACGCGCGGGAAACTCGGCCGGGGTGGCCTGATTTTGGTGTCGGTGCGTAGCCGAAGCCCGTTCGTTGCCATGCAAGAATCGGTCATTTCGACTTTGCTCAATGGCCGTCTTTGTTTTAGCATGCTTATTCGCAGCGTCGCCTGATTTTTTTATTCCGGCTTTTCGCGTTTCCGAATCCGTATGTATGTCTCGCTGAAATCGGTCATGTCGAAAAGATAGGCGTATTCCTCGAGTTTTCCTTTGAACCGTCTGAACCGGAGCTCCAGACGGTGGTTTCGCTCGTCTTTGAAATGCAGCGTGTAGTGAATCGTCGGCTCGATGACTTCCGGATATTCGATGAATGAGTCCTGGCAGTCAAGGTAAATCCAGCCATCCGGTATCGTGATTTCCTTCCAAACGCGGGAATCGATGCCGACGATGCGGAGCGTCCGGTACGGGTAGGCTTCCTTGGCGAATAGCGAGAGGAGAACGGCAGGCAGTATCAGTTTCAGCGTTTTTCTCATTGCGTTCCTCCTTTGTGCGCCGCCTTCGTCAGACGGCCTGCATTATTTCGGGCTTCATCAGATGAAGGCTGGAGCGGCTTATCGCGAAAAGGGTAGCCGCCGACAAAATCAATGCGGCGACAGCCCCGAGCGCCCTTATTTCCTCCGTGCGGGTTCCAATCTGGATTCCCAGGACATCCTGGGCTATGCGCGGCGCGAAGAAAAGCCCCGCAATCGAGCATAGTATGGGGATTATGAACGACAGTATTCCCTCGGCGGCGAGAATCGGGGCGGGATATCCTATTTTTACGGTCATGCCGATTTTGACGTCGATTTTCCGTTTGTTCAGGACGGCGAACGGTTTTCCCTGCTTGAGGCATCCGGACTCGCACGTCTGGCACGCGCCCGTTATGAGGGGGAGCACCATGATTTCCCCGTCGTCTATGATTTCCCTGACAATCGCGAAGCTACGCATTGCTCGCCCCCTTGTTCTGCTTTATGAGCTTCATCTGCTTGATGCAGAGGTTCATGCCGTCCTTGTTTCCCATCTCCTCGTACGTGTCGCGCAGGTTGTAGAGCGCGTCGTAATAATACGGGTTTATCATCACCGCCTTCTCGAACGCCTCCGCCGCCAAATCCATCTCGTTCTTGTTGAAGTACAGGACGCCGAACGTGTTCCAGATTCGTGCGTTCATCTCGTTCCTCGTCAGCGCCTCCGCGCACAGCTGCATCGCTTCGTCTATGTTCCCCATGTTCATCCGCGTTATCGCCAGCGCGTCCGTGTATGATTCCTCGTCCTCGTCGATGTCGTGCGCCTTCGCGAACGAGTCCGCCGCCTCCTTCATCATCCCGCAGTCTCGGAACGTCACCCCGAGATTGAACCAAATCAGATGGTTCAGCGGGTCGAGCGTGAGCGCCCTTTTCAGGCATTCGATTGCCTCGTCGTAGCTCCCTTTTTCCGCAAGGTGGAGAGCGTTGTTGTTTAGGGTTTCGACAGATTCTTTCATGGTACTTCTCCTCCTCCTTTTTGGCTTCCTGAGCCGGGCCTACTTTTTCATCGATGCGAACAGCTTTCCGATGAGAATCGAGGCATTCCCGCCGTCCGTTCCGAACAGCCCCGAGAGCGCCGCGCTTTTTTCCTCTATCATCGCGTTTCCGGCTTTGCGCGCCTTCTCGATTGCCCCGCTTCCCGCGATGACGGAAATCGCCTCCTCGACGGCGGGCGAGTCGATTCCCTCGTCGTGCGCCTTCCTGAAAAGTGACGCGAGCTTTTCCGCGTCGCCCGGATTCGATTCGAGGTGGAGGAGCACGGGAAGGCTCTTCTTTCCCTCGACGATGTCGTCGCCCCGTTTCTTCCCGGGATTCCCCGTCGTCAGGTTCACCACGTCGTCGATTATCTGGAATCCCGTCCCGATGTCCTCCGCGATTTTTCCGGCTTCGTCGGCCTTCTCCGTTCCCGCCCCGCCGGCGATAATGCCGACCTTCACCGCGAGTCGGGCGAGCGTCCCCGTCTTGTTCCTGACCATCGCCTTGTATTCGGCCGCGCTCGGAATCATCTCCGGGTTCCTGTGCCACATGATGTCCATCGCCTGCCCTAGATGCAGCCGCCTGAGCTCCTCCATGAAAATCCCCGTCAGCGCCGATTTCGTCCCCTCGTCAGCGTCGACTTTCCCCGTGCAGCAGACCGCCTGGAAATAGAGCCAGCTTGCCGCGTTGAGCGCCCTGTCCAGCCCGAACGCGATGTGCGCCGCCGGCTTTCCCCTGCGCGTGTCCGCCGAATCCTCTATGTCGTCGTGGATGAGGCTCGCCGTGTGCGCGAATTCGACGAGCGGCGTCAGCTCGTACGCGTTCCCCGTCATTTTTTCGTCGCCGCGCGATGCCATTTCCGCGCAGAGGACGAGCAGGAGCGGCCTCCACCGTTTTCCGCCGAGCTCGAGCAGGTTCCGCGTCGGTTCCAGAAGCTGCGCGAAGTGGGGCGCGCCTATGCACGCGTCGATGTTCCCGAACGACGATGCGGCCCATTTTTCGTCCGCGCTTTTCGGAAGGTATCTTCCGAGAACTGATTCTATCTTCTCAAGCCTTGTTTTGAATTCATTGTCCATGCGTATGATTATACAGCAAATAGTCCTGTTCGATAACGCCGGGGAATTCTCTCTGGCGGGCATGTTTCTTTGCCCGCCGCGATTTTGTATAATCGTTTCCATGAATGATGATGAATTTGTTGCCGAGATATTCCGCCGGATGAAGGCGATGCTTGAGGATGAGCGTGCCGAGTGCGCTTCGAATTCCCGTCTTGGGGAAGAAATTCGCGACGAGATTGTCGGATGCTACGACGAGGATTTGTCCGCGCTTTCCTCTCTCATGCCGAAAATTTCCGGCGTCGATTCGCTGTTCGGCCTTGATGACGAGGATTTCGCGCTCGCGCTTTCGCTGATGGAGAACTACGCGGAAAGCTTCGTCGTCGACGGGACGGACAGCCGTGCGCTTTCCGAGACGGAGGAGGAGTATTCTCGCCTCGCCGACCTTATTTTCGACATGTACGGTGAATTCGAGGAGGACGACGGGGATGATTTGGAAGCGGACGATGATGACTGAATTCCTCGTCCGTCTTTCCGGATTCGACTTTGCCGCGGTCGCGCTTTTCTTTTCCGTCATGGCGCTCACACTGTGCGCCGCCTGCTTCGCCGCGTTCTTTTTTGGCGTGCGGCGCGGGAAAAAGATGAATTACGCCGACATAGCGGGCGAGCGGCGCGATGCCGTGAAAAAGTCGCGCGCCATCATCGGCGGGCAGGTCGCCGAGCAGGTGGCGGCGTTCCTTCCGGGGTTCCCGTGCAATCCGGGGGACGTCAGGTTCGTCGGGAAACCGGTCGATTTCGTCGGCTTTCCCGGCGCGTCCGAGGGAAAGCCGATTGAGGAAGTGCTGATAATCGAGGTGAAGACGGGAAAATCGCAGCTCACGCAGCGCGAGAAGGAAATCCGCGCCGCCGTGGAGTCCGGGCGCGTCCGCTACGTCGTCTACCGCCCCTGAGTGTCCCGGAATATGTTCTCGCAGTCCTCTTTCGTCATCGGCTTGCCTTTGAGGAATCCCTGGACGACGCGGCATTTTATCTTCCGCAGGACGGAAAGCTGCTCCTCGTTTTCGACGCCCTCGGCAATCGTGTCGAGCCCCATTTTCGAGACGAGCGACACGATTGTGTCCGTTATGTCCGCCTCGAACCCGAGGTTGCCGATGTTCGAGATGAACGACTTGTCGATTTTGAGCGCCGTTATCGGAAGCTTCTGCAGGTAGCTCAGGCTGGAGTATCCCGTCCCGAAATCGTCGAGCGAAATGCCGATTCCCATCGCGCGCACCTGCGACAGCGTCCCGAGAATCTCCTCCTTGTTGTCGATGAACACGCCCTCCGTTATCTCTATTTCGAGGTTTTTCGTCGGAATCTGGTACTGCTCGATGAAATTCGACAGGTCGAAGATGAACGTCGGCTTTTTGAGCTGGACGGGCGAGACGTTCACGCTCATTATCCCGTCGAAGCCGTAGTCGTCTATCCATTCGCGGAGGGATTTGAGCGCCATCTCCATTACCCACTCGCCGAGCGGGACCATAAGGCGCGTCTCCTCCGCGATGGGGATGAACTGCTCCGGGGAAATCCAGCCGAGCGACTCGTCGTGCCACCTGAGCAGCGCCTCGAACCCGCGCAGCTTCCCCGTCGCTATGTCGTATTGCGGCTGGTAGTACTGCCTGAAATCGCTCTGGAACGCGTTCTTCCCGTATGCGTCGTTGAGCTTGTTCTGTATGGAGAGCTTTTTCATGAACCGGTCCTGCATGACGTTCTGGAAAATGCCGACCCTGTTCTTCCCGTGCTTCTTCGAGTCGAGCATCGCCATGTCCGTGTACCGCAAAAGCTTCTCGAAATCGGTGCCGTCGTCGGGGTAGACCGCAATTCCCGCGGAGAATTCCACTCCGCGCTCGTTGAAAAGCTCGAGGATGAGGTTCCCCATATTGAGCGCGGTCCCGTGCGACTCGATTTTGTTCATCATGATGATGAATTCGTCGCTCCCGAACCGGTAGGCGCGCATGTCCTCCGTCTCGATTTTCTTGAGGATTTCCGCCGCCTTCACAATCAGCTCGTCGCCCGCCGAATGCCCGCGCGAGTCGTTTATTATCTTCATGTCGTCTAGGTCGGCGAGCATTATCCCGAATTTCTGCCCGAGCGACGATGCCTTCGACGCCCATTCGAGGAAGTCCGACTCGAATTTCTTCCTTCCGAGAAGCCCCGTCATCATGTCGTGGAACGCGTTGAATTCAAGCTTCTCGCTCAAATCCTTGAGCTTCCTGTTCTGCTCGGCAAGGCGCTCCTCGAATTTCTTGTCGTCGTCAACGTTTATGAACGTCACCGAAAAGAGCGCGTCCTCGATTTTGTCGATTATCAGCTTGAACCAATGCCCGCATATTTTTGAGCGGAACGTTTTCTCTATCGGAATTCCTGTTTCCATGACAGTCTCGACAAGCTCGATGAGCCTGCTCGACAGAGGCTCGTTTTCCTTGTATGAGGACAGCTTATCGAAGCAGTTGTCCTCGCCGAAAAATCGCCTGAACGATTCGTTCATAAAAACGACCGAGAAATCATTGCGTGTGGCCCCGCTCTTCGCTTTTTGTGGCAATGGCTCCAAAACGAGGATTGGGGATGAGAGCTTTTCAAGCACGAGCCTGAATCCGTCCGTTGAAAACATTCCAATAGTTTACCATCTTGTTTGATTATTTGTGAAGAAAAAATTGCCGGCGATTTTCAGGTCAGGATAAAAATTCGACATTATCTGCATAAAATAATCCTGCCAGCACTCCCTCCGCCGGCTGCCGTAATGAGGCAGAACCGCCGGCATACCGCGATTTTTGGCTCCGCTTTCGCCGCTTTTTCGCCGTCGTTGCGTTTCGTCGGAAAATGTGCGATTGTTTCTTTGTGATTTCGGCGCTTTTTCGCGCTTTTTTGGAGGAGCTATGATTTCAATAATAATCGGTTTCGTTCTCGTGTTTTTCACCGTCTTCGCGTGCCTTCCGTCGGGGGCGTTCGGCTTGGGCTGGGGCAGCGACATCGTCCTTTTCCTCAAGGGCGCGTCGCCGGTTTTTTCCGCGGTTGTCGGAATCGTGTCGCTCATGGTCGGTTTCGCGGACGTGCGCGACAAGCGCGAGGCAAAGCGCGAGGAAGCCGAAAGCGAGGCTGTGTCGGCGGCTCCCTCAAAGGAACGGGGGGAGGGGCGCCCGCTTTGATTTTGCGGGGCTGTTCGATTTTTGGGGCGGGCGCGGCGAAGTTTTCCGGCTCGCCCTTCGCGTCGCGCCATGCCGGCCCCGTTTCGCCATCCGTTCGTAAATGAGACCCCGAAACGAGTCCGGGGTGACGAGTGGTGCATCCCGCCATTCGTGACGGATAAGAGCTTTCTTACAATTTGGTTGTTTTCATAGTAAAATCTCTGTGAAGGGGAGTCGTGCGTATGAAAACTGCTTTTCGTTTTTTTCTTTTCGTTTTTGTGCTTTCCGCCGTCTTTTCCTTTGGGTGCAGCCTTTTTGGCGATGATGATGATGGCGGAAATGAGAGCGCGGAATCCGTTGCAGAGCTTTTTTCGGGGACGGCTTCTTTTCGGGGGACGGTTGCCCTTGACGGCGTTTTTCCGCGCGCGAGGCGGACATCATCGGCGCGGACTGTCCTGCCGTCGCTGTCCGAGGAAATCACTTATTCCGTTGTCGCGGAGGGCGGCGGCAGGACGTACACGGCGGATGTCGACGGCATCAGCTTCTCGTTCGGCGACCTTGCGGTTTCGGAGGACGGAACCGAGTACGCGATAACGGTTTCGGGCACGACAACCATAAACGAAGGCGGGGCGGAGAAAACGGTCAGGGTTCTATTCGGGAAGGTCGTCCTCCTTCTTCGCGGCGGGGACGCGGTTTCCGGCGTGATACCCGTCGAGCCTGAGATGCAGGACGGAAAGGGGCGGCTTAGAATCGGCATTTCGGTTCCTGATAATGTGCATTCATGCGAGGTGAAATATCAGAAAATACTCGGGGGGGGGTATGCCTCAAAGGCATTTTCCGAAGTCGAGTCGGTGATTTCGTGGGACGAGGAAATCGATTCGGGGAACTACGAGGCAGTTTTCAGTTTCTACAACACGGAAAGCCCGGACGACGAGAACCGGATTCTCCTCTACGAATTCCGCGAGACGCTCCACATCTGCCGCGACCTTGTAAGCGACGAGTGGTTCGGCGCGTCATCCCATGTCACAGGCGTCGGAGAATGCGAAATAACGCCCGAAATGCTCAGCCGTTTCGCGCTGACGAGGATTTATGTCTCTGACAGGGCTGTAGGGGACGAGACGGGAACGCGCGCGAATCCGTTCAGCTCGATAAAGAAGGCGACGCTCGCGCTGTTCGACAAAGACGCGGACTACACGATTGTCGTCGACGGGACGCTGACGGGCGCGCAGGAAATTCCCGATTCCGTGACGGGCGAGCGCGCGAAATCGATTACGATATGCGGCGCGCACAAAAACGACGGCGGAACCCCCTCTGACGCGATTGTCGGCGGAGGGGACGGGACGGCGCTTTCCATACATTCGGATGTGAAAGTCGTCTTGCGGAACGTTTCTGTCTCCGGCGGAAATTCTTCAGGGAACGGCGGCGGTGTGTTCATAGCGGAGAACGCTTCCGTGGAACTTTGCGAGGGCGTTCGGATAACGGAAAACAGCGCGGAAAAAGGCGGCGGGGTCTACAACGAAGGAACGCTCGTCGCGGACGGATGCGCGATTTTGGGGAACATCGCGGAAAACGGAAGCGGAATTTTCAGTGCGGGAATTTTTCGCATGAAAGAATGCTCGATAAAGGACGCCGTTTTCCTTGCGGACGGAAAGACAATCGAAATCGCCTCCGCGCTCGGCGACAAGACCGCGGCAAGAATCGAGCCTGAGACGTATTCGGCGGGAACGAAAGTCATCGAGCTTTCCGACGGCGCCGATTCCGTGACATCGCTTTCCGCGGAGAACTTCAAATTCATCGTCGTGCAGCCGGAAAACGCGCCGGAAGGATTCTTCGTCTCTGCGGAAGGGGAGCTTTCATCGCCCTTCTCGTTCGAGAACGGCTTTTTCAACGGAAATGTCGCGGAGGTTGACGGAATTCCGTACGCTGTCGTCGAATACGCGGACAGCCTCGATTTTGTCGTGGAGAACCCCGTTCCCGAATCGACGCTGGAAATCAACGGTGAGACTGCTCCTTCCGGAACGGAAACGATGTCGGACGGTCTGAACGAGTTCAGAATACGAATCTCACGGGAAAACTACGACGATGTTGTTCTGACGAGCAAAATGTACGCGGTGAAAAGCCTGACCGAGCCTGAAATTACCTTCCCGAACAAGTCTTCGGTCGATGGGGAGACCATAAAATTCAGCTACCTCAAATACGACAACCTTCTTATGGACGTAACAAATACCTACGATGGCGCAACGATTACGACCACGATTGACGGCGGCACGCCGAAAACGGGCGATTTGACAAACCAAGAACTTGATGTGGGCACTCACACGATAAAAGTGACGGTAGAAAAACAGTATTGCACGACTCAAGAGTTTGTGAAGAGCGTAAACGTAAAGATTAACCGTGTAAAAGCAAAAGTCAAAAATCAAGTACATCACTGGCACACAGATGGTGGTAGAGATGTAGATTTGATTGTTACATTTTACATTGAATCCACAAAAAACGGTCAACAGGAAATATGGTCTTGTTATAATTATCATAAAGATAATACCCATGATTATTATGATGATGTTGCAAATGATAAAGTGGTTTATCTGTATGAAAAAACAGATAAGTTTTATTTTTATACTAATAGAGCAATGGACAGAGACGGATCGAAAGAAAGCAACTGGGATCACCTCGGAACCATAAACAAAGGGGATTCATCTGCTACAAGAAGTTTAAAAGATTTAAAAGCAAATCCACAAATTGATACTGGAGATCACCACGGTGATAAAAATTGTAAGAGCCGATACTGGATTAATGTAGAGCTTTCAGAAGAGGCGGCAGAACCACTGTTTACATTTAATCCTTCACGAAACGGTATGCGAGACGGTAATAATTTCGAATATATTGAAGTAGAAAACGCTTCGTCAGAAGCATCTTATACTATTTCTGCACAGGACGGCGCTTCGATAAGCGGTACAATTGACGGTGATTCGTTTAACGGCACAAAAACTGGAAAATTGTCACTCGGAGAGCACACGATTACTGTTACAAGCAAACAGTCTGGATTTACGGATACAACCATCACAAAGAAAATCAAAGTCGTAACGCCTCTAAAAAAGCCAACCCTCCGCATCTGGAACGGAACAAGCAATGTTGCAGCCGACTCCGCCGGGGCAGAAGATACGGCATATTCGGACTATAACTGCTACAACGTAAACCTTACCGCAGGCGGAACACTCGGAACTGTCGAATATATTTTTGATGCCGAAAGCGGGGTGACCGTTGATGTTAGCGACAACGGTACGGAGCGCGATGGAACGGACACGAAACTCGAACTTGGTCCGCACACGCTTACCGTAACATGCTCAAAGCCGGGCTATACTGCACGTGAGTTTGAGGAGAAAGTGTACATTCAAGGAATTTTGGGTGCCCCATCCATTGCCTTTTACAAAGAGGCCGCTCATACGACAGAGCTTTCAATGCACAGCCACCCAGAATCCAGCAGCTACCTTTTGTACGACTCATATGATGTGGAACTTGATAAAGACGGAAACTGTGCGCTCTATTACAAAGCGACACCGGCAAATGCGGGAAGCACGGTAACCGTAACAGAAAACAGCGCGGAACTTTCCGGAAAACTTGCACTTGGACCTCATACAATCACCGTTACTGCGACAAGGCAGTATTGTGTTTCAAAGTCGGTTGAGAAAAAGATTTATGTTCAGGGGATTTTGAGCGAGCCGACATTCACGCCGGACGGTGAAAAAGTAAAGACGGAGGGTACTACCGAATACTGGCAGTACAGCTACAAAAAATATGACGAGATGCCAATAACAGTAACGGCGGGGAACGCAGGAAACACGGTTACGCTTTATATGGACGGCCATGAAGTTGAAAAGGCATCTCTCGGATATGGTACTGCCGGAAGCGTATCTGTCACTCAGACCCGCCAATACTGCAAGACGCTTGAATCCGAATCGAAGTGGATGGATGTAAGCATCAAGCCGATTACGCTCACGTACAACAATAAGACTGGTAAGGGAAAGCTGGAACTTAAATTGAGCAACTTTGGCAATGACCCCGCCATTATGCCTCTGGGCGCTAACATAACTATACGTGCCGCTGGTAAGGAGGCTATGACGGCATATAATAAAACTGATGAATCGGTGAATCAGAATACATGGCTTACCCTTAACGATTCTTCGGCTCGAAGCGTTGAAATAACGCTGAATAATCCTTCTGACGAAATAATAGTGTATACGGATATTTGGAGAACTGATAAGAGCAATTGTACGATGAGGGATCATGAATCAACGCGCAGCCTTTCTCAGATAAAAGAAGGGAAAGGCGAAAACGAAAATGCCGGGGAATGGACGTTCATAGTCGATATGTATGAGGGGTATTATAGCAGAAAAGCCCAGCCCCGCATCACGTTTTCTGTGTCCGATTAAGGAAAAGCCAAAGAAGCGACATGGGGGGGGTATTTGTTAGACATCCCCCTGTTCTGGGGAGTAATATAAAAGCAATTTTATAAACAAGGAGAAAAAATGAAAAAAAGTTTTGTGGTAAAAGGCGTGCTCGCAGGCATTCTGGCACTGGGCGTTTTTGCTTCGTGCAAGGCGGAGACGGAAGACGGGGAGGAGAAGTAAGTCTGTTGTGGAAACGAACGAACTTGCCGGAAAGAAGTTTGCTGCGGATTTTGATAACGAGATGAGTTCGATTGATTTTTCAGATGACACTTTCATAATAACATGGAATGAAGAGCCTTATTACCCCCTACCAAACTGTGGTGACTACCGCATTAAAGAAGAGGAAACTTATTCATATACTGTGAATTCAGAAATAGGATACTTTCTTTCAAAAAAGCTAGACTTCAAGAAATCCTATGTACGCGACGGCATAACTCTCTATACGGAACCAAACACAATTCCAGAAACTCTTGAAGCCTATAAATCGGAACGAACAAAACTTTTCAAGGCTCTTAACCCCTCTATTACGGAAGCTCAAGTGGCAGAACTTTTAAATGCGGACTCAGACTGTGAATCTGTTGAAAGCTTTAACAACTGGAGGAAATGGCAGGTTTTGTATAAAGAAGCAAAGAAAAAAATCTATTATACATACGCATATAAATTAGAAAGTAACAAACTCGTGTTATGCGATGAAGATTGGGCCTTCATTCCCCAAGGATTAAAATTTGGGGATATTTTCAATGGCAGTTATGATTTGTGGTATCCTTCAAGCTATACTAGCGAGTTTTATAATCCAGATTTTGAAATTGAGGTTTTTGTAGGCACTATGATAAAGAATTCGCCCAATATCACAATTCGTGAGAACAATGATGAAACCGAGTATACAATTCTTTCTGCCACAAACGACAGCATGGCAATTGCAAAAGTTACAGGGCGGAAAGACGGTTATATTGAATTTAATGAATCTAAAGCGTTCACTTGCCCGATTACCTACACAAATGGCGAAAACAAAGTCACGGCGACCATTACAATTGAGGGCAAGGAATACTCGTTTGACATCGAATACGTAACAAAGGAAGAGATAAACAAAGTGCTTGAAGAAGATTCCGTGGAATACACGTTGCAATAAGTTTTCGATTCACCATCGATTTGCAAATAGACCCCGAAACGAGTCCGGGGTGACGTGGCTGGTCTTCGCTGTTTGTGTGCAGCGGGGAGAATGCAGATTTGCGTTTATGAAATGAATTTCTTCAGCCATCCACGCACCCAATTACGGGCTATCCACTGCCTGTGGAACGGGCTATCCACTGTCTGTGGAAAGGGCTACCCACTGCCTGTGGAAAGGGCTACCCACTGCCTGTGGATAAGCGAGGAGCGCGTGCCGTGCCTGAATCGCGCTCTGCCTGATGGAAATCCTTCGCGAAAATTCATTGACCATAAAAGTCAAATGTTCTATATTGTTAGTCCCCGTATATTTCATTCCGAGCGGAAGATGCAGCCGGTCGGGTGAAGACTCTTTTATTCAAAGGTATATACAATGAAAACTATTTTTTTGAAAGACTGTGAGCAGAAACGTGAATGGTTCGTCATCGACGCAGCGGGAAAACCGCTCGGACGCGTCGCTGCAAAGGCTGCTGCGATTCTCCGCGGAAAGGAGAAGGCTTCCTACACGCCGAACCAGGAGATGGGCGACTACGTTATCATCATCAACGCAGACAAAGTCGCTGTTTCAGGCAACAAGGCTTCCGACAAGCTTTATCGCCACTACACGGGATTCGTCCGCGGACTCCGCTCTTACACGTTCGAGAAACTCATCGAGAAGAACCCGACTGAGCCTCTCGTGCGCACAATCAACGGAATGTTGCCGAACAACCGCCTCGGACGCAAAGTCGCCGCGAACCTCAAGGTGTATGCCGGCAGCGAGCATCCCCATGCGACGCAGAATCCCAAAGTTGTCGAGCTTTAATTTAGCGAATACGGAGAATTGTTATGGCAGTTAAGAATATTGCAATCGGAACTGGAAGAAGAAAGACGTCCGTGGCCCGCGTTTTCGTCCGCGAGGGTTCGGGCAAGATTGTTGTCAACGGAAAAGATGTCGCTGAGTACTTCCCGACAGAGTCTTCTGTGAAAGTCGTTCATCAGCCGCTTCTCGTGACGAATTACGAGAACAAGTATGACATCCTCATCAACGTTCAGGGTGGCGGAGTGAAGGGACAGGCTGGTGCCTGCCTCCACGGAATTGCCCGCGCGCTTCTTCAGATTGATCCTGAGGTTCGCGCCTCTCTCAAGGCGAACGGTTTCCTTACTCGCGATTCTCGCATGGTCGAGCGCAAGAAGTACGGTCAGCGTGGTGCTCGCCGCAGATTCCAGTTCAGCAAGCGCTAATCTTCGGTTTTGGTGGTTTGTGTTTTTCCTGCCCTCATTCTTCTTGTTTTGGCGGCGGGAATTTCGCTTACGGTCATAGAATCGCTTCGATGCTTGCGATAACTGAAATAAGACAGACCTCATCCGAGGAAATCGTGAAAATGACTTCTTCGGATGGGGCTGTTTTTTTTGTGCGGAAGTGCTATCTGAATGTCGTCTCCGTCGATTCTCTCGTGAATCGTGTCGATTCCGCCGGTTTTGGCGGGGCAGTCCTTTCCGAGGAGGAATCGGAGGATGTCGTCTCTGCGGCGTTCGCTTTTGGCGCGGAGACGAAGGCGGCCGAATATCTGGCGCGGTGCGAGCAGTGCCGGTTCAAGCTGGCGCAGAAGCTTTTGCAGAAAAAGTTCCCGCAGGATGCTGTCGACGCTGCCCTCGACCGGCTTGAATCGAAAGGGCTGCTCGACGATTCGCGGTTCGCTTCCGCGTGGATTCGGAGCCACTGCGCCACGAAATATCAGGGGCGCTCGCGCCTTCTTTCCGAGCTTTTGTCGCGCGGGATAAGCCGGGAAGTCGCGGTTTCGGCGCTCGATTCGTTCTTCTCCGGCGATGAGGATGGCGGCGGCGTTTCCGAGGAGGAGATGTGCGCGAAGGCGCTCGGCAAGGGAATCCGGCTCGGAAAAAGCGGCGACAAGCTCCTGAAATATCTCCTCGACTGCGGTTTTCCATACGGGATGGCACGCCGGGCGATGCGCGGGGAATAGGACCGGCATCTTTCTTGCGTCGACGATGCCGCTCCGGAAATTCGGGTTCGGGACGAATCTATAAAAAAAAGTATTGCGAGGTGACGGCACTTTTTTACATGCCTGTTATTCGCGTTGGGAATGCGTTTGTGCATTTCATCGGAAGAAGATGGGATTGATGTATGGGACAGGAAGGCAAGGTTGTTTTCTCCGCTATGGAGGTCGCGAAAATCTGCGGTGTCGTGAACCAGACGGCAATAAACTGGATAAAGAACGGGTATCTTGAGGCGTTCACGACGCCGGGAAAGCAGTATCGTATCGAGCCTGATGACCTGGTTTCGTTCATGGTTCAGCGGAATATGACGGTTCCGAAGGAGGTTCTCGCGCTGTGCAAGGAAAAGCACTACGAGACGAAGAGCCTCCTGATTGTCGACGACGACAGGGGGCTGAACACCGTCGTGAAGATGTACATGCAGCAGAAGATAGAGGGGCTTTCCGTTTTTCAGGCGTTCGACGGGTTCGAGGCGGGCGCGCTTATGGTGGAAAAGCAGCCGTCGTGCCTGATTCTCGACCTTGACCTTCCGGGCGTCGACGGGTTCGGGCTTTGCAGGAAAATCAGCGAGAACGCGATTTACGGAAAACCGTCCGTCATCGTCGTCACCGCCCTTGACGACGCTTCAGCGGAGGATCGCGTCAAGGAATTCGGCGTGAAGAAATTCTTCAGGAAGCCTCTGAACCTTCCCGTGCTCTTCAACGCCGTCTCGGAAATCCTGTAGCGTCTGGCGGGGCGGATTTTTTGCAAGGGATTGTTTTTTGGGATATTATAAAATCATGTCAAAAAGAATTCTGGCCGTATTCCTGCTTGCCGCCTTTTTAGTTCCGGCCGTATCGGCGCGTATGACCGCAAAATCCGTTATGACGGAGGCTGCGAAGAAGAATTCCGTATCGGAGTCGATTTCATATCTGAAGAAGAACGTTCCGCAGCTCGCAACTGCCGCCGACAAGCGCTCGGGATATGCGTTTCTCGGCAGCGTGCAGGAGCAGGCGGGGCAGTATTCCGACGCGCAGAAATCGTACTCTCTTGCCGCGGCGATAGAGGCGGGCGACGCTGACGGGATGCCGAAGAAAAGCTCCGAGCAGCTCGTCCTCGACGCGGTGCGGTGCGCGCTTTCCGTGGGGGATTGGGAGAGCGCGGACAGCTACCTGAATTCCGCGGTGAAAAAATCGAAGGACAAGCGGATAATCGCGTACGTCAATCTCTACGCGCAGTGGAGCGCGCTGTGCCGTGCCGAGACCGCGCTCGATGTCTCTTCGTCCGTGGAAAAACTGAAGGAATATTCGGGCGACCCCGACATGAAAGTCGTCGCGCCTTCCGTCCTCCTGACATTGCACCATATAACGGGCGACGTTTCCTATGCGGCCGCCCTCCGCTCTGAATTCCCCCAGTCGCTTGAGGCGGGAATCGTCTCGGGGCACATAACGCAGATGCCGACGCCGTTCTGGTATTTCGTCCCGAGGGCGGGATTCGTGGACGTGACGCCGGGCGACGGGGAAAGCGGTGGAAAAGCCCGCAACTCGGTGAGGAAAAAATACCAGATTGGGTTCTTCAAGGAACAGAAAAATGCCGACGCGCTTGTGGAGCGACTGCGCGCGCTCGGGTTCTCCGCGAAAATCGAATTCGAGACGCGCTCGAGCGGGACGACGTACCGGCTCGTCTACATCGAGGAGAACGACGAGGGGACTGTCGGCTCGCTTCTCAAGGACGCCGGGTTCGACTGCTATCCCGTCGAGTAGCCCTAGCGCTTCAAGTTCATCATGTTGTGGTAGTTGTTCCACCATTCAAGCTCTTTTTTGTAAGCCTCGGACTCCTTTTTCTTGTAGTCCCTGTCGATTTTCTCTATCGTGTCGCGGAGGCTTATCACGGCGTCGGCGATGCACGGCTCGAAATGCGTCCCGCGGGAATCGAGGAAGACGCGCATCGCCTGGTCGATTGACTTCGGGTTTTTGTAGAGCCGCTGGCTTATGAGCGCGTCGAGGACGTCCGCCGCCGTCATTATCCGCGCGCACAGCGGAATCTGCTTTCCGGCAATTCCCCGGGGGTAGCCCGTCCCGTCCCATTTTTCGTGGTGGCAGTACGCCATTTCCGTCGCGATTTCGTTGAACCGCCCGTCGTCAATCTTGGGGAGAACCTGAAGAAGCCGCCTTCCTTCCTCGGGATGCGATTTCATCAGCTCGAATTCCTCTCTCGTGAATTTGCCCTGCTTGTTGAGGATTCCCTCGGGTATGT
The DNA here is from genome assembly GCF_000255555.1 of Treponema saccharophilum DSM 2985. Lineage (GTDB taxonomy): Bacteria > Spirochaetota > Spirochaetia > Treponematales > Treponemataceae > Treponema_D > Treponema_D saccharophilum. The sequence continues at coordinate 18,259 of NZ_AGRW01000028.1, forward strand.
GGATTTTCCCGATGTCGTGCACGAACGCCGCCGACGCGTAGAGCGCAATCGTCTCGTCCGTGAGCGTCTCCTTGTAGCTTCCGTTCTCGCGCAGCCGCCGTGCTATAAGCTCGACGTAGGTGCGCGTGTGGATGACGTGGCTTCCCGTGAAAAGGTCGTGGCTTCCGAGACATTCCGCTATGAACTGGATGATTTTGAACTGCGTCTCCTTCAGCTCGGAATTCTTCTTCTGGAATTCGTCCTTGCTCTGCCTGAGCTTCTGCACGAACCCGTTCCTGTCGTCGATTACCGATATGAGGTGCTTGAGCGTCGTGTGGTTCCGAATCGAGAGGAAATTCACAATCAGGAAGACGAACATGAATTCTATCGTGAATCCCGCGGCGACAGGAAGGTACGCCTTTTGGAACGTCTGCGTGTCGAGCATGTCGAAGATTGCCGCGCCGTTCGTGAATTTCACGTAGAGCGAGGCGAGCATCAGCAGGTAGCTCATCACGCATATCCGTATCGAAAGGTGCCTGTTGTAGTAGAGGCAGCAGATTATCGGGACGACCCCGTAGCAGATGTAGACGCCGATGTTCGTGCTAGTCCCCATCATCGCGATGAACCCTTCGATTCCGAGGACGCCCAGATACATCGAGATTTTCTGCACGAACGCGGAATGCGAGCGTATGAGGAAATTGAACGATGTTGAGATGACGACCGAATACGATATTGATACTGCCGCAAATTCCGTGGGGACATTGAACAGCCCGAGCTTTGTGAGGACAAGGAGCAGAACCGGCACGAAATCCATCGCGACGAGAATTTTTGAGACCATTTTGTTGACGTTCGTTATGTTCTCGCTGAAGAACGCCTGGTCGTTTATTGACATCGACATCGGCTCAAATTCTAACGCGTTTCGCCTTTTTTCTAAAGGATTTTTTTTGGTTCAGCCCGTGCGGAGGCCCGGTTGCAAATGGGATTTTTCGTTCATTCCCAAACAGGGCGCGTTGCACTATAATTCCACCAGAATTTTACTCAAATGGAGAAACAAATGGCTGACACAATGCATGCTTTGGAAAAGAACCCGAATTGGAAGGGTCGTCGTGGTCCTGTAGTCCTCGTGATTATGGACGGCGTTGGATATGGAAAGTACGAAGAGGGAGACGCTGTCAAGGCTTCAAAGATGAAGTATCTCGACTGGTTCACAGCGAACTGCCCGCACACAAAGCTCAAGGCTCACGGAACAGCCGTAGGTTTGCCGAGCGATGACGATATGGGAAACAGCGAAGTCGGACACAACGCAATGGGCTGCGGTCGCGTATTCGCACAGGGCGCAAAGCTCGTCGGCGAGTCAATCGCCAACGGCTCAATGTTCGCGGCTGACACTTGGAAAAAGCTCATCAAGAACGTAAACGACAAGTCAAGCACATTGCACTTCATCGGCTTGGTTTCTGACGGAAATGTTCACTCACACATCGACCACCTCAAAGCGATGGTTACACAGGCAAGCAAAGACGGCGTGAAAAAGCTCCGCGTTCATGCTCTTCTCGACGGTCGCGACGTTGACCCAACTTCTGCTTTGAACTATATCACACCGCTCGAAGAGTTCCTTTCTTCATTCTCTGGCGTTGACTACAGAATAGCTTCAGGCGGCGGACGCATGTATCTTACAATGGATCGCTACAACGCAGACTGGTCAATGGTCGAGCGCGGCTGGAAGGCTCACGTTTTGGGCGAGGGAAGAATGTTCGAGAGCGCGACAAAGGCTATCGAGACATACCGCGCAGAAGTCCCTGGCATTCTTGATCAGGATATGCACGAGTTCGTTATCGCAAAAGACGGCAAGGCAGTCGGCACAATCGAAGACGGCGACAGCGTGATTTACTTCAACTTCCGCGGCGACCGCGCTCTTGAGATGACACGCGCATTCGAGACCGCCGAAGGCGGCGACTTACCATTTAATAGAATCCGTGTACCAAAAGTAGAGTATGCTGGTATGATGGAGTACGACGGCGATGCGCACGTTCCAGCACAGTACCTCGTGAACCCGCCCTCAATCGACAGAACAATGGGCGAGTACCTCACAAAGACAGGCGTGAAGCTCCTCGCTATCTCTGAGACACAGAAATACGGACACGTTACATACTTCTTCAACGGAAACAAGCAGGGAAAATTCGACGAGAAGCTCGAAGACTACATCGAAGTGCCTTCTGACGTTGTTCCGTTCGAGCAGCGCCCGTGGATGAAGTGCGCAGAGATTACCGACAAGGTTATCGAAGCAATCAAGTCTGGCAAATACGACCACATCCGCCTTAACTTCCCGAACGGCGATATGGTTGGACACACTGGAGTTTTCAACGCTGTTGTTTGCTCAATGGAGGGCATGGACTTGCAGCTCGGACGTCTCAAGGCAGCAATCGACGAGGCTGGCGGTATCTTGTGCTTGACAGCAGACCACGGCAACTCAGACGATATGTATGAGCACGCAAAAGACGGCTCTGTGAAGATGGACAAGAGCGGCGAGCCAAAGGCAAAGACATCTCACAGCTTGAACCCAGTTCCTGGTATCATTTACGACCCAGAGTACAAGGGCGAGTACGACACAGAGAAGCTCAACGAAGGTCTTGGCATCTCTTCATGGCCTGCAACGCTCATGACACTCATGGGCTATGTTCCGCCGACAGACTACGACAAGAGCATCATCAACCTGAAGTAATCGCGAGTTTTCGCACGGCGGAAACTCGTTAAGCAAGACGCGAAGCGTATTGCGACGGCTATGTTCCGTCGGCAGACTACGACAAGAGCATTATCAACCTGCGATAATTTTTTAGCGCAGGTTGAAACGGGCGAGTCAAGGCTTTAAGCGGAGCGTGCCTTGACCGCACGTATCAACCTTAAATAGATGCTGTCCAATAAGTTCGTTGCATAGTGTCATTCCGAACTCGTTTCGGAATCTACAATATGCAGTGTAGATGCTGAAATAAGTTCAGCATGACAGCACAAAATCCCGCGAACCTTAAACACAAGGCACGCGGGATTTTTTATTTGCTCTGCGTGAAAAAAAATAAGATTTGTGGCATCGAGATTCAAACGCGAACAGCTGAGCAGGAGAGCTTCGCTTTCTGCTGCGGGAAATTCAAAAAATTGCGGAAAAAAGCCGCGTTTCGGTGACTAAATTCCGCAGATGTGGTAGAATCGCGAATCTTTTTTTACGAGGTGAATTATGAGACTTGCAAAACGCTTCCGCCCTGTGAAGTCGTCAAAACTCAAGAGAGCTAATGAGAAGAAGAACGCGCAGAGGGTTGCCGCGAACTTGGCTTTGCTCAAGGCTCACGCTGAAGCAGATAGGAAATAAGCCCTGCCGCTTCTCGATGTCGCCCGGAATTCCGCATGGATTCCCGGGCGATTTTTTTTGCTTTTTCTTTCTCCCTGCCTGAAAAACGGTCGGTTCAAATTTTGCCGTGATTCCGAATTAAGTTCGGAATGTCGCCGGAAAGCCGGGGAGAGCCTTTCCTTTTGCCGAAAAAAGGAGGCGCGCGCCTCCTTTCCTGCCTATATCCGCGCCGCCATGTTCTGCAGCGCCAAATCGGCGAGCGTGATTGCCGCCATCGCCTCGATTACCGGGACGATTCTTGGGCAGAGGCACACGTCGTGCCGTCCCTCGATGAGCAAATCCGTCTCGGAAAATCCGCTCCCGTCCGTTCTGATTGTCTTCTGCTCGCGGAAAATCGACGGGACGGGCTTTATCGCCGCGCGGAAGACGATTTCGTTTCCGTTGGAGATGCCGCCGAGGATTCCGCCCGCGTTGTTCGAGCTGAATTTGACCGCGCCGCCGCCGAGCCTCATTTCGTCGTTGTCCTCGCTTCCCGTCATGTCGGCCGCGCCGAATCCCGCGCCGAATTCGATTCCCTTGACCGCTCCGACCGACATCACCGCACGGGAAATCTCCGCGTCGAGCTTGGAGAACACCGGCTCGCCGAGCCCTGCGGGAATGCCCGAGACGATGCACTCGACGATTCCGCCCGCGCTGTCGCCGCTCCGCCTCAGCTCCTCGATTCTTTCGTTCATGGCGTTCGCCGCGTCGATGTCGGCCGCCCTCAGCGAGTTTTTCTCGATTGCGCCGAGGTCGATTTTCCCGCAGCTGATTCCCGCCGCCCGTTTCGTGTACGCGGTGATTCTGACGTCGCCGAACAGCGCGCACAGGACCTGGCGCGCAATCTCGCCCGCCGCGACCCTCGCCGCGGTTTCCCTTCCGCTTGCCCTGCCGCCGCCGCGGTAGTCGCGGAAGCCGTACTTCTCGAAATAGGTGAAATCGGCGTGTCCGGGCCTGAACGACGATGCGAGGTTCCCGTAATCCTTCGAGCGCTGCGACGTGTTCCTGATTACGAGCGCGATGGGCGTTCCCTCCGTCTTTCCCTCGAAGACGCCGGAAAGAATTTCCGCCTTGTCGTCCTCCTTCCGGGACGTGACGGACGCGTTGTTCTGTCCCGCGAACGACTGCCCCGGCTTTCTCCTGTCGAGCGCCGCCTGGATTTTCGCCTCGTCGAGCGCGAGCCCGGCGGGAACCCCGTCTATGATGCAGCCCAAACCTGCGCCGTGGCTTTCGCCGAACGTCGTGACCCTGAAAATTGTTCCGATTGTGTTTCCTGCCATGATTTCGAGAATGTACCACAAAAAAAGCGGTCTGGGAACGTTCCAGGCCGCCTGTCGTCTATGCTTCGCTCTTGGTCCCGGCAGTAGCCGGAAAAAACGGAGCTGTGTCTTCTACTTTATTATGTTCGGGCATTCCTCTCCGGAGACGATTTTCCTGATGTTGTCGAGCGTCACTTCGGCAATCATCGTGAGGTTCTCCGCGGTGAGATACGCCTGATGGTGCGTCATTAGCACGTTCGGGAGGCGCAGGAGCCTGTCGAAGTTCTCGTCGCGGATGGGCGAGGGCGCCCAGTCGTCGCCGTAGAGGTTCTGCCTGTCCTCCTCGAAGATGTCGAACGCGACGCCCTTGATTCGTCCCGAGTTGAGCGCGTCGAACAGCTCCCCGGAGTCGATGAGCGAGCTTCTTCCGGTGCTTACGATGAGCGCGTCTTTCTTCATCAGCTGGATGCACCTGTTGTTGATGATGTGCCGCGTGTCGGAGAGAAGCGGGCAGAAGAGCATTATGAAGTCGGAATTCTTGAATATCTCCTCAAGGTTCACGTACTCGGAGTCGATTTTCTGCCCGAACGACTGGTCCTGGTGCGCCGCGTTGAGGAGGACCGTCGCGCCGTATCCCTTGAAGATTTCCGCCGCCGCCTTTCCGATTGCGCCCGCCCCGACGATTCCGACCGTCTTGCCGAAAATTTCCGTGCCGACGAATCCGTCCGTGTCGAAGTTGGAGTCGCGCGTGCGCGCGTATGCCTTGTGGATTTTCCTGTTGAGGTTCTGGAGGAGCGCGACCGCGAATTCCGCCGTCGCATGGGGCGAGTAGCTCGGTATGTGGACGATTTTTATCTGCTCGTCCGGGGTTTCCGCCGCGTTCGCAAGGTTCAGCTCGGTTATCGACTTCGTGTCGACGTTGTTGTATCCGACAGAGCGCAGCGCGATTATCCTGATTCCGAACTCGCGGAGCGTTTCAGCGGTCTGCTTCGTAATCTGGTCGTTCGCGAAGATGCACACGGCATCGTGCCCGCGCGCGAATGAAACTGTCGTCGGATTCAGCCTGTCGCTGATGTAGTCAATCTGGAATTCGATTTTCTCATCTTCCGCGCCGTCTTTTTCCATCGCTGCGATTTTTGCAGCTTCCTTCGTGAAGAATTCCCTGTCGTAGTTTTTCGCGTCGAAGAAAGCTATTTTCACAGTTCTCATTTTATGAACTCCTCCTTGCCTCTTTGAACACGCGCTGGAAATCGCCTTCTCCAGTGGAGTTTTGGCGCGCTTTGTCTGCCTTAAAGCTTCTTTGTTTTTGCGCGGTTCCTGTTTTTTCAATTTTCTAAGTATAGTTTAATTTCAGTTGTTCGGGTAGAGATTTTGGAGGTATCCCCAAAAAATCTGCCCCGTTCCCGTCTCGTGAGCAAGAATGCGGTTGCCTGGTTCCCGTCCGTTTTGTTGTTGCAACTTTGCCGATTCGCCGTTAGATTTTCCGGATGGCGATGAGAAACAACAAGAACAGAATTTTGTCATTCCGCGTGCAGTCGGCCGTCCGCATCGACGAGCTTTTGCGCTCGGAACTTCCCCGCGCGCTCGGCTCCCCCGTGTCCAACTCGAAAATCCGCAGGCTCGTCGTTGCCGGCGCCGTTTGCGTGGACGGGCGGCAGGTCCGCGTTCCTTCGTTCTCCGTCAGGAAGGGCGGCTCCGTTTCCGTCTCCGTCGACGAGGAGCAGCTTTTCTTCGAGAAGAAGCCCGACGACATCGCGTTCGAGCTTTCGCCTTCCGACGTGCTTTTCGAGGACGATTCCGTCATCGTCGTGAACAAGCCGAGCATGTTCCCCACCGAGGCGGGCATGGTCGGAAGCCGGGACAACCTGCACGACGCCGTCGTCCGTTTCCTCTTCGCGCGGGAGAAGGCGCGGAACCCGAACATGCGGAACCCGCCCTACGTCGGCATAATGCACCGCCTTGACCGCGAGACAAGCGGCGCAATCCTCTTCACGAAGACGCGCGCCGCCAATTCCCCCTGCCACGACATGTTCGAGAACCATACCGCGCGGAAAACGTACCGTGCGGTGTCCACCGACTGCGGGTGCTGTTTCCCGCTTTCCGAATTTCCCTTCTCCTTTGCGGTTTCCTTCCCGATGGGGCGCATCTCCCCGAAAAGCCAGGCCGCGAAGTGGGGCAAGGTCAGCACGGGCGGCGTCGATTCTCTGACAGAATTCACCGTCTTGGGAAGGATTGATGCCGGCGGGAAAAAAGCATACGCCGTGGAATGCCGGCCGCTTACGGGGCGCACGCACCAGATTCGCGTCCATCTCGCCTCCGTCGGGCTTCCGATTCTCGGCGACGAGCTTTACGGCGGGGACGATTCGGGGCGGATAATGCTCCACGCCGCCTCCCTCTCGTTCCCACATCCCGTTACGGGCGACGACGTCGTCGTCTCGGCTCCGCTTCCGCCGTCGTTCGGCGTCTTTGAAGGCGCTATGAATTGAAGCGCATCTCGGCGAGGCTTTCGACGTTCTCCATCGCCTCCCGGATTTTTCCGTACAGCTCCGGCTGCTTCTCCTCAAGCGATTTCGCGCGCTTCAGCCATTTTTTGAACGCCGCCTTGTTCTTCTTGTGCGCGAGGTTCTTGAGCGTCGCGGGAAGCTTCCGCGCGAAGTTGAGCTGGACGGTTCCCTTCCTTATCTTCCATATTATTTCCTCTATCTCGTCTTCCTTCGTCTCGCATGAGCACCGGCAGAGAATTGCGTGAAGCTCCTCGAGCTCCTCCGTCGAGAATTCGACGGTGTTCTCCGGCGCCTTCAGCTCGAAGAAATTCCGCGTCGTCACGGCGATTTCGCGCCCGCCGCCGAGCGAGAACGAAATCTGCTTGTCCGGGCATTTCGCCCGCCGTTTTTTCTGCGCGTCCGCCGTCTTCTCGCCCACGGAAATCCCTTTTATCAGCGAAAGCTCCGCGAAGCCCTCCTTCCTGAGCCGCCTGAATTCCGCGTTGAGCTTCCGCTCCGAGAATTTCTGCCTGAACATGAGGAGGATTTTCCGCCTCGTCAGGATTGCGTCGATTTTTTTGAGCGATTCCTCGTCGTTCGTCTTGGACGTGTCGATGCAGATGATGAATTCGATGTTCGAATTCTGCCGCGAGTTGCTTTTCTTTCCGCCCCGGTACGTCGTGTACTCGTTCGTCACGATTGAGAGCCGCCCCTTTTTCGTGCAGATTTCGCGCATCCGCTCGAACGGGATTATCCCGTCGGTGCTGTAGCTTATGAGGATGTGCTTCGCGTCTATGCTCGCGACGAGGTCCTCGAACGTCTTCTCCGCCATTTCGCGGTAGCAGTAGTCCGATTTCGTGTTCACCCAGTCGTGCCTGATTGCCGCCTTCTCCTTGAGGATTCCCTTGTCGTTCAGCTCGAGCGGGGCGGGAATCTTGTCCCATTTCGCGATTGTGTTGAGCAGGTGGTAGTTGCTTCCGTACTGGTGCTGGTTGTACGGCGGGTCGAGGTACGCGATGTCGATTCCGCGCAGCTCCTTGGCGAGCTTGTTCGCGTCCTCCTGGAACACGTGCACGGGCTTTTCCGAGTCGATGAGGACGGGCTTCGAGAGTTTTATCCCCGTCATGATTCGCTTGAGCGCGTCCTTTCCGTGGCCGCCGAAGCCTTTGTGGAAAGACTTGAAGACGCCGGACGTGTTCGTGTGCGTCGCCGCCTCGTATATGAGGTTTGCGAGGAGAACATCCTTCGCGCGCCCGTTGCCGCCGAATTCGCGCTCGATTCCGTTCCTGAGCTTGTCGATTGCGAGCGCGTTCTGCCGCGTGTAGAAAAGGCGCTCCGTATTGAAGTCGACCGCGTCCGCGTCGAATTCTTTGGGCGCGTAGAATTTCGCTATGTACTGGTTCTCTTCGTCCGGCTCCCCGAGACCGTTCAGCTGCTCTATGACCTTTCCGAATTCATCCTCCGACCCGAAAATATCCGCGATGTCGGACTCGTTCGTCGCGACATACCCGCGGCTCAGCACCGTCGCGTAGCATTCCCAGTCGTTCGCGAAGACCTCGAACCCCATCGCCTTCGCCATCCTCGAGACGACCCCGCTCCCTGAAAATGCGTCGAAAAATCTCAATCCCGGCTTCAGTTCCAATCCCGTGCTTTCGATTGCGCTGTGTATCAGCGGAAGGAGCTTCCTTTTGTTGCCGATGTACGCGATTATCTGTTCTGTCAAAAAAGCCGAAGAAAAATCCATTCGCAAAATATACCACATAAAAAATTCCGCGGGAATGGAGTTTTTCGGACAAAAGCGACCATGACGCGCGATTTTTTTTCGGGCGCCCGTAAAAATCGGGGCTGCCGAATTCCGTTCCCGCGTTTTGTTCGATTGACTAAGAACCGCTTAAAATATATAGTACAAATTCATTTTGATGGCTTGGTACAAGCCCATTTTGGAGGATACATATGGTCAAGATTAGACTCAAGAGATTCGGTACGAAAGCCCGCCCGGCTTACCGCATCGTCGTTCAGGACGCACGCAAGCCGCGTGACGGTGTCACAATCGAGGAAATCGGAACGTACAACCCGATTGCGGCAGAGGGCTCACAGATTTCTGTCAAGGCAGAGCGCGCTCAGTACTGGATTGGCGTTGGCGCACAGCCGACTGATGTCGTCCGCAAGCTTCTCAACAAAGCAGGAAAGTAATTTAACGAGGGTGTGGGGCTTTCAGCCCGGCGTTCCGTCCATGGGGGCCAGAAATGGAAAAAGACCTGATTGAATACATCGCAAAATCATTGGTCGATGATCCCAGCGCAGTCTCGGTAAATGAAACCGAAGGCGACCGCGGTTCGGTGCTCGAACTCCGTGTGGCCGAGGGTGATATTGGTAAGGTCATCGGCAAGCATGGCCGCATCGCGAAGGCTTTGAGAACTGTTCTCAGCGCGTCCGCTAACAAGGACGGCAAGCATTACAGCCTAGAGATTCTTGATTGAAAGGTATGGATGAACAGCTTTTGGAGCAGTTTGTGGTGGGTTTCGTCCGAGGTTCCCACGGGGTTTCGGGTGAATTCAAATTTGAGAGTTATTCCGGGCAATACGAGCATTTCGCCGATATGACCGAAGTGACTTTGAGGAACGGTACGAACGGCGATTCGAGAAAATTCAAGGTCGAATCGGTCGAAATCGGAAGCTGCGACTCATTTATGAAACTTTCAGGAATAGACACTCCCGAGGATGTCAAAAAATACAGCCGGTGGGAAATAGTCGTTCCGCGCGACAAGGCTTGTCCTCTCGACGAGAACGAGTGGTATGTCGAAGATTTGAAACGTTGTTCCCTTGTCTATTATCCCGATGGGGAGAAAACGGGGGGCAAAGGCGGTTTGGAGAACGGCGGTGTCGTCGTTGGAAAAATCACAGACGTAATGGAAGGCGGTTCTGGAGATCTCCTCGAGATTTCTCTGGCCGAGAACTGCGACCTGCTTGGTGACGAAGTGAAGTACGATTTCGACAAGAAAGGCAACAAACTGAAGGTGCGGACGGTTTACGTTCCCCTGAAAGAGGAAGCTGGTTTTATCGGAAAAGTCGATATTGAGAACAAGACGGTCCAGTTGATGCACCTCTGGATTCTGGAGTAATTCCATGAAATTTACAGTGCTGACCTTATTTCCCGAGATTCCGCGAGCGTTTTTCGAGACCTCAATCATGGCGAAGGCGGTTGAACGGGGAATTATTGCCTACGATTTGGTGAATATCAGGGATTTTGCCTTTGATAAGCACAAGACGTGTGATGACAAACCGTATGGAGGCGGCGCCGGGCAGTTGCTTATGGCGGAGCCTCTCGGGCGCGCACTTGACAGCGTGAAGGCCTACAAGAAGCATGTGATATTTGTCACTCCTTCAGGAAAGCCGTTCTCGCAGGCAAAGGCGCAGGAATTGAGCCGGAAGGATGAAATCGTCCTTGTGTGCGGGCGGTACGAGGGTATCGACCAGCGCATAATCGATTTGTATGTCGATGACGAAATCTCCATCGGGGATTACGTCATGTCGAGCGGGGAGCTGGCTGCTACGGTCATAGTCGATTCTGTCTATCGGCTTGTGAACGACGTCATAACCCCGGAATCGCTGGACGAGGAAAGCTATTCCGACGGACTTCTGGAATATCCGCAGTATACGCACCCGAGCGTGTACAAGGGCATGGAGGTTCCCGCCGTTTTGACGGGAGGCAACCACGAGCTTATCCGGAAGTGGCGGCTGAAAAAGCGCCTTGAGAAAACTTTGGCGAACAGACCCGATTTAATTGCCAAAGCGAGGCTCTTGGGGCAGCTGACTGCAGAAGCCGAACGAATGATTGAGGAAATCACGGAGCAGTTTTCGGTCAAGAAATTGCCCGAGAAAATCCGTAGAAAAAGAAGCTGGCTGAAAAAGCCGGACTAATGAAAAGAGGAAATTATCATGGATTTGATCAAGACAATTGAAGAGCAGCAGAAAGACGACAGCGCTCTCAACTTCAGCGTTGGCGACACTGTAAAAGTTCACTTCGAAATCATCGAAGGAAAGACAAAGCGCATCCAGATTTACGAGGGTCTCGTAATCTGCATCAAGGGAAGCGGCGTCCGCAAGACGTTCACTGTCCGCAAGATTTCTTACAACGTCGGTGTCGAGCGCGTGTTCCCTGTTTACAGCCCGCGCGTCGTCAAGGTCGAGGTTACTCGCGTCGGTAAAGTTCGCCGCTCAAAGCTCTACTACATCCGCGACAAGGTCGGCAAGAACGCCAAAGTCAAGGAGCTTGTCGGACAGAAATCCGTTGAGTACCTCAAGTGGTCACGCGACCTTGCCAAGGCTGCCGACGCTACCGAGGCTGCAATCAACGCCGAGGAGAAGGCTGAGATCGCAGCAGCTAAGAGCGCAGCAGCTAAGAAATAAGCTTAGGTCTGCATCGTGATGAAAGCCGTCCCGTTTGGGGCGGCTTTTTTTTGACATGCGGCATCCGCTTCCGTGCGGAGAAGCGCCCTTTTGCATAGGGGCGAAATCGGCTTGCAGGCGTTTCCGGTTGTTTCAGAAATTTTTGGAGTTTTTTGAGTTTTTCAAGATTTTAAACAGGTGAATGTCTGAAAAATCATAAAAAGCACCTTTTTTATTCAAATAAATGCGGGCGCAAAAGGAAAATGTGATATACTGTTTAGTCAAATTCGAGGAGTGATTTATGAAGAACTTCACAAGAATAAACAGCAAGGATATAAAACTCGGTATGCGTTTCTCTGCGCCGGTTTTTTTCTCTGATGGGGAAAACATGTTCCTTGCGGAGGAAAAGTCTGTCAAGCGTTATCATCTCATCGCGATTGCCAGATGGAATATCTCGACGCTCCTCACCTACGGTCATCCGATTACGGGCGACGATGAAATCAACCACCTTATGGAGATGGTCGACGACGTTGAGGATGTCGAGGAAATAGAAGAAGTAGAGGAAGTAGAATCAGTCTGAGTCATTCCCGCTGATGAAAAATACGAAAATCGTCGGAAACGCCGGTGAGGACAGGGCGGCCTCGTTCATGGCCTCGCTCGGCTACAGCATAGTCGCGCGCAATTGGCGGACAAGAAATGGCGAAATCGATATAATAGCGTCGAAGGACGACGTCCTCGTTTTCGCTGAGGTGAAAACCTTGCCAAGCGGGAATATGGAGACGCTTTCACACGAGCTCGGCAAGAGAAAACAGAAAAGAATTGTTGAAACGGCTAAATTTTTTCTTGCAAATAATCGAGAATATAATGACAGCAAAGTCCGGTTCGATGCGTTGATTGTTGATATGCCGGGGTTTCCTCCTGTCTATCATATTCAAGATGCTTTCGCGGAGTTCGTATGAATGCTTCATCAAAATCTGTTGCTTGTAAAGTCTTGTCGCCACGCATAGTGGAGTTGCGCAGTAAAATCCAGAATCCCGATTACATTGACTTTGCAGTTCAGCGGATTGCGCAGGTTTTGAGCAAGAGGATTGTCGAGGACAACGAACAACGGGTTCATCGGAGGCTTTATGAATCGAAGTGACAGCTACAGCAGCGGAAAGCGGCGCGGAAGAAGGCGGGAGGCTCGTTCTGAGCGCGGTGGACGCGGCAAGGCTCGGGAAACAAGGGAAGCGAGGGATACGAAGGAGTCGAGGCGGGAGCGCAAATCGGGCAGGGGAAAGGATTTGTTCGCGAAGCGCCCGATTCAGTACAGCAGCGAGCAGCGCGAGCTTCAGCGCGGAATACAGAAGTTCCTTCAGCGGGAAATGTCGGAGAACGATGCTGCGGTTCGTTCTTTCAGGGCGCGGGAAAAAGTGTGCCCCATATGCGGTCAGCCGATTTCCCCTGAGGATTTCGGGAGCGCCATGACGGACAGAAAGACGGGGCTGCCGGCCCATTTCGACTGCGTGCTCAAGCAGGTCTCGGAAAGCGAGAAGACGGAGCAGAACGAGCGGATTTCGTATATAGGGCAAGGGCGTTTCGCGGTCATCCGTTTCGAGAATCCGCACGACTTGAAGCATTTTACGATTCGCCGCACGATTGAATGGGAAGATAGGGACAACCGCTCCGAATGGCGCACGGAGGTTTCCGGGTTGTTCAGCCAAGTGAAATAAAAAAAACGGGATTCTTTTGAAGTGTACCCCAAAAGTTGGAGACAATTTTTGGAGGTACACTTTTTTTATGTCTAAATTAAATTTAGAAAAAAAAGCTGCGATTGTAGCTCATTACATGAATACAACAGATGGGTACACAAACACGGCAAAAGAATTCGGAATCTCAGAGTCAACAGTCGAGATGTTGGTAGCACAATTCAAGACAAACGGAATAGAGGGTTTAACTCACAAAAATGGCACATACAGCGGAGAATTTAAAATGCATGTGCTAGAATATCAGAAACAAAATAGTCTTTCTGACAAAGAAACTGCCGTATATTTTAAGATACCGAACAGAGGGACAATCTGTATCTGGCGAAAGAAATATCTTATTGGCGGTTATGAACTTCTTTGCAGGGACGGGCGAGGAAATCCAAAGAATATGGCTACAAAAAAAACAAAGAAAAATACTGAACCGGAAACCGAACTTGAGAAACTTCGTAAAGAGAACGAGTGGCTCAGAATGGAAAATGCCATACTAAAAAAATTGAACGCCTTAATTCAGGAAGAAGAGGAATCCGAACAAGAGACAAAGCCAGAGTCATCGGAGAATTAAGGCATGAATATCCTCTAAAAATGCTGCTTGAATATTTTAAGATGCCATCGAGTACTTTCTATGCAGCTATTAAAACAAGGAATAATAAATATTCTGAGTTGGAAATTCGTATAACTCAGATTTTTCACGAACATAAAGGCCGTTATGGGGTTCGTAGAATTACGGCACAACTAAGAAAGGAAGGTGTTTTAATAAATCATAAAACTGTTTATCGTCTGATGCTTCGACTTAATCTCAAGAGTGTTCAGCGCCAGGTAAAATATCGTTCTTACAAAGGTGCTGTAGGAAAGGTTGCACCCAATGTGCTGCAGAGAAACTTTTATGCAGAGAAAGAGAATCAGAAGTGGACAACAGATGTAACTCAAATCAACATTGGTGATAAGAAATTATATCTTTCACCAATTCTGGATATGTATAACGGGGAAATTGTAAGCTATAACATTTCATACCGCCCGGATTTTGCGCAAGTTATGGATATGCTGGACAAAGCTTTCTCGAAGATTCCAGACGGAACAAATCTTATTCTCCATTCAGATCAAGGCTGGCAATATCAACAGAAAAAATATCAGGACCGTTTACAACAGAAAGGAATTATCCAAAGTATGTCCCGTAAAGGAAATTGTCTTGATAACTCTGTGATGGAAAACTGGTTCGGAATAATGAAGTCTGAACTGCTATATCCAAATAAATATTCAGATGCTGAGGTTTTCAAAAGGGATTTAATCGATTACATTGATTATTATAACAACAGACGGATTAAGTTAAAATTAAAAGGACTCAGCCCTGTTGAATACAGAACTAAGTCCTTTAAGTCCGTTAGTTAAAGTGTCCAATAATTGGGGTACACTTCAAAATCCTCCGTTTTTTTTGCTTTGTCCGGAAAAACGGTTTATTCAGATTTTGTCATGAAAGAATCGGTCATTTCGACTTTGCTCAATGGCCGTTTTTGTTTCTGCAGACGTATCGTAATATTTTCCTTTCCGTCACATCTTGAAATTGTCGCCGAGGTAGATGTGGCGCGCCTCGGGGTTTTCGATAATCGTCTTTTTGTCGCCCGAGACGAGTATGTGCCCGCCGATGTTTCCGCCCATTTCGTCCTCGCGGCTTACAATATACGCCCGCTCCGTTATTTCAAGCGTGTCGCGCACGTTGTGGTCGGTGATGAGGACGCCGATTCCTCGTTTTGCCAGATGCCTGATGATTCCCTTTATGTCTGAGACCGCAATCGGGTCGATTCCCGCGAACGGCTCGTCGAGCAGGATGAATTTCGGGTTGTTCGCCAGCGCGCGCGCGATTTCCGTCCTCCGCCGCTCCCCGCCCGAAAGCGTGTAGGCGAACTGCTTCCTGATGTGCCCGATTGTGAATTCGGCGATGAGGTTCTCGAGAATCTCGCGTTTTCCTGCCCGGAGAAGCTTGCTTTTGTCCCCGCGGGAAAGCTCTCCGCATTTTTGCAGTATTGCGTCCGTCTCCTCGGCGTCCGGCGACCAGCTGCCGTCTTCGCGCGCGATTTTGTCGTCTCCCGTCGCCTCAAGGATTTTCCGCCTTCCTTTTTCCGATAGTTTTTTCCACGCTTTCGGAATCGCCGCAATTGTCTCTTCGTCGGAAAGTTCCTTCCGCATCTCAAGAATTGCCCAGATGTTCTCCTCGACAGTCAGCTTCTTGAAAACGCTTGCCTCCTGCGGAAGGTATGCGATTCCAAGCTGCGCGCGTTTGTACATCGGAAGCTCCGTGATGTCGTCGTCGTCGAGCCGGATTCTTCCGAGCGTGGGTTTGTGAAATCCGACGACCATGTAGAAGCTCGTCGTTTTTCCCGCACCGTTCGGCCCGAGCAGCCCGACGATTTCCCCCGTGTGCACCTCGAACGACACGTCGAACACCGCCGTCTTCTTTCCGAAGACCTTCTTTAGCCCCTCCGCCTTCAGCACGTGCGCTCTTTTCCGTCTCCCGAACTCCCCGTCCTTCTCAAGCGAAATCCGCGCCCCTTCCGTGCCTTCGCTTTCCATGTCGGAACTAACTTCGCCCTCGTCGCCCCCCGCTTTCGCGATGTCTGTTTCCCCGTTCCTCATCTCCCCGTCAGAGCCGATTGCACTTTCAATTTTCCGCTCTCCGCTTTCCGCTTCCGCAAGATTGCTTTCCCCGTTCCGCATCTCCCCGTCAGAGCCGATTGCACTTTCACCTTTCCGCTCTCCGCTCTCCGCTCTCGCAAGATTGCTTTCCCCGTTCCGCATGTCCTCGCCGGAGCCGATTGCACTTTCAACTTTCAACTTTCCGCTTTCCGCTCTCCGCTTTCCGCTCTCCGCTTTCAGCACAGCAATTTCAGCCTTCAGCTGTGCAATTTCCTCTTCAAGTTTCCCCTTTTCCGCTTCCACGAAATTGCTTTCCCTGTTCCGTATTTCCTTGTCAGAGCCGATTGCACTTTCAACTTTCAACTTTCCGCTTTCCCCGTTCCGCATGTCCTCGCCGGAGCCGATTGCACCTTCACCTTTCCGCTCTCCGCTCTCCGTTCTCGCAAGATTGCTTTCCCCGTTCCGCATCTCCCCGTCAGAGCCTATTGCACTTTCAATTTTCCGCTCTCCGCTTTCCGCTCTCCGCTCTCCTCTTTCCGCTTCTACGAAATTGCTTTCCCCGTTCCGCATCTCCCCGTCAAAGCCGATTGCACTTTCACCTTTCCGCTCTCCGCTTTTCGCTCTCCGCTCTCCGCTCTCCGCTCTCCGCTTTCCTCTCTCCGCTTTCCTCTCTCTCTTTCCTGCGATTTTTTCGAGGAGCGTTCTGAACAGGCTCGGGCGTGGGGCGGGGACGGGTTCGGCAGGAATCTTTTGAGGTGAGAACAGGGAGTCGAGCGAATCGTAGATGTCCATCGTCGTGGGGACGCCGTTCAGGGCGTCGAGCGATTCTGATTCTGATGGTTTCGGGAAATTCATCATTCCTGCTTTTCCTTTGAGTCGGTGACAGTTCCGCTTACGCGGCCGTCAAGCGTTATCTCGTCCGTTTCGAGGTTCAGCGAAATTTCCTGCGCGCGGAAACTGTCGTCTCCCTGCACGATTTTCGGGTTTCCGCTGAGGTCGAGCGTCTGCTCCTTTTTCCGGTAGATGGCGTGCGCCGCGGTGCAGACGTTGTCCTTCTGCAGAAGCCGCACGCCGATTTGCATGAGCGCGACTTCCGTGTCCTGGTTGTATTCGATTATCTGCGCGTCGGCGGTGACGTCGTTTTTCGTGTCGAGGAGATGGACGGTATCCTCAAGGATTGCGATTTTCGTCGTCCTGTCGTATCTCATTTTCCCGCAGGTGAACGTCATCTCGCTTTCCGTGTTGTTCCCGTCGACGTTTCCCTCCGCAGTTATGTAGCGGAAGTTGTCGCCGCTCATCGTTATCGAATCCGCCTTTATCTCCATCGTCCCTGTCTTCACGAACGCGTTTCCCGTGAGCTTCGTCTCGTCAGTCCTGCTTCCGTTCCGCCCCCTCATCGAGTCCGCGCTGAACGTTATCGTCTCGGCTTCCGCTTTTGCGAAAAGGGCGGCGAGCGCGAGCATGAGCGTAATGCGTCGTGCGGTTTTTCGTCTATTTTCCATCGGATTTTTCGGTTTCCTCTCCGTTTTCGTCGTCCGTTTCGATTGTTCCCGACACGGCGCTGCTGAACGAGAACGTCTTGCTGACCCCGCTCGCGCTGAATCCGGTTCCCTCGATTTCCGTCCCGTTTTTCGTGACGCGCACGGGCATTTGTGCGCCGCCCGTTATCTGCTCGTTCTTCTGGTCGAAGTTGAGCGACTCCGCCTGTATGGTCATCTCCTGCGATTTCACGTCCACGGTTATGTTTCCGAACATCATGTACCGCTCGTTTCCCGTGTCCGCGGATATGAGGTCGCATCTTCCGCTCGTCTCAAGCGCTCCGTCGTCCTTGTACGTCCTAAATTCGGCGTCCTTCGCGAATGACATCGAGTCCGTCTTGTACTGCTCGATTTTCGCGGCGCTCATCTCCATCGTCGTCCTGTTTTTTTCGACGCGGAAGAAGCGCGCGTTGTTGAACGTGAATTCGGGATTTGCGCTTTCGGGGTTTTCCTCGCGCGCGTACTGGAGCGAGCATGACGGGATGATGATGAGCGACGATAGGGCGATTGCTGCCGTCTTCATATGCGCGGCTCCTTCTTTCCTTCCGCGAGAGGCGCGCATATCTCCATGAACGAACAGTTCCCGCATGTTTTTCTGAGAAGCCCTTTCCGCGTGATGTCCTGCTCGGCGCGCGCGATGAATTCCCCGAGCGTCGTCTCGCTTCCTTCCGTCCACGACAGTATCGACGCGACCGCGGAGTCGATTTCGCTTACATGCGCCTCCGACGTGCACTTTCCGTCCGGATGGTTCGGGCAGTGCCCGCATATGTCGTCCAAGCCGAACGTGACGGTGACTTTCGTGTTGCTGGGAAGGGAAAGCGTCTCGCTCATTTTCCTGTTGAACGGGGCGCTGTATCCTTTTCCCACGAAGAACTGGAGGCACATGCTGTGGTGCGGCCTGAGCCTCATTTTTCCTCTGCGGCTTTCAACGCGGCTCCGACGAATGCGGTGAAAAGCGGATGCGGAGTCATCGGGCGCGAGATGAATTCGGGATGGAACTGGACGCCGATTCCCCACGGGTGGTCCTTCCATTCGAACGCCTCGGTCTGCCCGTCCTCATCGGAATACGCGGAGATTGAAAGCCCCTTCGATTCCATGTCTGCGGCATATTTCTTGTCGAACGTGTATTTTGAGCGGTGGCGCTCGTTCGTCTCCGTGCTGCCGAAAATTCCGTGCAGGCGCGAGCCCTCGCAAATCCTGACTTTCGACGAGCCGAGCTTCATTATTCCCGATGCGCTGACGCCGCTCTGCTCCTCGGGGAGCGAGATTATCGCGTGCGTCGCGTTCTGCATGAATTCGGTCGAGTCGGCGTCCTTCCACTGGAGGAGCGAACGCGCCGTCTCTATCGCCATGAGCTGCATCCCGAGGTCGATTCCGAGGAACGGGACGTTGTTCTCGCGCGCGTATTTGACCGTCTGGAGAAGACCGAGGAATCCGCGCTGCCCGTAGTTTCCCGGAATGACGATTGCGTCGACGCCGGCGAAAATCGGGGCGATATCCTTCGTCTCCTCCAGCGATTCCGCGTCAATCTTCTTTATCTCCACGTCCGCGCCGAAATTCGTGACGGCGGCATGGAAAATGCTCTCGCGCACCGATTTGAAGCAGTCGTCGAGATAGTCCTTCTTCCCGACCATCGCGATGGTGACTTTCCGCTCCGCCTTGTCGAGCTTTTCCTTGAACGAAAGCCATGAGTCGACGTTAGCGGTTCTTCCTTCGAGGCCGAGCTTGTCGAAGACTTTCTTCTCAAGCCCCTGCGTGTGGAAGATGACCGGAAGCTCGTAGATTGTCCTGTCGAAATCCGTCGACGTGAAGACCGAACCGACTCCGACGTTGCAGAACATCGCGATTTTTCTCTTCATGTCGTCGTCAATCATCCTGTCGCATCTGCAGAGGAGAATGTCGGGCTGGATTCCCATTTCCTGGAGCTTCTTCACCGACTGCTGCGTCGGTTTCGTCTTCAGCTCGCCTCCGATTATCGTCGGCACGAGCGTGAGGTGGACGGTGATGCAGTTGTGCTTCCCCATCTCGTGGGAGAGCTGCCGCGCGACTTCGAGGAACGGAATCGACTCGATGTCGCCGACAGTCCCGCCGATTTCGACGATGACGACGTCGGCGCCCGTTCTGGAGCCTGTCGCCACAATCCTGCGCTTTATTTCGTCGGTTATGTGGGGGATTACCTGAACCGTGCGCCCGTTGTACCGTCCTGCGCGCTCGTTCTCTATGACGGTTTTGTAGACCTTTCCGATCGTCACCAGATTCTCGTTGCTGAGATGGACGCTCGTGAACCGCGAATAATTCCCGAGGTCGGAATCAGTCTCCGCGCCATCTTCCGTAACGTACACTTCCCCGTGCTGGTAGGGGCTGATTGTTCCTGCATCAATGTTGATGTAAGGATCGCACTTCATGATAGCTATTTTGAGTCCGCTCGATTCGAGGAGGCTTCCGATTGAGGCGGTCGCGACGCCTTTGCCAAGACTGGAACATACACCACTTGTTACAAGAATATATTTGCTCATAATTCTGCGATTCTACCATCAAACGGCACTGATTCTCAATGAGCGCACACGCGCTTGCAGGTCGTTTTCGCGTTCTAAGTTCGGCTTGGTCGGAGCAAGCGTGCGCCGGTGCGCGAGGCGCACCTTCCGTGCCCGGGAGGGCTGTTTGCTTTGGCAATTTCGTG
>NZ_AGRW01000027.1 GCF_000255555.1 Treponema saccharophilum DSM 2985
CTCGAGTTTTGCGGCTTTTTCCTTGGCGATGCGTTCTGCCTCGAGTTTTGCGGCTTTTTCTTTCGCGATGCGTTCTGCTTCCGCTTTCGCGGCTTTTTCCTTGGCGATGCGCTCGGATTCGGCTTTTTGGGCGGCGAGTTTTTCGGCGGCAGCGCGGGCTTTTCGCTCGGCTTCGAGCTGGGCGGCTTTTTCTTTTGCGAGTTTTTCGGCGGCGCGCTTCTCTGCTTTTTCCTTGGCTGCAGTTTCTTTTGCGAGCTTTGCGGCGGCGGCTTTCTCGGCCTTCTCTTTTGCCGCAGTTTCCTTTGCGAGTTTTGCGGCGGCGCGCTTTTCGGCTTCCAGACGGGCTTTTTCCTTTGCCGCATTTTCCTTGGCGAGCTTTGCGACGGCGGCTTCCTCGGCTTTTCTTTTCGCGGCGTTTTCCTTCGCAATCCGCTTAGCTTCGGCGGCTTTCTTTTCAGCTGCGATTCTTGCGGCTTTTTCCGCCGACGCCTGCTCTGCTTTTATCCGGGAATCGGATTTCTGTTCGGAAAGCGATTTCCGTTCGATGTCTATTCTGTTCGGATTGCTGCGCGACAAGGCGAGCGCTTTTTTCGCGTCGTCGGAAAGTTCCGTCTTCTGGGAAAGATGGATTCTGACGACGCGCGGGGCGTTCCCGAATTTTTCCGAAAGGAACGACGCGGCGGAGAGAAAAATGACGACGGCGGCGACGCTCCCGAGAATTCCCGCAGCTGCCGAATGTTTCTGCAAATCGTTCATTTCTTCTATTATCTTGTCCTCAGATACACTTCAGAAAAACCGGCTTTCTTCAGCTCGTCGAAAATCTTCACGACATCCCCGTTCCGCGCGTTCTCGTCGGCAAGAAGCTCCACGGGCAAATTCCCGTCAAATGCGCTTATCGCTTCGGAAAGCGAAACGAGCGGAGATTCCTCCCCGTTGACGAAAACCGTCCCGTCGGCGAGCAGCGCGACCGAAAGCCCGAACGTCTCGCTGCCGAGCGCGGTCTCGCTTTGCGGAAGGCTCACGTCGAGCGCGGGCGACAGTTCGAACGAGGAATCGACGATGAAGAAGAGGACGAGGATAAACGCGATGTCGATGAACGGCGTTATGACGAGATGGCGCGTTTTCCGGCTTTTTCTGCGCGCCTTCATAGAATCCTGCCAGTGAGACGGAGAACCGTCCCCGTAACGAACCGCTCCATCTCGGATATTTTCGAGTCGACGATTTTTTCGAGGAACGACGAGAAGACAAACGACGGAATGGCGACGCACAATCCGGCGGCAGTAGTCACGAGCGCGTGCGCGATTGCGAGTGCGAGCGACTCCTGGTTCAAAATTCCGCCGCCGTCACCGAGAACGCCGAACGCCTCGATGATGCCGATTACCGTCCCGAGCAGCCCCAAAAGCATGGCGGCGTTCGCGACCGTTCCCAAAAAACCTATCCAATGCTCAAACTGCGGCACGACGACATCGAGCTCGCACTGAACCATCTCGCGCATGTCCGCCTCGATAAGCTTCTTGCTCTGAATCGCCTTCTTTATCACCTGCGCAGTCGGCGTATCGGCATTGGAGCTTGCCGATTCCGCGGAAAGGTAGTCATGCCTGGTGAGATAGATGTCGATATCCTTCTTGAACTTCTCGTCCCGCTTGTCGATTGCGCGAAAATAAACGAACCGCTCGACCACGATGAACGCAGCGATAAGCCCGCAGATGATTATTGGAATCAGAACGATTCCGCCCGCCGTAAAAATACTCATAGTGAAAGGATTCTACACTTTCTCGTTTTTTTTTTCGATAGACTTGCGGAAGCAAACCGGGGATTCCGCATCAAGCGCGCCCGCCAAAAAGCGGAACTACCCCGAAAAAAAATAAACCTGCTCGAAAAACTCAGTTTCAGAACAGGTTACCTTAAAATGCGATGTTCAAAACAGTGATACCTGCACGTCTTTGAACTCGCCGACTTGAACGATAACAAAGGTATCGAACAGGCCTAATCAGCGGAGGTTGAACCCTTCCGAGGAAAGGACGCGAGAGAGATGGACATAGCAGCCGTCGTGCTCGGCAACGAACGCGCCGAGCGTCATCTCCTTCGCGCCGGACGGCGTCATCTGGAAAACGACGCACGCGAAATGCCCGGACTTGTCGAAATACGGGAAAATGACGGCGGAATCGGAGAATTTATAAATCTCGGCAGATTCCTTCGGCGTAGACGGGTCGCCGGGAATGCGCTCCCTGATTGCCGCAAGATAAAAATACGTCGGCTCAGTGACCCCGAGGACATAAAGCACCTGCGGCAGGAATTCCGCCCGATACCCGGAATTCTTGAGATACCCGGAAAGGTTCACGATTCCCTTCTCCGTCATCTCCGCGCTGAACGGCTCAATCTGCACGTCGACGCCGGATTCCTCGTACAAGTACATTTTTTTCGTCTGCACGGAAAGGCGGGCGGCGGCAAGGTTCCTCGTCCAGTCGAGGGAAAGAGAGAGCGTCTCGGATTCCCCGCGGACGCCCGCATACCCGAGAGGATTCACGGCGACCGTCTCGCGGAGAAGCGGCGCGACGTACGTGCAGCTTCCCGAGTAGCTTTCGACGATTCCGTCGACGATGTACTTCACGAAGCCGTTGGAATCCATGGAAAGTTTCCCGTCGTCGTCTTTCTTCTCCTCATCCTCATTTTTTTTGCGGGGTTTCCCGTCGTACGTGTTGACCGGATTCCCGCTCTCGTCGTAGCAGCCCCACGCGGCGTATTCGAGCGACGGGAGCTTCTTCCGTATTCTGCTTATCATCGCCGTCTTTGTGGCGTACTGCCCCGGATGGATGTCGGCGTACTGCCACGGGAGGGTGCGCTCCGTAAGGTCGAGCACGTCCTCGAACGGAATCGTATAGAGCCTGTCGAACGCGATTCCGCACGGGACGGAGCGGGCGGCATAGCAGCCTCCGATGACGTAATCGGAAAGCGTTTTGTTTCCGACGGCGGAATCCCTCGAAAACTGGATGAACACGTCGCCGTCCTGAACGAAGTAGAACCTGATGCGGACAGGCTTTCCCGTCGCGCGGTTCCTTTCAAGAATCCACGAGCCGCACGCGTCGGCAATGAATTCGCTCACGGTCTCCTTCCTCATGACGCCGTTGTCGACTACATCGTACGAGAGCGACACCTCGGGGGCGACGACAACGGAGAACGTGGTTTCCGATGAGGGCTCGACGCGCACCTGAAACCGCTGGCCGATTGAATTCGAGTAGACCTCGGGCTTCCGGTCCTTCAGATTCTTGTATGACGGATAGAACCACGACTCGGCTATCTTCTCGCGGATAGCGGACGAATCGGGAACGCCGAGCCTGTTGTATTCGGCGGTCAGCGGCAGAACCGCAATCGACACGAGCATAATCAAAACCGAACAAATTCTTGACATTGAACACTTCTCCATTCTTTCTGATTATCGGACTAAAAGGCGTGCCGCTGAAAAAAAGAAGTTCCGCCACGAACGCATTCGGGACGGAACTTTTCATAACAGCGGAAACCGCGGGCGGAATTCCTACTCCGCCATCGGAACAGAATTCGGCGCGTCGACGGGGTCGTCGTCAACGAACGTGGCGCCGGCGGCGTATTGCACAATCGGCTCGACCTCGCCCTTCGGCGTCCAGATTTTTCCGTTCGGAAGCTCGTCGGGGTTCTTTCCGACAGGGGCGTTCGACAGCAGGAGCTTGAGCCTGTTGAGCTGGTTGACCTCGCTCGCGCCCGGGTCGTAATCGATTGCGCTGATGTTCGACTCGGGATAGCGTTTCCTCAATTCCTTTATGACGCCCTTTCCCGTGATGTGGTTCGGCAGGCACGCGAACGGCTGGACACAGGCGATGCTCGGCGCGCCGGAATGGATGAGCTCGACCATCTCCGCGGTGAGGAACCATCCCTCGCCGGAGATGTTCCCAACCTGCACGATTCCGTCGACCAAATCCATCATCTTCCATATCGATGTCGGCGCGTCGAAGCGGCGGCTCTGGCGGAGCTTCTTCTCGATGTAATTCCGGTAAAGCTGAAGCGCCCACACGAAGATTTTTGCGTTGCGCTCCTCGCTCTTCGGGAACGCAAGCTCCCTGTGGCGGAACACACCGTCGGAAATCGTGTAGAAGAGGAAGTCCATCAAATCCGGCATGACGCATTCGGCGCCTTCCTTCTCGATTACGTTCACCATGTCGTTGTTCGCAGTCGGATGGAATTTGACGAGGATTTCCCCGACGACGCCGACGCGCGGCTTCTTGACGGGAAGAATCGGCAGCGAGTCGAAATCGCGGATTATTCCCTTGACGAGCTTCCGGTATTTTATGATTGACGTCGATTTGAGCATCTCCTCGGCGCGCGCGTTCCACTTCTCGTAAAGCTCGTTCGCGCTCCCCGGAACCTTCTCGTACGGGCGCACCCGGTAAAGGACGCGCATGAGGAGGTCGCCGATAAACGCGGACATCATCGCGCGGTGAATCAATCCGGCAGTGAACGTGAACCCGGGATTCTTCTCAAGCCCGAGCGCGTTGAGCGAGATGACCGGGATGTGCGACCATCCGGCGTCGTTCAGCGCGCGGCGGATGAAGCCGATGTAGTTCGTGGCGCGGCATCCGCCTCCCGTCTGCGTAATCATGAGCGCGACCTTGTCCAAATCGTATTTTCCGGACTGGAGCGCCTCAATCATCTGGCCGGCGACGATTATCGACGGATAGCAGGCGTCGTTGTTCACGAATTTCAGCCCCGTGTCGACGGCTTTCGGGTCGACGGCGTCGAGGATGACGAAATTGTAGCCCGAATACTGGAACGCCTTCTGCAGAAGCCTGAAATGAATCGGGGACATCTGCGGCGCGATAATCGTGTATTTGTCCCTCTGCATTTCCTCGGTGTAGAGGACGCGCTGGTACGCGGCTGATTTCCGCACGATTTTGCGCGGATTCCGCTGGCGTGCCCGTACGGCGGCGATGAGGGAGCGGATTCTGATTCTTACGGCACCGAGGTTCGAGCCCTCGTCGATTTTTATGAGCGTATACATGCGGCTCTTCGACTTCATTATCTCGTCGACCTGGTCGCTCGTGACGGCATCGAGACCGCACCCGAAGCTCGTCAGCTGCACGATTTCGAGGTTCGGCATTCCCGACACGAAATTCGCGGCGCGGTAGAGCCTGTTGTGGTACGTCCACTGGTCGATGATGCGGAGCGGGCGCTCGACGGAGCCGAGATGCGCGACAGAATCCTCCGTGAAGACGGCGAGCCCCAGCCCGTGAATCATCTCGGGGATGCCGTGGTTAATCTCCGGGTCGAGGTGGTACGGGCGTCCGGCAAGCACGATTCCGTTCCCGCCGGTGACGACAAGCTGCTCAAGGGCCTCCTCCGCCGCCTGCTGCGTCTCAAGCTTGAACTGCTCCTGCTCCTTCCAGCCCGCATCGACGGCCTCGAAAACCTTCTCCTTCGCGATGTTCGGGAAATGCTCGTGCAGAACCTCAAACATCCTCTCGCGGAGGCGCGGCAAATCGTATATCGGGAGGAACGGATTCATGAAAAGAAGTTCCTTGTCCTCGCGTATCGCGTCGATGTTGTTTCGGAGAACTTCCGGGTAGCTCGTGACGACGGGGCAGTTGTAATGGTTGCCCGCGCCCTTGTCCTCGACCTTCTCGTACGGAATGCACGGATAGAAAATGAATTTGCATCCCATCTTCAGGAGCGACTCGAAATGCCCGTGCGAGATTTTTGCCGGATAGCAGACCGACTCTGACGGAATCGAGTCGATTCCGCGCTCGTAGACCGTCCTGTTCGAGCGCGGCGAAAGCTTAACCTGGAAGCCGAGCTTCGTGAAAATCGTGAACCACATCGGGTAGTTCTCGTACATGTTGAGGACGCGAGGAATTCCAACGGAGCCGTTGGGAGCATCTTCCGGGCGAAGCGGGACGTAATGGTTGAAAAGACGTTTGTACTTCCAGTCGAACAGGTTCGGAAGCGCAAATTCCGTCTCCTCCACGCCGGTGTTTTCCTTGTTGGAGCCGTCGACTTTCTTCGTATTCTTGAGCGTGTGCCTCTCAAGCCCCTTCTCGCACCTGTTTCCCGTCACGAACTGGCGGACTTCGCTCTCGCCGCCGTTCACGCCGCTCGTGGTGAACGTGTTTATCGTGAGGAGGCAGTTGTTCGCGCAGCCGCCGCACCGCGTAAGCTCAAGCGACACCTTGAAAGACTCAAGCTGCTCAAGCGTGGCGATGTTCGAGACGATTTTCGGCGGAACCCATCCTTTTTCCTGTCCGGGCTTGGGGGCGGTCAAATCGCACCACTGGTCGTAGGCAATGAGCGCAGAACCGTACGCGCCCATCAGCCCCGCGACATCGGGACGGAAAACGTCGACGCCCGCAATTTTCTCGAACGCGCGGAGGACGGCATCGTTGTAGAACGTTCCGCCCTGAACGACAACCTTCGTGCCGATTTCGCTTGCGCGGCGGAGCTTTATGACCTTGAAAAGCGCATTCTTGATTACGGAATAAGAAAGGCCCGCGCTTATGTCGGCGACGGTCGCGCCCTCCTTCTGAGCCTGCTTGACGCGGCTGTTCATGAAAACGGTGCAGCGGCTTCCCAAATCGACGGGTTTCTTCGCCATAAGCGCAATCTGCGAGAATTCATTTATTGAAAGGTTCATCGTGTTGGCGAAATTCGCGAGGAACGAGCCGCATCCCGCCGAGCACGCCTCGTTGAGCTGAATCGACGTTATCGCGCCGTCCTTCATCCTGAGGCACTTCATGTCCTGGCCGCCGATATCGAGCAGGAATTCGACTCCCGGAACGAAGAATTCAGCGGCACGGTAATGCGTTATCGTCTCGACCTCGCCCGCATCGACTCCAAGCGCCGCCTGGAAAAGCGCCTCGCCGTATCCGGTCGAGACGGCGCGCGCGATGTACACATCTTTCGGAAGAATCGCGTAGAGCTGCTTGAGAACGCGGACCGCCAAATCGACGGGATTTCCCGCGTTCACGTCGTAGAAATCCCACAGAATCTCGCCCGCCTTGTTGACGAGAACAGCCTTCGTCGTCGTGGAGCCGGCATCAAGGCCGAGGAAAACAGGCCCGTGCGTATCGGCAAGGCTCGCGCGCTTCGCCTTGTCCTTCGAATGGCGCTCGCGGAATTCGCGCAAATCCTCGTCGTCGACGAAAAGCGGCTCAAGGCGCTGCACTTCCGTCATCTCCGCGCCCTCGAGGTTTTTCAGGCTGTCGCGGAACTGGGCTATCGTCTTGAACACTTTCGGAGCCTCGCCCGCAATCGCCTTGTACGATTTTTCCGCAGAATAGGCGGCGCCCGCGGCAACGAAAAGCTGGCTGTCTTCCGGCGCGATTATCTCGTCGTCCTTCAGCTTGAGCGTCTCGATGAAGCGCACGCGGAGCTGGTCGAGGAAGTGGAGCGGTCCGCCGAGGAACGCGACATGCCCGCGGATAGGCTTTCCGCACGCAAGCCCCGAAATTGTCTGGTTCACGACGGCCTGGAAAATAGACGCGGCGATGTCCTCCCTCCGCGCGCCCTCGTTTATAAGCGGCTGGACATCAGTCTTCGCGAAAACGCCGCACCTCGCCGCAATCGGGTAAATCTGCCCGCATCCCTTCGCAAGCTCGTTCAGCCCCGGAGCGTCCGTGTCGAGGAGCGCCGCCATCTGGTCGATGAACGCGCCCGTACCGCCGGCGCACGTTCCGTTCATGCGCTGCTCGACGCCGTTCGAGAAGTACGTTATCTTAGCGTCCTCACCGCCCAGCTCGATTACGACATCCGTCTGCGGGATGAGCTTCTTCACGGCAGTTGTCGCGGCGACGACTTCCTGGATGAACGGGATTCCGAGCCACTGCGACACGGAAAGACCGCCGGAACCCGTGACTTTTACGGAAACGGGCTGGTTCTCGCCGAGTTTGAGGAGCGGCTCTATTTCCGAAAGCGCTTTCGTGACGACTGTTATTATCGTGTTCCGTATGTCGGCCCTGTGGCGCTGATAATCTCCGTACAGAACCTTATCATTCTCATCCAAACAGAAAACCTTTACTGTTGTGGAGCCGACATCTATTCCGATACGCACGGGAACTGCCGCAGGCGTAAACTTCATATTAGTGACCGTTTCCATAAAAATCCTTGAAAAATAAAATAAATTGGAAAAAATCCGTCGCCAAATCCCAAGCACAACGGAACATCTTGAGAAAACCGTTCCCCGATGGAGGGCGGAGGATTCAACCCGCCTATTTTATTCGTGTTCTTTTTCTTTTTCAACATGAGAAGGAGCGCGGATTTTACAAGCATTCGTCCGCTCATTGATTTCCAACGGAACCATCGACGAGAAAAAAGCCTCTAGCCCAGCTGTCAGCATCTAATGTCGACGGCGGACGGCAAGATGCGCCGCGGCGAAAACTTTGGCATTGGACTCCGGGAAAAGGGCGTTTCCGTAATTAAGGAAATATAAAAACCATACGGCACCGCCCCGCGGGGAAATGACAGCGGGCGGCGTTTTCCGCTATACTCTCGGCATGGACTTACTGAAAAAACTCGATGAGCTGGACGAACGGTTCAAAGTCGTCAGCACGCTCGTGCAGGACCCCGATTTGGTCAAGGATGCCAAGAAATACAAGGAAACGATGTCGGAATTCGGGCACCTGAGCGAGGTCACGGAACTGGGAAAGGAATACAGGAAGATTCTCACGGGAATAGAGGACGCCAAGATGATGATTACGGCGGAGGACGACCCGGAGATGAAGGAGATGGCGAGGGAGGAGCTGCGCGAGCTTGAGGAAAAGCAGCCCCAGATGGAGGAGCAGATAAAGCTCAAGCTAATCCCGCCGGATCCGCTCGACGAGAAGAACATCATCCTCGAGATACGCTCGGCGGCGGGCGGCGACGAGGCATCCCTTTTCGTGCGCGACATGTGGGAGATGTACATCCACCTTTGCGAGCGGAAGGGCTGGAAATACGAGAACATGGAGGCGCAGGAGACGGAAGTCGGCGGCTTCAACAAAATCGTCACCTCGATTACGGGAAAATTCGTCTACGGGACGCTCCGCTGGGAATCGGGCGTGCACCGTGTCCAGCGCGTTCCCGCAACGGAATCGCAGGGACGGCTCCAGACGTCGACCGTAACCGTCGCGGTTCTTCCCGAGGCGGAAGAGGCCGACATCGACATAAAGCCCGGCGACGTCCGCGTTGACGTGATGAGGGCGGGCGGACCGGGCGGACAGTGCGTCAACACGACGGATTCCGCCGTCCGACTGACGCATATTCCCACGGGAATCGTCGTCATCCAGCAGGACCAGAAGTCGCAGATAAAGAACAAGGAGAAGGCGTGGCAGGTTCTCCGCGCGCGCCTGTTCGACCTTGAGCAGTCGAAGCTCGACGCGGAGCGCTCAAGCGCGCGGAAGAGCATGGTCGGAAGCGGCGATAGGGCGGAAAAAATCCGCACGTACAACTACCCGCAGGACCGCGTGACCGACCACCGCATAAACCTCACCGTCCACAACCTTCCCTCCTTCATGATGGGGAACATGGACGACATGCTCGACGCGCTCAACGTGTACGCGAAAGAGGAGCAGTTCAAGTCGCTGGAAAGCTGATGTCCGGGGCGGACGAAGACAAAACGTCCCGATGAGAGGAAAGCCGCCTTGACACGAGGCGCGCGTTCATACTAGCATTCCGCCAACAAACGAAGGCGTTTTCCCGCTCAAACCGGGGAAACGCCTTTTTTTTGCCCGTGCGATTTTTCCGCGGGACGATAAAAAAAAGGGGGCGCTACATGCTTGGGATGATTACAAACATCAACAACGCCGTGAACGGTGTTGTATGGGGAACGGCGGGAATTGTCCTGCTTCTTCTTGCCGGTATCGTGATGACGGCGGTGAACAGGGGATTCCAGTTCGCGCATTTTTCCTATTGGATAAAGAAAACAATCGGCGCGATTTTCCGCGACAAGCACATCACGGCGCACACCTCGCGCGACAGCCGCGCCATATCGCAGTTCCAGAGCCTTTGCACGGCGATGGCGGCGACAATCGGGACGGGCAACATCGTCGGAGTCGCGACGGCAATCATATTGGGCGGCCCCGGAGCAATTTTCTGGATGTGGGTGATGGCGCTTTTCGGGATGATGACGAACTATTCCGAAAACGTCCTGGGAATATACTTCAGGCGGAAGGGCGCCAGCGGGGAATGGAGAGGCGGCGCGATGTACTACCTCAAGGACGGGCTCGGCTCATACCGCGGGTGCAGGACGCTCGGCACAGTCCTCGCCGTCATGTTCAGCGCGTTCTGCCTTCTGGCGAGTTTCGGAATCGGGAACATGAGCCAGGTGAATTCGATTGCGGGTAACATGGAAAGCGCGTTCTCCGTCCCGCCGTTCGCGACGGGCATCGCGCTCGTCATCGTCGCGTCAATCGTCATCCTCGGCGGGCTCAAGCGCGTCGCCACGGTCGCGGAAAAACTCGTCCCGTTCATGGCAATCCTCTACATCATCGGGGCGTTTGCCGTCATCTTCGCGCATATCGGAACGATTCCCGCCGTCATGTCGTCGATTTTCAGGGGCGCGTTCGCGGCGAAGGCGGCGGGCGGCGGAGTCGTCGGATACGGTATACAGAAGGCAATCACGTGGGGATTCAAGCGTGGCGCGTTCTCGAACGAGGCGGGATTGGGCTCGTCCGTCATGGTGCATTCAAGCTCGAACGTGAAGGAGCCGGTGCAGCAGGGAATGTGGGGCATATTCGAGGTTTTCGCGGACACGATTATCGTCTGCACGCTCACCGCGCTCGCCGTGCTGTCCAGCGGGACAGTCGATTTGCAGACGGGCGCGATGGTATCGCAGAACGCGGGCGCCGGCCTTGTCGGGGAAGCGTTCGGAACCGTGTTCGGCGCGGCTGGCGGCAAATTCATCGCGGTCGCCATCCTTCTCTTCGCGTTCTCCACGACGCTCGGATGGAGCCACTACGGCGCGACGGCGTGGCAGTATCTTTTCGGAGAGAAGACAAGCGTGATTTACAAAATCGCTTTCGTCGTCATGATTTTCTTCGGCTGCACGATGAGCCTCTCGCTCGCGTGGGATTTGAGCGACACGTTCAACGGGCTCATGATGATTCCGAACCTCGTCGGCGTCCTTTCGCTCAGCCCGCTCGTCGCCAGAATCACGAAGAACTATGTCGACCGCGAGATTCGCGGGAAGGACGAGAAGCCTATGCTCTCGGCGTTTGACGAACAGAAATAAAAAGCTCCGCCCGGATTTCTGGCGGACACATGATTCTCAGCATTCCTCATTCAGAACGGATTTCGAAGAAATCTTGACTCGAAATCTTTTCAGAAGGTTGTCACACGGATTCGGGATTCCTAACGGAATCTCTTTTGAATGAAACCGCGGGATGCTGAGCCGCGCCCGCACGAAAAGCGTTCGGCATGACAAATCAAATCAAACTTTTTCGGGGCGGAGCCGAAACAAAATGACGAAAACCGATTGACACGGACATCGGGAACCATTTACATTTTCCCGCAAAACGAAGGCGTTTCACCGGAGTGCTTCAGGGCGTTGCCCGAAAACGGAGCATTACGGTGAAACGCCTTTTTTTTCGGAGGATTGCGTATGAAAAAAAGAAACTTATTCGGATTTTGCGCCGTTGGCGCGCTTCTTCTCGCAGGCTGCGGCGGAACGAAGGAAAACGTCGTAAAAATCGGCGTGTACGAGCCGGCTTCCGGCGACAACGGTGCAGGCGGAAAGCAGGAATCGCTCGGCATCCAGTATGCGAACACGGTCACGCCTTCCGTCACGATCGGCGGCAAGGAATACAAAGTCCAGCTCGTCGCCGTCGACAACGAATCCTCGAACGACAAGGCGGTGACGGCGGCGTCAGAGCTTGTGAGCAAGGGCGTCTCAATCGTCCTCGGCTCGTACGGCTCGGGCGTGTCGATTGCGGCAAGCGACACGTTCGCCTCGTCGGACATTCCCGCGCTCGGGCTTACCTGCACGAACCCGCAGGTCACGCTCGGAAACGACCACTATTTCAGAATCTGCTTCCTCGATCCGTTCCAGGGGACTGTCCTCGCGAATTTCGCCTCCGACACATTCAAGGCGAAGAAAGCCTACTGCCTCGCAAAGCTCGGCGACGACTATTCCGTCGGGCTGTGCAACTATTTCATCGAGGCGTTCAAGAAGCTCGGCGGCGAGACCGTTTTCGAGACGTTCCCGGACGGGACGAGCGATTTTGCGGCATACGTCACGAACGCGCGCAACATCGGCGCTGACATATTTTTCTCGCCGGTATCAATCGAGGCGGCGGCCCTCATCGTCGAGCAGGCGAACACGCAGGGGCTTCCGATTCCGATCCTTGCCGGCGACACATGGGACTCGAACGTCGTCCTCGCCGCGGCAAAAGGAACGTCCGTCCAGATTTTCGTGACGACGTTCTTCATGGAAGGAAGCAGCGAGAAGAAGGTGACGGATTTCGTCGACGGGTTCCGCGGCTACCTCGACTCGAACGCGACGGCGCTCACGAACAACGGCGGGAACAACGAGATTTCAGCAGTCTCCGCGATGGGGTTCGACGGCTATTACACCGCGCTTGAGGCGCTCAAGAAAGCAGGCTCGACGAAGGGAAAGGACATCATAAAAGCCCTTCCGTCTGTCTCGCACAACGGCATCACGGGTCTCATCAAATTCGACGAGACGGGAGACGCAATCCGCGACGTTGCCTACGTCAAGCAGGTGGACAACGCAAGCGGCAAATGGAAATTCATTGCCGTTCAGAAAGTGAACTAAAAAACGAGTCCGCATTTCCGCGACGGAAGTGCGGGCATTTTCGATTCAAAAAAGGGGTTTACCGGCATGGAACTTATACAGACGAACCTGCCCTATGTTCTGGCGGGAATATCAACAGGCGGACAATACGCGCTGATTGCCATCGGCTACACGATGGTTTACGGCATACTGCGGCTCATCAATTTCGCGCACGGAGATTTGTTCATGGCTTCGGGGCTCGTCATGATTTACTTGTATTCCGCGCTGCCGCTTTTCGTTGCCGTTCCATGCACAATCCTCATAACGTGCCTCATCGGGTTCTGCATAGAGCGCGTGGCGTACAAGCCGCTCCGCTCCGCCCCGAGGATGTCCGTCATGATCTCCGCCATCGGCGTCTCGTATCTTCTCGAGAACCTCGCGCTGTACGTGACGGGCGGGCTCACGAAGTATTATCCGTCGATTCCCTGGATAAGCGATTCCGTGCAGATTTTCGGCGCGATGACGAAGCGGGTGACGATAATCACCCCGTTTCTGACGGTTGTCCTCGTCGGCGTTCTCGTCCTTCTCATCCGGCGCACGAGAATCGGCATGGCGATGAGGGCAGTCTCCAAGGATTTCGAGACAGCCGGGCTGATGGGAATCCGGCTCGATTTTGTGATAAGCGTCACCTTCATAATCGGCTCGTTCCTTGCTGCGGTCGGCTCGATTCTCTTCTTCTCGAATTATACGGGAGTCACGCCGACCGTCGGCGCGATGCCCGGGCTGAAGGCGTTCGTCGCCGCGGTTTTCGGCGGAATCGGCTCGATACCGGGGGCGGTCATCGGCGCGTTTCTCATCGGAATCTGCGAGAACCTGATAAAGGGCGCGGGGCTGACGACGTTCAGCGACGCGTTCACGTTCGTCCTTCTCATCAGCGTGCTGATGTTCATGCCGACGGGGCTTTTCGGCGAGAAAAACACTGACAAAGTTTAGCGAGGAATACTATGACATTGGCGTTAAATAGAACAAAAACAACGGAATACGCGTTCGGCGCAGTTCTTGCCGCGCTGTTCTTCATATCGCTTGCCGTCCTTGAGAACGTCCTTCCGCGCACGTCGATGCTTTTCACCGTGCTGAAAAAAGGAGCGATTTACGCGCTCGTCGCCGTATCGATGAACCTGCTGAACGGGTTCACGGGGCTTTTCTCGCTCGGGCAGGCTGGATTCATGATGATAGGAGCATATGTCTACAGCGTATGCACGATTCCCGTTTCCCTTCGGGGCGCGGTCTACCAGTATTTCGACGGAGGGCTTATCCAGTTCTGCCTTCCCTACCCGATCGCGCTCATCCTTGCGGGTGTCGTCGCGGCGCTCTTCGCGTTCCTCATAGGGCTTCCGGTGCTCCACCTCAAATCGGACTACCTTGCGATTGCGACGCTCGGCTTTGCCGAAATCTTGCGGGCGCTTTTCCAGTGGGACAAGCTCGGGTTCCTGACGAACGGCTCGAACCTGCTGAGAAAATACACGGTTTTCCGCTCGGTGCTTTTTCCGTTCGCGGTGTCGGGAATCTGCATCGCGCTCATCGTGATGCTCGTCCGCTCGACGTACGGCCGGGCGTTCAAGGCAATCCGCGACGACGAGGTTGCGGCGGAGGCGATGGGAATAAACCTCGCGCACCACAAGCAGCTCGCGTTCACGATAAGCTCGTTTTTCGCGGGGATTTCGGGCGCGCTGCTCGCGATGTTCCAGACGACAATCCAGGCGAGCCAGTTCAAATCCGCGATGACATACGAAATTCTCCTGATTGTCGTCATCGGCGGAATCGGCTCGATTTCCGGAAGCTGCATCGCGTCTTTCCTTTTCATCGCCTGCTCCGAATGGTGGCTCCGCTTCCTTGACAGCTCGGATTTGTTCATCGGGGCATTCCAGATTCCGCTTCTCCGCCCGGGATTCCGCAAGGTCGTTTTCTCCGTCGCAATCATGGCAATCGTTCTGTTCTACCAGAAAGGAATAATGGGCGAGCACGAGCTTTCGCTTTCGGGGATTCTCCGGCAGCTCCGCTCGGCAAAGCAGAAAATCAGCATGAAACGGAGCGCGGCAAAATGAGCAGTTCAGCAAGCACAAACGACATGAAGACAAGCGTCCTCCGCATGGAGCACGTGACGATGCAGTTCGGTGGCGTCGTCGCGGTGAACGACCTTTCGCTTTCGATACGGAAGAACGAGATTGTCTCGCTCATCGGGCCGAACGGAGCGGGAAAGACGACGGCGTTCAACGTCGTGACGGGCGTCTATGCGCCGACGAACGGATGTGTCTTCTTCGACGGCAAAAAGATTATCGAAAACCATCCGCACGGGAAAATGAAAAAGCTTTATGCGGGAGACGCGGGAATGATTTTCCGCGGGAGAATCGAGCCGACGCCGGACAAAATCACGAAAGCCGGCATCGCGCGCACGTTCCAGAACATCCGGCTGTGGAAAAGCCAGAGCGTTTTCGACAACGTGCTTATCGCAAAGCATCTGAGGCGGACGAGCAACGTTTTTTCCGCCACATTCCGCCTGAACCGCGCGGAGGAATTGCGGCAGCGGAAGGAGACGGCGGAACTTCTTGAGATTCTCGGGCTTTCCGACGTCGCCGACGAAAAATGCACGTCGCTCCCCTACGGAAGGCAGCGCCGCCTTGAGATTGCGCGCGCGCTTGCGACGGAGCCGAAACTGCTCCTGCTCGACGAGCCGGCGGCGGGAATGAACCCGCAGGAGACGGCGGAGCTTACGGAATTTATCCACAGGATCCGGGACGAATTCAACCTGACAATTCTGATGATCGAGCACCACATGGAGCTTGTCATGGACATTTCCGACCGCATCTACGTGCTGAATTTCGGCGCGCTCATCGCGGAGGGAACGCCCGAGGAAGTCCAAAAAAATCCCGCTGTCATCGCAGCGTATCTTGGGGAGGAAAGCGATGCTTAAAATCGATTCGCTGAAAGTGAACTACGGCGGCATCCAGGCGCTGAGGAACATCAGCCTTGAGGTGCCCGAAGGAAAAATCGTGACGCTTATCGGCTCGAACGGTGCCGGAAAATCGACGCTGCTGCGGACAATCAGCGGGCTTGTCCAGCCGGCCGGCGGAGAGATTTCGTTCCGCTCGTCAAACATAACGGGTCTTCCCGTGCAGAAAATATGCACGGCGGGAATTTCGCTCGTTCCGGAAGGGCGGCACGTGTTCACCGACCTTACCGTCGAGGAGAATCTCCGAATCGGGGCGTACACAAGGCGAAGCAAGAAGGAGATTTCCGACGACCTTTCATGGGTCTACGAGCTTTTTCCCAGGCTCAAGGAACGCTCGTGGCAGTTTGCAGGAACACTTTCCGGCGGGGAGCAGCAGATGCTCGCGGTCGGCCGGTCGCTCATGAGCCGCCCGAAACTCATCATGATGGACGAACCGTCGCTCGGGCTCGCGCCGCTCGTCGTCCAGCTGATTTTCGACATAATAAAGGAAATAAACAGGCGCGGGGTGACAATCCTCCTCGTCGAGCAGAACGCGCACATGGCGCTGAAAACGGCGGACATCGCCTACGTTCTCGAAACGGGAAGCATCGTCGCGGAGGGAAGCGGACAGGCGCTGCTTGCCGACGAGCGAGTCCGCGCCGCATATCTTGGAAAAGCGCGGCAGGAAAAGGTCTGCTCATGACCGTCTTCGACATTCTGGGGCCGGTGATGGTCGGGCCGTCGAGCTCGCATACGGCAGGCGCCGTCAGAATCGGGAACGTCTGCCGGAAACTGCTCGGCGCCCGTCCGTCCCGCGCGGACATCCATCTCTACGGCTCGTTCGCTGAGACAGGGCGCGGGCACGGAACGGACAAAGCGCTCGTCGCGGGTCTTCTGGGGATGGAGGCGGACGACCTTTCGATTCCGCAGAGCTTTTCGGTTGCCGAAAAAAACGGGCTTTCGTTCTCGTTCGGCACGGCAACGCTTCCCGAAGGCACGCACCCGAACACCGCCGTCATCGACCTGCGCGCGGAGGACGGGCGGAAACTCAAGATACAGGCGTCGTCGATTGGCGGCGGAAGAATCTGCATAAACAAAATAGACGGAATCGAGACGAATTTCACGGGCGAATACCCAACGCTCATCGTCCACAACCTCGACCAGCCCGGGCACGTCGCGGAAGTGACGTCGATGCTCGCGCACAAATCGGTGAACATCGCCACGCTCAACCTTTACAGGAACAAAAAAGGAGGGTATGCCGTCATGATTGTCGAAACGGACCAGCCCGTTCCGCCCGATGCGATTTCATGGCTCCACCGCGTCGAGGGCGTCATCAAAGTCACGTACCTGAACGTGCGGGACACTGAGGCACGCTCATGACGTTCAAAAGCATGGAATCGTGGTGCGCCGCGTGCGTCGAGAAAAAACAGACGCTTTTCGAATCGCTGATTGCGGACGAGACCGCCGAAAGCGGAGCGACGCGCGAAAAGGCGGAGAACGACATGAAGCATTTGTGGGGCGTGATGAAATCTGCCGCCGAAAACTACAAGCCGGATTTGCGTTCGGCAAGCGGGCTTTCGGGCGGGGATGCCGCGCTCTACGAGTCGTACACGAAAAAAGGCGACGCCCTTATCGGTCCGTTCGTGTCCAGCGTCATGTATTACGCGCTCGCTACCGCGGAATCGAACGCCTGCATGAAGCGGATTGTCGCCGCCCCGACGGCAGGCTCGTGCGGCGTCCTTCCCGCCGTCCTCATTCCATACGCGAAACGGTTCGGGACGACGGACGAAAAAATCGCGGAGGCGCTGTTCGTCGCGGCAGGAATCGGCGGCGTCATCGCGGACAGGGCGAGCATTTCGGGCGCGGAATGCGGCTGCCAGGCAGAAATCGGGGCGGCTTCGGCGATGGCTTCGGGCGCGCTCGTATATCTGCAGGGCGGAAGCGCCGAGCAGGTCTGCGCCGCCGTCGCCATTTCCCTGAAAAGCCTGCTCGGACTGGTGTGCGACCCCGTCGCGGGTCTTGTCGAAGTCCCGTGCATCAAGCGGAACGTCATCGGCGCGGTGAACGCGGTGACGGCTGCGGACATGGCGCTTTCGGGAATCAAAAGCCGCATTCCCGCCGACGAGGTGATCGACGCGATGAAATCCGTAGGGCGCGCGATGCCGGAAAGCCTTCGCGAGACGGCTGAAGGAGGGCTTGCCGCGACGGAGACCGCAAAGGACATCGCAAAATCGCTGAGCTGAAAAAAACATCCTCCGCACCGTTTTTTGGTTCCATCAGGCGGGGCTTTTTTGCCGAAAATAAAATCATGAACATTTACGAAATTCGCACGAAGGCTGTGCGGGAAATCGGAAAGGCCGGCTCGGACACGCCGGAACTTGACGCGGACCTCATCATCGGGGACGTGCTCGCGCAGAACAGGACATGGATTCTCTTCCACCGCAACAGCCAGCTCACGGACGAGCAGGCGGAAAAAATCGACTCCGCAATACGGAAACGGACGGAGGGGCTGCCCGTCGCGTACATCACGGGAAAAAAGGAATTCTACGGCTACGAATTCATCGTCACGCCGGACGTGCTCATCCCGAAGCCGGACACGGAGACGCTCGTCGATTTCGCGCTGTCGGCTGTCACGAGCGAGACGAAATCGATATGCGACCTCTGCTCGGGAAGCGGATGCGTCGGGCTTTCGATTTACAGCGCGCTGCTTGACTCCGGCATAAAATACTCGTCGATTCCGAATTTCACGTTCGTCGATATAAGCCAGGCGGCGCTCGACATATCGAAAAGGAACGCCGCAAAGCTGCTGAACCCGATTTCCGTGCAGAAAATCTCCTTCGCGAAATCGGACATCCTCGAAAATATTTCCGGCACGTTCGACATCATCGTCACGAACCCGCCGTACATTCCGAGCGGGGAGGCGGCGGAACTGCTGAAGGACGGGCGGAACGAGCCGCTTCTGGCGCTCGACGGGCTTTCGGAAGACGGGCTCGGCATCATCAGGAACCTCATCCCGCAATCGCTCGCGCACCTCAACGAGGGCGGGCTTCTCGCGATGGAGACGGGCGAGTACAACGCGGAAAAAGCCGCGGAACTTATGAGGAAAGCAGGATTCCGCGACGTCGCCATCGAAAAGGACCTCGCCGGACTTCTCCGCGTCGTCCACGGAAGGAAATAACAGCCGCCCGCAGCAAAAAAACACCATCAGCCGCGGGCAAAACTGCCCTTCCGAACTCGTTTCGGAATCTCCGGCCGTCCCGATTTTCTCAGGCGGAGATGCACGAAAGCGGCGTCATTTTGAAGTCGCTTTTCAGTCCTCGGCGCGCACGAAGAAAAGTTTTATCCCCTCGTCGGGAAATCGTTTTTTTACGGCGGCGATTATCGCGCGCACCGAATCCTTATCCTCGTCGTCGATGTAGCTCACGAGGATGAAATTCGTCTCCGGCCACGTGCCGCTTCCGAGCTTGTAGTCGTTTCCGCCGCGACCGTGCGCAAGCGGCTGGATTGTGTACAGAATGCCGGGAATGTTTTCCTCAAGCACCTCGATTATGTCATCCTGAACGGAATTGTTCGCGATTATCTCAGCGCGGAACATCGCTCCTCCTTCCGGGATTGCCCCGAACTCAAAAAAAATAAAATGCAGCGGAAGAATTCCGGAATCGCATTTCCCGCGTTCCGGAACCTCCAAAATCAAAACGCCATGCTGTCGGAAAATTCGTTCGGCTCGCGAGGGGCGCTGTCCTCGTCGTCGCGTTTCGAGGATTTTCCCGCGCCTTTCATCGGGAGGAGGACTTTTATGCCGCTCCTGTTCGTCTTTTTCTCGCGCATGACGAGCGAATAAAGGACGGGAATGAAGAAAAGCGTGATGAACGTCGACGAAGAAAGCCCGCCGACGACGGCGACGCCAATCGGCTGGACCATTCCCGCGCTGCCGCTAGTCGAAAAGCACATCGGAAGCATTCCGAGAATCGTCGTCAGCGTCGTCATCAAAACGGGGCGCAGACGCGACACTCCGGCGGCAAGGCACGCCTCCTTCATCTTCATCCCGCGGTCGAGAAGCAGGTTCGTGTAATCGACGAGGATGATTCCGTTGTTGACGACGATTCCGACGAGCATGATAAGCCCGACCGCGCTCATCATCGAGAACGCCTGCCCCGAAATCTTGTAGATGAAGACGACGCCGATTGTGAGGAACGGAATCGTGCAGAGGTTGATGAACGGTGCCCGGAAACTTTCGTACGTTCCCGCCATAACGCCGAAAACGAGGATTATCGCCATCGCGCCGATAAGGCCGAATATGCGCCCCTGCTCCTGCGTGTCCTTCCAGTTTCCCTCGTAGACGATTGTCACGCCGTCGGGAATGATGAACGTCTCGGCGATGCCGTCCTTTATGTCGTTCTCGACCTCGTAGTCGTTCCGCATTCCGTTGTTGTCGGCGGTAACAGTGACGACGCGCGTCTGGTTCGTCCTGTTTATCGTAACGGGACCGAGCCCTTTCTTGACGGACGCGAAATTCGCCACGCTGACCATCCCCGAATTTCCCTTGACGTATATGCTCTCAAGGTCGGAGACGCTTTTCCGGTCGGACGGGCGGTACATGACGACCATGCTGTATTCCTTTCCGTTGTCGCGGTACGTCGTCGCCGTCACGCCGTTTATCGCGTAGTTGATTTCCTTCGCCACGGTCTGCACGTCGACTCCGAACGAATACGCCCGCTGCCTGTCGATTGAAATCTCGACTTCCGGAAGCCCCTCCTCCGTGTCGATCGAAACCTCGCCGACATCGGAAATGCTTTCCATAACATCCCTGACCTGCGACGCCACGTTCAGCGCGGAATCGAGGTCGTCGGAGCGGACGCGCAGCTTGAAGCTCGAGCCGGTCATCTGCCCGCGCATTCCCTGGGAGAAATTGAACCGCGCGTCGGTGAAGTCGCCGAAATGCGCGCGCAGCTTGTTCTGGATCGACTCCGCGCTGTCAATCTGCGACTCAGACGACGGCAGGTTTATCTGGATAGAGCCTTTGTACGACGCGGAGCTCGAGCCGATTGTCGTTATGAGCGTCGTGTATCCGTGTATTTCATCCTGGCAGATTTTCTCGAACGTCTTGAGGACATTCGACGTCTCGGAAAGCGTCGTTCCGATGGGAAGCGTCACGTTCAGCGTCACGCTGTCGTCGCCGCCGCCCGTCATCATCTGGATTCTGAGCGTCGGCGCAATGCCTATGGCGCAGAGAAAAACGGCGATGCAGATTATGCAGGTGACGAGCCGGTGCGAGAGAGCCGATTTCAGCGCGCGCTTGTACAGCGCCGTCAGGGCCGTCAGCGGAATTTCGAGAATCTCGTAGAATTTTCTGAGCGGCCTGAACGAGACGGGCTTCTCGTTGCGGTTCGTCAGCGGGAAGAATTTGCCCGCGAGGACGGGGACAAGGAAAATCGCCACGAAAAGCGAGGAGACGAGCGCGATTACGACGGTGAAGATGATTCCCTTGAACATCTGTCCGTACATTCCCAAATCCTTCATGAAGAAAAGGAACGGGACGAAGACGCAGATAGTCGTGAGGTTCCCGGAAACGACGGACATAATCATTTCCGACGAGCCGAGGACGGCAGCGACCTTCGCCTTCGCGCCGCGCGAGCGGTACACGTAGATGTTCTCAATCATGACTATCGAGGCATCGACAATCATTCCGACGCCGAGGATAAGCCCCGTCAGCGTCATCATGTTGAGCGTTATCCCCGCCATGTTCATGCACAGAAGCGTTATGACAATCGAGAGCGGAATAGAAATCGCTATGATGAGCGTCGACTTTCCGGATTTGAGGAACAGGAAGAGAATTACGACGGCGAGGAGAAGCCCCTGCACGGCGGACTCGATAAGCGTGTTTATCGTGTCGTTTATCGATGTCGAGGAGTCGCGGATTATCTCAAGCGAGATGTCGCCGGGAAGGATTTCCTGAATCTCGGCAATCTTCGCGCGCGCAGCCTTCGCGACGGTGACGGTGTTCTTTCCGGACTGCTTCGTGATGGAGACGTAGACCCCCGGCTCCCCGTTTATGTAGACCTCGCTCGACTTGTCCTTGTACCCGAGCGTCGCCGTCCCGATGTCGGAAAGCCTGACGACGTAGCCGTTCACAGTCGTGATTATCGTGTCGTTGACTTCCTCGATGCTCGAGAATTCGCCCGTCGTGCGGATTGTGTAATCGTGCGTTCCCTCCGTTATCTTTCCGCCGCCGAGCTCAAGGTTCTGCTTTGCCAGCGCGGAATAGACGCCCGCCATCGTGAGGTTGTAGGCGGCAAGCCTGTTCTGTGAAATCTCCACGCGGACAATCTTCGTCCGTCCGCCGGAGACATCCGCCTCGGCAATTCCGTCGACCTGCTCGAGCAAATCGACAATCTGGTCCTCCGCGATAAGCTTCAAATCGTCGTTGGAACGGTTTCCGCGGACGGCGATGCGCATTATCGGCATTGAGTCCGCGTTCATTTTCATTATCGACGGCGAGTCCGCGTCATCGGGAAGGCTTTTCTGCACGCGGCTTATCTTGTCGCGGATGTCGTTCGTCGCCGACTCAAGGTCGGTTCCGTAGTTGAATTCGAGCGAAATCGAGGAGGAGCCTGAAGTCGAGCGCGACGTCATGTTCTTCAGCCCGCTTACGGAAACGAGCTGCCCCTCGAGGATTTTCGTCACGCTCTTCTCTACGGATTCAGGGCCCGCGTTCGCGTACGTCGTCCGCACGGTGATGTACGGGGAATCGACGTCGGGCATCAGGTTTATCGCGACATTCTGCATCGTAAAAAGCCCGACTATAAGGAGGAGCGTGAAAACGATAAGGGTGAGCACCGGATGCTCAAGCGTTGACTTGCTGATGCTCATTTTTTCGTTCCTCCGCTTCTTGAAGCGTCCTTTTTGTCCCCGCCCCCGGAAGAAACCTTCTTCGGCGTTTTTTCGGAAATGTCCTGCACTTTCGACCCGTCAGCAAGCGCCGTCTGCCCCTGAACGACGACGCGCTCGCCTGCCTCGACGCCGGACGTTATCTGCACGATTCCGTCCACCGTCTTTCCGAGGGAAACTTCCCTTTTCGAGACGGTTCCTTTTCCGGTCAGGACGTAGGCGAAATACGAGTCGCCGTTCTGCACGAGCGAATCGGACGGCATCGTCACGAACCCGTCGTAATCCTCGGTAAAGAGGACTACTTTCGCGAACATTCCGGCATTGACGCGCGGGTCCTTC
Source organism: Treponema saccharophilum DSM 2985 (assembly GCF_000255555.1). Classification (GTDB taxonomy): domain Bacteria; phylum Spirochaetota; class Spirochaetia; order Treponematales; family Treponemataceae; genus Treponema_D; species Treponema_D saccharophilum. Next base: position 22,944 of record NZ_AGRW01000027.1, read on the forward strand.
TCGTCGAACTGGAGGATTACCTGCTTCGTCCTGCTCGACGCGTCGACCACCGGAGAAACGCGCGTGACGGTTGCCGGGAAGACGACGCCCGGATACGCCTCGACGGAAACGTCCGCCTTCAGACCGACCGCGAGAACGGAAACGTACCGCTCCGGGACGTTCGCGGAAACCTGGAGGTTGTTTATGTCGCCGATTACGCAGACAGCCGTTCCCGTGGAAACCGTCGTCCCGTTCTTTATCGGCGTCGAAATGACGCTTCCGGAAATGGGGGCGTAGACGGGGCTTTTCTTGTAGTAAGAGCCGGGCGCGCTCGGGTCGACGTATGCGATAATCTCGCCTTTCCTCACGCTTGAGCCGAGCATCACGGACGTCTCGACGATTTTTCCCGCGATGTCCGGAAAAACCGAAACCGAATTCTGCGACTCGACCTCGCCGTTCGTCGAGACATACCCGTGGAGCGTCTCGACCTTCAGCTCCTGCGTCTTCACGGAAACGACAGTGTCGCCCCTTCCGCCGCGCCTCATGTCGGCTTTTTTCCCGCCGGAATCAGAAAGCGCGTTTCCCGCGACGACGACAACGGCGGCGGCCGCCACAATCACGATGGCGACGACGATTGATTTCCTTATTTTCATTCTCATTCTCCTACAAAAGTCCCGAACGGAACTCCGATTGCGTTCTCAAGATTCATGACGGTTTTTGCGAGCGAGTAGATTTCGCTTTTGAGCGACACCTGCGCGGAAAGAAGCGAGCTGTTCGCCGACTGGAGGCTCGTCAAATCCTTCGTGCCGCGGTTGTACGCGTCCTGCGTCATGGCGTAGCTGCGCTGGGCGAGCTTCACGTTCGCCTGCTTCGATTTTATCGAGGACAAGCTCTGGTTTATCGAGCGGACATACGAATCGACGGAAAGGCGGAGCGCCGTTTTCGCGTCGGCAAGCTGCAGCTCGTAGTCGCGCAGGGAATCCTTTGCGCTTTCGATGGCGTCGCTTTTTGCAGACCAGGGAAGGACGCCGTCGAGCGGGATTGTCGCGCTCACCGTGAGTGAAGCCGATTTTTCGGCATCCTTCGCGTTGTCGGCGCCGACGTACCAGTTTCCGTCGCTGAGCTTGAAGGCGAGGCTGAGCGACGGCGCGTACGCGGAGAACCGCTTGTCGAGCACGGAAATCCTCGCCGCCTCGATTTTCTTCTCAAGCGTCTCGATTTCCGCCGAGCGGATGTCGACATCGTCGAGGCTTATCCCCTTCATGTTCCCGAACACGTCAAGGCTCCCGACAAGCTCGACTTCCTCGTCGAGGTCGATTCCCAGAAGGCGCTTGAAGCTCGCCATGTCGTTCTGATATGACGTGCGCGCGCTTTCCACCGTCGGTATGGCGGATTTCCAGCTCACCTCCGCGGACAGGACGTCTATCTCGCTCAGGCGGCCGCTGTTGTATTTCTGAAGGTTCGAGTCGTACTGCCTCCGCGCATTCTGCAGGTTGCTTTCCTGCAGGGCGATGTTCTCCTTCTCGTACAACAGCCCGTAGAACGTCTGCCGCACGGAAAGCTCGACGCCGCGCACCGCCTCGTCAAAGGAAATTTTTCCCATTTCGTAGTTCAGCTTCGCCGATTTTATGGAAGTGTAGAGATTTGCCGAAAGGCTGAGCGAAACGCTCGCCGAAACGCTGAGGGCCGCCGTGTATCCGGCATCGCTGTCGCTGAGCGCCCCGACGGGAACGGAAGACTGCGCCCCGACGGAAACAGAGGGGCTTGCGGAATTCCACGAATGAGACTCCGCCCGCCGGAGGGCATCGAGCGTTATCTCGTTTCGTGCGATTGAAACGTTGCTCTCCTTCGCGAGGGCAACGGCGTCGTCAACAGAAAGTTTTGTCTGTGCGAACGAAACAGTGCAGGAAAATGCGAGCATGGCCGCAAAAAGACGTTTCATGTTCTCTCCATATTTTTCAGTTTGCCGCGGGCGGAATTTCGGATTCGCGCCAGAAGCGAATTTATTTTACTTCATAAAAAACCGCGATTCGCAAAAACGTTCCGCTTTATAACAGAAGATTTATTTTTATAACAACACTTTTAAGCATCCCGTGAAAACGCGAGGCGATACGGCGGATGCTGTCCGGAACGTTGAATATGCCCTCAAAAACCAATATAATCCTGCTAAAATCTTTATAAGAAAGGAGATCTTTGAATGACACTTGATCAAATCAAAAATCCAAAAATCAAGGCTTGGATTGAAGAATGCAAGGCGATGTGCGAACCTGACGACGTCTATGTATGCGACGGAAGCAAGGAAGAGTACGACCGCCTCATGAAGAAATGCGTCGAGTCCGGGCTTGCGACACCGCTGGCAAAGAAGCCGAACAGCTTCCTGTTCCGCTCAGACCCCTCGGACGTCGCCCGCGTCGAGAAACGCACGTTCATCTCTTCTGTGAAGCAGGATGACGCTGGTCCGACGAACAACTGGATCGACCCGAAAGAACTCAAGGCGACAATGAAGGGTCTCTACAAGGGTTGCATGCACGGACGCACGATGTACGTCATCCCGTTCTGCATGGGACCGCTCGGCTCGCCGATTTCAAAGTGCGGTGTTGAGCTTACGGACTCAGAGTATGTCGTCCTCAACATGGACATCATGACACGCGCCGGCGAGAAAGTCTGGCAGTACCTCGACGACAACTTCGTTCCGTGCCTCCACTCAGTCGGAAAGCCGCTCAACAACGGCGCGAAGGACAACGGCGTTTGGGCGTGCGCTCCTGTCGAGCAGAAGTACATCTCCCAGTTCCCCGAGGAGCACCTCGTATGGAGCTACGGTTCAGGATACGGCGGAAACGCTCTTCTCGGAAAGAAGTGCTTCGCGCTCCGCATCGCTTCAGTCATCGCTCACGAAGAGGGATGGCTCGCTGAGCACATGCTCATCCTCAAGCTCACGAACCCGCAGGGCGAAGTCAAGTACGTCACCGGCGCGTTCCCGTCAGCTTGTGGAAAGACGAACCTCGCAATGCTCATCCCGACAATCCCGGGATGGAAGGTCGAGACAATCGGCGACGACATCGCTTGGATGAAGTTCGGCGAGGACGGACGCCTCTACGCCATCAACCCGGAGGCAGGATTCTTCGGAGTCGCTCCCGGAACATCTGCGGAGAGCAACAAGAACGCTCTTGTCTCTGCGTCTGAGAACACAATCTTCACGAACTGCGCCCTCACAGAGGACGGAGACGTCTGGTGGGAAGGAATCGGATACCCGGCAAAGGGCAAGCTCGTCGACTGGAAGGGCAACACCCGCGACGCGTTCCCGAAGGACAAGGCTCCCAAGGGCGAGGAAATGGCTCATCCGAACGCACGCTTCACGGCTCCTGCAAAACAGTGCCCGTGCATCGCGAAAGAATGGGAAGACCCGAAAGGAGTGCCGATTTCAGCAATCCTCTTCGGCGGACGCCGCCCGTCAACTGTTCCGCTCGTGCATCAGGCGCGCAGCTGGAACCACGGCGTGTTCCTCGGCTCAATCGTCGGTTCGGAAATCACGGCCGCTTCAACAATCAATGCTGCTGAAGTCGGAAAAATCCGCCGCGATCCGTTCGCAATCCTTCCGTTCTGCGGATACAACATGGGCGACTACTTCCAGCACTGGATTAACGTCGGCGCTTCCGCAAAAGACCAGGACAAGCTCCCGAAGATTTTCTACGTGAACTGGTTCCGCAAGGACGAGAACAACGCAGAGCTTCCGGGCGGATTCATGTGGCCGGGCTACGGCGACAACAGCCGCGTCCTCGCATGGATTTTCGACCGCTGCGACGGAAAGGACAACGCAGTCGAAACTCCGATCGGATTCATGCCGAAAGACGGCGCAATCAACACAGACGGATTGGCCGACTACTACAAGAAGACATTGCCCGAGATTCTCAAGGTCGATGTCGAGGGATGGAAGAAGGAAGTCAAGGACATCCGCGAGAACCACTATCCCAAGTTCGGCTCTCACCTCCCGAAAGAGCTTTCTGCTTGCCTCGACGACCTCGAAGCTCGCCTTTCAAAATAATCGCGCGCTGACGCGTTAGAAAGCATCCGCCCGCCCTACCGTTTGCTCGGTTGGGCGGGCGTTTTTTTCTGCCATAAAATTTACCGGCGGAAGGGCTCGGAATGCTTTCACTAATGCGATTATGCTCTATACTTTTCATCATTATGAAAGGATTCCATTTTTTCGGCAAACACAGAAACGTTTGCAGGATAGCGCGCATCGCGCTCGTGGCGGCATCATCGCTTGCATTCCTGTCGTGCGAAAACAGCGGTGATAACGGGCAGCAGAAACTCGTGAAACTCGAGATGTGGTACGTACCATCGCAAAGCGAGGCGGGGGAACCGCCGGCAGATTGGTTCCTGTACGAGCGCCTCAGGAACGAGCTCGGCATCGACCTCATCCTTCACGCGCTTCCGTACGACCAGAAGGAAATGGAAATGATAATCATGCAGGCGGCGAAGACGAATTCGCTTCCGGACATCTTCAGGTGCTCGCACTCGACGATGCTGGAGCTTGCAAAGCAAAACAAAATCACATCGGTGGACAAGATGTTCCCGCTCATGCCGCAGCGGACGAAGGGAATCTACACAGAGTCCGCCAAGCGCGCGGCACAAATCGACGGAATGACGTTCGCGCTCGCCTACCCCTCGTCAAACACAAGCGTCCCGAAAAACGAGGGCGTCCTCATCAGGAAAGACTGGCTCGACAAGCTGAACCTCCCCATCCCGAAGACGATTGACGATTTCTACAACGTGATGCTTGCGTTCACGTTCAACGACCCGGACGGCAACCACAAGGACGACACATACGGATTCGGCGCGTACATAGAAGCGAACGTGCAGGAAGACGGGCTCGGAAAACGATTCTCCCCGATTTTCGGCGCATTCGGCGTCTGCGGAACGTTCAACTACGACAGGGAGCATTTCGCGCTGAACATCCGCGACGAGAAATTCTTCGACGCGATGACGTTCGTCAGGAAAATGGTCACGTCCAAGGTAATCGACCCGAACTGGAGCGCCTACAAGAAGGACGATTTCAGGGACGCGTGGAAAAGCGGGCGGTTCGGAATCATGCGCGAGAATTTCGGCGCGTACTCGCTGAAAAGCAACTACAAGCCGTTCGACGACAACTTCCCGGACGGAGAGTGGATAGTCATCGACCCGCCGAAAGGGGCTGACGGAAAATCGGCGGTCGGGACGAACACGCAGACGTGGAATTTCCTCGCCGTGAATAAGCGCACATACGAGCTCGGAAAAATCCCGCGGCTTGCGAAAATGCTCGAATGGATGTACACGGACGCCTACATGGACATATGGTACGGGCAGGAAGGCGTGAACTACAACCTGCTCGAAGGCGGAAAAATTTCCGACAAGGTCGCAGACGAGAAAAAATCGTACACGGCAGTCGAATCGAAAAATCTCCTCCAGCTGCGGTGGATAGTGGACAGGTATTCGGACGAGCAGCTCCGCGAGCGCTACCCGCTGTGGACGAAGAACAACGGGCAGACGATGGATTCGCTCGAAATCCTCAAGCAGATGCAGTCGAAGTCATGGATAGACGGATTCTCATTCGAGAAGATGGACGACAACCTCCAGAAACTCTACCGGAACGGAATCAAGGATTTCATCCTCGGCTACCGCAACCTGACGAAGGAAAATTGGGACGCGTTCGTCAAGGAGCTTGACGCGAAGGGGCTTTCGGAATGGGAGGAGAAAATAAAGGAAGAGGCAAAACCAAAAGGCTTCATGAGCTGACGACACATTGACGGAAAGGACGGGCAAGGCAGAAAAAGAGCAAGCCGCACCCGTCCTTTTTTCATCGTCCGCGAAAAACGGAACGCCGCCGACATTCAGGACGCATTCTGCTATAATTCACGCATGTCCAAATCATTTAAATTCAAGTCCGACGAAGCGCTCGTCGGCAAGGCAACCGACATATTCGAAAAACTGGGACTGACGCTCGATTCGGCAGTCAATCTTTTCCTCACGCAGGCAATCCTCAAAAAGGGGCTTCCGTTCCCACTCGTGATAAGCGGCGATGATGTTCCCGCAGAAGAGCACGAGCACAAGGACGAGGCGGAGGAAAAAAACGTCCACGCGGAGAAAAAAGCGAAAAAGCCCGAGCCGGAACAGGAACCAGCTCCGCACGCAGAGGAAGAGGAACAGCGCGAACCGACTCCCGAGGAAATCGAAGAGCGAAGGAAAATCGAGGAACGCGTCCGCGCGAACGAGGAGCTTGTCCGGCAGATGAGGATGGACGAGGGAGACGACGAGCCGGCGCAGAAAACCGAGGAGTCTGAAGTTCCGACCGTCTCATCCATCGTGAACGAGCCTGCTCCGCATGAAGGCGCCCCCCTCCCCGCATCGGAGCAGCCGTATGCGGAGAAGGAAGCGGAAAAAGCTGCGGAAGAAGAAAAAAGCGCAGAAGAATCCCAAAAAGCGCATGAAGAGGACGAGGACGAGACCGCACCCGACGCCATGTTCGACAGCTGGGACGACGACGACGAAATCGGCTGCGGAATGTAGCTGCGTCCTTCCTACAGGATAAGCACTTTGCAGGCAATCGGCAGATGGTCGGAATAGCCGCTGCCGGGATGCATCCTGTACCGCCGCGGACGGAACGAGGCGTCAGCCCACTCCCCTGCGGTGCACGGCGCGAAATCGGATATGGAAATTCCGCCGGCAGAAAAGAAATTGTCGATATATTCCCACGCGCCCTTATACCAATAGCTTCCGACAGCGCAAATCTTGCCGTCATCACCGTACCACGGCGAGTAGACGGAAAGTCCGCCTTTGAGGACGACGTTTGGGCCGCTTCCGTCCCCGTCACGCTTTTCGAATTCCTCAATAGAGCGGTTGAAATCGCCGCATGCCAGCGCGGGAACGCCGGACGACACGGACTTTCCCATCAAAAACGCGAGCTGCCTCTCCTGCCTGTCCCGCCACTGCTCGCTTTCCGCGGAATTCCCGCTCTTGCTTTTCCAGTGGTTCACGAAAACGTCGATTTTCTTTCCGCCGACATCGAGCGTGACCTGCAGTATCGGGCGGAGCGACGGCTGGAATCGTCCTTTTCTTCCGCCGACTTTTATGGAATGGACGCGCGCGGAGAGAATCGGATACCGGGAAAGGATTCCGCAGCCTATGGAGGCGCCCTCCTCCGCGGCAAAAAAGCCGTGCCGGTAGACCGATTTCCTGCTGAACGTCGCCGAAAGCTGGTTCGAAATGTCGCGGAGCTGCCCGGATTTTTCCATCTCCTCGAGCACGACGACATCGCAGCCGATTTTTTTTATGACGGAAGCCGCCCGCTCAAGCCTGACCCGATATTTCGACTCGCACCATCCGGAGCGGGACGACGAGAATTCCTTGTACTCGTTCCCGTCGAAAACAGCATCGAAAAACGTCTCCATGTTCCAGCACATGACCGAAACGCTTTTTCCGCCCGAATGCGCGAAGCAGTCCGCCGCCCCCGCAAAAAAAAGCGCTGGCAGGAAACACGCTGCGGCGAGGCGGATTTTCCATCTTTTCCCGAAAAACATAAGAACCTCCGCCTTGAAAATACCTGCGGGGAATGCGTTTTTTTCAAAAAAATCCGCATTTCCGGCAAAAAAAAACGCGGAAGACAGAATCAGTCTTCCGCGCGGCAATCGAAAATGGAAACGGCGATTATTTCACGTTGAATTTGAAGAACATAACGTCACCGTCCTGGACGACGTATTCCTTTCCTTCCTGGCGGTATTTTCCGTGCGCCTTGATTTCAGCCTCCGAGCCGAATTCCTTCAAATCGGCGACGGAATACACCTCCGCCTTGATGAACCCCTTCTCGAAATCGGTGTGGATGACGCCGGCAGCCTGAGGAGCCTTGTCGCCCTCGCGGATTGTCCATGCGCGGCACTCGTCCGGGCCGCCCGTGAAGAATGTACGGAGTCCCATGAGATGGTAGGCGGCGCGCGCAAGAACGGAAAGACCGCTTTCCTTGAGCCCGACGCTCTCCATGAATTCCTTCCTGTCGTTCTCGTCGGTTATGTCCGCGAGGTCGGATTCGAATTTTCCGCAGATGACGATGACCTCGCTCTTCTCCTCGGCGGCCATTTTGCGGACAGTCTCAACGTATTTGTTCGTCCCCGATTCGATTGTGTTCTCGTCGATGTTGCAGACAAACAGCTGCGGCTTCACGGTCAGAAGATGGAGGTCGTAGATTCCCGCCTTCTCCTCGTCGGTAAGCTCCGCCTGGCGCGCGCACTTTCCGTCCTTGAGAAGCGGAAGGATTTTCGCGACGGCGCTCCTGTACCCGGCGACCTTCTTTTCCGCCTCCTTGCCGAGCGCACGGATTTCCTTCGTAATCTTCTCCTCGCGCTTGTTTATCGTGTCGATGTCGGCCTGGCACAGCTCGTAATTTATCGTGAGTATGTCGCTCTCGGGGTCAATCGGAGCTTCGGTCTTGGCATCGTCGCGGACGTGCTGGATGTCGGGATTGTCGAAGCAGCGGACGACATGCGCGATTACGCTCGTCTCGCGGATGTTCGCGAGAAATTTGTTCCCGAGCCCCTCGCCGTTCGACGCGCCCTTGATAAGCCCCGCGATATCGACGAAATCGACAGTCGCGGCGATTTTCTTCTTCGGCTGGAACACGCCCGCCATGAAATCGAGCCGCTCGTCGGGAAGCTCGACAACGCCGACGTTCGGGTCTATCGTGCAGAACGGATAATTCTCGGCAGGTGCCGGGGATTTCGTCAGCGCAGAAAAAATGGTCGATTTGCCAACGTTCGGCAAACCGACGATTCCACAAGTAAGTTTCATTTCCGTCTCCAAAAAATTAAATTCGTCTTCCATTATATCGAGCCGTCTTCGATTACGCTATCGGAGGCGCCCGGCAAAAAAAGAGGCGCGGCGATTCGGCTCCCGTTCTCGACACTACGTTGTGAAAGGTATAATATTTTCCATCGAATTCATTTAAAAAGGAGTTGGACAATGGCATTTGCTTTGAATTTGTATCCCGTGACATACATCGCGCGCTACAATCCGGAAACGACAAAATGGGACGAGGAATGGTTCCAGGTTGATTCAGTCACATACGACGAGCTTATGGCGATGGGCGAGGACGAGCGCAAGGCAGTTCTCGACAAGCGCAACCAGATGGGCATCCCGACAGTTTCTTACACCTCGCAGTACGCCTACGGATGCTTCGAGGGAATGAAAGGATTCCCCACGAAGGACGGCGGAGTCGCTATTTTCCGCCCGGAAGAGAACGGCAAGAGGTTCAACAACTCTATGAAGGGGCTTTATTGCCCGGCTTTCCCTGTCGAGCAGTTCGTCGCGGCGAGCGTCGAATTCGTCAAGCGGAACGCGGCGCTCGGATACGTTCCGAAATACAACGCGGACTGGGAGAAAACAGGATACGCCGACGCGGATTCGATTTACATGAGGCCGTTCATGAATTCGGAAGGCGCTATCGGCGTCGGATGCTCACGCCAGCCGTACGTCGTCATCTGCGCGACGACTGTCAGTGCGTACTTCAAGAAAGGTCTTGACGGCGCCGTCATCACGAACAGAATCCGCGCGACCCCGAACGGCACGGGCTACATCAAGTGCGCCTCAAACTACGTCATCAGCGCAATCGCGAAGCACGAGGCTGAGGTAAAGGGATTCGTCGAGTGCGTTTACCTCGACGCCGTGGAGCACAAATATTTCCAGGAAGGCTCAAGCTGCAACGTCTTCTTCGTCCTGAAGGACGGAACGCTCGTAACGCCGGAGCTCGGCGACACGATTCTTCCGGGAATCACGAGGAAGAGCGTCATCGCGCTCGCGAAGGAATGCGGAATGAACGTCGAGGAGCGGAAAGTCTCGCTCGCGGAAGTTCAGAAAAACGCGGTCGAATTCTTCGTCACGGGAACAGCCGCAGGAATCAGCCCGATGACATCGCTCACCGACCTTGACGGAAAGAAAGTCGACTTCAAGGACGGCACGCAGGAAGGAACCGTCGCCTACAAGCTACAAAGGCTGCTCAAGGGAAGGCAATACGGACTTCTCGAAGACCCCAACAACTGGAACACCGTTGTAATCCCCGGAAAAAACTAACCCCGAGATGATACGAACGCCCCCGAACCCTGAACATTCGGCGGGCGTTTTTTTTTGCAGCATCCGGTTGCTGAGCGAAGCCGAAGCAAAAGTTCCTAAACGAGTTCGGAATGATTTTTCGAAAAAAAATGGACGCACACGATGTGCGTCCACATTTTTGCAGAACCGACTTGCGGCTCTGCGTAGTTTTCAGGCAACAGGACGTCGCCAGAAAACTATTACTCCGTCGGGCGTTTCTTCAAGTTCTTGCTTTCGACGATGGCGCGGCCTTCGCCGACTTTCTGTTCCATCATCGCGCGGACCTTGAGAGGAAGTCCGAAGAGGGTGATGAAGCCCTGCGCGTCCTTGTGGTTGTAGAGTTCGCCTGTCGTGAACGAAGCGATGTCCTCGTTGTAGAGGCTGTACTTGGAGTCTGAGCCTGCTGCGCGAATCTGTCCCTTCACGAGTTTGACCTTCGTCCAGCCCGTGACAGTCTGCTGTGTGGAATCGACGAACGCCATGAGAGCGTCGTAGAGCGGAGTGAATACTTTTCCGTCGTAGATGAGCTCTGCAAGGCGGAGCGAAACCTGCTGCTTGTAGTGGTATGTGTCGCGGTCGAGGCAGATGTGGTCCATCATGCGGTGCGCGAAATACAAAATCGCTCCGCCCGGTGTTTCGTAGACTCCGCGGCTCTTCATTCCGACGCAGCGGTTCTCGCAGATGTCCACGAGTCCGACTCCGTTCCTGCCGCCAATCTTGTTGAGTTCGGTCATCAGCTCAAGACCGTCCATCTTCTTTCCGTTCAATGAGACCGGGATTCCCTTCTCCCATTCGATTGTCACATATTCGCCTTCGCCCGCATTTTCAGGAACGGTCGTGTTCTTGAGCATGTGCGGATAGTTCGGTTCGTTTGCTGTCTTCTCAAGCTCCAAGCCTTCGTGGCTGATGTGCCAGATGTTCTCGTCGCGGGAGTAGGACTGGTCCTTCTTCATCGGAACTTCAAGACCCCTGTCCTCAAGGAATTTGATTTCAGCGTCGCGGCTGTCCATGTTCCATTTGTCGTCGCGCCATGCAGCGATTACGCGGAGGTCAGGAGCAAATGCCTTTATCGCAAGCTCGAAGCGTACCTGGTCGTTGCCCTTTCCTGTAGCTCCGTGGCAGATTGCCGTCGCGCCTTCCTGGCGAGCGTACTCGACGAGGATTTTTCCGATGAGAGGGCGGGCAGTCGAAGTTCCGAGAAGATATTCGTCCTCATAAACAGCGTTCGCCTTGAGTGCCGGCCAGATGTATTCTTCGATGTATTCTTTTCGCGCGTCAACAACGTAGCAAGCCGACGCGCCTGTCTTGAGCGCGCGGCCCTTTATTGCTTCCCAGTCGTCGCCCTGACCTACGTCGATGCAGACCGCGATTACGTCGTAGTCGTAGTTCTCTTTGAGCCACGGTATGATGACCGTTGTGTCCAACCCGCCGGAATACGCAAGAATGACCTTATCCTTTGCCATGATTCGCTCCTAAAAAATGAATATTTATGCAAAGATGATAGCGATTCATGTAAATTTATGCAATCGCCGCACGTTTTGTTCATGCGGGTCATTCGTTTTTCGGAACGTGCGGATGCGGAGCTGGCGCTCCGCCCTGCAAGGGTTGTTTGACTTACGGGAAATCTTTTTTCCATAGGAAGGTGCGCGATTTTTGTTCATGCGGGGCATTCATTCGTCGGAACGTGCGGATGCGGAGCTGGCGCTCCGCCCTGCAAGGGTTGTTT
>NZ_AGRW01000026.1 GCF_000255555.1 Treponema saccharophilum DSM 2985
AGATGGACGACAACACCGCGGGCAACAAAGCTAGCGATGACCTTAATCTTCCCGAGACGGATGATTCACTTTCAAACGACGACTTCAACCTTCCCGAGATGGACGACAACGAAGCGGGCGATGACCTCACCATCCCCGAAAACGACGATTCACTTTCGGACGACGATTTCAGTCTTCCCGATGTCGACGACAACACCGCGGGCAACGAAGCGGGCGATGACATCACTCTCCACGAAAACGACGACTCGCTTTCGGACGACGACTTCAGCCTTCCCGATATGGATGACAACACCGCGGGCGATGCGACTAGCGAAGACCTTAATCTTCCCGAGACCGACGACTCGCTTTCGGACGACGAATTCAACCTTCCCGAGATGGACGACAACACCGCGAACAATGAAGCGGGCAAAGACCTCACCATCCCCGAAAACGACGACTCGCTTTCAGACGACGACTTCAACCTTCCCGAGATGGACGACAACACCGTGGGCAACGAAGCGGGCAATGACCTCACCATCCCCAAGAACGACGACTCGCTTTCAAACGACGATTTCAGCCTTCCCGATATGGACGAAGGAAACGGCATAACGGCGGACAGCGGGGCGGGCAACGATTTTGACGTTCCGGATTTTGACGGGAACGGAAAGACGGACGAGCCGGAGTCGCAGGACTTCTCTATGCCGGACTTTGACGACGCGAAGGAGAATTCCGGAAGCGGGCTGTTCGACTTCCCCGATTTCGACAACATGGACGGAAACGGAAAATCGGACGAGGAGACGACGTTCAGCCAGAGCGGGAGCAGCTCTTCGGAGGCAACGATGGACGACCCGTTCAGCGACATCGGCTTCTCCGACTTGTACGACAAGAACGGGCAGGATTCCGCGCAGGGAGAGAGCGACGACGATTTTGACGACGACGAAGGGCACTCGAAGGCGCCCCTTATCATCTGCATAATCATTTTCATAATCTGCCTTCTTCTGACGCTGTTCCTTCTTTTCATATTCCCGTCGAAGTACAACATACTCGGGCGGCAGAGCGAAAAGAACGTCACGAACACGACGAACACGACGAACATCACGAACATCAGCGGCGAAAACGACTCCAAAAATGCGGAGAGCGAGGCGGCAAAACAGGAAGCTGCGGAGCCGGCGCAGGAAACCGATTTCGACGAACCTTCCGACAAAAAGCAGGACGACGGAGCAATCGGCGCCGAGGACGAGGACAAAATAATAATCGAATCGGACGCGTCGAAAGTCGTTCCGAGCGAGAAAACGGCACCGCAGGCGCAGGAGGACAAAATTGTAATCGCCCCCGACGCGTCGAAGGTCGTCCCCGTTTCGAAACCCGAGCTGACGATAAAGAAAGAGGACATAAAACATCATGTGAAATGGGGCGACACTCTGTGGGATATTTCGGAAACGTACTACAAAAATCCGTGGAGATACCCGAGAATCGCGAGCCACAACAACATAAGGAACCCCGACCTTATCTATTCAGGCTCGAATATCATGATTCCCTACGAATGATGAATCCATCCGGGATTCCGGCAGACGGAATCCCGGCCATCAGACCTGTTCGACAACTTCGTTACCGGGCAGGTTTATTTTTTTTCAGCACATGGCAAAAATCTTATTACGAAAACAAAAGAAAAACGCACTGCTCGCGCTCGCCGCGCTGTTCATGATGCACGCCGCATTATCGTTCGCGTCATGCGGGAGCGGAAAGGCAGATGCGAGGAACAAATCGGACGAGGCTTTCTTTGCGGGGCTTCAGGCGGCGGACGAGGACGAAATCACGAAGGCGATAACGCTGCTCGTACAGGCGCGCGACAGCAAGGACACGACGCCGATAATCGCGAAGCGGAGCGCGGAGACGCTCGTCCTTTTGGGGAACATCACGCAGAAAAACCAGGCGGCGCAGATTCTGGCGGAACGTTTCGGCGACGAGCAAAAACTCATCGCGGCCAGGGAGCTGTTCAGGCAGGAGGAATTCGCGACGATACTTCTCCTCACCGACAGCATCAGCATAAAAGACGCGCCGAACGAGCTTGTGAAAATCCGCCTCGACTCGATGCTCGAAAAGAACGACAGCCGCTTCGACAAGGAATATTTCGACTGGATTGTCTCGCGCCCGATGACGGCGGAACACATGCAGTTCTATTCGAAATACATCGCGCGGAAAATGGACGAATTCAAGGAGAAGCAGCAGGAAGCGCTCGAAAAATTCGTCGTAGAATTCAAGCAGAAGATTGCGGAGCAGAACGACGGGAGCGAAATGGACAAGTCGACGATTCCCGAGACAGTCGGCGGGCTTGAAATCGGAAAAATCGACTTTTCCGTGACGGACGAGCAGATGCTGATTGACTTGCGCGCGAACGTCTTCCGGAAGAAATACAAGGAGGCGTACGCCTCCGCGCACGGAATCATCGAAATGTACGAGCGCAGGCGAATCGACGAGCACGGGCTGGACGCGGACTTCACGAAATTCCATCTCGAAATCGAGGAGCAGGTTCTTTCCGACATCGGAAAAGCCGCGCTTTACGGGGCGGACAACTTCGGGGAGGCGGCGACGATACTGGACTCGCTCGCGCTGAACCTTTCCGAGGAAAAATCGTTCTACGCGCACTTCTATGCGGCGCGGATTTACGAGAAGACGAAAAAATGGAAGAAAGCCGAGGACAGGTACCTTGCCGCAATGGAATCGGCAGCCGACGAGCAGAAATTCGACAACGCGCTCTGGTACATGCTTTCGTCGAAGATGAAGAATTCGAAGGGCGAATTCATGAAATCGCTCGGAAAATTCGGAAAACACATAAAAAACCCGGAATATTTCGACGATATTTTCGAGTCGCTCGCGCTCACGCTCCTCAGCGACGGCGATTACCAGGATTTTTACGACGTCTGGAAGAATTCCGGCGCGCATTTCTCCGACGGGGAGGCGGCGCGGTTCGCATACATTTCGGGAAGGCTGCTCGAAGAAAAGCTCGCGCACGACGATTCGGCGACGGCAGACGACGCGTACCGTGCCGTGCTCGAAAAGAACGGCGACATGTATTACAAAGTCTGCGCAATCGAGCGGCTGAATATAACGGACGAGGAGGAACTGTCGCGGATTCTGCTGCGCCCCTCCCCCGCCGGAACGGAAAGCGAGCCGGCAGGAAAAGCGGACGCGCTTCTTGACGGATACGCGGAATTCGGATTCCCGCAGCGCGTCTACGCGGAATGGCTTTTGAACAGGGATTCGCTTTCGGTGAAATCGTCGATGAACGCGAGCCGATTCCTCTTCAACTGCGGGCTTCACGCACCGGAATACGACACGCAGAGCCTCAGAATCGCGAGCAGGACAGTCGCGGCGCTGGACGGCGGATTCACGAAGGAGATGATGGAGCTTGTCTACCCGAGATTCTTTTCCGGGGAGATTGCCGAAGCGTGCGCAGAAAACAAAATCGAGCAGCGGCTGCTGTTCGCGCTCGTGAGGACGGAAAGCTTCTTCGATTCATCGATTACGAGCGTCGCTGGCGCAACGGGGCTCACGCAGCTCATGGAATCGACGGCGGGCGACGAGGCGAGAAAGCTGAAGCTCGGGGACGACTACGACATACTCGACCCCAAGACGAATTTGCGCATGGGCGCGCATTACCTCGCGTCGCTCATCTCGCGCGTCGACGGGAACATCCCGGTCCTCGCGCTTTTCGCGTACAACGGCGGGCTTACGAACGTCCGCAAATGGATAAAATCGTCCAAGAAATCGTGGGCAAAACTCAAAAAGCTGAGCCACGAGCCGGCAGGAATCAGCATGGACCTTTTCCTCGAGACGGTTCCGTTTTCCGAGACGCGCGGATACGGACGGAAGCTTGTCGCGGCGGCGGCAATGTACGGCTGGATTTACGAAGGGCGGAATCCCGGCGATACCGTCAGAGAGATTCTATACGCTCAATAATCCGCGCCATGTTCTCCATCTTCGAAAGGGGGAGCATCTTTACCGTAACGTCGCAGATGGAGGAATAAATCGCCTGCCGCTCCTCGTAGAACGAATGGAACGACCGCCGCACTTCGTCGATGGTGGAAGGATTCTCCCGTGCGATGTACGCGGGCATTCCCTCCATCTTTCCGTCAGGAAGGATTTTTATCTCCTTGATGATTCTGTCGCAGGCAACGGTCTCGTCGGAATCGAGGAACACGAACGTCCCCACTCCGCGAAGATAGCCCACCGCCTTGTCGTTCATGCAGATTCCGCCGCCCGTCGAGACGACGAAAAACCCCTGCCGTCCCGCGATTACGTTGCACGCGTCGCTTTCCGCCTTGAGGAACGCTTCCTTCCCGAAATCGGAATAAATCTCGCGCGGAGTCATCCCTGTCATCTCGACGACAAGGTCGTCCGTATCAAAAAAATCGCATCCGTAATGAGCGGAAAGCAGCCTTCCCTGCGTTGTCTTCCCGCAATGCTTTATTCCCATCAATATGACGTTTTTCATAGCACCGATTATAAATTTTTTATATGATTTTTCCATGAACATTTACATCCTGTTTGCGCTGTGCTTCCTGCCAGTCATCGCGCTTTTCGCAATTTTTTCGATTGTCACGAAAGACCATCCCGTGTTCCGGTACGCGATATCATGTGCGTTCGGAATCGCGACAGTCGCGCCGGCTTCGTTCATCCAATTCCTGACGCTCAAGATTCCGACGTTCAGCTCGCCGTCGTTCTTCTCGATACTTATCACCGCGATACTGTTCAACGGCTTCATCGAGGAATCGTTCAAGCTGGCGTTCATACTGCTGATTCCGAAAAAGCGGATGACGCTGCAATCGTTTCTCTGCGCGTCGATTCTGCTCGGCTGCGCGTCCGGAAGCCTTGAGACTGCGATATACCTGATGAACAGCCTGCAGAAAATCGCCCTCATCCCAGGAACAGAACACGCGCTCAGGATGATTTTCACGAGGATGTTCTCCGCACAGGCGATACACGCGTTCTGCGCGGGGCTTTCCGGCATTTTCGTCTGGAGCTGCCAGAAGGAAATCCACCACCTGATAATCGTCATAATCGCGATTACGATGCACGGGCTTTACAATTTCTTCATCGCGTTCTCGCAGGAATTCAGATGGTTCGCGATGATTGCGATTCTGCTCGCCGCGATAGAATGCAGGATTTGGTACAAAACGGTAAAAAATGAAGAAATTTCGCAAAATTCTCAAAAACTGCTTGACATAACAAATTGAAAACTGTATTCTGTTCAAACAATACGACGCTGGGTAGAGCAGTTGGCAGCTCGTCGGGCTCATAACCCGGAGGCCGGAGGTTCGAGTCCTTCCCCAGCTATACGGGCTGATTGAATCAGCCCACTTTTTCTTTTTGGAGCGATGGCAGAGAGGTCGATTGCACCGGTCTTGAAAACCGGCATACCGCAAGGTATCGTGGGTTCAAATCCTACTCGCTCCGCCTTCATTTTGTTTGAGATTGTAGCTCAGCTGGATTAGAGCGCCACCCTGCGGAGGTGGAGGTCGCACGTTCGAATCGTGTCAGTCTCACTTGAGTCGGGAACTTCACAAAACATCCTTCAAAACCCTGCGAGAGCCGGAAGGCAGCAACAGTATGAAGACCTTGTTTGTGCTGGAGTATTCCCGGCTCTTTTTTTTGCGGAGAACGAAAAACCGCAATGCCTTCCCCGAAAAGACGTTCCCTATTTTTATTCTCTCCGTAGACCGTGCGACATGATTGCTTTGCTGCCATTCTTCTTAGCTCTTAACGAATTAGTAGCCTCTTGATGTATATTGAATTTCACCCGGAGTATTATCGAAAATATAATCAGCAGGCTCTCCACTGGCGAGGGACATGGCGGTGCGGAATCCGCTCTACATGAATGCGCAAATCCAGAACGGCGAAGCGTTGACACCCATGGAAATCGACATACTAACTTTTCTGGAGCAGGGAAAATCAAAGGAAGAAATCGCATCTTGCTTCTTCATCAGCGTCAACACAGTGAAATACCACATGAAGAACATCTACATGAAGACCGGCGCGAAGAACGCCTGCCAGGCCGTATGGAACGCGAGACTGGCGGGGATTCTGGACTAGCGCGGGGATAAGTTCAGAATGGGAAAGAACTCTCCGCGCGGTTCTCGCTTCTTTTATACGGGGAGCGGCAAGCTTTAATTCACGTCAGTCAGTTTTTCTGCAAATATGTCGTTCCCTGCGACGTTGCGGAAATAGTCGCTCTCGTTGGGCACGTTCCTCTAAATGGACTACTTGAAAAACTAGTATCACCTTCAGTTACAACAGTTCCGTCATATTTATATTTTGTCCATATAGAAGTCGTATCTTCATACTCCAAAGTCACAGACGTTCCATAAAACACCTGATATCCGAATTTGCATACAGATGACGGAATAAGAAGCGTTTCTGAAAGTCCAGATTCGTCGAAAGCGTAATCGCAAAGTTCCGTAACCCCCGAAGGAATCTCTATCGTATTAAGATTGGTACATCCGCGGAAATTACCAATACTTATCGTTGTAAGTCCGCTAGGAAGAACCATTCCTTCAAGCGCAAGGCAGCCAGGTTTGTCAAAATCCTCATCTGTGAATGCATACGAGGGAAATTTTGTCAGTCCTGTGGTTCTAGAAAGATCCAGCGTAATTCTGACATCAGGATTGTTTGCATTCAAAGTCTTAAGAGCCGTTGTAAGATTTGTTATGTCTTCGGAAGAAATTTCTCCGATGACTTTTACTACCCCCGTTTCCGTCATACTTGGAATTAATGATATTGCCTTTGCTGCAGTGTATCCATCTATCAGCTTTCCGTCTTCACCGATTAAGTAATCATCGCTCGTCAATGCGAATTTTCTAACTTCATCTGCAAGGACAACGCCAGTTCCAGCCGCAAGCACGGTAGTTCCGACTTCGTAGCTTTTTGGCGTTATCGTCGCGACGGGGACAGTGCCAGTGAGCGCATCTGTTATTGTGATGTATTTTCCGCTTGCAAGGTAGACATCGTTGCTGGAATCGACCTTTGCATCTCCCTGCATTTTCAATGAACCATTGTCCATTGAAATTCCGCTTCCGTAACTGCCTGCAGTATTTCCGCTGATTGTTCCGCCTTCTATGGTAACTATACTGCTTGATTGTGCGATATGAATTCCGCCACCTTTTACAGCTGCCTTGTTGGAGCTGATTGTTCCGCCTGAGATTACGACAGTGCAGTCAGCGCCCACATAAATGCCGGCACCTCTAAATGAATCTTCATTCTCTTCCTCCGGCTGCAAAGCTGTATTTCCGCTGACAGTTCCGCCGGTCATTGTAAATTTGCCATAGCCGACATACATTCCCCGTTCAGCGTTATACGAGACAGAGCCGGAACTAAACTTAAACACTTTATTAGAATGAGAAGTATCTTGTTGATGAATGCCACCAGAATTCTTTGCGTAATTATAATAAACACCGCCTGTAAGAACTGCTTCTGTATCCGCTGAAGAAAATCCTAAATAAAGATCTCCTGTAGAACAAATACCGCCGCCTTTAACTGTTGCCTTGTTTGAGTAACATGATTCATCTTTTGTTGCGGCTGTAGTTTTTGATTTGTCCCCAATGACAGCCGAGCCGTACATGAACATCGTGCCCGTGCTGTACACGCCGCCGCCACAATTCGAGGCAGTGTTTTTTGAGATGACTCCGGCAGAAAGGTACAGATTCCCCTCATTGTAGATTCCGCCGCCGTTCGCTGCCGTGTTGCCGCTTATCGTTGCGCTTCCCTCCATGACAAGTTTTGCCGAAGGACCCAAGTAGACTCCGCCTCCTTTCTCTGTCGCCGTGTTCTCCGTGATTTTTGCGCCGTCCAAAAGCTTTACCGTTCCGTTGTCTACTGCAAGACCACCGCCATAGGAAAAATTTCCGCCCGTAATCGTCAGGTCTTCAACCGTAACCTCAAGACCCGACTTGTTCACGGTCAGAACCGTCCCGGAGCCGTTTCCGTTGAGTTTCGCTTCGCTTGATGTCGCCCCGCTTGCCTTGTAGCCGGCAATCGCAACTGAAGTCACCGATGAAGGAACTTTTGAGGGAAGTATCTGCTGGTTTCCAGTGACGTTTCCGTCGATTGTAATCACGTTGCTCTCCGCATTCAATACGGAAAGGGCGTCCTCAATCGTGGCGAAAGGTTTTGACTTTGAGCCTGTCGCGGTTCCCGTAAAGCTGTCGGCGGCCGCGCAGACTTTCCGGCTGGAATCAGTTCCCTTGCTTGCCACATAAATCGGAGAGTCAAGGAGCAGGGATTTTTTGTCACCGCTGACCTTCCATTCCCAGCCGTCCTCGGAGAATGCGAAGAAATTCTTATAGCCGCTGATGTCGCCGACGTTCGTTCCGTCGGCCTGGACAATGCTTGTTCCTCGAGTCCAGGTTGCCGGCGTAATGGTCGCAACAGGACTTGTGCCAGTGAGTGCGCCTGTCACCGTGATGACTTTTCCGCTTGGAAGATAGACATCGTTCTTTCCGGCGCCCTTTTCCAAAGAACCTGACGCATTTAGCACGCCGTAGGGAATAGTTCCGCCGCTTATTGTAATCACTCCATTATTGCTGATTGCACCTCCTGAAACTGACGCCTTGTTTCCAGAAATCGTTCCTCCCTGAATTTCAACGGTTGCTTCTGCGTATTCCACATGAATTCCGCCGCCTTTATTATTTGCTTCATTGCCGCTGAGAATTGAATCGCCGCTCATTTTGAACGTTCCGTCATCAATCCAAATTCCGCCGCCGCCAGCGCCAATACTGGACGAGCCTGTCGATTTATTGAAGGATATTGTTCCGCCGGTCATCGTAAATACGGAACCCTGAATCATGACTCCGCCGCCCCAGTGGCTCACGGAGTTGTGTGAAATCGTCCCGCCCTCCATCGTGAGGGAACTTCCGCTTCCGCCGCTTCGGATTCCTCCGCCTCGCGCGTCGGAGGTGCCGGCACAGTTGTACGATATTTCAGCACCCTCCTTTATTGTCACGCTGCCGCCCTCGTTCCAGATTCCGCCACCGAACGGACTCGCATAGTTGTGGCGCACGATTGCTCCGCTGCCTAAAGTGAGCGAGCCTTCGTTATAGATTCCACCGCCAAATTTTGCATAATTACCGCAAGAACTTGATGTTGCTACGGACAGTGTCGCATCTCCGACCAAAGCACCAGTTCCCAAAGTCACGTTCGTGCCGCTAGCCATGTAGATTCCGCCGCCGTTTCCGCTTGCGTTTTTTCCGCCGGTAATCGTGAGGTTCTCTATGGTGACGGGAACAGCCGTTTTTATCGTGAGCGCCGTCCCCGCATTGTTCCCGTTGATTTTGTCCGTGCCGCTCCCCGTCCTTCCCTGAATCGTAATCGAGCTCGCGTTTGCCGTGGTCACGGACGCGGGGATTTCCTGCGCGCCCGTAAGCTCCCCGTCGACGAGTATCGTGTAGTCGGTCCCGGAATCCATGAGCGCATTCATCGCCCTCGCAATCGATTTGTACGGCTCCGCGCGCGTCCCCGTCTCCTTGCTGTCCTCTTTCCTCGACGACACGTAAATCCTCGAAAGCGCGAACTTATCGACGAGCGTTTTTGTTATCACGCATTCCCCGTCCGTGATGTACGACGACGAGCCGAACCACGAATCCGTCACGAGAGCGCCGAAAAACAGAACGGACTCGCGGAATTCGTAGAGGAGGACATCATTCGCGTCGTAGAAGCTGAACGTATACGTTCCGGCAGGAACATCTTCGGACTCGGACTTCCATGTTATCGTTCCGCCGGAAACGGCAACATTCTTGGAATACCCTTCCCCGCTTATTTCGCACGATTTTATGCTTTCAGAAACGCCGCTATCAATCCCAATCGTAAGATTCACTTTCCCGCTTTCCGAAACGGCGCATGGCTTTACGGTTATGTCCTCAACGAGCGCGTCGCCGGGACGAAGCGTTACGGTACAGCTCCCGGAAACGACCTCGATTCCGGACACCGTCCCCGTCGCCGTAATCGTGTACTCAGTCCCGCCCTCACCGACAGGAAGCTCTCCGAACGAGAACGAGAGATTTTCCGCATCGACATCCGCCTTGTACGGCCTCCCGCCGCTCGAAGCCTCGACCGAATACGAGACGCCGTTCAGAGATGGAAGCGCCGTCCGCGCGCTGCTTTTCCGGAAAACGCCCGGCGCCGCACCCGAAACCGCCACGCTCCCCCGAACGGATGCCGTCAGCGCCGGCTCGACGAAGTTTCTCTCCGCAGAAGGTTCCTCATCCCCAAAAAGCGCGCACGACGCCGCAACTAATGAAATGACGGCAGCCAAAATGCCGAAAAATTTCCGGAACGCTCTCATAATCGATTTTCCCCTTTTTTTAATGGAAGCCAACACAACCCCCGCCACATTCTAACACACCGCACCAAAAACGGCTCCCCGCCACGAAATTATTCGCCGCATTGTATGGAAGTGCGAGATTCGAGTTTCGCAACAAAAGAACCGGGCGGAAAAAACATTTCTGAACATCCACAATAAGACGGAGCAAAAACACAGGAACATCGTTCCCATTAGAACAGGAACGACGTTCCCATTAGAGCAGGAACGACATTCCCATTAGAACAGGAACGACGTTCCCATTAGAGCAGGAACGACATTCCCATTAGAACAGGAACGACGTTCCCATTAGAGCAGGAACGACATTCCCATTAGAGCAGGAACGCCACTTCCATTAGAGCGGGAACGACGTTCCAATTAGAGCAGGAACACCACTTCCATTAGAACACGAACGACGTTCCCATTAGAGCGGAGCCGAATTACAAAAATAGCAAAACTCGACATTCGGCCCAGAAATTGTTCTGCAAGCGACGACGATTTTTACAGACAGAAACGGAAAAGAAGAGTATCCTTTTTGTGTTACGGTTATTAGAAATAATTACAGGAAAATGGAATCGGGGAAAAACTGTTCCGTCGATTATAATAAAACCAACAAGGAGTTTACCATGAAAAAAATCGCTTCATTGCTTTTGATTGCGGTCTTGGGCGCGGGACTTTTTGCCGCCTCGTTCAAGAAGGGGCAGACCGTTTACGTCTCAAAGGACGGAAAACTGACGGAGACGGAGAAATCGTCAAAATCGATTGGGGAAGTCGAGAAAGGAGATGTCGCCGTAGTCATCGAGTCGAAAAAGAAAAAGACGAACATAAAAATCGAGAGCCTCGGGATTTCCGGATGGTACGACACGAAAAGCCTGACGAAGAAGAAAATCGCGAAGAACACGTCCGTAGACATCAACGCCGACAACATCGCGCTTGCGGGAAAAGGCTCGGTTTCCGCGAAGGCAACGAAGAAAATCGAGCTTGATGCCGTCGCGGAGAATCCTCAGGAAGAGAAGAAAGACGAGGCGGCTGTTCCGGCAGCGGAGAACGCGGCGGCAGAAAGCGCAAAGACTGAGTGACAATCTGATTCGCGAGAATCGAAAACGGTGGTTTTTTGCCACCGTTTTTTAGTTCAAAAAGGGAGAGGATATGAAAAACAAAAAGAGCATCGCACTATCCGCGGCAATCGGCGTCGCGGTGCTGGGAATCGTTGCGGGGCTGCGGTACGGCGGCGCGCTGACGTGGATGGAAAACAAATCCTACGACAGCCGCATGAAGCAGACGGCAGACAAATTCGAGGCGGACGACAACATCGCCGTAATCGTCCTCGATCAGGAAAGCATCGATTGGGCAAAAACGGAGCTGGGATGGAGCTACCCGTGGCCGCGCGAAAGCTACGCCAAGATGATTCGGTTCGTGAACAGGGGAAAAGCCGCGTCGATGGCGTTCGATATGATATATTCCGAGCCGTCCGTCTACGGGACAAAGGACGACGAGGAAATGGCCGACGCGAGCCGCGAATTCGGGAAAGTCGTGCAGACGGTTTTCTACCAGTCGAACGACACGCACGTCCCCGTTCTTCCGATTCCCGCGATAAGGGATTCCGCCGCAAAAATCGCGACGGTCGAAAGCCTCCTCGACGACGACGGCGTCGCGCGACGCTCCCGATTCCGCTCGTCATCGGACCTCAATGAGCCGTCGCTCACCGTCGCGGGGCTTGAGCTTTCCGACGAGATGCCGGAGCTTTCGTCGATTCCAAAAGCGCGCCACTCGAAAAAAGGCGAGAGCGAGGAAGGAATGTACGTCCGGTACGTCGGCGGGCTTGAGCGGTTCCACCCGTACAGCGCGAAGCAGATACTGATGAGCGAGATGGCGGCAGAGGAAGCGGAACGGAAGGGCATCCAATATGCGCCGGACGCGGAAAGCGACCTCGTGACGACGGAATCGTTTGAAGGCTCGCACGTCTTCTTCGGGCTGTACGCGCCGGGGCTTTTCGATATCTGCGCGACGCCGATGGGAACGAACTACCCTGGAATGGGCGTCCACATCTCTATGACAAACACGATTCTCACGGAAAGCTATCTTTCCGACACGGCGGAAGCTGTCTCATTCGCGATAATCGCGCTGATGGTCGCGGCGGGAATCCTCATCGCATCGGTCAACTCGCAGAAATCGAAATCGTTCGCGATAAAAATCGCCGTTTTCATCATTATCGCGGCAGCATATTTCTGCGCGTCATACGCCGTTTTCATCGCGGGAACGATACTTCCCGTCGCCGCCCCGCTCCTCGCGTTCGGCCTTTCGTTCGCATCTGTAGTGACGAAGAACTATCTTACGGAAGGAAAGCAGAAGCGGTATCTCAAGACGGCGTTCAAGCAGTATCTTTCGGCGGAAGTCATCGACAACCTCATCGACAATCCGGACGCGCTCAAGCTCGGCGGGGAGGAGCGCGAGATTACGGCGTTCTTCTCCGACGTCCAGGGATTCACCACGATTTCCGAGAGCCTGAACCCGACCGATTTGACGAACCTCCTCAACAAGTACCTCAACGCGATGACGGAAATCATCTTCAAGCACGGCGGGACAATCGACAAATACGAGGGCGACGCGATAATCGCATTCTGGAACGCGCCGACGACGCAGGCCGACCACGCGCGGCGCGCCGTCGAGGCCGCCCTCGAATGCCAGGAGAAGCTCGCGGAGATGCAGGAGGAGCTTTCCGCAGTCGCGGGAAAACCGTTCAAGCAGAGAATCGGGCTGAATTCGGGAAGAGCCGTAGTCGGAAACATGGGAAGCGATTACCGGTTCAACTACACGATGCTCGGCGACAGCGTGAACCTTGCCGCGCGCCTTGAGGGAATCAACAAGCAGTTCGGGACGTACACGATGTGCTCGAAGGCGACGATGGAAAGCGCGGTCGAGCACGGATGCACGCTCAGCTTCAGAAAGCTGTCGAACATCGCTGTTGTCGGAAAGAAGGAGGGCGTCGTCGTTTTCGAGCCGATGCAGAACGCGGAATTCGACAGGCGCAAGGACGATTTCGTGAATTTCGGGGTCGGGTACGACCTGTTCGTGAAGGGAGATTTTGCCGGAGCAATCGAAGTATTTGAGAAGACGAGGGACAAGGACCCCGCGGCGGACAAATATATCGAAAAATGCCGCGCCCTTATAAAAAATCCGCCCGAAAAATGGGACGGAATTCTCCGCGCGACAGAAAAATAACGCGCGAAAAAAAATCGGCACCAAAAGGCGAAACGCCCGACGATGCCGATTTTTTTTGCCCGCGGAACAGGTCTTGTTTACTCGCCGCAGCCGCCGCAGCCGCCGTCACAGCCGCATCCTTCCTCGCCGCCGCAACCGCCGCCGCACGAGCCGCAGCCGCCTCCACAGCCGCCGCCGATGAGCGGCTCAAGCTCCTGCTCGGTCGGGTCGCGCACGTCGACAACCTCGATGTCGAAATGGAGCTGCTTTCCGGCAAGCTCGTGGTTTCCGTCAACCGTTATGCCGTCATCGGAAATCTTCGTGACGCGGACCATGAACGCGCCCGTTCCTTCCGGCGTCTGCGCCTGGAACTGCTGGCCCACCTCAATCGGGAAATCGGCATCGAACCTGTCACGGGAAATCGTCTGCACGAGGCTTTCGTCGTATTCACCGTATCCTTCGGCAGGCTCGACGACGACGTGCTTCTTCTCGCCGGCCTGCATTCCCGCCATCTGCTTCTCAAGCCCCGGAATGAGCGAGCCGACACCGTGCATGTATTCGAGCGGCTCTCCGTCCGGAGATGCGTCAATGAGAACGCCGTCCTTGTCCTTGAGCGTGTAGTTGATTTTTACCATTTTCGTTGCCGCAACCTGCATACTGATTCTCCTGTTCTTGATTAAACCTGTTCGGAAACCTCAATTCCAGAACAGGTCTATTTTCCAAAATGTGAGACACACTCTACATGATTGCGCGAGATTGCATAAGTCCCCGCGCGTTTTTTTCCGGCGTTTTCCCGCTTATTTCCCGAGAAGGACCTTGATGAGGTCGCGCCTGCCTGCCGCAATCAGCGCCTCCTTCACGAGCGGCGCGTTCTCCCGCCTGTTGAACTGGAGGAGAGCGCGCTGAAGCCTACGCTCGTGCCCGCCGCGCGGAACGTACACCTTCTCGAACGAGCCGTCGGCGTTCCGCTTCCGCGGGTTCAGCCCCGTCCAGTACATGCACGTCGAAAGGCTTCCTGGCGTCGGATAGAAATCCTGCACCTGGTCAGGAACGAATCCCGTCTTCTTCAGGTAGAGCGCGACCTCGATTGCGTCGTTCAAATCAGCGCCGGGATGGGAGCAGATGTAATACGGGACAAGATACTGCTTCTTCCCCTCCTCCTTGTTTATCCGCGCGTATTCAGCGGAAAAGCGCTCGTACACCTCGTGCGTCGATTTCCTCATCAGGCGAAGAACATTGTTCGACACGTGCTCCGGCGCGACCTTCAGCTGCCCGGAAATGTGGTGGCGCACAAGCTCGCGGAAGAACGTCCGGTCCTCGTCCATCATCAGATAGTCGAATCGGATACCCGAGCGGACAAAAACCTTCTTCACGCCGGGAAGCGCGCGCAGCTTCCGCAGAAGCTCGACGTATTCGGAGTGGTCGACGCGGACGTTGGCGCACGGGTTCGTCCCCATGCAGTCCTTGTTCTGGCAGGCGCCGCGCTCCTTCTGGTACGCGCACGCGTCCTTCCTGAAATTCGCGGACGGTCCGCCGACATCGTGGATATATCCCTTGAATTCGGGGTCCTTCGTCATCTGCACAGCCTCGCGCACGAGGCTTTCGTGGCTCCGCGACTGGATGCGCCGCCCCTGATGGAACGTTATCGCGCAGAACGAGCACGCCCCGAAACAGCCGCGGCAGCTTGTGAGGGAGAACTGAACCTCGCTGAGCGCGGGGACGCCCGTCTTTCCGTTCTCGGCGGGGGAATCATACATCGGATGCCATCGGCGCTGGAACGGAAGCTCGTACACCGCGTCGAATTCCTCCGTCGTAAGCGGAAGCGACGCCCGTTCCTGAACGACGAAGCGGGAATCGACCGGCTCGACGAGGACGTTTCCGTTCATCGCGTCCGTGTTCTGCTCCTGAATCAGGTACGACTCGGCGAATTTCCGCTTGCTCTCGTCGTCCTTCCCCGAAATCTCCGCGAACGAGGGAAGAATGATTGCCCCCTCGGGGATTTCCTCAGCCTTGCTCGTATACCAGACCGTCCCGCGCACGCCCCGAATCTGCCTCACGGGAACGCCCGCGCGGAGCTTCTCCGCGATTTCGATTATCGAATGCTCGCCCATACCGTACATCAGAAGGTCAGCCTTCGAGTCGAGGAGAATCGAGCGGCGGATTGTGTTCGACCAATAGTCGTAGTGGCTCGTGCGCCTCAGGCTCGCCTCTATTCCGCCAATCATGACGGCGACGCCCTTGTACGCCTGCCTGATTGCCGCGCAATACGCCATGACGGCACGGTCGGGACGGTGGCCGGCGACACCTCCGTGCGCGTAGACGTCCTCCGAGCGCGGCTTGTTGTTCGCCGTGTAGTTCGAGACCATCGAATCCATCGCCCCGCCCGAAACGAAGAAACCGAGCTTCGGGCGGCCGAATTCGCGGAACGATTCGACATTTTTCCAATCGGGCTGGGCGAGAAGCCCCACCGTAAAGCCGTGCGACTCAAGGAGCCTGCACAAAAGCGCGGCAGCAAAAGACGCATGGTCAACGTATGCGTCGCCCGAGACAAACACGAAATCGACCTCGCCGATTCCCCTTTCTGCCAAATCCTGCCTGCAAACAGGAACGAAACTGCTAGACATACGATGATTCTATCGTTAAACGGGGCGAATGTGTCCCCTATTTGCGGACGAAGCCGATTTTTTTTATTACATTAAGTGCATGGACAGTTTAGATTTTGTTGAATTCAATGACGTGACGTTCACCTATCCCGCAGTCGAGGGGGACGTGGACGAGAACGGAGAGCAGATTGTACCCAAACCGATTTTCGAGCATTTCTCGGCATCACTTCCCAAAGGGTTCGTGAGCCTTGTCGGACAGAACGGCTGCGGAAAATCGACGCTGATGCTCCTCGCATCAGGACGGCTCAAGCCGGATTCCGGGAACGTCTCGCTGCTCGGGAAGGACGTGTTTTCTTTGGGCGAGGAGGAAAAGAACCTTCTCGCGACGGTAATCTACCAGAACATGGAGTTCGAGACGGAGGATTCCGTGGAATCGCTCCTGTCGCAGGTGTACGCAGGAGGAAAATTCGCCGGAAAAGCCGTGGCGATTGGCGGCACGGGTGATTTGAAGGACGAGGCGATACGGGTGTTCGAGCTTGAAGGCGTCCTGAACCACGCGCTCACCCACCTCAGCAAGGGCGAAATCCAGCGCGTCCTGCTCGCGTTCTCCGTCCTCTACGGAAGCGAGTCGATTTTTATGGACGAGCCGATGTTCGCGATGGAGGAAGCGCAGAAGGAAAAATCGCTCGCGTACCTCAAGGAATTCGCGCGCAAGACGAACCGCACGATTTACATCGCGATGCACGAGCTTGATTTGACGAAGAAATTCGCCGAAAAAGTGCTCCTGTTCTACCCGAACCGCGACATGTCGTTCGGAACGCCGGACGAGGTTCTCACGGACGAGGAGCTTGAGAAAGCGTACGAGATTCCCGCCGCGCTCCTCAAGAAAAAGGAGGACATGACGCGGGAGCAGCTCGCCGCCGAATCAGCGATGATGCGATAAAAAAAATCGCCATGCCGAACGCGATGCAAAACCGCGCGGCATGGCGAAACAAATTCAGCCGTTTTTCGGGCAGAACCAAAAATTACCTGCGTTCCACCGACCCGTCGGAATGGGCTATGAAAACCGTCGGGCGGAGCTTCGTGAAGAAGCCGTTCTCGACGACGCCGGCGATTCTGCAAATCTCTTCCTCCATTTTGCGCGGGTCGACGGGAGAATCCCAGAGGCAGTCGAGAATCCAGTTCCCGTTGTCGGTGATGACGGGACCGCATTTTCTGACGCCCTCGCGGAGAACGCACCGCGCGCCGAGACGTACAAGCGCTTTCTCGACGGGAACGCGCGCCGCGCCGATTATCTCGACGGGAAGCGGAAATTTCGTGCCGAGCGTCGCGACAGATTTCGACTCGTCGGCGACGATTGCGTATGACGCGGAATTGTACGCGACGATTTTCTCAAGGAGCAGCGCGGCGCCGCCTCCCTTGATGAGGTTGTTCTCCCCGTCAATCTCGTCCGCGCCGTCGATTGAAAGGTCGAGCGAGCCGCCGATTGCGCTGTCGTTGAGCGTGAAGACCGGAATTCCCAGCTCGCGGCAGCAGTTGTCCGTCTGGAAGCTCGTAACGACCGCCTTTATGTCCGAAAGCGTCCCGTCGGCTATTCTTTCCGCAAGCCGCTTTACGGCGGGCAATGCGGTGCTTCCCGTCCCAAGACCGATTTTCATCCCGGAAAAAATCTTTCCGTCACAAATCAACGCGTCGATTGCGCTCCGCGCCGCCAAGATTTTCTGCTCATCCTTTGAAATTGCCATTCTCGTCTCCTAAAAAACTGTCCGGAATCCTCCGCGAAAAAGCGAATTCCCGGACGTGAAAGCGATTATACCCGCCCGCAAATTGTGTTTTCTTAAAAATGCGCGGGCAATCCCGAACTGATTTAATCGTCAAAGCTTTTCTCGTATGCCTTCCGGAAAATTCTCGCCTGCTCCTCGCCCTGGTAGCGCAGCATCGAAAGCCCGTTCGCGACACGGCACCCGGCGGCGGCGGCCCGCTTCATCACGGGCGTGACGTTCGGCTCGTAAACGATGTCGTAGAGAAGCTCGTTCCCCGTAAAATCGTAGAACCAAATCGGGTCGTTTGTCTCGTTCGGCTCGTCGGTCGAATTCATTCCCTTCGAGGTCGTCTGCACAATCAGGTCGGAATAGCTCTGAAGCTTCATGATGCAGTCCGAGCCGAGCCCGGAATAATTGAAGCCGACTTTTTCCGCAAGCTTCCGCGCCTTCACGCTCGTCCTGTTGAAAATGCACGCGTCGGCGCCCAGATTCTTGAGCGCGTAGACGATTGCCTTTGCCGCGCCGCCCGCGCCGATGACGGAAACCTTCATTCCGGAAAGGGAATCGCGCCCCGTGAATTCCTTTATCGCAAGCTCGAATCCGATGCAGTCGGTGTTGAACCCGAGCCATTTTCCGTCCTCGCGCACGACGGTGTTGCACGCGCCCATCTCCTGGACGCCCTTGTCCACGGAATCGAGAAGCGGGATTATCGTCTCCTTGTGCGGAACCGTCACGCTGAACCCGCAGACACCCATCGTGTTCGCGAATTCGAACGCCTCCTCGGCTTTCTCCGCCTTGAACGGAACGTAGACGGCGTTCATCTCGTTCTCCCCGAATATCGTGTTGTGGATTTTTGGCGACGACGTCGCGACAAGCGGGAATCCCGTTATCCCGAAAAGGCGCGTCTCGCTGTCAATCGAGCGGAACCGGTAGAGAGACGAAAGCGATACGGGATCGACGTGCCCAAGACCCTTCACGTTCTCCATAAGCTCGGCGGGAGAAGTGAACGAAAGATATGAATTGAACCGCTGCGCCAGAACCCGCGTCGGAAGCCCGAACGCGCTCATCGCGCAGATTATCTGCTCCGTCCCGGAAAGTGCCGACGCCTCCTTGAACAAATCGGTGATGTCGGAAAGGCTTTTCGGCATGAACGCGATTTTCGGAATCTCGAACCCCGTCATGCGCATTTTCGAAAGCCGCTGGGCGATGTTCTTCACGGGGTTGTTCATGTCGTGGAACGAGCGGATTATCCTCGTCCCGAACGCGAGCGCGGCATCCTGAAGGCCGGGAACGATAAAATCGTCCTCGAAATCGACGTACGCGAAATTCTTCCGCTTGTCCTCGTCCGCGAACGCAAGCGCGCGGGCAAAAAGCATCGACCGGGACGCCTCGCCCTCCTCGTATTTTCCGCCGTCCGCCACGCGCCGGATTGTCAGAAGGCACGGAACCTTCACCAATGACGGAAAGTCGCGGATGTTCAGCCGCTCGTCCTCCTCAAGGCAGTCGGCCCGCAGCTCCACCATGTCGATGTAGCGTATGTACTCCTCCGCGATGCGGACGTCCTCGTCAATCGTCTTTCCTGTAAGGCAAAGGCACACCAACGGTTTTCTCATATTTTCCTCCATACAAATATGGCTTTTTGCAAAATCAGCGCTTTCCCTGCGGCGGGACGAGCAGTTTTATGCGGACGCTTTTTATGCGGCGCATCTCCATCTCCTCCACAGTGTACGTTATCCCGTCGCGCACGATTGACTGCTTGACTTCCGGAAGCGCGTCCACGTTCTCAAGAACCCAGCCGGCAACCGTGTCATAGTTCTCGGACTCCATGTCGAGGTCGAGGATTTCGTTCACGTCGTCCATCTTCACGTCCCCGGGAACTATGTACTCGACGGGAGATACGGGGCGGATTCTGAATTCGGCGGCGGTTTCCGGCGAATCCTCGTGGACGCTCCTGCCGAACACAGCGCGCATGATGTCGTCCATCGTCACGATTCCGATGTTCGAGCCGTTCTCGTCGATTGCCACGGCGAAATTCGTCTGCTCCTTCTTGAATTTCGCCAGAAGCTCCGTTGCCATAAGCGTCTCGGGGACGTAAATCACGGGGCGGATGACCTTCGTCATGAAATTCGGCGAATCCTTGTAGCGCGACTTTATCAGAAGATGCTTGTAGTAGACCATTCCCTTCACGTTGTCGAATTCCCCGTCGCAAACGGGAATCCTCGAATAGCCCGTCTCCGCGAAAATCTTGACGACCTCATCGAACGTCGCGTCGCTCGGGATGAATTTGACGAGCGAGCGGTGGCGCATTATGTCGTGGATGTGCAGGTCGGTGAAATCGAAAATGTTGTAGAGCATCTTCTTCTCGTTGTGTTCGAGCGTTCCCTCCGTCTCGCCGACCTCGAAAAGCGATTTCAGCTCCTCCTCCGTGATGAGGTTCTTGTCGTCCTTCCACAGCGCGTTCAGGACGAACGTGAGCGAGTCCGTTATCTTCGCGAAAATCCACACGAGCGGAAAAAGAATTTTCTCAAGAAGAATGAGCGGGCCGGCAAAAATCGAGGCGGCTTTTATGGGATAGACGGCGGCGAACGTCTTCGGCGTTATCTCCCCGAAAATGATGAGGATGAACACCATCACGAACGTCGCGACGGCGCTTCCCGCCTCGCCCGCTATTTTTATCGCGACAGTCGCGGCAAGCCCCGACGCGAGCGACGTTATGAAATTTATCCCTATGAGGATGAGCGAAAGGAGCTTGTTCATGTCCTTTTTGAGGAACGAAATTTTCTTTGCCGGAGTCGATTTTTTCGCGGGGTCGTCGCTTTTGAGCATCTGCCGAAGCGTCATCCGCGTAATCGAAAGGAATGCCGTCTCGCTCGAAGCGAAAAACGCCACGATTGCGACGAGGATGAGAACGGCAACGGAAGGAAGAATCACGTCAGTCAGCAACGTCAGCATTCTCGTCCTCCTGCTCGTCGTTGAAATTCTTCACGCAGCGCACCTTCGAAATGCGGAGCCCCTCGATTTTCTCGACCTCAAAAACGTATCCCGAAACTTCCACTGAATCGCCGACAATCGCCATGCGGTCGAGCTTCTCCAGGATGAATCCGGCTATCGTCTCGTTCATATTCGAATCGAGCTTTATGCGCAGCCGCTCCTCAAGGTCGATAAGCCGCGTCGAACCGTCGAGCACGGTGTCGTCGAAGTTCTCGATATTCTCGGACTGAACGGAAGTCGCCCAACCTTTTTTCTCGAAATCGTCGGAAATGCCGCCGAAAATCTCGCGCGCGATGTCCTCGCTCGTGAGGATTCCGTCCGTTCCGGAATATTCGTCGATGACAATGGCGAAATTCTGCTTCTGCTCGTGGAGGAGCTTCTGGATTTGGCTCATCTTTATAGTGCCGGGAATGAAAATCGGCGGGCGCATCACCGACTCCACGCGGAAATCCTCGCGCTGCCCGGAATAGAAAAGCAAGTCCTTCACGTACAGGACGCCGACGATATTGTCCAAATCGCCGCGGTAGACGGGAAAGCGCGAAAGGCGGCGCCTCTCCGACAGCATGATGATGTCGCGGAACGAAATGTCCTCCGTTATCCCGATTATGTTCCTGCGCGGAATCATTATGTCGACGGCAGCGAGGTCGGAAAACCGGAAAACGCGGCTCATCATCTTCTTTTCGTCCGTCTCAAGCACGCCTTCCTCGCCGCCGACATCGATGAACGTCTTGATTTCGTCCTCGGTGAACGAGACGTTCGTGC
This sequence comes from Treponema saccharophilum DSM 2985, assembly GCF_000255555.1. GTDB lineage: Bacteria > Spirochaetota > Spirochaetia > Treponematales > Treponemataceae > Treponema_D > Treponema_D saccharophilum. Next base: position 21,651 of record NZ_AGRW01000026.1, read on the forward strand.
GGCGCGTGTCGATTCCGAAAAGCCGGAGAATTTTCCTCGATATGAAAGTGAAGAAGATGACGAGCGGCCGCAAAAGCCAGAAGAAAAATGTCACGAAGCCGGAAAGCCCGAACGCGACGCCCTCGGGATGGCGCGTCGAGACGCTTTTCGGGGTTATCTCGCCGAATATGAGGAGAAGAACCGTCGAGATTGCGGTGGCGATTCCGAGTCCCTTCGCACCGAACAATTCGATAAAAACGGATGTGAGAACGACGGAAAGAGCGACATTCACGATTTCGTTCCCGACGAGGAGCATGTTCAGAAGCTCCTCCTTCTTGTCGAGCAGTTTTCCTGCGCGAATCGCTTTTTTGTCGCCCTTCTGCCTCAGAAAGTGGACGCGCAGCTTGTTCAGCGCGAGGAACGCGCTTTCGCTGGCGGAAAAAAGCAGCGAGAAAACGACGAATGTCGTCGCCGCAACAACAAGTATCGCAAGAGAAAGAATACTATTACCCGAAGGGTCGTCCATAAGTCTAAAAAAAATCCCCCAGATTTTTCTTCAATAAACCTGTTCGGAAAACTCAGTTCCAAAACAGGTTACCTTAAAATCCAATGTTCAAAAACATGCTATCTGCACGTTTTTGAGCTCGTCGACATGAGCGATAACGAAGCTATCGAACAGGTCTAATCAAACGAGAGGAATGCGCGGACGAATCCGCGAACCATCCAATCGCACCCCGGAACGGAGGATTTTACTCCGCCCCAAAGCAGTTTCCTATTGGTCGCTGTCGAGCTCGGCAGCAAGCGCGGAGTCAAGATGCTCGATTACGCTTGAGATAAGGGACGCGGATTCGCTTTGCGGAGCCGCGTCGAGGCTTTTCTTCAAAAGCTCCTTCGTGCGGCCGCTGTCGCCGCCCAACGACATCAGCGACATTGCCGCCTGATAATACATCAGCTGCCTGTCGTTTATGTCGAGGACGGGATTTTCCGCGGCTGCCACGAACACGGCGCACACTTTTTCCGAATCCTGCCCCGCGGCAATCGCGTCGGCGTTCGCAATCGACATGACGTGCTTGGGAACGGCGCCCGACTTGTTTTTTGGGTCAAGCGCGACGACACGCTCGCTGAGCGGTTTCAGAAGCGCGCGGTACGGAAAATCCGTGTTGTCGAAGATTTCGTTTATCGCGTCGATTTTTGCATCGTCGCTTCCCTTCTCCGCGATTTTCAGAAGCGCGTCGAATTCATCGCTTTTCGCCACGGCTTCGTCCATCGTCTTGTTTATCTGCTCCTCGTCGTATATATCGACGACATCCTCGATTCTCGTGGATTCCGGATTCATGTTCGGGTCGAAATCCTCGCGGATGTCGAAGAAATTGAGCGCCGTTATGACGTATCCCTCGCCGGAAAGGACGAGCGTCGTCGGAAGGCTCCGGACGGCATACCGCTCGGCAACGTCCATCGCAGCGCCCGTCTCCTCGATTACCTTGTCGGCAGCCGCCTTCTGCTCCGCGCTCGCGTCCGCCGCAAGATTCTCCGCGTCGAGGCGTTTCGAGAAATCGAGGTTCACGAAAACGAATTTCTTGGAGTATTTTCCGAGGAATTTCTCGCTTCTGAACGCGTTCTCGTCGAGTTTCGACGAAATCTCGTCGCTTTCCGACGTGAACGTGACGAAAACGTTCCGCCTGGACTTCGCGGCGATTTCCATCGCGTCGTCAAAATCGGAAAGCCACGATGGCTTGTTCCCGCAGGAAAAAAGGAAGAGCGAGGAAGAGGCAAGAATCACTGTGAAAAGTTTCTTCATTATCATTCACCAAAAGCGCGGGCGGGAAAACAGCACGTTCCGCTGATTTTCCGCATACCCGCAAAAACAAAGAGAGGACGGAACGCCCGCAAAAACGGGCATCCCGTCCAGTCAGTTGTCAGCCGAAATAACGCACGCCGGCGCTGAACAAGTTCTGGCAAGAGTTTCCGCTCGGTTCTGAAAGCGGATTTCCTGCGATGTTCTTTATCAGCTCGGCGCTTGAGCCGCCCTCGCCGTTTCCGACGGTGCGCTCAGAGTGCCCCATCTTGCCGAGCACGCGCCCGTCGGGGCTTGTCAGACCCTCAATCGCGAACATCGAGCCGTTCGGGTTGTCCGGCTCGCAAAGAGTCGGATTTCCGTTCTCGTCGCAATACTGGCTGTACACCTGCCCGTTCTCGAAAAGCTTCTTCGCAAGAACGTCGTCGATTATGATGCGGCCCTCGCCGTGGCTTACGGGAACGTAATGCGGGCGCGGGTCAAGCACGGTCGAATCAAGCGCCCACGGAGACGACGCGCTCACCATCCTCGTGCGGACGACGCGCGAAATGTGGCGGTGAATCGTATTGTACGTGAGCGTCGGCATGTCGGCGGACGGCTCCATAATCTTTCCGAACGGAACAAGCCCCGTCTTGATGAGCGCCTGGAAGCCGTTGCAGATGCCGAGTATGAGTCCCTTCCGAGAATCAAGCAGCGCCGTAACGCCGTCGGCGATTCTCTTCTCGCGGATTACGTTCGCGATGAATTTTCCGGAACCGTCGGGTTCGTCACCCGCGCTGAATCCGCCCGCAAACGCGAGAATCTGCGCCTCATCGATTTCCTTTCGCAGGCCGACGAGGGAATTCTCCAAATCCTCCGCAGTCCTGTTCCTGAAAACGAAAATGCGCGAATCGGCTCCCGCGAGGTTGAACGCGCGCGCCATGTCGAATTCGCAGTTCGTGCCCGGGAAAACGGGAATTATCACGCGCGGCTTCGACTTCGCCTTGTCGAGCACGGTGAACGATTTTCTCGCCTCGGAAAGCGATTTGTGCTCCGCCTTCGCGAACTCGGGAAGGTCGGCCGCATTCTCTTTTCCTGAAACGGGCGGATACACTTTCGCGAGCGTCGATTCCCACGCCTTCTCAAGGTCGCTGAGCGGGATGTCGACGAACGGGAGCGGGTTGAGCCCCGTCATCGCGAACGAGATTATCGGGTCCTTCTGCGTGTTTCCGATTTTCACGACCGTTGTGTTTACGAATTTGTCGTTCATGTCGAACTTCTCGTCATCGGTCTCGACGATTATCGCGCCGTAAAGCGGGGTGAACAAATCCGCGATGCAGTTCACGACGTTCTGATGGACGCCAGCCGCGGTGCAGCTCGACGGGATTGCGGTGAGCTGGCAGCCGACGCGGTTTCCGAACGCCATCTTGACGACAGCCTCCGCGATTCCGCCCGCCCCGACAGGATACATCGCCTTTATCTTTCCGGCTTTGTTCAGCTCGTAAAGTTCGTCCGTATTTTTCTTGAACGTATCCCAATCAGGCGCAAGCTCCTCGGAATACGGAACCTTGATGAGGAAAAGATGGTCGCCGCCCTTCTGGAACGCGCCCGAGCGGACGTTCTCCGCCTCGTCGTGCGCGACGGCAAAAGAAACGAGCGTATGCGGGACGTTAATATGCTCGAACGTTCCCGACATAGAATCCTTTCCGCCGATTGACGCGCATCCCATCTCGCGCTGCGCATCGACCGAGCCGAGGAGAGCCGCAGTCGGGTATCCCCATGTTTTCTCGTCAACGGCGCGCCCGAAGAATTCCTGATAGCTCATGCGCGCCGTCGTCGCCTTTCCGCCGATACAAGCGATTTTCGCGAGCGAGGAAAGGACGGCAGTCTGAGCGCCGTGCCACGGAGACCAGTTCGCCACGCGCGGGTCGAAGCCGTACGACATGAGGCTGACGGTAGAAGTCTCGCGCGGGGAGAGAACGGGAATCTTCGCGGCCATTCCGGCTTCGGGCGTTCCCTGATATTTTCCGCCGAACGGGAAAAGAACCGTCGACGCGCCGATGGAACCGTCGAAACGCTCGCACAGACCGCGCTGAGAGCAGCACGCGAGGTCGGATATGTTGGCGACAAACGCGTCCCTAATCTGCTCGGCAGTCGGACGCTCGGAAGCGGAATCTCCCATCGCCGACGCGCACGGCCCGAGCACCTTCTCGACGGATTCGAGCGGACGGACGAGCGGGGACTCGCGCTGGGGTGCGGGGCTTTCGATTTCAGCCTTGGCGACATGCTCCGCGCCGGCAGAATCGAGGAACGTCCTGTCGAGGTCGACAATCGTCTTTCCGCGCCATTTCATTACGAGCCTGTTCGTGTCGGTGACAGTCGCGACGACAACCGCGTTGAGGTTCTCGTCGTTCGCGGCTTTTATGAACGAATCGACATCGCCCTTCCTGACGACGACCGCCATTCGTTCCTGCGACTCGGAAATCGCAAGCTCCGTTCCGTTGAGACCGTCGTATTTTTTGGGAACGGCATCGAGATTGATGTCGAGTCCCGGAGCAAGCTCGCCGACCGCGACTGAGACACCGCCCGCGCCGAAATCGTTGCAGCGGCGGATTATCTTTGACACCGCCGGATTCCTGAACAGCCGCTGGATTTTCCGTTCCTCGACCGCGTTTCCTTTCTGAACTTCGGCAGCCGCAGTCGTGACGGATTTCTCCGTGTGGACTTTTGAAGAGCCAGTCGCGCCGCCGATTCCGTCGCGTCCCGTTCCGCCGCCGACGAGGACGATTATGTCCCCCGCCTCAGGCTCCTCGCGCATAACCGTATCGACAGGAGCCGCCGCGATGACAGCGCCGAGCTCCATACGTTTCGCGACGTATCCCGGATGGTAGATTTCCGCGACCTGCCCTGTCGTCAGGCCGATTTGGTTTCCGTATGAAGAGAATCCCTGCGCAGCCTCGCGGACAATCTTCATCTGCGGAAGTTTTCCGTGCATCGTCTCGGAAAGAGGAACGGTCGGGTCGCCCGCGCCCGTTATGCGCATCGACTGGTAAACCCATGAGCGGCCTGAAAGCGGGTCACGGATTGCGCCGCCGATACAAGTCGCCGCGCCGCCGAACGGCTCGATTTCGGTCGGATGGTTGTGCGTCTCGTTCTTGAACATCAAAAGCCACCGCTCCGTCGGCTCTCCCGTCGTGTAATGGACGTCGATGTAAATCGAGCACGCGTTGTTTTCCGCGGAAACTTCCATATCATCGAGCATCCCGTGCTTTTTGAGATATTTTCCGCCGATTGTCGCCATATCCATGAGGGTGAGCGGCTTGTCCTTGCGCTTCTGGTATACGTCGGCGTGCATTTCCTCGTAATTTTTGAGGGACTGCTTGAGCAACTTCTGGTACGGTCCCTTCTCAATCTTTATGTCCTTGAGGATTGTGTTGAACGTAGTATGACGGCAATGGTCGGACCAATATGTGTCGAGAACGCGGACTTCCGTCTCGGTCGGATCGCGGCGCTCGCCCTTGAAATACTTCTGGAGGAATTCGATGTCCGCGAAATCCATCGCAAGCCCCATCCTCGTCCTGTATTCCTCAAGCTCCTTCTTGCCGAAGCTGATGAACCCGTCGACGGAAGGAATGTCGGCAGGAACATCCGCCTTCATTTCAAGCGTCTCGGGAATGCTCTCGTCCGTCAGGCGGGAGTCGACCGGATTTATCAGGTATTTCTGGATTTTCTCGACATCGCTCGCAGCGATTTCCCCGGAAAGGATGACGAGCTTGGCACAACGCACCCTCGGAGGTTTCGTTCCGACCGTCACGGAATTCTTGAGTGCCTCGCGCAGAAGCGAAAGACACTGCTCCGCGGAATCGGAACGCTGGTCGTACTGCCCGGGAAGGTATTCCCAGACAATCGCCGAATCTCCCGCCGGGATTTCGACTGTCTCGGAGACGACATCGCTCTGCGGCTCGGAAAAAATCCTCTTCGCGGCGACACGCGAAACATCGTCCGACGTGTTCTCAATATCGTAGCGGTTCAGGTAGCGGACCTTCGTTACGCCTGTGATTCCAAGAAATCCGGTGATTTCTGAGTAAATGCGGGCAGCCTCGGCATCAAAACCGGGCTTCCGTTCAACATAAATACGGTACATTCTCCCATTTTAATGAAACAATACGGATTTGTCAGTGCGCTTGCTTGGTCGTTTATCGTTCTTAGTTTGGCTTGGTGGGAGCAAGCGTTCGCCGGCACGCGCGGGGGCGCGTACCTACCGGGGCGGGATTGGCGCGGGGGGCGAAGATTTTCCTCGTTCTGGGGTCGCGCTTGCAATCGCTCTCTCGTTCTTGGTTCGGCTTGGTCGGAGCAAGCGTTCGCCGGCACGCGCGGGGCGCGTACCTACCGGGGCGGGATTGGCCGGGGTGCGAAGATTTTCCTCGTTCTTAGTT
>NZ_AGRW01000025.1 GCF_000255555.1 Treponema saccharophilum DSM 2985
AAAACCACGCGCGCTTGTCAACAAAGGGCGCACGTTTCCCGAACGTGCGCACAAAGCCGCTCCACTTCGCGGGAAAACATGTCCCGAAAACAATGCGGCTTTCAGTTCCCAAGCTGCTGCATCAGCTGGTTCCTCAGCCCCTTGTTTTTCGTGAGTTTTTTCATCATCAGCTTCGTCTTCTCGAACTGCTTTATGAGCTTGTTGACTTCGGCGACGCTCGTTCCGCTTCCGCGGGCGATTCTTTTCCGGCGGGAAGGCCCGATTATAAGGTGGTTCGCGCGCTCCTTTTTCGTCATCGCCTGGATGATTGCCTTCTGGCGTTTCATAGCGCCGAGGTCAATCTTGCTCTCGTCGATTTTTCCCGAAAGTCCCGGAATCATCTCCATGAGGGAGGAAATCGAGCCCATCTTCCCGACTCGCTCGAACTGGTCGAGCATATCGTTGAGGGAGAATTCGCCGCGGGACATCTTCTTTTCGAGGCGCTGCGCCTCCTCGATGTCGACAGTCTCCTGCGCTTTTTCGACGAGGGAGACGATGTCGCCCATTCCGAGAATCCTGCTTGCGATTCTCTCCGGATGGAACGGCTCGAAATCCTCGGTCTTCTCGCCCGTGCCGATAAAAAGAATCGGCTTGTTCGTTATCGTCTTGAGAGAAAGCGCCGCACCGCCCCTCGCATCGGAATCGAATTTCGTGAGGATTACGCCAGTAAGCCCGAGCTGCTCGTCAAAGCTTTTCGCGATGTCGACGGCATTCTGGCCGGTCATCGCGTCCGCGACGAGAATCGTCTCGACAGGGGCAACAGCCTTCTTCACATCGACGAGCTCAGCCATCATCGCCTCGTCAATCTGGAGGCGTCCGGCCGTATCGACAATCACCGTGTCGTATCCGTTCTTCTTCGCGAACGAAAGTCCGCCCTGCGCCACCTTCACGGCATTTTTCTCGCCGTCCTCAAAGTACACGGGAACGTTTATCTTCTCGCCGAGCTGGCGGAGCTGCTCCACGGCTGCCGGGCGAACGAGGTCGCAGGCGACGAGAAGCGGGCGACGGCCGTTTTTGACAAGGCGGGCGGCGAGCTTATGAGCCGCGGTCGTTTTTCCCGCACCCTGAAGGCCGAGAAGGAGGACGACAGACTGCGAATTCGGCTCCTTCAGCTGCAAATCGACCTTCGTGTCGCCGAGCATCTTCACGATTCTGTCGTAGATTATCTTGACGAACTGCTGCCCCGGGTCAACGGCGCGGAGGACTTTCTCGCCCTTCGCCTCCTCGATTGTCGCGTTCACGAACCTGCGCACGACGCGAAGGTTTACGTCAGCCTCAAGGAGCGCCATCTTTATCTGCTCGACGGTTTCCTCGATATTTTTCTCAGTTATTGTGGACTTTCCGCTGACAGTCCTCACGATGTCGCTGAAAGTGTTCGTTATTTTCTCAAGCATTATTCAAACTCCGCTAAATTTTCTCTTCCTGTGTCAAAAGTTCCCGAAGGAAATCCATCGGTTTTATTTCCTTGTTGAGGATTCTGTAAAGACCGTCGCATATGGTCAGCTTGAGACCATGGCTCTGCGCTATTTCATGCACGAATTTGCACGCGACGGCACCCTCGGAAAGATACCCGACTTCCGAGATTCTGCTGATGAGGTCATCAAGGTTCTCGAATTTGTCGAGGATGTCAGTCTTTATGATGTCCTGCCCGAACCGCCTGTTCCGCCCGTACTTGGAGCGGCATGTAACGTCGAGGTCCCCGACGCCGGCAATAGAAGTGAATGTCTCCGCATGGGTCGCGCCCATAGCGAACCCAATCTGCTGAATCTCGTTCAGACCGGCGGCGAGCAGAAGCGACTCCGCGTTGTCGCCGAACATGTCGGAATGCTCCGAAACGGCATCAAGGCTGCCGTAGACGACCGCGATGACGTTCTTCGCGGCAGCGCAAATCTGAACGCCGATGACATCCAAACTCGAGTACGCCATCAGCCCGGGAACGCGGAGAAGCTCCCTGAATTTTATGGAATTCTTAGGACTCTCGCTCGCCGCAATCAGACCGGTAATCTTCCCCATGGCGACTTCCTCGGCATGGCTCGGCCCGGCGATGTAAACGAGCGATTTCGCATAGCAAGGAGGAAGAACTTCCTCAAGGGTCTCAAGAATCAGGCGGGGCCCGGTCGAGGACTCAATAAATCCCTTTGTCAGGACACCGATGACGGTTTTTCCTTCCTTTATTGAAGGAATGTCGGCAATCTGACGCGCCGTAGAGGCAAGGTACAACGACGGGCTTGCGAGAATGAGGAATTCTTTCCCTGATGCGACCTCCTTTATGTCGAGCGACGCAGTCATGTTCTCCGAAAGCGGATATCCCGGAAGGTATCTCTTGTTCTCATGCTCCTTGTTGATACCTTCAACGACATCCGGCTCCCTTGCCCAGACCTGAACCTTGTGACCGCCGCGAGCCAGCGCCTGAGCCAAGCCTGACCCCCATGCTCCCGCACCGATTACACCTACACTCTTTGATTCCATTCTAGCCTCGATATGCTTTTCCATTGGTTTTTTATGCGCAACACGCGGATTCCGTTCAGAACCAGCAGGACGCGCTGTCCTCCCAGTCGAGAATCTCGCAGGGCTTGAAGAAAAGACCTATCTCACGTTCCGCGCTGGAATCGCTGTCCGAAGCATGGATTATGTTGTGGCTCGTATGGGAGCAGAAATCGCCCCGTATCGTTCCGGGCTGAGCCTCGCTCGGCTTCGTAGCTCCGACAACTTTCCTGACGAGCGATACGCAATCGTCCCCCTGCCAGACCATCGCGACGACGGGCGCGCTCGTTATGTACGAGACAAGCTCATCATAGAACGGCTTGCCTTTGTGCTCGGCATAATGCTGCGCGGCAAGCTCGGGGGTAATCTGCATCATCTTAAGCGCGACAAGCTTGAGCCCCTTGTTCTCAAGACGCGTAATGACCTGACCAACAAGCCGCCTGTTAAGAACTCCCGGCTTGCACATAGTAAAACATCTTTCTGCCATAGTTTTCCGATTATACTCCCAATAAATGTTTTTTACAAACGTATAGAACGAACGCGCTCACGCCTGCAAAACGGAGCGCGACACGAGGCACTCCTCGACCTCATCGATAACGTCGTCGGGCGTGCTCGCGCCAGCCGTCAGCCCGACGCATCCGAGCGAAAAGAATTCCGCTGGAATCTCCGCCTTCGACTCAATCAGCGCGGCATGGGCGCACCGTTCCGCGGCGACGGCGAGCAGCCTGTTCGTGTTCGCGCTGCTTCTGCCGCCGACGACGAGGATTCCGTCAGCGACGGAGCAGAGCCGCTCAAGCGCCGACTGCCTTTCATGCGTCGCGGGACAGATTGAGCTGACGATTTCCGCGTCAGGGACGATTTCCGAAAGACGCGCGCTGATTTTCCCGAACATCGTGATTCCAAAAGTCGTCTGGCTCAAAAGAACCGTCTTTTTCGAGGGGACGATTTTCCCCTGCGCGGCAAGCGAATCGACGTCGGAAACGTCGCGGACGAGAAGGAAATCGGGCGCGAAGCCGTTTTTCGCATACGACTCGACGGCGCACCCTTCGATTCCGACAACCTCGCCGTGGTTCGCGTCGCCTGCAAAGACGACCGTGAAACCGCGCGACGCGTAATCCGCCGCCCGCCTCTGGCTCTGCATCACGAGCGGGCATGTCGCGTTCACGATGCGGCACCCCGTTCCGGAAAGTTTTCCCACGATTTCCGGGGGAACGCCGTGCGCGCGGATGATTACGGTATCCTCCGCGCGCACGGAACCGATTCCGCCAGCGGAAAGGACGCGGAGCCCCCGCCGCGCAAATGCATCGAGGACAATGGGATTGTGTATCAGCGGCCCGAACGTGTAGACGGTCCCCCCCGAGGAGGAATCAAGCGCGTCCGACGCCGAATTCACGGCACGGCGCACACCAGAACAGAACCCGAGTATGTCGGCACGAACTACCTTCATCAAACTTCTCCTTAAAAAAGAAACAAAAACTCCCGGCGGACTGCCCGGAAGGCGGATTCAAAAAACGGGCGCCACTCAAGCAAAAGCAAAAAAAAGGCAGGAAATGAAAGCCATTCACTTCCTGCCGTAACGAACAGTCAGAAAATCAAGACTGCGGCTCGAATTTCGCCACGTGAGAGATGTCGACAGGCATCTTCGCCGGCTTCGCGAACCGGAAATTCCTGCGCGTGAACGAAATGAACGCGCCCGCGATGAAAATCGACGAGTAGCATCCGCTTATGAGACCGACCGTAAGCGAAAGCGCGAAGTCGTGTATCGTTCCCGTCGTGAAGAAGAACAGCGCGAGGACGGCGAAAAGCGTCGTCACCGTCGTGATTACCGAGCGGCCGAGAGTCGCGCTGAGGGCGGAGTTGAGGACATCGACGAACGAATCGGCCTCGACGACGCGGATATCGCTTCTCACGCGGTCGAGGATGACTACCGTCGCGTTTATCGAATATCCGATTATCGTAAGGATTGCCGCGAGCGTCGTCGTGCTGAATTCCATCTGGCTCCATGAAATGAACGAAATCATTATGAGCGCGTCATGGATGATTGCGATGACAGAAGCAAGCGCAAAATCCCACTTGAAGCGGATTGTCGCATAGATGAAGATAAGCACGAGCGTCGCAAGCACGAGCACGACGGAGCCGGATATGAGCGAGCGGCTGAACTGCGCGCCGATGAAATCGGACTTCACAACGACAACCTTGTCAGCGCCGAACGCATTGTAGAGCGCGTCTGTCGTAGCTGACTGGAGCGCCTTTCCTCCGGTCTCGCCGCTCGCGCCCATGCGGACCTGGAAACTTCTGTCGGCATCCGTCCCGACAGCTTTGACGTCGACATCGTCGAACGTCCTGAGCGCGTTCCTCACCTCATCCGCGGAAACGGCGCCCGCATTCCCCTGCGTGAACACTTTGAGGGGCGTCGTTCCGAGAGAAGACGACACGACGGAGCTCACAAAAAGCGCGTTCTCCGAAAGGGGAACATTCCTGACGACGCTCGCCGTAACGCCCTCTACAGCCGAAAGCCGCGACGCGAGGGAAGACACGTCGGACACTTCCGCATACGGAATGACGACCGTCTTGTTGTCCGCGCCGATTCCGCTCACGACGACCTGCACGTCGTCCGAATTCACCTCAAGCTTAACGGTCGCGCTTCCGCCGTAGCTGACGTCGAGAACGTTGTCAGCTATCTTTATTTCCTCGATAAGACCGGGCTTGAAATCGAGGCCGAAATTCACGCCGCGGACGATGACAGAGACAATGCCGGCAACAATCAGAACAGCGCTGAGCACGACGGCAGCCGAAAAGTATTTGCTGAACTTTATTATTTTTCTGGAAGCCATTACTTCACCCTCCAACTGATGCTCATGTTCTTCTTGCCGACGACGTCAGTCTGGAAGTCGAACATGAGGCGAGAAACGATGAGCGCCGTGAACACGGACGAGCAGACGCCGATGGAGAGGGAGACCGCGAACCCCTGGATGGAGCCGGTTCCGAGCTGCGTAAGGAATGCCGCCGCGATGAACGTCGTGATGTTCGAGTCCATGATTGCCCAGAACGCATTGTCAAAACCAGAGACGATTGCCGCCGCCCTGCTCTTTCCCGCGCGGAGCTCTTCCTTGATGCGCTCGAAGATGATTACGTTCGCATCGACCGACATACCGACGGTAAGAATCATACCCGCGATTGACGAGAGCGTAAGCGTAAGGTTGAACGCGCTGAGGACGGAGAACATGATGTACATGTTGAGAATCTGCGCGACGACAGCGTTCACGCCCGCGCCGAGATAGAACATGAGCATAAAGCCGAGGACGAGGAGAAGGCCGACGGCGAGCGCCATCATTCCCTGATGGATTGCCTGGTCTCCCAAAGACGCCCCGACAACCTGCTGGCTTTCGACCTCAAGCGGAACCTCAAGCCATGCCGTCTGGAGAATCTTCTGGATGTTCTGCGCCTCCTCGACGCTGAACCCGCCAGAAAGCGAGACGGAGCCGCCGTTTATTGCCTGGCGGATTGTCGCCGCGGACTTTATCTTGTCGTCGCTGACAATTGCGAGCCGCTTGCCGACATTCGCAGCCGTGAAAGTCGCGAAAATATCCGCGCCCTCAGAATCGAGGACGAAGTTGACTTCGGGCTGGTTCGTCGTCTGGTCGGCGGTGACGAGCGCTTTCGTAACGTGCTTTCCGTCGAGCGCGACGGCTTTCTTCACTGCGAGATATGCGATTCTCTCGTCGAGGCCGTAATCATCCTTCTGGTAGAGGCCCATGACCTCGCAATCCTCCGGAATGACGGACGGGTCGCGGAGCTTTCCGTCTGCCGTGAACGCATTCGCCGCGTTTGCCGCATAATACGAGTTGAAAGCGGCCGTGGCATCCTCGTCGACGAGGCGGAAATTGAGGATTCCCTTTCCCATGATTATCGTGTTGACGCTCTCGCTGTCGGCAGCGCCAGGAATCTCGATGTAGATGCGGTCCTCGCCCTGCTGCCTGATGACGGGAGATGTGAGGCCGAATTTGTCGATGCGCCCCGTCAAAGTCTCGATAGCCTGCGCCATCGCGTCCTTCTTGAACTGAGCCTCGTCGGTCACCTCGTCAGGATTCTGCGCCTTGAGCGCCGCGTCGAGGTCCGCGCGGACGATGATGTTCATACCGCCGCTCAAGTCGAGGCCGAGCTTGACCGAGCTGTTGTACCTTTTTTTCGCCTTGAGTATCTCGTCGCGGTATTTTCCCTCGATGACGGACTGTATGGCGCCGCTCGGGTCGTAGCTCATCGAGAACGAGTTGAGAACCGCGCTGACAGTCATCACGGACGGAACTGCAGGAGCCTCCTGTCCCGCAGACTTGTACACCTTGGCGGCTTCCTTATAGTTCTTCTTTGCCGCCTTTACCAAATAACCGTAAGAATCGTCGAGGACCGAGTCGGGATTCTCCTTCGCAAGAGAAATAAGCGCATCGACCTCCTCTTTCGCCTTGAGCGTCGTGTAGTCCTTGATTTTCTCAAGGGAGCCGAGAGCCAGGCTCTGCTGGTCCTTCGGTGTGCGGACATACCAGCTGATTGAAGGCCACAGGAACCAGAAGCACGCGGCAAGCACCGCAAGAACAAGAATGAAACGGGTTCGTTTTTTCATTTTCGCTTAAACCACCTTTTTACAATTTCCGAATTCATTAAACCCGCCCGGAAAACGCGCAGCTTCGGGCAGGCCGTTTTGAAATGCGACATCCGAAACCGCGCGTTCCCGGCAATCTCGGACTCGTCGGCTTGTTCGGCAACGAAGTTGCCAAGCAAGCCTATTTTCCTTCTGAATCAGAAGAGGATTCCGCGCCCTCAGCGCTTTCGGCAGTTTCCTTCGGCTCGTCCTGCTCTTCCTTCTCAAGCTTGACTTCCTTCTTAGAAGCCGCGTTCCTGTCGGACACGACGGCGGAAATTGCGGAGCGGTCGAACTCGATGCGAGAGCCGTCCTCGACCTTGAGGATGAACGTGCGCTCCTTCACCGAAGCAACCGTTCCGTGGACGCCGCCGATAGTGACAATCTTGTCGCCCTTCTGGATGGAATTGCGCATCTTCTCGGCTTCCTTCTGCTTCTTGTTCTGCGGACGAATCATGAAGAAATAGAAGATGACGATGATGAGAACGAACGGGAGCACGCTGAAAAGCATGCTCTGGCTGCCCTGTGCTCCAGCAGCACTGGCATCTTGCAACAACGGTATAAAAGACATTTTATCCTTCCTTGTGTATTTAAAGTGATTTGAGAGAATATCATTTTGAATCGCCTTTGAGAAGTAAGTCCAACGACGCGTTCAGAGAAAGCAGCTCCTCGTCGGTCGGGGAGAGCGCGACGACCTGCTTGAGGTAATACTGCGCCTTCCTGAATTCCTTCTTCCGGTAATAAATCTGGTAAAGCTTGAAAAGCGAGTCCTTGTTGCGCGGGTTCGAGGTGAGGCTGAGCCGCAGGTCGTTGAGAATCTGGTCCTCCGCCTTGTCGATGAAGCTTTTCTGATAATAGGCGAAGCTTTTCATCTTGGGAGAGCCTGAAGCAAGCAGTTTCCCGATGAGCTCGGTCGCCTCCGCGCGCTTTGACATCGCGACGAGGACGGTAAGGTAGGACTGGATATTATCCTCGTCGGACGGATTCTCCCCGTATATTTCCGTGACAAGATTCCACGCCTCGTCTGATTTTCCCAGCGCGAGGCAGATTTTTATATGGGCGAAGACATCGGCCTTCCCGCATTTTTCGCCCGAGACGATGGCAGCGCTCAACGGATAGGCATCGCTCCACATCCGCCGCTGCACGAAATCCCCGACCTGGATTCTCCGCGCGTCGGGGTCGTCCGGCCGCATGGACAGAATCATCGCGGCAAGGTCGCCCGCGGAAAGCCCGAGCACACGCCCTCCCGTATCTGACGCGAGGCGGGCAGCCGCGAGCATCACCTCGGGGTCGTCGGGATACAGCGCGAGCGCAGTCTCAATCGTCGTCGTCGCCGCCCTCACGTTGCGGTTCCAGTCCTTCTGTATTTTCGAGCGAAGGAGAAGGTAGTCGCGGGATTTCGAATCGGTGCGCGCATATACGTCGAGAATCGAAGCCGCGCGGATGTTGTCGCCCTTCTCCATCAGAATCCTCGCACGGAAAAGCATGTACGACGCGTTGTCAGGCTCCTGCTGGAGGACTTTCGCGACGAATTCCTCCGCGTCGTCGAGGTTCCCCAGCGCGAACGAATTCTCGGCGCACAGCTTGAGGACGTTCCTGTCGTACGGCTCCGACGAGACAAGCGCCGACGATATCTTCCACGCCTCATCGTACCGCCCAAGCCCGTACAGGCTCGACGCGAGCGCGAACGAAACCTCGAACGTCCCCGCCTTCTCCGCCTTCCTGAAAAACGCGACGGCATCCTCATCGCGCCCGGTGCGGCGGCAGAGAACGCCGTAAAGGTAGTTCGCGATTACGGAACCGGGAGATTTTTCAAGCGCGGCGGAAAGCGCGGACTCGGCATCGGCGTAGTAATCGTCGCGCGACGACGAGCCGGCGAGGACGAGCGACGGGAGGATGAACGAGAAGAAGTCGGAGACGCCCGCGCTCGTGTCGTAGACGCCGTCATACGCGAACATGACGGGGCCGACGTACGGATTCGCCTTGAGGTCGTCCACATTCACGGACGCGAACCCAGGAATCCGCTCGCGCTGCCAGCAGAGCTCGAAAAACGCCTCGATTATGTAGATGAGGACGCGCTCGGCATCGGAATACGCGCTGTTGTTCCGCCGTATGAGGGAATACGCCTCCCTGAGCGATTCGGGAGAGCCGTATTCGACGAGGGACATCACGCGGCTGTCAATCGAGCCGAAAAACGAGACGTTTTTCCGTTCGGGGAGCGCCAGCGTCACGACCTTCGGCGCGCTCTTCTCATTCTTCTTCTTTGCGGATAACGGAGCCTGTATTATCGAGAAAAACATTATCGCGGCGGCGACTTTCCGGAAGGCACGCCACCGCTCCATCAGGAACATGCTCCATCTTGCTCGGAATCAGCCTCGCCGCCATCGTACGGGAATTTGTTTCCCGGAGTCTGCTGGTAAAGGAAAATGGAGACAAGGATTCCCCCGAACACGATGAGCATCAGGGGCCACCATTTCGACATGAAATTGACGAACGGAATTTTCACGACATCGAACGAGAACAGGAGGCAGACGCCCCCGAACGCGAACAGGAACGCCCCCGGAAAAGCGTACACGCACCGGAGACGCCTGTACCGGAAGAGGCTCGTCAAAAAAAGGCTTACGGCGCACAGCACAAGCCCCGCCGGCCAAAGCCGGATGACCGAAATCCCGCCGGGAAACGCCGACACGACAAGCCACAGAACCCCGACAAGAAAAAGATATATCCCCGAGAAAAAAACAAACGCGTTATGCCTGAACGCAAGCGCGACATAAACGAGCGCCGCCCCCGCGACAGGAATCGCAGCGGACAGGAACCGCAGCTCGACATCATCGCCGCCGACAAACTGAAATGCGAAAAAAATACCCACAAGGATAAACACAACGCCTATCGCAAGCAGAAGGTTCAGTATTGATGACGGCAGCTTCTTCATGCCGTTCAGAATACATCAGAACCACCCCTAAAACAATACACCCCCGCACGTGCCGCGCGCGCACGCTCCAAGAAACAAACGACAAACGCGCGCTGAACAATGCGTCCCCCCCAAAAAAAATCCTCACATCACACATTTCTCCAAACGCTCTCAAAACAAAAACTTCCCTCCCCACATCCACCAAGACGCACACGTGCCACGCACGTGCTGCGCGCGCACGCTCCAAGAAACAAACGATAAACGCGCGTTGAACAATGCGTGCGCCCATTTGACAAGATAACTTTCAAGAGGGTACTATCAGAAAAAAAAATCGCTTAAGGAGGATTTCAGATGATTAGGAAAATAGTTACTTTGCTTGCGGCGCTCTCGATTACGACGGCTGCGGCGGGCGCGGAGGTCTGGGCAGGAGTGCGCGGCATAATGCAGCTCAGCGCGGGAAGCTCCGTCTCCGACGACATGAAGGACAGCACAATCAGCAAAATAAAGACTTCCAGCGAAATCAGCGGAGGCGGCGCGGCATACATACACGTGCCCATCGGCGAAAGCGGGCTCGCAATCCAGCCGGAAATCGGGTTCACGCACAACAAGACAGGGCTCGACTTCGACTGGCACGGGGGAAGCACGGACGGAAGCTTCGCGTTCAACACGATAAACATCCCGCTCCTCGTCGCGTACGATTTCGAGGCCTCTAGGTTCGCGACGCTCACGCCGTTCGCAGGCCCGCAAATCGGGTTCATCGTCGGGGACGCCACATACAAGATTGACGACGAGAAAACCGAGATGTCGCCCGACACATCGATTTTCTTCAGCCTTGTCTTCGGCCTCGCGTCGACGTTCAAAATCGACTTCACGAATTCGATTGTCGCCGACATCCGCTACAACCTCGGCATGAACGAGCTTGAGTACAAGGACAAGGGGCTCGTGACGTTCCGCGGGCTGCAGATTGGGCTAGCGTACCAGATAAAATTCTAGGAGAAAGAAGCGCATGACCTTTTCCGGCCATGCGTTTTTTTTGCCATGTCCGGATTTTCGTAGGACACATGATTCCCGGCGTCATTCCGAATCAAGTCATGACAAAACAAACCTTTTTTTCAGACAGAGCCGTTTTTTATGGCAGCAGTTTTTCCGGAAGCGGAAGCATTTTCAGTGCAAAACATCGCGATTTGTGATACGGTGGAAAAACCATGCTGAAAAAACTATCATGCGCACTATTCGCGGCCGCAATCGCAATCGCCCTCCCGTCGTGCGGGAATGCGGGCGCCGGCGACGGAAGCGAAATCGACAAACTGCTCGCGCTCCTCGACGGCGGCACGCTCTCGGAGCAGTCGAGGTACGCCGCGATGAACAAAATAGCGACGACGCTGCACGCGGACAACCCGGACGATATGGTCCTGTTCCTTACCGATTGGGTGGAGAAGAATCCCGGGGACACCTACAACGCGTACTGGCTTTTCATGGTCGCGCTCGAATACTACAAGCGGGAGGACTCGGGGCCGGTCGCGGAATACTACTTCGAGCGGATTCTGCGGAACTACCCCGACTTGATGGTCAACGGGCAGTCGATACATTTCGCGTGCCTGCAGAACCTCATAAAGATAAGCAAGAACACCGCGAACAGAATCAACTATTTCAACACGCTCATAAACAACTTCCCGAACAACGTCAGCATCACGGAGATGTACGTCAGGCTCGCGCTCGAATACGAGAACGAGGGCGAATGGAACCAGGCGCTCAAGGCGTACTCGCTCTTCCTCGAGCAGCCCGACGCCTCGACAATCCAGATTCCCGGAATCCCGGACGCGCACGCAAACGCGCGGAAGATGGTCGATTTCTCGCGCTCCCCGAAAAACTGGACGTTCGAAAGCCTCGGCGCGCTCGAGCGCGCGGTGAAGAACGCAATCTCGAACTACGACTGGAAATCGCTCGACTCGTACCGCTCGAAGGTCAACTTCTTCACGATGAGCTGGAAGACGAGCGAGTCCGACGCCAACGCGCGCGAGGAATTCTCGATGCGGAATTTCATGCGCGGGAACAGAATCCGCTACAACGCGGAGCTTGACGACACGACGAACCCGAACGAGGCATACCTGAGGACGACGGGCTGGAGCACGTACGTCAACGTCTGGTACCTGTATTTCCGCAAGGTGAATTTCCCCGTAGACCCGGAAATCCACGGAAGATGGGAATGGGCGGGAATCTACCTCGGCGAAAAAATGTAGGAAAACGGCAGAAGCAGGCGGAACGGGAACGGAAATAAAGCGACGCTTCCCGCACGCCGAATCAGCATATAAAAAAAATGGAAGGAACCTTTTTACGATGAACGCGACAATGAAGATTGCGGCGGTTCTCGCCGTCGCCATATCCGCATTTCCGGCGGCAGCGAAGAACGCAGACAGCGCGGCGGCAGATGCGGGGACGACGCAGGAGATTGATGCGGGCGCGAACCTCGAAAAGCTCGAGGCGCAGATTGAATCCGAGATAATCGAGGCGGAGAAGAACACGGAGCCGGGCGAAAAAACGGCCGCGGAAGAACCGATTCAGGCAGAGGCTGTCGCCGACGGCACAATCGACGTGCAGATTGAGGTCGTCGCAGAGGAAATCCCCGCGAAGAAGGACGACATCACGCACGTCGCGGGGCTTGACGTGGAGCAGACGGACTACGCGCAGTCGATGGTCAGAAAATACATGGCAATCTACACCTCGGAGAAAGGAAGCCGTACGCTCAGGGCAATCCTCAGGAACGGTGAGGAATACCGCATTTTCGTCAGGAAAAAGCTTGCGGAGGCGGGGCTTCCGCGCGCGCTCGAATACCTTCCCGTAGTCGAAAGCGAGTACACGATTGCCGCGACATCGAAAAGCGGCGCGAAGGGAATGTGGCAGTTCATGGAGAATTCGATAAAGCCGTACCTCAAGAAAAACGACTGGATTGACGAGCGGCTCGACCCGTGGAAGAGCACGGACGCGGCAATAAGGAAGCTCAAGGAGAACTACGACGTCTTCGGCGACTGGGCGCTCGCGCTCGCGGCATACAACTGCGGGGCGGGGGCGATGCTCAAGACGACGAGGGAAAACCCGGACAAATCGTTCTGGATTCTCGCCGAGCAGGGCTACCTCAAGAAGCAGACGGTGCATTACGTTCCAAAGCTCATCGCGATTGCGGAGCTTTCCGAGAACCCGGAAAAGTACGGGCTCGACCTTCCCGTCCTTGAGGACGACGCCGAAATAGCCCAATACGACTTCGTGAAGACGGGGCGGCCGGTCAGCCTCATGAAAATAGCGTCGGAGATGAACATCGGCGTCAAGACGCTCAAACGGCTGAACCCATCGCTCGTCCGGAACGTGACGCCGCCCATGCAGGGCTTCCCGCTCAGGGTTCCGCTCGGCACCGCGGAAATCGCGAAGAAGGCCGTCGAGAAGCTGCAGAAGGAATCGGGCGGAGCCTCGTCTTTCTACGTGGAGCACAAAATCATCTCGGGCGACACGCTCTGGGGGCTTTCGCGCACGTACGGATGCAAGGTCGACGACATCTGCGACCTGAACGGAATCTCGCAGAAGACAATCCTCAAGTTGGGGAAAGTCCTCTACATTCCGCTCAAATAATGCCGAAATTCAAAAGAGGTTCCCCAATCGGAACGGGGCCTTATCTTTTACCGAGGTTTTTATTTTGAAAAAATTCGCAACATTGAACGCCCTTCTGGCTTCGGCCCTCGTCATCGGCTTCGCCTTCCCGCTCGGGGCGCAGAGCACGTGGAACGCACAGGAGGGCGCGGAAATTCTCAGCGCCGGAAAGAAGAACACAATCACGTCGGAAAGCTCGATAGACTGGTCGAAGGCAAAATTCATATCGAACGTCAGCCTCGACACGGAAAAAGCGGGAATCGCGATGCCGTCCGGAAAAAAATCGGCGACGAACACCATAAACACCGAGCTTCCCGTCCTCATAAAAGACCCGCTCCTCTCGCTTTACGTCAACAACAGGCAGCAGCTCGGCGACCTCGTCATGGAGGACACCGTGACGCTCGAGCAGCTGACGCAGATAATCGACGACGGCGACAAGACCCCGGGCGTTTTCGCGAACGGGACGCTGACGCTCAAGACGACGCATTCGGTAAACCTCCTCGACATCGAGGCGCTGATGATAAAGCACCACGTACCGTACAAGAACGCGAAGCCGATAGAGCAGACGTCGTCGCGCATCTACACAGGAATCGTAATCGACGCGCGGGGAACGCTTCCCGTCCACGGCGAATTCGTCAAGGACAGCACATACCCCTGCTTCTTCCCCGAGATTTGGGACGAGAACATGAACCTCATCTACGAGCGCAACATGGGCGACCCGCAAATCGAGAAGGCAATCGGCATGATTCATTACGACTGGGAGGACGACGAGTCGAAATACCAGGACAGAATCGGGCTCGACCCGATGCACATCCGCGCGAGGAAAGTCTACGGCGAGCAGAGGACAGACCCCGTCATCTCGAGGAACGACGCGCTCAAAATCCTGACCGTGCCGGAAAACCTCAAGCTCCTCCGCGAAGGGAAAATCGTCATTCTCCTCGACAAGGAGAACCTCGTGCACTCGGTGAGCGCGCCCGTGAAGACGGAAAGCTACTACACCGCCCTCCGCGAGATAAAGCGCATTCTGAAAAACAACGACGAGGACGACGACGTAATCGACGGCTGGGAAGGACTCACCGTCCTGTCGAACCTCCAGTTCGTGGCGGACAGCGCGCGGCTGCTCGACAGCGAGCTTCCGAAACTCGCGAGCATTGCCGAATCGCTCAAGAAGCTCATAAAGACGGGGAACTACACGATTCTCGTCGAGGGGCACACCGCGGACGTGAACAAGCCGACGGGACAGCAGAAGCTTTCGGAGGAGCGCGCGAAGGCGATTGTCGACACGCTCGTCGGGAACGGGCTTCCGAGGAAAATCTTCACGTACAAGGGACACGGCGGAACGGAACCCGTCGCCACGAACGACACCGCGGAAGGAAGGGCCGCAAACAGGCGCGTCGTCATCACGGCGAAACCCACAGCCCGGACGTTCATACTCAAAAACTAGGCATTCATTCGCACGCCGTCAAAAAAAAACGCCCGGAAAAATTCCGGGCGTTTCTCATTCACAGGCAACGGTTTTCGGCAAAATCCCGCATCACTTCCCGAGGATTCCTGCCAAAGCGCAGACGCCCTCAACCATCGCCTCGTGCTCGAACGGCGCGATGCGCGCATACAGGGAATCGGGCGTGTCGCCCTCGACAACGGGAACCTTCTTCTGGACGAGAATCCGCCCCGTGTCGCATCCCGCATCGACGAGGTGGACGGTGCAGCCCGATTCCTTCTCCCCCGCCGCAAGGACAGCCTCGTGGACGTGGTGGCCCCACATGCCGACGCCGCCGAATTTCGGAAGGAGCGCCGGATGGAGGTTCACGATGCGCCCTGAAAATTCGTCGATTATCCGCCCCGAAAGAACCGTCAGCCAGCCGGCAAGCACGATTGCGTCCGCGCCCCGGGCCTTCGCCGCCTCCATCGCCGCATCGGAAACGGCGACGCGCTTCTCATCCTTCGTGGCGGACTTCGCGCGCTCCGCGCCCATCACGGAAAACGGCGAGCATATATCCGTGGGGATGCCGGCATTCCGCGCGCGTTCAAGGGCAAACGCGCTTTTTGTGTCGGCGACGACGGAGACGATTTTATAGGGGCATGACGGAACGGAGCGCTCGTAATCGATAAGTGCCTGAAGGTTTGTTCCGCCGCCGGAAACGAAAACTGAAATATTCATTGTTTTTTCCCGAATGTCATTCCATAAAAAAGACAGGAGGCACACGCCGAAAAAGCGATGCGCCTCCACAAAAAATCCCAAAAAGATGTCCTATTCAAGAATAGTCGCGTCATGCGAACCTTTCAGCTCGCCTCCGAGCACTTTCGCGCTCTTCTCGACGCCGCCGATGCGGTATGCCTTGAGGTCGGGAATTCCGAGCCGCTTGTGCACGTCCGTCGCCCATTTTCCGGCATTCGCGTTGATGTGCGCGACAATCTCGTCCGCCTTGTCCGCGCTGACGGCAAGGACAAGCCCGATTCCCATGTTGAACGTTCCCCACATTCCCTCGGCATCGGCACCGCGCCGCTCAAGCTCGGCGAAAATCGCGGGCTTCTCCCACGAATCCTTCTTTATGCGGGAGACGAGCTGCGTTCCCTTGGGATACATTCTCGGAACATTCTCGTAGAATCCGCCGCCCGTGATGTGCACCATTCCGTGGACGGCGCTTCCGAACGACTCGAGAACGTCCATCACGGGACGCACGTAGATGCGCGTCGGGGTGAGGAGCACGTCGCCAATCTTGCGCCCGCCGAAATCCTCATTGAAATCCGTGACGAGCTTCCTGACGAGCGAGTATCCGTTCGAGTGGCACCCTGTGGAGGAAAGACCGATGAGGACGTCACCCTCGCGGATGTCCTTTCCCGTAATCATAGAATCCTTCTCGCCGAAACCGACGCCGAACCCCGCGAGGTCGTACTTTCCGACATCGTAGAATCCCGGCATCTCCGCAGTCTCGCCGCCGAGAAGCGCGCATCCCGCATCGACGCAGCCGTCGGCAACGCCCTTCACGAGCTCGCCCGCCACTTTCGCGTCAAGCTTCCCGCATGCGACGTAATCGAGGAAGAACGACGTCCTGACGCCGGAGCAGAGTATATCGTTCACGCTCATCGCGACGCAGTCTATTCCGACGGTGTCGTACCTCCCCATCTGGAACGCGATGTCGAGCTTCGTGCCGACGCCGTCCGTTCCGCTGACCGCAACAGGATGCTTGAGCCCAGCCGGAATCTCGAACATGCCGTTGAAGCTTCCGAGCTCCGTAAGAAGCCCGGGGATAGCCGTACGCTTCGCATGGTTCTTGTATTCGTTAACAGCGTTGTATCCTTCCTCGACATCAACGCCCGAATCCTTGTAGTCCATCGTCTTTGAATTCTGTGCCATGATTTTCTCCATAATGAATGTCTCCGCAGGACCGCAGATGACAGATGTTCATCTTAATCGATTGCTTTATCTATTGCTAGTTCCCGGCTCGGGTTTTGTCGGAGCGACCGCGCCCGATTGCATTATCCGCCACTTTTTCCGGACTTTGCGCTGCCGGAGCGGATGGCCGACAAAACGGACAATGCCGCGACGAAAGCGAGGCTTCCGATTATTCCTCCGAGCGTGTCCGCGCACCAGTCGGGAACGGAGCTGGAGCGCCCCGGAGTAAACGACTGGTGGACCTCGTCGATTATGCCGTACGCGGAGACGAAGAGCGCGGGAATCCACGAAGAGCGGAGCGCATGCGCTTTCGCACCGAACGCCGCCCAGAACGCAAGCCCCGCGAAGCACACGGTATGGACGAGCTTGTCCGCGTTCCAGAACGAAGGCATCATCTCGATTCTCGGAAGCGACGAAAGATGCCAGCTGACGCAGACGATAGCGAAAGCCGGCACCCATCGAAGCGCCGCAAACAGGAACTTCGCGCGCATGGATTACGCCTTGTTCACCTCGCCCGGAACCGAAATCGGGTATTCACCCGAAAAGCATCCCGTGCAGAAGCCGAACGACTCGGGGCAGACGGAGCGGCACGCCTCAAGCAGCCCGTCGGGGCTCAAAAACGCGAGGCTGTCCGCGCCAATCATCGCGCAGATATCGTCGGCGTTGTGCGCCGAGGAAATAAGCTCGCCGCGCGTCGGCGTGTTTATCCCGAAGTAGCACGGGAATTTCACCGGCGGGGAAGAAATCCTGAAGTGGACCTCCTTCGCGCCCGCCCTCCTGAGAATCTGCACGAGCCTCCGCGATGTCGTTCCTCGGACAATCGAATCGTCTATGACAATCACGCGCTTTCCGCGGACGTCGCAGGGAACGGCGTTCAGCTTGACGAAAACCATGTTCTCGCGTTCCTTCTGCGTCGGAGCGATGAACGTGCGCCCGATGTACTTGTTCTTGACGATTCCCGTCGCAAACGGAACGCCCGACTCCTTCGAATATCCGAGCGCGGCGCCAATCCCGCTGTCGGGGACGCCCACGACGACATCGGCGGGAACCCCGCTCTCCCGGGCAAGCGCCGCCCCCATCGCGTACCTCGCCTCCTGGACGGCAATCCCGTCGATGACCGAATCGGGGCGCGCGAAGTAGACGTACTCGAATATGCACGTGCGCTTGCTCGTCCGCTCACCGAATTCGAACGAAAGGACGCCGTCGTCGTTTATGATGACAATCTCGCCCGGGCGTATGTCGCGGACGAACGAGCCGTTGACGGCATCGATGGCGCACGTCTCCGACGCGACTATCCATCCGTTGTCGAGCTTTCCGAGGCAGAGCGGGCGGATTCCGTTGGGGTCTCGCGCCGCAATCAACGCGTTCTCCGTCATGACGCAGAGCGCGAAGCTCCCCTTTATCATCTGAATCGTATCCGTCAGCGCGCGCTCAAGCCCTTTTTTGTACGAGCGCGCGATGAGCTTGACGATGACCTCGGTGTCGCTCGTCGAGTTGAACGTACATCCAGAGTCGTCAAGAAGCTCCCTGAGCTGCTCATAATTGACGAGCTGGCCGTTGTGCGCCACGGAAATCGTCCCGAATTTCGACGACTGGACCATCGGCTGCGCGTTCTCTATCGAGCAGCTTCCCGCGGTCGCGTACCTGACGTGCCCGAGCGCAATCCTTCCGCGCAGGCGCCCGAGCGATGCGGTGTCGAACGCCTCCGCGACGGAGCCGAGCGACTTGTGGACGTTCACCTCGCTTCCGTCGGAAACGGCGATTCCGGCGCTGTCCTGCCCCCTGTGCTGCAGCGAATAAAGCCCGTAGTACACTTTCTGGGCGGCGTTCATATCGGCGGCATCGTCCTTCT
The DNA here is from genome assembly GCF_000255555.1 of Treponema saccharophilum DSM 2985. Taxonomy (GTDB): domain Bacteria; phylum Spirochaetota; class Spirochaetia; order Treponematales; family Treponemataceae; genus Treponema_D; species Treponema_D saccharophilum. The sequence continues at coordinate 18,959 of NZ_AGRW01000025.1, forward strand.
TCACGGCGTTAAGAAAAACGCCGAAAACGCCGCACTCGTCGCGAAGCTTGTCCTCCTCCGCGCAAAACCAACTGTTGTCTTCCATAGAAAAATCCCCTAAAACCCCAGGAACCTACAGCTCGATTCCGAGACCGCCGTTCTTCTCGACGTCGTCGGCAAGCTTCTTCCTGAAATCGGCAAGCTTGGCGCGAAGCTCCGGATATTTCACCGCGAGGATTTCGACCGCAAGATACGCCGCGTTCTTGGCGCTGTTGATTCCGACCGTGGCGACGGGAATCTGCGGCGGCATCTGGACAATCGAAAGGAGCGAGTCCATTCCCGCAAGGCCGTTGCTTTTTCCCGGGGAGACGCATTCGAGCGGGACTCCGATTACGGGAAGAACTGTTTCGGAAGCGATTACGCCCGGAAGAGCCGCCGCAAGACCCGCGCCCGCGATGATTACCTCGCAGCCGTCGGACTCAACCTGCCGAACCGTGCGCGCGAGAAGAGCGCCCGCCCTGTGCGCCGAAATAACGTATGCTTTGAAATCCACGCCGAATTCGCGCAGAACATCCGCGGCCTTCTTCATCTGCTCGGTATCCGACTTGGAACCGAAGAAAATCGCAACCTTCATGTGAAACCTCCAAAAAAATCCCGCCGAGACCGGAAGGGACGCCCCCATTCTACCGAAATCGACTTATCGTGAAAATTGCGCGAGCGCCGGCTTTTTTTTCAGCAAAAATTCAATTTTCAGTTGTAAAATGGTCTTATGTCTATCACATCAACTCTTTTGAACAACGAGAACACGAGAAATTTCATATTCCGCGACAAATCGATACTGCTCAAGGACGGAAAGCTTCCCGACGCCCCGACGCTCGGGCTGTGCCTGCAGCTCGACGCGGCATCGGACTGGCTTTCCGAGCCGGAGATGTCGATGTCGGCCCTTGAGCTTGAGGGCGGCGCCCCGAACCCCAAGGGATGCGAGGACATCCCGCTCAGGGAATTCTTCCACCGCTGCCACGAATCGGGAGACGAAGAGCTCGGCGCGCTTGCCGCACGGGCGAAGGGGCTTTTGAATTTCAAGGCGAGCAAGCGATTCTGCTCCGTATGCGGCGGGAATTTGCACGACGACGACAAATTCACCGCGAGAACGTGCGGAAAATGCGGAAGGCAGTTCTTCCCGCAGATTGAGCCTGCGATTATCGTCCTCGTGAGCCGCGGGGACGAATACCTCCTCGCGAAGCACGCGCAGCGCAACACGGACGTGTGGACGACGCTCGCCGGATTCGTGGAGCTCGGCGAGACAATCGAGGATGCCGTCCACCGCGAGATTTTCGAGGAGACGGGAATCCGCGTGAAGAACCTCAGGTACGTCGCGAGCCAGGCGTGGCCGTTCCCCGACCAGCTGATGCTTGCGTTCCGCGCGGAATACGAGTCGGGGGAAATCCGCGTGCAGGAAAGCGAAATCAAGGCGGCGCGTTGGTTCAGGAAAGACGACCTTCCCGCAATCCCGCCGGCAGGCTCCGTGGCGCACAACCTCATAACGGGCGTTTTCGGCTGAAAATGCGTTCCCCACGGTGCGCTTCCGGCAGCATTTCCGCCCCTTTATCAATTCCCAAAAAAAAGCTATCCTATCGAATCTATAAGAACTTTTTTTAGGAGCAAAACATGGAGAACATGGAAAACTTGGACTTCTCAGCTGCATTGAAGTCATTTCAGATAGGGGAATCAGTTGAGGGAACAGTAGTCCAGATAACCGACGACACCGTATTCATCGACGTCGGCGCAAAAAGCGAAGGTTTCATCGACAAGGCGGAATTCACAGATAAAGACGGCGCGGTCTCGGTAAAAGAGGGCGACACGGTAAAGGCTTTCTACATGCCGTCACAGAAGCGCCGCGACGAGCTCCGCTTCACCACGAAGCTCGGCACCTCGAAGGGCGACGCTGACGCTGCGGGCGATGCGGCGCGCGACATGCTCGAGAACGCGTTCAACGCGGGAATGAAGGTCGAGGGAAAGGTAAAGGGCGAGATAAAGGGCGGCTACGAGGTCGAAGTTTCCGGAATGCGCGCGTTCTGCCCGTACTCGATGATGGGATTCATGACGAAGGCGGAGCCTGCCGAGTACATCGGCCGCACGCTTGAATTCGTCATCACCGAATTCAAGAACGGCGGAAAGAACATCGTCGTCTCGAACAGGAAGGTCCTCGAGGCAGAGGCGAACGAGAAGCTCGCCGAAATCGCGACGGTCGGAACTACGGTCAAGGCTGTCGTCAAGTCGCTCAAGAACTACGGCGCGTTCGTCGAAATCGCGGGAACGGGCTTTCAGGCGCTCCTCCCCGTCAGCGAAATCTCCCACCAGCGCGTGAACGACGTCGCGGACGTCCTCAGCGAGGGACAGGAAATCGAGGCGAAAATCATCAAGGCTGAATTCGAGGAAGGAAAGAAGCCGCGCGTCTCCGTCAGCATGAAGGAACTCGAGAAAGACCCGTGGGAAGGCGTCGCGGAGAAATACCCCGCAGGAACAAAGCTCACCGCGAAAATCGCCCGCACCGCAACGTTCGGTCTTTTCATCAACCTTGAGCCGGGACTCGACGGCCTCGTCCACATCTCGACGCTCGGCCTCAAGCAGGGAACGAACCTCAGCAAGAAGTTCAACATCGGCGACGACTTCGACGTCGTTGTCGACAAAGTTGACGAGGCTGAGCACAGGATTTCACTCCGCCCGGCGACAAGCGTCGCTCAGGACACGAGCGCGAACGACTACTTCTCCGCACACAAGAGCGACAACTCCGGCGAGACGTACAACCCGTTCAAGGCTCTCCTGAGCAAATAATTCTGACTGTCATTGAGAAATGACGGCACGACGGCGGTTTGTTTTACCGCCGTTTTTTTTTGCCGGTTCATCAAAACGAACCTATATTTTTTAATCATGAGCAAAATCATATCCCCGATAGAAAAAGCGATACGCGAGAACATATCGAATCCCTCGTCCGTCTTCGTGTTCCCGACACAGACAGCCGCGGACATGTGGGCGGAAAAGATAACGGAAGACGAGCAGCACCGCTCCGTCGCGATGGAGCAGTTCGCGGCATGGGACGACTTCAAGGGCAGGTCGATAAAAAGCCGCAACCAGGACAAGACGTCCATACCGTCCCTCATGAGGCAGGTTTTCGCGGCGAACCTGATTCAGCAGAACGCGCAGAATCCGTTCCTCGCCTCGATAATACAGCCGGACTTCGCGTCCGACGCGTCCGGATTCACGAAATGGGTGGCGAAGCTGCTGCCTTCGCTGCGGGCGTGGAAGGAAATGTCGCCCGACGAATCGGAATGGGACGAGGAAGACCGGGATTTTTCGAACATATACGGCAGGTACAAGGAATTCCTCGACGCGCACGGGCTGTTCGACCCGGCATGGGAAACGCCGCCGTTCGAGGACGACGGGCACGAGTATTTCATAATCTACCCGGAAGTCCTCATGGATTATTCCGAGTACAAGGGAATCCTCGAATCGTCGCCAAAAATCCACCTCGTCAGCACGAAATCGATTGAGAAAACGGAAAAAATCCGCGCGAAATTCTACGAGAACTCGCGCGTGGAGCTTCGGGAGACGGCGCTGCTGATACGGAACCTGCACGACAAGGACGGAATCCCGTGGGCAAGAATCGCGCTGAGCGTGCCCGACTTGGAGACGTTCGCGCCGTACATCGAGCGGGAGCTTTCCCTCTACTCCGTGCCGTTTTCGATGAGGACGGGGCGGAACCTTTCGGAGACGGCGGCGGGCAGCTTCTTCGTGCAGGCGCAGGAATGCGTCCAGAACGATTTCTCGCTCGAATCGGTGCGGAACCTTCTCATGAACAACGCGCTCCCGTGGAAGGACCAGAAACTCAACGAGCGGCTCGTCGAATTCGGCAAGGACAAAAGCTGCATCTGCTCGTACAGGTACGGCGGAAAGCACGTGGACGTCTGGGAGGAATCGTTCGAGGGCTGGCTGTGGCGCGCGCGGAAGCTTTCGGAATTGTACAACGGGCTCGGAGCCGACGTCCCCGACGGGGAGGCCATCGGGCGGGAGGATTTCACACGCGCGTTCGGCATCGTTTCAGGCGACGAGGAAAAATGGAAGAAAGTCGTCGAATTCTTCGACGGATGCCACCATCCCCTTCCGGAAGGAATCGGCGCGGAGGAATTCGCGTCGCACAACGAGAAATACGCGAAGCTCGACGAGAAGGAGCTGCGGCGCCTTTACGAGACGCTCCGGTTCATGCTTCAGGGAAAAGTCGGGCGCGGAACGTTCGAGGAAATATACGCGAATTCGTTCAGCGCGCACCGCACGGAAATCGAGTCGTTCCTCGCGGAAAAGGGCGTTCCGATAGGAAAAAACGCGGACGGACGGGAATTCTCCGAGGCGGCGCTCAAGGCGTTCCGGAAAGACGAGAAATCGGCGCGCGAATTCTTCGCCGGAATCGGGCAGGAAATTCCGCAGGGGCTTGTCACGGCGGATTCGTTCGCGGAGATAAACAAATCGTACTTCCGGTTCAAGAGCTATTTCTTCGACATGAACAAATGCGACGGAAAAAGCGACAGAATCATCAGCCGCTGCATAAAGGAGCTCGGCACGCTCGGCGAGCTTGAGCAGGCCTTTCCCGACTGCCCCGTCCCGAACCCGTTCCAGTTCTTCACGTCGCACCTCTCAGAGACGCCCTACGTAATGAAATCGGAGACGAGCGGCGTGCAGGTTTTCGCGTACCGGGCGGCTGTCGCATCCCCGTTCGACGCGCAGATTGTCATCGACGCGAGCCAGGACTCTGTGTCGGTGTCGTCGCTCTACAAGCGGATGTCGTTCCTCAACGAAATGAAGCGCAGCAGGCTCGGCATCGAGGACATAGACCCGACGGAGGATTTTCTGCGGATTTACGGGATGTCGGAGAAGGCGGAAAGCTCGTTCTCGGCGTCGGCAAAGACGTTCGGCGGATACGCATTTCTGCACGGGATGCTCGAGCCGGAAAACCTCATCCCCGAACCGTCGAAGGGAATCATCCCGGAGATGGGCTACGACATCTACGGCGAGGAAAAGGACGCGCTCCTGCAGACTGACGAACGGGATTTCGTCCTGTACAGGCGGAAAAGCGCGGGAATCGGAAAGCCGTCATACCCCGCATTTCTGTTCGGAGAGATGGGGCGCGGCTTCAGCACATGGAAAAATGCCGCGGAAAAAATCGACGGCGGCGCGTCCAAGGAAAAAATCCGCGCGGCCGTCATGGCAAAACTGTGGGACGACGAGCGAAAACGGATAAAAGTCTCGCAGTCGGCGCTCAAGCTGTTCTTCAAATGCCCGCGCCTCTGGCTCTACAGGGCGATACTGAACCTGGAAGCCCCCGACAACGAAGCACTCCTCATCGAGCGGTTCACCATGGGAAACGTCTACCACCAGATTCTCGACACGTTCTGCCAGAAGCTCAAAAACAAAACGGAGAACGGCGTAAAGGGAATCCCGCTCCGCACGGAAAACGGCGCGCTCGACCAGACGCGGCTTGCGCTGCTGATGGACAGCATCGACGAGACGCTCAAGACGTTCCGGGCGAACCACATCCCGAAAATGCTTCTTCTGACGGACAGGGCGGCGATAACGGAGCAGATGGTGAAAACGGTCACGGAATTCTCGAAGGAATTCGAAGGGCTTTTCATTGCGGAGACGGAGCAGACATACGATTACATGCCCGAGGGAAAAAACTATTTCCTCAGCGGAAAAATCGACTGCCTTCTTTTCGACAAAACGAGCGGGGACTTCACGCTCATCGACTACAAATCGACCGCCGGCTCCATCCCCGCGAAGAACCTTTACGCGGACGGTCCAGACTCCGTTCCCGACCCGCAGATTCCGATGTACAAGACAATCCTCGAAAACCAGGGGAACGGGACGGCGGAGAAAGTCACCGCGGCGGCGTTCTACAACATCAAGGACGCGAAGGCGACATTCGTTTTCGGAAACGACAGCAAAAAAACGCCGGACGATTTCGGCGCGACGATAGAGCGGTTCATCGATATGGCGGACGAATACGCGGAGAGAATCGCCGCCTGCGACTTCGGGATAACGGACGAGGCGCAGACGTACCAGACATGCGCCGCAAGCGACTGCAGCGACTACCGCGCCATATGCAGGCGGTTCTTCAACGTAAACAGGAAATAGGAGCGAACATGGCAAAGAAACTCGACGAATACCAGGACAACGCCGTAAAGATGATGAGCAACGTTGTCGTAAGCGCGGGAGCCGGCTCCGGAAAGACGACCGTCCTCGCGAAAAGGGCGGCGCATCTCGTCACGGAGGAGAAATTCAAGATTGACGAGCTTCTCGTCCTGACGTTCACGAAAAAGGCTACCGTCGAAATGAAGTCGCGCATATTCAGCACGATTCGAGAGGAAGCGGAGAACGGAAACCCGTTCGCCCAGACAGCCGTCAGGAATTTCGACGCGGCGCAGATAAAAACGCTAGACAGCTACTGCTCCGAAATCGCACGGCAGGGCGCGCATTTCTACGGGATAACGCCAGGATTCTCGCAGGACAACGACGAGGCGGAGCGAACCATACGGAACATGGCAATTCCGTTCCTCCTCGAGCACAGGGACGACGAGGCTGTCCAGTCGCTCGCGCGCATGATGGACTTCAACAGGATTGCCGAGGACTTCTTCGTGAAATCGATTCTCGACAACTCGACGATAGCGGAGCCGGTAGACTTCGAGGGCGACGCGGAAAGGCAGGCGGACGAGCTTGCGAAAGCGTGGCAGGCGGAATCGGAGAAGGCGGAATCGCTCATCGCGGAAATAGGGAAGCTTTTTGCCGAAGTCGAGAACAGGAGCAAGGCTCCGGCGCCGGCAATCGAGGCGGCGCTCGCCTCGAGGAGCACGGAGGCGGCGCGCATCACGGCGGACGAGATACGGGCGGCGGACAGCAGGAAAATCGACGGAATCGTGCAGTACGCGCGCTCGTTCGCGCCGTTCACGTCGTTCAACAAACCGAGGAAGAACGCCGCCGATATTATGATGGCGGAAATCGGCGTGAAGCTGACGGAGCTGTACGACGTGATAGACAACATAAAGGCGCTCGCAAACGGCATTTTCGGCTACAGGATGTCGGCAAAAGCGGCGCGCCTTCTTTCGGCATTCCAGGAAAAAGCGAACAGGTCGAAGCGAATTTCTGGAACGCTCACCTTCGCGGACGTCGCTTCCCTCGCGCTCAAAACGCTCCGCGAGCATCCCGAAATCCGGCGGCTGGAGAAAAAAAAGTACCGCGCGATAATGATTGACGAATTCCAGGACAACAACGAGATGCAGAAGGACCTCCTTTTCATGCTCGCGGAAAAAGAGGAGCGCGAGGAGAAAGGCGTCCCCGACTACGCGGACGTGGACGGGCGGAAGCTTTTCTTCGTCGGCGACGAGAAGCAGAGCATCTACAAGTTCCGGGGAGCGGACGTCTCCGTTTTCAGGAGCCTCAAGGACACGGTGGGGGGAGCCGACGGCAAGGGAAACCTTGACCTACGGACGAACTACCGCTCGAAGCCCGAGCTTATCGCAGCGTTCAACACGCTGTTCGGCGGGCTTCCCTACCCGCCGGAAAAAGGCGGCGAGGCAGGCGACGCGCCGTCGATTTTCATGACGCGGAAACGGTTCGGCGACATTCCGAAATACGAGGCGGAATACAGCGAAGTGCTCATTCCGGAGGCAAAGCTTCAAGAAGCGGATTTCAGCAAGAAGCGGATGCACGTCGCCCTTTTTGTTGACGAGAAGGACGGCGACGAAAAAGCGCTGACGCCGATAGAGACGGAAGCATCGTTCGTCGCCGACAAAATCAGAATGCTTATCGACACGGGCATCGGCGGAAGGAAATACCGCGCGGGCGAAATCGCAATCCTCCTGAAGCGGACATCGAACCAGCCCGTCTTCGAGCGGATGCTGCTTGCGGCCGGCATTCCCTACTCCACCGAAATCTACAAGGGACTCTTCGGGGACGGCCCCGTAAACGACATCGTGTCGTTCCTCGCACTGTGCGCGTATCCCGAAGACGACAACGCGCTTTCCGTCCTTCTTCCGTCGCCGTTCATCAACGTGTCCGTCGACGATGCCGCGGAATTCATGGCGGCGAAGCGGGAAATCGAAGCGAAGCGCATGGAGAGCGTTCCCCCGTTCGACGAGGAGACAATCGGGCAGGCGGGAATCTCGGAGGAGGCGAAGGCGCGGATTCGGGAAACTGCCGCGCTGTACGAAAAAATCCGCGAATCCGCGAAAACGGAGCCGATTGCGCAGACGATAAGCTCGCTGTGGTACGGGCTTGGATACCGGTACGAGACGATGTGGAACCGCAGCGTGAGCATGTACGCGACGCTCTACGACATACTGTTCGAGATGGCGCGGAAAGCGGACGACAAGGCGCAGAGTCTTGCGGGGTTCGTCGACGAGATGAGGACGTACGCGGGCGAGCAGGAGAATGTCGAGAACCTTGACATCCCGTTCGAGGCGCGCGACGCCGTGAAGATAATGACAATCCACAAAAGCAAGGGGCTGGAATTCCCCGTCGTCTTCGTCGCGGAGGTAAACGGCGGCAAGTCGCTCGACAAGAACGACACGCCCGTTTTCGTGACGAAGGAGAACGGAGCCGTAATAAACACGCCGCCGTGCAAGGCGGTGGAAGAAGTCCGCTCGAAGGGGCACAGCTCAACAAGAAAGAACGTGAACTACTTCTACGACAAACTAAAGAAAGAGAACGACGCGAAGTCGGGCGCGGAACTGCGGAGGCTCGCCTACGTCGCGTTCACGAGGGCGGAGGAGCAGCTTTTCCTTACCGGAAGCTACGACGGGGATCCCGGAAAAAACGGGAGCACGTACCTTCCCGGAAGCTACGACGGAAACGAAACGGGAAAAGTCCCGCAGTCGATATACAACATCATCCAGCCGTTCCTCACGATGGAAAACATGCCGTTCACGTTCGAAAATATAGAAAAGAAGGAGCGAGCGCAATCGTCGCCGGAAAAGACGGCACGGAGCGATTTGCGGGAGAACAGCGACGGCGAGAAAGCGGAGCTGATTTCCGCGCTCGAAAAGACGTATTCCACGGCAAAAAAAATCGAGCCGGAGATTGACCCGAGCCCGTACATCGCGCCGAGCAAAATCGCGGCGGAAGGCGACGATCCGGAAAGCGACACGAAGACGGTCTTCCACGCCGAGTCACCGTTCCAGGAAATCAACGAAATCGTCCGCGATTCGATTCCCCAGGAAACGAACGAAAACGGGGAAGCGCTCGAGCCCGAATTCGGCTTCAGCGACTTCGGTTCCGTGGCGCACGCGTTCATGGAGGCGGCGTTCACGCCCGGAAAGCAGGAGCCGGCGGGAGTCGGCAAGTTCATCGCAGCCCTTCACGGAAACAAGACGAAAATCGACGCCGTTTTCGGCGCGTGCAGGAAGATGCGGGACGTTTTCCTCTCGTCCGAATACGGCAAGCGCGCGAAAGATGCAGACTGGCGGCGGAGCGAATTCAATTTCAGGAGCAGGATTCCGACCGCGAAAAAGGGCGACAGGATTGTGCGCGGAACTATGGACCTCGTTTTCGAGAACGGCGACGGGACGATGACGATTGTCGATTTCAAGACGAACCAAATCGTCGAGCCAAAAATGTACGAGGGGCAGCTCGCGCTGTACCGGCACGCGCTCGCGCAGATAAAGGGCGTTCCCGAAGAAAAGATACGATGCGTCCTGCATTATCTCAGGCACGGAAAATCGGTCGACATAACGGAGAGCTGCGCGCGGATTTCCGTCGAGGCGCTCGCGCTCGGATAAGGAGGCAGAAAAAAGGCGCCCCGGGGAGTTTCCGGGACGCCGCTCTATTTTCAGCTGGATAAAATCACTTGACAATCATTTTCCACTTCCTTTTACGGACGATTCCTTGACGCGGTTGTCGAAATAACCGCCGTCCTCAAGGTAACGCCGCCTTGTTCGTATCAGCTGGATAAGCTCCTGATACATATTGAAATCAATCTCAATGGCCATCGGGAGAAGATAGCATTCGGTCTCATCACAATACCGCTCGATGAATTTCGGGTCCGTGACGAAACCGAGGGAAATCATATTGGAAATCCGGTCGGCGCATTTGAGTATTTTCGCCTTAGGGCTTCCGTTCCTGATTATGCGCTTGAGGAACTGCTGCTTGTCCTCGTCATCGCGCCGCGTGACCTCCAGGACGAGGTCGAGGACTTTCTGCCCTTCTGCATCGGCATTCACAATCTGGTTCCTGTCAAAATTGGGAATATCCTCCACCGTGTCGTGAACGATTGAAGCCTTCAGCAGGACGGAATCGATATACCCGTAATCGATGAGAATCCCCAGCGTGTCCATCTGGTGGCGGAACATATTCCCGCCGGCATGGCGCACTTTTCCAATAAGCCCCGTCGCAATCTGCATGTAAGGAGCCATGAAAATCTCCTTGAGCTGCTGCATCTGCTCCGCTTCCATTTGCATGGGCTTTTCCGTCCGCATTTCGGGCATCTCCATTTTTCTCTGCGTATCTGTCCCCGAATCAGATTCCGCCACGCACGACTTGTTTTCGCACTTGTCACCCATAATAAACCTCCACTGTATATCCAACTGAAAATAAATATCTGGAGAACATCCCGAAAACATGAGTTCTCGGAACCGTTTTTGAAGCGGCAGCCGCAAGACGCCGCCCCAAAACAAACGCCCGCGCGTTCACCGCATTTTCGGGCGGAGCGAAAAAAAACCACGGAGCCACCGTTCCGCCATACGACGAAGAACCATCAGCTCCGTGGTCTTGTACGACTTACAATTCCTTTATGTATGAAGAAAGCTTCTCAATCCTGCGCTTCGTTTCCTCAAGCTTGTCGCGCTCAGCCTGAACGACTTCGGCGGGAGCGTGCTCGACGAATTTGCCGCAGAGCTTCGCCTCGGTGCGCTGCGCATCGGACTGGGCCTTCATCAAGTCCTTCTCAAAATGCTTGCGGAGCGTCTCCTTGTCGATGCTGTCGTCGAGGAGGATGAACGCCTCGAATCCCGTTCCGACCGTTCCAATCGATGACGAAGGCTTCTCGCCGACGAACTCGACATTCGAAAGACCCGCGAGGAGCTTTATCATGTCGACTTTCTCGCGGCAGACCTCGGCATCGCTTCCCGGCACGACGTGTATCGCGATGTTCACCTTGAACGCGGGGTCGATTCCGCATTCGTTGCGAAGGCCGCGCACGTTGCGGATAAGCTCCTGAAGGACGTTGAAGCGGCTCATCACCTTCTCGTCGCGCCGCTCGTCCCTGACTCTCGGGAACGGAGCCGTCGTGAGCATGTCGGAATACAGCTCGTCCGCGAGGATTTTCTGCCCGCCGGCAGCCTTCCTGTTCCCGACGATTTCCGCGAGCGGAAGCTTGGAATAGATTTCCTCCGTGACGAACGGGATGAACGGATGGAGAAGTCGGAGCGATTCCTCAAGGATGTTGAGGAGAACGGAAACCTGCCTGTCCTTCTCGTGCTCGTCGCCGTTCCTGAACGAAAGCTTCGTCGCCTCGACGTACCAGTCGCAGAATTTGTACCAGAAGAATTCGTATACCGCGGAAGCCGCGTCGTTGTAGCGGTATCCCTCAAGGGCGTCGCGCTCCGTCCTGCAGCAGGCGTCGAGCTCGGCGTAAATCCACTTGTCGAGCTCGGTAAGCTCGCCGTCGGATACGGGGATAAGGTTCCTTCCCTCGAGGTTTCCGAGGATGTAGCGGCTTGCGTTCCACACCTTGTTGCAGAATTTCGAGCCCATCTCGAACGTCTTGTTGTCGATGAGAACGTCCTGCCCCTGCGCGCAGAGGAACGACAGCGTGAATTTGAGCGCGTCAGAGCCGTACTGCTCGATTATCTCAAGCGGGTCGATTCCGTTCCCGAGGGATTTCGACATCTTGCGGCCCTGCTTGTCGCGGACAAGACCGTGGATGTAGATATCGTGGAACGGCGATTTTCCGGTGAATTCGAGCCCGGCCATTATCATGCGGCTGACCCAGAAGAATATGATGTCGTATGCCGTGACGAGCGCCGTCGTCGGGTAGAATTTCTGGAGGTCCGCCGTATTTTCCGGCCATCCCAGCGTAGAGAACGGCCACAGCCACGAGCTGAACCACGTGTCGAGGACGTCGGAATCCTGCCTGAGCTTGGACGCGTCGGCGCCGCATTTCGGGCAGCACTTCGGATCCTCGCGGGAGACGATTGTCTCGCCGCATTCGCAATACCACGCAGGAATCCTGTGTCCCCACCAAATCTGGCGGCTCACGCACCAGTCGCGGATGTTTTCCATCCAGTGGCGGTATGTGTTCTCCCATTTTCTCGGATAGAAGACGATGTCGCCGTCCTGCCATGCCTTGAGCGCCTTCTCGGCGAGCGGCTTCATCCTGACGAACCACTGGTATGAGAGATACGGCTCGACGACGGTCTTGCAGCGGTAGCAGTGCCCGACAGAGTGCGTCATCTTCTCCTCGTTCTTGAAGAATCCCGCCTCTGTCAAATCCTCGATGACGAGTTTCCGCGCCTGCTCGCACTTCATTCCGCGGTATTTTTCGGGAACGTTGTCGTTGAGCGTGCCGTCGGGATTGAGGAGGTTGATTATTTCGAGGTTGTGCCTCTTTCCGACTTCCCAGTCGTTCGGGTCGTGGGCGGGCGTAATCTTCACCATGCCCGTCCCGAATTCCTTGTCGACGTAGCTGTCGGCGATTATCGGGATTTCCTTGTTGATGAGGGGAAGGACGACCTTCTTTCCGACAAGATTCTTGTACCGCTCGTCATCGGGATTGACGGCGACGGCAGTATCGCCGAAGAACGTCTCCGGGCGCGTCGTGGCGACCTCGATTCTTCCCGAACCGTCGGCAAAATCATAATAAATATGGTACATCGCACCCTGCGTGTCGATGTGGTCGACCTCGTCGTCCGCAAGCGCCGTACCGCAGCGGGGACACCAGTTCACGAGATACTGCCCCTTGTACATAAGCCCGCGCTCGTACAGCGTGACGAAAACATCGCGGACAGCCTTCGAAAGCCCCTCGTCGTAGGTAAAGCGCTCGCGCGACCAGTCCACGGAATTCCCGAGCTTCTTCTGCTGCCTGACAATCGTGTCGTGATGCTCGTGCGTCACTTCCCACGTCCGTTCTATGAACTTCTCGCGCCCGAGGTCGTTCCGTCCCTTGCCTTCCTTCTTGAGCGCGCGCTCGACGACGTTCTGCGTCGCGATTCCGGCGTGGTCCGTTCCCGGAATCCAGAGCGTGTTGTCGCCCTTCATGCGGTGATAGCGGACGACGACATCCTGAAGCGTGTTGTTCAGCCCGTGACCCATATGAAGGACGCCCGTCACGTTCGGCGGCGGAATGACGACGGTGTAGTTTATGTTCTTCGCCTCGCGGAGAGCGCGAACGGGGTTGTCGCCGTCGGAATACGGCTTGAAATATCCCTTCTCGACCCATTCCGAGTAGATTCTGTCCTCGAATTCCTTAGGGTTGTATGCCTTCTCTAGTTCGATAGCTTTCATGTACTGCTCCAAGAATTTTTTTTTCAGCGCCGCCGCATTTTGTCCGACAAGAAAAAAGGAATTGGAGAAGAACTCGTTCCCCAATTCCCTTTATAGACTCGCATCGAAACTTCCGGAAACGCAATGCGCGCAAGCGGCTCTCCGCTGTGCTGACGGAAGTACCTTTATTATTGTTTTTTTCAAAAGTCCGTCAATGACTTTTTCTGATTTTTACCGATTTTTCCTGAAAAGTTTGCTCATCAAATCGAGCCGCCGTATCTTGGAGACAGCGGAATCAGCCTCGGCGTTCGTGCCGATGTACTCCTTTATGTCCGCCTCGGTTCCCGCGACGAGGAGATGCTGCCCCGTGATGAGCGCGAAATCGGCGGAGCGGACGAGAGAAAGCTCCGTGCCCTCGCCCGTCCTGTACGCGATTACGTTCAGCCGGTATTTCTTCCTGAATTCGACGTCGGCGAGCGTCTTTCCGGAAAGCTCCGGCTTCACGCTGACCTCCGCCATCGAGAAAAGCGACGAGACCTGAAGGAAATCGTAGACGGAGGACGAGACCAAAAGCTGCACGATTTTCTGCGCCGCGTCCAAATCGGGGAGGACGACCTGCGTCGCGCCGACAAGCTTGAGGATTTCGGCGTTCGTGTCGCCCTGCGACTTCACGATTATGTTCTCGATGTTCATCTTGTGGAGATAATTCGTCACGAGAATCGCCGCCTCGGTGTTGTCGTGCCCCATGTCGACAATCGCGTGCGTCGTGTCCTCCGGCACAATCTTCCGCAAAAGGTCGAAGTTGATGACGTCCAGAATCTGCGCGTCCTTCACCTTGTCGCGGTACTGCTCTATTTTCACGCGGTCCTTGTCGGCAACGAAAACCTCGGTCCTGTCGAGCGCGTAAAGCTCGTCAATTATCCTGCACGCGAAATTCCCCAGCCCTATTATCGAAATCGTACCCATAAACTATTCCTCCTTCTGCAAAGCGCGAAAAAATCATCCGACAAGGATTTCCTCGCGCGGGTAATCGACGAAACGCTTGACGTACTGCGAGCGCATCGGAATCGACAGCGAGAGCGTCATCACGCCCGTGCGCCCGCCGTACATCGCGACGATGAGAATCAGCTTGCCGAGAGGGCTGAGCGACGACGTTATCCCGCGCGTCAGCCCCGCCGTCCCGATTGCGCTTATCGCTTCGAACGAAAGGTCGCCCGCGCTCATAACGCCTGCGGAAATCGAAGAGCGCTCGCTCAAAAGAAGCGCGAAGAGGATGACGCTGATGAAAATCATCGCCTTGACGAAAACGGCGGACGCCTTGTCGGTGTCGTCGTACGACACGTCGCGGTGGAAAATCGAAAGGTAGCGCAAATCAGAGCTCGTCCTGAACGCCTGGCACATCACGAGGAAAATCGTCGTCGTCTTGATTCCGCCAGCCATCGAGCCGGGATTCCCGCCGATTGCCATGAGGAGCTCCGTGATGAACGTTCCCGCGGGGGAGAAGCTCCCCTCGCCCACAAGCTCGAACCCCGCCGTCCTGCATGTCACGCTCTGGAACAGGGCGTTCAGCATTTTCGTCCGCACGCCCATCCCGGAAAACGCGCCGTCCCATTCGAGGACTAGATAGACGGCGCTCGGGACGACAATCAGTATGACGGTCATGAGGAAGACTATTTTCGAATGGAGGGAGATGTTGTGCATTTTTCCCTTCCCGGTGATTTTTCTGCGTATGCGCGTCGAGCAGAACGAGATGACGTCCTGCATCACGGTGAACCCCAGCCCGCCGAAGACAATCAGGAACATGATGACGGAGACGAACGGGGCGTTCCCGCTCAGATGGTGAAGGCTGTCGCCCCAGGGCGCGAACCCCGCGTTGCAGAACGCCGACACGGAAAGGAAGAACCCGAAAAACGCGCAGTTGCCCTCGCCGCAGTCGCCCAATATGAGCGCGAGGACAATCCCGCCGAGAACCTGGATGGCAAGGCTGTACACGACAATCCGCTTCACGATGCTCCGGTGGTCCGTCTCGACGTCGGCTACGAAGAAATCCTTCACGACCTGCCTGCTGACGAGCGACAGATGCCGCGCGGGAAGCGCAAGGTATATCGTGAAGAACGCTATGAGCCCCAGCCCGCCAAGCTCGATTATAAGCATGAGGAACGAAAGCCCCGCGATGTTGAACCGCTCGATGTCCATCGGGCAGAGCCCCGTGACGCAAAGCGCCGAAACGGTTGTGAAAAGCGTGTCGATGTAGCTTGCCGGCCTGAAATCCTTGTAGAAGAACGGAATCTGAAGAAAACCGGAACCGACGACGGCTATGACGACAAAATAAGTGAAGATGTTGACGGAAGCCGGAGAAAACGAATTCCGTATGTTGAGGCTCTCGTCGAGGAGTTTCTTTACGCTGCCGTTCATGTCACTCCAGCCCCAAGCTCCGCGCCTTGTCCAGCAGCTTCCTGAACGCGCTGTCGTTCTTCTTCAGTTCGCGAGAGCCCCTCGTTATCTTGCAGAGCGACATGTGGTACTTGTTCGCAATCTCCCGCTGCGTCGTACCCTTGTCAATCTCGCGCACGAGAAGCCATCTCGTGGCGAAATCGCGCAGCTCCGACGCCGTGAAAAGGCATCCGAAGAAATCCGTTATGACTTTCTGGTCGTCGATTTTCGAAAGGAGGAAGCACATCTCGTCGAGGGCTCCGCGCTGCTCTCCCCCGAGGGAATCTTTTTCGGCGGCAGGCTTCTGCCATTCCGTTTCGTTTCTATCCATAGAGTCATATTCTACAGCCCTTGCCGGAATCATTCAATTAAAACGCGCTCCGGAACCGAAATCAGAGGAGATGGCAGCGCACCTTGTGGTTCCCGTCGTACTTCCACGGGGGAAGCTCCGAAAGGCAGACGGAAGACGAGTGCGGGCAGCGGTGCGCGAACGGGCATCCGGAAACGACGCCCGTGATGCTCCTCGCCTCGCCCGCCTTCGCGCCAAATGAATTTCCCGCGCCGCCGAAGAGCATCCTCGAATACGGATGGAGCGCCGTCCTGTACAAGTCGGCGGCGGGCGCCTCCTCGACGAGGAAGCCGCAATACATGACGCCGATTGTGTCGCAGAAATAGCAGCTCACGCGCAAATCGTGCGCGATGAAGAGGAGCGAAAGCCCGCGCGATTCCTTTATGTCCTGCAGAAGGTTCAGAATCTGCCCCTGAACAGACACGTCGAGCGCGGAGACAATCTCGTCGCAGACAAGGACGTCCGGCTTCATTATAAGGCCGCGCGCAATCGATATTCTCTGACGCTGCCCGCCGGAGAATTCGGACGGGTGGCGGTCGGCATCCTCGGGCGAAAGCCCCACCTCGCTCAGGACATCGCGCGCCTCGTCGCCTGCCGCGCGCCTTCCCGGATACACCGACGAATACCGGTACGAATCGGTGATGATGTCGCCCACCGAAAGGCGCGGGTTCAGCGAATGAGCGGGGTCCTGAAAAATGTATTTCACCTTCTCGCGGAAAAGCCTCAGCTTCCGGCGCCCGAGCGACGACACGTCGACCCCGTCCGACGAAGAATCCGGCTTGTACGAGATTGTCCCCGCGTCGGGGCGATGGAGCCCGACAATCATCCGCGCCGTCGTCGTCTTCCCGCATCCGGACTCGCCGACAATCCCGTACGTGCTTCCGCGCCGTATCCCGAACGAGACATCGTTCACCGCGTAGACGCGCCTGTTCCCGCCCGCAAAGAAACCCGCCTCGAGCGGAAACGATTTTGAGACATTCGAAACCTCAACAACGAAATCAGACATCCTGAATCCTCCAGCATTTTGCTTCCGCGCCCGCTTCGCCGCATTTTCCGCACGAAAACGCGCACCTCGGGGAGAACGGGCATCCGGGAACGGGGGACGCCGGGTCAAAAACGCGCCCCGGAATCGGATTCAGCCGCCCCGCCGTGTAATGGGAGCCGAACGAGGGCGTCGCCGACAGAAGCGCGCGCGAATAGGGAGAAAGCGAGCCGTCGCCGGCAGCGCCCGTCCCGCGTATCTTTTCCGCGGGGAACCTGTCCATGACGACTCCGCCGTACATCACTATCACATCGTCGCAGAAATCGGCAACAAGGTGTATGTCATGGCTTATGAATATGACCGAAAGCCCGCGCGTCTCGTTCAGCCGCCTGAGAAGGGAGACAATCTGCGCCTGAATCGTAACGTCCAGCGCCGTCGTAGGCTCGTCGGCGATGAGGAGGCTGCACCCCTGCGCCAGCGCGAGCGCGATGGATATCCGCTGAAGCTGCCCGCCCGAAAACTGGTGCGGGAAATTCCCGAGCCGTTTTTCCGGTTCGGGAAGCCCCACCTCGCGCAGAAGCTCGGACGCGCGGGAATCCGAGTCGGCGCGGGAAATTGTTCCGCAAGCGTTCCTGAACGTCTCGAAAAACGCGCTTCCGATGCTCTGGAGCGGGTCGAAGCTCCTCGACGGCTCCTGAAATATCATCCCGATTTTTCGTCCGCGGAATTCCCGGACTTTTTTTTCGCCGAGACGCAACATGTCGACGATTTTTTCCCCGTCGTCGAACAGGATGCGCCCTGAAACGGACGCGTTCGGACCGTGGAGCGCGGTAACCGCCATCGTCGCGACGGTTTTTCCGCTTCCCGACTCACCGACGATGCCGAGAATCCCGCCACGCCGCACCGAAAAGCTCACGCCGCGGACAGAACGGACTTCCACGCGCTCCATCCCGCGCACAATCGAGAACGACACGCGGAGATTCTCCACGCGGAGGATATCGCCGCCAGAGGAAACGCCGTTTTCCCCGCCGAGGCTGATTCCGCCTGCCGCCTGCCGCCTTCTTCCGAAAACACGGAAGAACGATTCCCGCCAGCCGGGAACGAACGTGTGGTACGGGTCGAAATAATCGCGGAGCGCGTCGCCCACGAAATTGAACGCCATGGTCACGGAAAGGAGGAGGAACACGGGGATGAGGAGCCACGGGAAATTCCGCAGGTTCGACAGCGTCGATATGTCGCGGTTGATGAGCGAGCCCCACGAGACCGCGGGGTCGGCAATTCCCAGCCCCAGATACGACAAAGTCGTCTCGCTCATTATGAAGCCCGGAATCGCGAGCGTCGTGCTGACGATGAGGAGGCTCGAAACCTGCGGGATGATGTGCCTGAATATCACGGCAATTCCCGGAACGCCTTCAAGAACGGCATCCTCCACGAATTCCTCGCGCTTTATGGCGTGCACCATTCCGCGGAGCGTGCGGGCGCTTCCCGGCCACCCGACGAGGGCGAGCATCACCGTGATAATCATGTAGCTTGTCCCGCTGTCCATGACGTTGTTCAGAAGCGAGCGGAGGAAGAGAATCAGGTAGAGGCCGGGGATGAGCATGAAGAACTCGCTCGCCCGCATTATCGTCCAGTCAGCCGCGCCGCCGTAGAATCCCGCCGCGCCGCCGAGGACAATCGCGAGAAGGAGCGAGACCGCGCTCGCCACGAACCCGATTGTGAGAGAAATCCTGCTTCCGTGGACGATTCTGCTGAAAAGGTCTCGCCCCAAATTGTCCGCGCCGAACAGGAAGACGGGATACGCGTTCCCGCTCTCATCAGGCTCGACGCCGAAAAGATGGCGGGAGAAGCGCATCCCCAAAAACGAGTATGGCTCCCCCTTCGCGAAAAACGTTATCTTGTGGTGGAATTCCTCGCCCCGGACTTTCGCGTAGAGGCATTTCGAAGGCTCAAGGACACGGCACTCGCGCGCGACAAGACCGTGCCGCGTCAGCTCGACGTTTCCCGGATGGAACGATGACGAGCCGAACGACGTCGTCGGGGAATACGGGGCAACGAACGGCGCCGCTATCATCGCCGCATACAGGAAAGCGAGCAGGCAGACGGACAAAGCCGCAAGCGGCCTACGGAAAAGGTATCCAAAAATCTTCTTCATTTTCATTCAGTTCTTACCATAACGTATGCGCGGGTCCGCCAGCGCGAGAAGGATGTCGGATATGACCATCCCGAAAAGGACGAGCGCGCCGATGAACATCGAATTCGCGAGGACGAGGTTCACGTCCTGCTGGAGGACCGCCTCGTACATGAGCCGCCCGATTCCGGGATAGGAGAAAATGACCTCAAGCACGAGGGAGCCGGAAAAAAGGCTTGCGAGGAGGTTCGCGCTTCCGGTGATGTACGGGTTGAGCGTGTTCCTGAACGCGTGCGCGAGGTAAATCCGCCGCTCGCTTATTCCGCGCGCGCGAAGCGCGACGATGTACGGCATTCCCATCTGGTCGAGGACGGTCGAGCGCACCATGCGCATCGTCGAGCCGACGCCGCCCAGGAACGACGCGAGGAGCGGGAGGAAAATGTGGTGCGCGAACGAGAAAACGAATTTCCCCGGATTCTCGCGGAACGGGAATTCAGGATACGCGGTAACGGGAAAAAGCCCCGTCGCCGAGGCGAAGAGCTGGAGGAGAATCAGAAGGAGGATTCCCGGAAACGCGTGGAAGAACAGCGCGAAAAACGTCGCAGCGACGTCGATTCCCGTCCCCGCCTTGCTCGAAAAATAAATTCCGAGGAGGAACGAGAAGAACGTTATGAAAACCAGCGAGATTATGTTCAGGAGAAGCGAGTTCGCGATTCTGCTCCTTATGAGGAACGAGACGGGCGCGCGCGAAATAAGGCTCACGCCCAAGTCCCCGCGAAAGACGCGCCCGAGCCAGTCGAGATACTGCATAGTGAACGGCTTGTCCAGCCCCAGCTCGGCGCGGGTACGGGCAAGCTGCTCGTCGGAATAGGCGCCGCCGTCGTTTCCGGCAGATGTCGGCGCGGAAGCCTGCTCCATAAGCTTCTGCGACACAAGCTGGTCAACGATGTCGCCGGGAGCGAGCGCCATAAGCGCGAACATCGCCCACCCGAGAAGAAGGAGGACGGCCGCCATCGTGACGAGACGCGACGAGACGAACGCCGCAAGCGGAAAATTCCGCCGGAACGCCCGCCACGGGTACGAAACACGCGAGAAAAAGGCGGCCCCGAAAAGATTCATTCGCCGAGCGGAGCGCATACAATCTTCTCCACGCGCGCGGGAATCTCCGCCATCTGCTCCTTCGTCAAACCGGCCGTCTCAATCGGATCGTGTATTATCATGCGGACGCTCGCGCTCTGGAGGCGGTTCTTCTCCTCGTAGATGCGCCACGTCCCGTCAATCGTGACCGGAACAATCGGCGCGTTCGACTTGAACGCCAGCTTGAAGCTTCCCGCCTTGAATTCGTGGTGCTTTCCGCCGCGGCTGCGCGTTCCCTCCGGGAAAATCACCTGCGAATATCCCTTGGAGACGTTCGCGGCAGCGTCGAGGATTGCCTGCACGGATGCGCGGGGGCTTTTCCGGTCGATGAACGTGCACTGGAGCATTTTCATCCACGCGGAAAGGACGGGAATCTTGGAAAGCTCGATTTTCGCCACGAACGCCATCGGTTTTCCCGTGTAGCCGAAGAGGAGCGGGATGTCCATCTCCCCCTGGTGGTTCGCGATGAAAACGACGGCGCGGCCGGCCGGAAGCTTCTCAAGCCCCTCGACAGTCACGTCCGATTTCGTCACCTCGAAGACGTACCTCGCCCATGCCGGCACGATTTCGTTGACAATCCTGTCGCGCTCGGCGATGTTTCCCTCCCTGTCGAGCCTGCGAACGAGGCGCAGTTTCGGATTCTGCCTCACCATATAGAACGCGATTCTGATGAACGCCCAAATCGTCCTTATCATATATTTCAACTCCTTACGAAATTTGATTCCGAAAAATCACTGCGCGATGAACACGTGCGAAAGCTCCGCTCCGTGAACATTGTCGAACGTCACGTTCTCCATGTCCCACCTGTTCTGCAGCGCGAAGAAACTCCGCGGGCGGACGAGATAGATGAGCGGGCACTCCTCAAGGAATATCCGCTGGTACTCGCTCCAGAGCGGGAACGCCTCGTCCTTGTCGACGGTGCACGACGCCTTCCGGAAAAGCTCGTCGACGCGCGCCTCCCATTTTGTCGCGGGCGTCTTCTGCAGCGGATTCCACAGATGGAGGTTCCCGGACGAAAGCCAGACGTTGCTTCCCTGCGTCGGGAAATATCCCCCGCTGAAGCCGATTATGACGGACTGCCAGTCGTATTTCGACATCAGCTGCCCTATCAGGCTCTGGAAATCCACCTGCCGCACGTTCACCGTAACGCCCGCCTTCCTGCATTCGTCGGCGATTATCTGCGCGATGTCGCTTACCACCGTCCCCGTCGACTGAATCGAAAGGTCGAACTCGACTTTCACGCCCTGCTCGTCGCGGAGGATTCCATCATCGCCCAAAGAAAAGCCGCACGACGCGAGAAGGTTCCGCGCGCGGTCAACATCATACGTGTAGTCGAGGACGGCATCTTTGTCGAAGAACGCCGTCGCCTCCGAGAAGAACGTGAGTTTCGGGGAGGCAAGCCCCCGGTACGTCTGGGAAATTATCCTGTCGCGGTTGAGGAGGCAGCTCATAGCCTGGCGGAATTCCTTTTTGCAGAACCAGCGGTAGAACGGCTTGTCCTTGTTCACGGGATTCTCGTTGAACGACCAGAACGACGCGGAAAGAGCCCCCTCGGAATTGAAGACGGTGTACCCGTCGCGCGCGCCCGTGGCGTTCCCGTAGAAGTCGAACGCGTTTTGCGCTCCGTCCACAAGCCCGCCGACTTTTTCCGGCGACGGGACGAAACTCTCAAGCTCGCCGTTCCTGAACATCATCATCTCGGTGTTCGCGTCCCCCACGATGCGGACGACGCGCGTCTGCGGGTACGCCACCGAAACGCCGTTCGAGTCGCGCTCCCAATAATCGGGGTTCCGCTCGTAGACGAGGCGCTGCCCCGGAATGTATTCCGCGATGAAATAGCGACCCATGCTCGGTATGGTCCGGGGGTCGCATCCGATGTTGAACAGCGCCTTGACGCCCTTCGCGCCGCCCTCGTCCTTCGCCTTCTTGTAGATGAACGCCGGCCCGAAGCTCATGTTCGTGAGGAGAAGCGGCTCGGAGAATATGCGCGGGATGTGGAAGACGAACGAGCGGTCGTCGATTTTCTCGATTGAGATTCGCTCGAACGACCCGTCGTCCATCTCCATGAACTGGGAATTGTACCGCGACGAGCCGATGTCCTCGGCGCACAGAATCTCGTCGTACCAGAAGACGACGTCGTCGCTCGTAATTTTGACTTTCTCGCCGGAGCCGTAAAAACTCCACCACAAATCGTCGCGGAGGGTGTACGTCACGTCCATCGTACCCGCATCGGAATCGACGGAGACGGAGAACGATGCCGCGCGCGCGTACCACGACTGCGTTATGACATCGTACCCGATAAGCGAATCGTAAAGCGGGTCGATGAACGCGGACGTGTCGCCGTCCGTTTCCGCGATGATGATGTTGAAGCTTTTGGGGTCGCTCATCATCGTCGTTCGCCAGACGCCGCCCGGGCGCCCCGGAGCGAACCCGCTTTTTTCCTTGGGACGCGAGACAGTCCGCTCAACAAGCGAATTCCTGTTCTCCTCGCGCCACCGGGAAATCTCGTCGAGCGTCATCTCGGGAACGCGGGCGCATCCGGAAACGAAAAGGGAAACGAGCGCCGCGGCAGGAAAAAAAAGGCGTGCCAAAATCAGCGCCCCTTCATGTAATCCTGGACAATCCTGACGTTCGACTTGAACGAGAATTCGGGAAGCTCGAGCGAGATTATCTTCCACGCCTTCTCGACTTCCGCATAGGAACTTGCGACGCCGTTCAGGACGACGGTCTGCCCCTCCACCGTCACTCGGAAATCGTCAATCTTCACGTCGTACGTGAAGACGAGCATGTTCGCGATTTTCTGCCCGAGAAGGAGCATGTTCAGCCGCTCCTGCCCCGCCTTCTCGACTTCCGGGGTGATTTTCTCGCGCGCGTACGACGCGATTGCCGACGCCGCCGCATCGACGCCGCAGTTTCCGGAATTGATTATCATGTCATAGAGGAAATTGTCGTGTATCCTGAAATTGAAGAAGCTTCTGTGGAACCCGTACTGATGGCGGTCGGCGCCCCGCAAAACCTTGAGCGCGATTTTCTCGTCCATCTCGGGGCTGCTTCTCATAATACGCGCCGCACGCAGTTTTCTTTCTTCTATTATTCTGAACGAGACGCAGCTTTCTATATCCTTCAGCACGAGGAACGCCCCCCGCCCCGCAATCACGCAGTCGCCGTCCTCCGACTCGGAAAGAATCGCCGTGCGCAGATAGTAGAGATACTCGTCCTTGTCGCGCGACAGGCTCGCAAAAAAACCGGGTTTGAGCCCGTCGTACTTCGCGATGACGCTTTCCGGGCATCCCAGACTCCGCATCCGCTCCCTCAGGATTTTTTTCCCCACCAGGCGGAAACCGAATTTTTCGGAAAGCCTGACACATATGTCATCACCCGCAGACCCGAACTGCCGAGAAACAGTCACAATCGCCATAAAACCTCCGCCGAAAGGAAAAATTGGATTTGCCCCGGAAACATCCGGCACGCCCGCCCTTCCGCACCAGAAATTTACCAAAAATCCCCCCCTTCGGAAACCCTGCCGCCCCATCCCGACCATGAGAACTTTCACATCTCCACGTTCCGCACGCGCTTGTGCCGACAAATCCGAACAGGAAACGCAGCATTTTCCTCAAGCGCCGAACTCAGAACTCGTCTCGCCCATCAATCCGCGCACGCAAAAAAAGGGCGGAACCACGTTCCGCACGCGCTTGTGCCGACAAATCCGAACTTGGAACGCAGCATTCCCCCTCAAGCGCCTGAATCTATGATAAAATACATTCATGCACGACTTTGAAGAACCGCTCGAATTCGACGTATCATGCGAAATCATGATGCTTCTCTACGACCTGCTCACGCCGACAATAATGAAGGGAATCGACAGGGAATTCAGGAGGCAGAACAAGAACAACGCGAGCAACGACATACCAAAAGCAAAAATACTCCAGAAGATGCTTTCCATTAACATGGACAGAATCGAGGAGGACATGTACATAACCCCGGGCGAAAACGGAAGGACGTACCTCACCGGGGAATGGCTCCTCCGCCCGCTCCTGTTCCGCGGGAAGATGATGCCCACGATATACGCGCTCAAAATCGCATTCGCCGAAAACGAGAACCTCAGGGACAAGGAAATCGTATTCATCCCGAAAATGACGGGGCTCGAATTCAGGAAGACAAGATGGCGGGGAAAAACGTCCCTCCACACATCCTACAACCTCCCGACAAGCGCGCTTGTCCGCGACCCGCTGAAGGATGACAACATCGAGCACGGAAAAAGGCAGAAATTCGGGCCGCCGCCGCTCATCATGTTTTTGTTCCGCATGATTTTCTTCGTACGGTCGATTCCCGAGCGAATGAAGGCCCCCCGAGACAAAAAGCACGGCCAGTAGAGAAAATCCGTCATGCCCGTAGTGCCGGGAACAAGTCCGACGACATTCCGCCCCGGGCATTTTTTGCCGCGAAGCCCCGGCAGTGCAAAAACCCGCCGTTTTATCTCCGCCCGTTTTCCGATAGAATACGCATTGCATCTATCGGTGCAATTGAGTATCTTTCCGTTTACGGAAATCATTACCCACTTTTCTAATAGGCAATCTTGAAATCACATTCAAATTCGGAGGCACGACAATGAGTCTTTTGGACGTAAATACACTTTCTGTTGACATATCGCTCGGCGATGGGAACAAGCGCGTTCTCGACGGCGTGAGCCTTTCTGTAAATCCAGGGGAGACGCACGTCCTCATGGGGCCGAACGGCGCCGGAAAATCGACGCTCGGATACACGCTCATGGGGAACCCGCGCTACACGGTCGCAGGCGGAAGCATCGTCTTCGACGGGGAAGACATCACGGCATTGGGCGCCGACAAGCGGGCGGCGAAAGGGCTTTTCCTCAGCTTCCAGCAGCCGCTTGAGGTTCCGGGCATCTCGCTCGAATCGTTCATCAGGAATTCGCTCCAGCAGCGGACGGGCGAGCGCGTCAAGCTCTTCCAGTTCCAGAAGGAGCTGAAGGCGACGATGCAGCTCCTGAACATGGACGAAAGCTACGCCGGACGCGACCTCAACGTGGGGTTCTCCGGCGGCGAGCGGAAGAAGAGCGAGATTCTCCAGCTCCTCATGCTCAAGCCGAAGCTCGCGATTCTGGACGAGACGGACTCGGGGCTTGACGTGGACGCGGTGCGCACCGTGTCGAAGGGAATCGAGGAGTACCAGAAGCGGCAGAACGGCGCGCTCATCATCATCACGCACTCGACGAAAATCCTTGAGAGCCTCCATGTCGACAAAACGCATGTCCTCGTGAAAGGAAAAATCATCAAGGAAGGCGACGGCTCGCTCGTGGAGAGCATAAACGAGAGCGGCTTCGAGCAGTTCCTGGACGCGTGAGAGGGGAACACTATGGCAGAAAAGCAGGACATAAAGAGCATGGCGGACTCTCCCTACGACTTCCGCTATGAGGAGAAGGGATTCTACAGGAACGAGGCGGGCTTGACGGCGGAAATCGTCGCGAAGCTCTCCGACGACAAGAACGACCCGGAATGGATGAGGGAATTCCGCCAGAACGCGCTCAAAATCTACAACGAGCTGAAAGTTCCCGAGTGGGGGCCGGACATTTCGGGCCTGAACATCGAGGAAATCGCGACGTATGTGCGCCCGAACACGAAGATGCAGGGAAAGTGGGAGGACGTCCCCGACGACATAAAGGAGACGTTCGAGAAGCTCGGCATTCCCGAGGCGGAGCGGACAAGCCTTGCGGGCGTGGGCGCGCAGTACGACTCGGAGCTCGTCTACCACAACCTTCAGGACGAGGTGGCAAAACAGGGCGTCATCTACACGGATTTTGAAAGCTCCCTCCGCGGAGAGTACGCCGACATGGTGAGGGAGCACTTCATGCAGCTCGTCAAGCCGGACGACCACAAGTTCGCGGCGCTGCACGGGGCGGTCTGGTCGGGCGGCTCGTTCGTCTACGTCCCCAAGGGCGTGAAGGTGGAGGTTCCGCTCCAGTCGTACTTCCGCCTGAACGCCAAGGGCGCGGGACAGTTCGAGCACACGCTCATCATCGTCGACGAGGGCGCGGACGTGCACTTCATCGAGGGATGCTCGGCGCCGAAGTACAACGTCGCGAACCTTCACGCCGGCTGCGTGGAGCTGTATGTGAAGAAGAACGCCCACCTTCGGTATTCCACGGTGGAGAACTGGTCGAAGAACATGTACAACCTCAACACGAAGAGGGCGCGCGTGGAGGAAGGCGGCTCAATCGAATGGGTCTCAGGCTCTTTCGGAAGCCACATCTCCTACCTCTACCCCCAAAGCGACCTCATCGGGCGCGGTGCGCGGGCGGAATTCACGGGGGTCACGTTCGCCGGCGAGGGGCAGAACCTCGACACGGGCGCGAAGATGGTGCACATCGCCCCGAACACGACGAGCGTCATCACCACAAAGTCGCTCTCGAAGTCGGGCGGAGTCTCCACCTACCGGAGCGCGATATATATCGGGAAGGAGGCTAAGGGAAGCCGCGCGAGCGTGTCCTGCGAAAGCCTCATGCTCGACAACATCTCCCGGAGCGACACCGTTCCAGCAATGGACATCCACACGGACGACTGCGACGTGGGCCACGAGGCGAAAATCGGGCGCATCTCCAACGACGCGGTGTTCTACCTCATGAGCCGCGGAATCTCGGAGGAGGAGGCGCGGGCGATGATTGTCTCGGGCTTCGCGAACCCCGTCTCCAAGGAGCTTCCCCTCGAATATGCGGTCGAGATGAACAACCTCATCAGGCTTGAAATGAAGGGAGGTCTTTGATGAAAAACGACAGATGGGTATTCCACGACGAAGCGAAGGCGGCGGACGGCGGCGAAGGCGTCACGAGGCGCGTCCTCGCGTACAGCGACAGCCTCATGTGCGTCGAGAACACGTTCGAGGCGGGCGCAATCGGAAAGCTCCACAGCCATCCGCACACGCAGATAACGTACGTCGTCAGCGGCGCGTTCGAGTTCGAAATCGGCGGCGTGAAAAAAACGGTACGCGCGGGCGACTCGATGCTCAAAACGGACGGCGTCGTCCACGGATGCAGATGTCTCGAGGCGGGAATCCTGCTCGACATATTCAATCCGTACAGGAACGATTTCGTCGAGGACTGACGCTCCAACAAGGAAAGAAAAATGAGGGAAAAACTTACATTCAACGAGATAAACAAAAGCCCGTGCCTCACATGGAACTGGCTCAAGATGAACCGCGCCTCGCTTGAAGTGGAGGCGGACGCCGAGGCGGAAGGCGGGAAACGGGAAATAAAGGCGACGAAGAAAGGCGAGACGGTGCGGATTCCGCTTGCGTTCGATGACGGAAAGAGATACGAGCACGAGCAGGTCGTCACGGCGGAGGAGAATTCCGAAATAACCGTCATAATCGACTACACGTCCGACGCGGGCGCGGGCGGATTCTCATCCGTAAAAACGCGGCTCGTGGCAAAGCCGTACTCGAAAATCCACCTGGTGAAGGTCAACATGCTCGGGCAGGGATTCGTGCAGATTGACGACACGGACGGAGAGTGCGCCGACAACGCGGAAATCAGCGTCACGCAGATTGAGCTCGGCGGCGCGAAAACATACGCGCAGGTCAAGAACGAGCTGAAAGGCTTCGCATCCTCGTTCAAAAGCAGCACGGCGTACATCACCGCAGGGACGCAGCTGCTCGACATGAACTACGTCGTGAACCACACGGGGCACAAAACCGACACAAAAATGGTCGTCAAGGGAACAGTGTCCGGCGCGGCGCAGAAAACATACCGCGGCACCATCGACTTCAAGCGCGGATGCGCGGAGGCAACCGGCGACGAACAGGAGGAGACGCTCCTCCTCTCCCCGGCAGCCGTCAACAAGTCGATTCCGATGATTCTCTGCGACGAGGAGAACGTCTCGGGAACTCACGGAGCGACGCTCGGAAAAATCGGCGCGGAGGAGCTTTTCTACTTCCAGAGCCGCGGAATCAGCGCGGAGACAGCGGAGAAAATCCTCTCCTGCGCGAAGGTCATGAGCGTCGCCTCGGAAATCCCGGACGAGGAGCTGAGGAGCAGAATCGGCGCGTTCATCGGCGCGGACGAAGAGAGCGGACGATGAGGACGGGCGCGCTGGCGGCGGTTCTCGTGACGCTCGTCGCATTCGAGGGGGTGCGGGCCGCCCGCTCCGCTTCGGAACGCAAGAGCGAGACGGAAAAAATCGACTTCACCGTTCGGCGCGGCACGGACGGATGGACCGACTGCGGGAAATTCACCGCCGCCGAAAAATTGACGAGCATAAGCGCGAAAGGGCTTCCCGAAGGCGCGGAAATCTCGCTGGCGAAAGACGGCGGCGCGAAGGCCGAGAAAATTCAGGAAGTTCCGGGAAAAAGCGCGATTTTCAGGACGGACGCGGGCGAAGAATACACCGTCTCCGTCCGAATCCCCGTACCCGAGACATCGGACAGGGGCATTTCCATCAAGGCATACCGCGCAAAAAAATCCGACGGCACGGGCGCCGGTTCATGAATAAACTTGTTCGGAACATTCAGTTTCCGAACAGGACCAATGATGTTCCGGGCAGCCCCGGAAAAAGAAAAATCCCCCGGCAGCCGGTTCTCTCGACCATCGGGGGATTTTTTCACGGAAAGGCTACCGCCGTCTTCCGAAAATCAGGTTGACTATAAAAATCACGATGCACGCGCCGATAAGGTCGAAGACGAGCGCCATCACAAGCCCGCCGCTCATGCCGAGTTTCTGCGCGATGAAGCCGCCGAGCGCCGAGCCGACGATTCCGCACGCTATGCACCCGAGAAGCGACATGCTCCTCCCCATTATGATTCCTGCCACCGCGCCGACGACGGCGCCAATAACGATTACGATAAGAATTCCTGTCACCATAAAACAATCCCCTCACATAAAATGGGCTATATCGGAAAGAGCCTTCCGCGGGGGCTTCTTCGCCTCCCCGTCCCGGACTCCGACGGAAATCACGGCACACACTTCCTCGTCCGCGGGAATGCAGAGCGATTTCCTGAGCGCAGCTGAATCGCGGAGCCCCATGATAAGCGTGTCCAGACCGGCATCGCGCGCCTTCAGAAGAAGAAGCGAGTCGGAAAGCCCCAAATCATACGCGCCCCAGCAGTTTCCGAGCTCGTTGTCGGCGACTTTCTTCCCGTCAACGTCGCTGAACCCGGACGTATCCTTCACGAACGCGCTCACGATAAGGGCAACGGCGTTGTCGCACTTGGGACGGTTCCGCTCCACGAGGGAATCGCGCACCTCCGCGATTTTCTCCGCGGAAACGGCAACGTAATACCGGTGCGTCTGCGAATTTTTCCAGCTCGGCGCGCTCTCGCCCACGAAACCGATGATTTCCTCAAGCTTCGCGCGGACATCATCAGCGGAAAGCGCCGAATCCGCGTAATGGCGGACGCTGCGCCTCATTCCGGCGACTTCATCCAATGTCATGTTTTCCTCCTCATTTTGAACCATCAAAAAAAGCTGCTTGAATAGTAGCAGAATTCAAAAGAATTTTCCTCGAAAAAAAATCAGCACATTGTCTGCATATTCTGAATGCCGAATTTTTTATTTTTAGGCTATGTCCGTAAAAACGGTTGATTTAAATTTTGTCATATGAAAATCGGATTTATCATCCCGCGTTTTCATTCAAAAGAGATTCCGTTAGGAATCTCAAATCCGTGTGACAATCTCTAAAAATGTCGACAGAAACATGTATCCACCGAAAATCCGGACAGAGCCTATTTTTATTGGACCGCTCTGTCTATGGATGGCGGAAAACGGTCATTGAGCTTGTCGGAATGGCAGTTTGCCTCTTTTTATGAATGTTTTCGCCTGCGCTCAACCGCCTTATTCCGATGATGAACCACAGAATGCCCGAACCCCGACATTCGGGCCACATATATTTCCGGAAGATTTTCGGGCACAGCCTGCTTTGCTCTCCTCACAGAGTCAGCATCGTTCCTGGTGCAGGCACTATGCCGAATTTGATGCCGTCCAGCTCGGCTTTTCCCGTCTGAACGAACGCGCGGAATGCGGAGGCGAACGCGGCAACATCGCAAAAACCGCGTGGAACGAAGGCGACGGCGGCTTTTTCGTCGTCGATTTTGTAGCGGACGCGGAAGCTTTCAAGCCCCCTGCCGACGAAGCCTTTTTCTGAAAAATCTTCAAGAAGCTCGGAAAGCAGCGCCCCGATTCCGGCTGCCTCGACATCGAGGATTTTCATCGTCCTCGCATACTCAAACTGCATTTTTTTACGAAGCTCGTCCCACGGAATTATTTTCGACGCGAAAAGGCAATCGACGAACGGAGCTGTTTTCGTTTTCAGCGCAAAAATGAAACGCGCGATTTTTTCAGGCTCGGGAGGAAGTTTAAAGACGCTGTAATAGGGAGAGCTCGGCTCGTCAAGAAAATCAGCCAAACGAGATTTCTCCTTTCCGAATATGAGAAACCGGACATAAAATTTTGCATAACTGCTAAAATCGGCGCAGAACGAGACGTTGAATTTTTGCGAAGACGAGATTTGCTCCGAAAAGTATTTCGGCAGAGCAACGTCCTCATCGCTGATTTTCTCCAGCCCCGGAAGAAGCCCGAGCGGTTTCGAAAAACCGAGGACGGAATTGTAGCGCCCGACGCTTTTTTCAAAGGCTCCTCCGGCGAAGTCGGACGGAATCCCGTTCTCGGCGGCAGTTTCAGAAAGGAAACCGTGCATTGCTTCCCTGATTTCGAACATTGCGCCGCGCCTCGCAATCCTCCGCTTTGACCTCAAAGCGGAGGACGCAGAAATCCATGGACTGTCTTCGCTCATATTCATCTTTCTTTCCGGCAAAGTCAGGTCGGCTGTACTGAAATACAAATATTTTCTGTCTTCGCTCATATTCATCTTCCTTTTCGACAAAGCCGAATTCAGCTCCGTCCAGTTCGGATTTTCCATTCAGGATGAATTCCGTGAATTTTTCAGAGAACGGCACGAAACCGGAATGCAGATTCTAAATTCGCTGATTCCGCACTCGACCTTGACTTTTCGACCGATGTCCGAGGCGATTCTTTCAGGACGGCACGCATTCCCGCGCGCCAACAAGCCGGGCGGCATATTTCTCTCCAAGAGAATGCAAAAATTCCGCCCTGCCGTCCAGTTTTTCATCACGGAGGCAAGGCGGAGCCGACGTTTTTATTCGAAGTCCTTCACGCCGTCAAGGTCGAGCGTGGCGAAAAGGTCGTCGATTGTCTCGCGGCGGCGAATCTGCTTCACGCTTCCGTCGGCGCGGAGCAGAAGCTCTCCGGCGCGGAGCTTTCCGTTGTAGTTGAATCCCATCGCGCGGCCGTGCGCTCCCGCGTCGTGCACGATGATAAGGTCGCCGACGTCGATTTTCGGAAGCTCGCGCTGCACGGCGAATTTGTCGCAGTTCTCGCAGAGGCTTCCGACGACATCGTAGACATGGTCGCGCGGGGCGTCTTCCTTTCCGCTCACCGTGACCTCGTGGTACGCGCCGTACATTCCGGGCCTCATCAAATCCGCCATGCTCGCGTCAACGCCGACATACTCGCGGTAGATGTGCTTCTCGTGGATTGCGCGCGTGACGAGATATCCGAACGGGCCCGTAATCGGCCGTCCGCACTCGAAGCAGATTCTCATCGGGTCGAGACCTGCGGGGACGACCTTCTCGTCGTAGAGTTTCTTGATTCCGCGCGCGACGTAATCCAAATCGACAGCCTTCTGCCCGGGCTTGTACGGAATTCCGATGCCGCCGCCCAAATCGACGAACGAAATCGACACGCCCGCCTTCTCCTTCAGCTCGACAGCCAAATCGAAGACGAGTTTTGCCGTGTCGATGAAGAAATCCGGGTTCAGCTCGTTCGAGGCAACCATCGTGTGAAGCCCGAATTTTTTCACGCCGTTCTCGCGGCATATTCTGTACGCGTCGACGAGCTGCTCGCGCGTGCATCCGTACTTCGCCTCCTCGGGGCTTCCGATTATCGAGTTGCAGCCGTGCTTCGCCTGCCCGGGGTTGTAGCGGAAGCAGATTGTCTCGGGAAGCTTCCCGAGCGTCTTCTTCAGGTATTCGATGTGCGTGATGTCGTCGAGGTTGATGATGTCTCCCTCGGCCGCCGCGTACTCGTACTCGCTCGCGGGCGTCTCGTTCGAGGTGAACATGACAAATTCGCCCTTCATCCCGACCATTTTCGAGAGCATCAGCTCGGGAAGCGAGGAGCAGTCGGCGCCGCAGCCTTCCTCCGCGAGGATTTTGAGGATGTACGGGTTCGGGCACGCCTTGACGGCGAAATACTCGCGGAACTCGGGGAAAATCGAGAACGCCTTGTGGAAATAGCGGACGTATTCGCGGATTGCCTTCTCGTCGTAAATGTAGAACGGCGTGGGGAATCTCTTCGTCAAATCCTCAAGCGCTTCGTGCGGAAGGGGGAAATTCTTGCTCATCTTTCACCTCGGAAACAATTGTTTTTTTTCGGAACCGCCATATATATTATGGAAAATTCCTTTTGTTGCCGTATTCTAACTTTTTGCGCGGTGCGTGAAAAGCCAGCATGCCATTTTCAGAGCATAAGCGGAATTGCATTTCACTTTTTGCCGAAACGGATTTATAATATTTAAAGATATTTAAATACGACATATCAAATTATCATTTCAGGAACTGCCACGGAGATTCTTTTTTCCGCGGCACTTCCTGTTATTTTTTTATGGAGATGCTAAATGATTTTACGAAGCTTGAAATTCAAACTGATGTCTCTTGTGCTGGCTGTTGCCGTCGTTTCGAACGTTGCGATGGCACTCATCGCGAGGAATCTTGCCTCGAACACTGTCGACGACACTGTCCACCTGCTTCTCGACTCCGTGACGAACAACGTCGCGGGAACGATACGGGACGAAATCGCACTGCAATACCGGCTTCTTGAGGGTCTGGCCTCCTTCGAATTCCTTCAGGACGATTCAATCCCCTACCACGCCAAGGCGGCGCAAATACAGGAGACGTCAAAAGTCGGAAACGAATACGAGAATATCGGTTTCTACGACCCGCAGGGAAACACGGTCACGGCGGACGGAAGGCTGGTGAACCTTGCGGAACGCGAATACTTCAGGACGGCAATAGGCGGAAACCGCTATGTATCCGACCCGTATTTCAGCACTGTCGTCAACAAGATGTTCCAGACGTTCTCCGTTCCCGTAAAGAATAAGTCGGGAAAAGCCGTCGGGATAATATCGTGCAACATATACGGCGACACGCTCTCAAAAAAAATCGAGAACATAAACAAGAAAAAAGACGCGCAAATCGTAGTCGCCAACAGAAAGACGGGAATAATCGTCGCGACGACAAGCCCCGAATACATCAAGACGGGCGAGAAAATCTCCGATGCCCCGACCCCGCCCGAAATCAAGCCGATTATCGACAATATGCTGAAAGGAGGCATCGGAGGAGGCTCGTTCACGGATCCGGCATCAGGCTACCTCAACACGGCGGCATACCGTCCCGTGGAGGGAGTCGACTGGTCCGTTCTCTACATCTGCCCGTACACGGACTTCTTCCAGGGGCTTACGGCTATGATTCGCATGATGACGATTACGCTTTCGATAATCCTCATCGTCGCATTCGCCGCGAGCTATTTTACGGCGCATTTCACCATACAGCCGCTCATCGCGGTAAAGGGCGCCGTCCTCGACATTGCGTCCGGGGACGCAAACCTGACGAAACGGATTGCGTCCGCCACGAAAGACGAGATTGGCGACGTCGTGCGGGGATTCAACGCGTTCACGGAAAAGCTTCAGGAAATAATCTCGCAGGTCAAGAAATCGAAAAGCTCGCTCGGAATGGCGGGCGGCGACCTTGAGGCGAGCACGGAGGACACGACGGCGTCGATATCGCAAATTCTCGCGAGCATCGACAGCGTGCACGACCACGTGACGAAGCAGGGGCAGAGCGTCCACGAGACCGCGGGCGCCGTCAACCAAATCGCGTCGAACATAGAAAGCCTCGAGCGCATGATAGAGAAGCAGTCGAACGGCGTCGCGGAGGCAAGCGCGGCAGTCGAGGAGATGATAGGGAACATCAGGAGCGTCAACAAATCGGTCGAGAAGATGTCGTCGTCGTTCGAGCAGCTTTCAGAGAACGCGCAGAGCGGAACAGAAGTCCAGCGGAACGTGAACGAGCGCGTAGAGGAGATAAAGAGCCTGAGCGAGACGTTGCAGGAGGCGAACTCCGCAATCGCAGCA
Organism: Treponema saccharophilum DSM 2985; assembly: GCF_000255555.1. Lineage (GTDB taxonomy): Bacteria > Spirochaetota > Spirochaetia > Treponematales > Treponemataceae > Treponema_D > Treponema_D saccharophilum. The sequence continues at coordinate 53,707 of NZ_AGRW01000025.1, forward strand.
ATCGCCGAGCAGACGAACCTCCTTGCGATGAACGCCGCCATAGAGGCTGCTCACGCGGGCGAGGCGGGAAAAGGATTCTCCGTCGTCGCCGACGAAATCAGGAAGCTTTCAGAGACATCATCGGAGCAGTCGAAAACCATCGGCGAGCAGCTGACGAACATACAGAACGCAATCTCAAGCGTCGTCATGGCATCAGGGCAGTCGAGCGACGCGTTCCAGAGCGTGACGGAAAAAATCCGCGAGACGGACGAGCTCGTGCGGCAGATTAAGGCGGCGATGCAGGAGCAGGACGAAGGCTCGAAGCAGATAAGCACCGTCCTCCACACGATGAACGACAGCTCCATCGAGGTGCGCAACGCCGGAAAGGAGATGATGGAAGGAAACAGGGCGATATTGTCCGAGGTGCAGAATCTGCAGGAGGCGACGGGAAGAATCCAGACGAGCATGGACGACATGAGCGCGGGCGCCCGGAAAATCAGCGAGACGGGAGACGCGCTGCGCGGAATTTCCGTACAGGTGAAGCAGTCAATCGACGATATCGGGCAGCAGATAGACAAATTCATCGTCTAAAGCAAAAAATCCGCCGGGAACGCTTTTTCCGGCGGATTTTTTTTCGCCATTCCTATTTCCTACCAAACAAGTAGCTATTCAAAAAAAACGAAAATCGCTAGAATAGGGCGCATGAACAAATACAGAAAAGATTTTCCGCTTTTTAAAGCGATAGATGAGCACAACTCAACGGAGAACAACGGCCTTGTCTACATGGACACGGCGGCGACGGCGCAGAGACCATACATCGTCCTGAACGCCATGACGCATTTCTACTCGACGCAGAACGCGAATCCGCTCCGGGGGCTTTACAGCCTGAGCGAGCGCGCGACGAAAGCATACGAGGACGCGAGGGACGTCGTCGCACGCTTCGTCGGGGCGACCGATTCCCGCGAGATTGTCTTCACGCGGAACACGTCGGAATCGCTCAACCTCGTCGCGAACACGTGGGGAATGGAGAACGTCAAGGAAGGCGACGAAATCGTGATTTCGATAATGGAGCACCACTCGAACATCCTTCCGTGGCAGTTCGTCTGCGAGAAGAAAAACGCGACCCTCAAATTCATGTACGTCGACAAGGAGACGGGCGAGATTCCGGAAAGCGAGTTCGAAAAAATCACGCCCAAAACTAAAATCGTCTCGATAACGCACGTGTCGAACGTCCTCGGCACGACGAATCCCGTGCGGAAAATCGCGGACATCGCCCACAAGAACGGCGCGATTGTCGTCGTCGACGGCGCCCAGTCGTCCCCGCACATGAAAATCGACGTCCACGAGTTGGGGGCGGATTTCTTCTGCATGAGCGGCCACAAACTCTGCGGCCCGATGGGAATCGGCGCGCTGTGGGGAAGATACGAGCTTCTCGACGCGATGCCGCCGTTCCTCCGCGGGGGCGAGATGATTGAGTACGTCACCGAGACGGGAGCCACATGGGCGGACGTCCCGCACAAATTCGAGGCGGGAACGGTAAGCGCGGGCGACGCTGTCGGCATGGCGGCGGCAATCCGGTACATCCAGTCGATAGGGCTCGACACGATAGAAGAGAACGACGCGAACCTTGCCGAGATGCTCGCCGAGGGAATCAAGAAGATTCCGCACGTCAACATAATCGGCGGAAAAGACGGAAGGAAACGGTGCGGAATCATCACGTTCACGGTCGACGGCGTTCATCCCCACGACATAGCGACCCTCCTTTCCGACGAGAACATTGCGATACGCGCGGGACACCACTGCGCTCAGCCGCTCGGCGCGTATCTGGGAGAGACGGCAACGGCGCGCGCGAGCCTCTATTTCTACAACACCGAGCAGGAAGTCGAATACCTTCTCAAAAAACTCGCGCAAATACGGAAATGGTCCGGATTCAAGGATTAGGAAAGCGGAAAGCGGAGAGTTGAAAGTGGAGAGTTGAGAGTTGAAAGTTGAGAGTGAAAGCTGAAAAGTGAGAGTTGGGGAGGGGAAAAAGGGGCGCGGGGCGTTTTTTTTTCGGGATGATTTTCTTTGCCACAAAGAATTCCCGTGCTGATTAAAAAGACGCATTATGCTACAATTCGCCATTCTCAAAACGAGGTTTTCAAGATGAAAGAGATTTCTAAACTCATCGACTACAGGGCGGACATCAAGGTGGTGGACGCGACACTTAGGGACGGCGGTCTTGTAAACGACTTCTATTTCCCGGATGGGTTCGCAAAGGCGCTCTACGAGGCGAACGTTAGGGCTGGCGTCGATTACATGGAATTCGGCTACAAAGCCGCGAAGGACATGTTCGACGAGAGCAAGTTCGGGCCGAGCAAGTTCTCGAACGACGACTACATCCGCTCGATTGTCGGCGACAACAACACCGACCTCAAGATTGCGGTCATGGCCGACGTCGGTCGCACGAACTTCAAGACGGACATCCTGCCGAAGAGCGAATCTCCCGTCGATTTGATACGAGTCGCGACGTATCTCCATCAGATTCCCGGCGCCATCGAGATGATTGAGGACGCGCACAACAAGGGATACGAGACGAGCTGCAACATCATGGCGATTTCAACCGCGCAGGACGGGGACGTCAAGGCGGCGCTCGACATCATCGGAAAATCTCCGGTCGACGTAATCTACATCGTCGATTCGTACGGCTCAATCTATCCGGAGCAGATGCAGAGAATCGCGAAGCTCTACTGCGAATACGGCCATAAATACGGAAAGAAAATCGGAATCCACGCGCACAACAACCAGCAGCTCGCGTTCGCGAACACGATTGAGGCATGCGGCGACGGGGTCGACTACCTCGACGCGACATACGCCGAGATGGGACGCGGCGCCGGAAACTGCGCGATGGAGCTTCTCCTCGGATTCCTCAAGAACCCGAAGTACAACATCTACCCCGCGCTCGACTTCATCGAAAAGTACATGAGGCCGCTCCGCGACTCCGGAACGAAATGGGGATACGACATCCAGTATCTTCTTACGGGGCTGTTCAACCAGCATCCCCGCACGGCAATCGCGTTCACGAAGGACGGGAGAAAGGACTACACGGAATACTTCAAGGAAATAACTGCCCAGGAGTAGGACGCGTACGGCTTTTCCGAACGCTGTCAAAAGCAAAACGGACATGACGGGGCGAAAAACGCGGCATGTCCGATACATTCGCCATCGCCCAGAACGACGAGTTCAAAACCGTACGCCAAGCGCGATTCTGAGCATCGCATTTCAATGCAACCTGTTCGTAGGCTGAGGTTTCCGAACAGGTTTATTCTTTTCGGGAGGAAAAATGGAAGTCAAGGAACTTTACAGGGAAATACTGAACGAGCACAACGTAAACCCGGCGCACAAAAAGGCAATCGAGGGCGCGACGCTCGAGCTGAACGGCGTGAACCCGAGCTGCGGAGACAACATAACGCTTTTCCTCAAAACGGACGGCGACACAATCCTCGACGGCGGGTTCACCGGCTCCGGATGCGCGATATCGCAGGCAAGCGTCGACATGATGCTCGACCTCATAATAGGAAGGAAAAAGGACGAAGCCCTCCATCTCGCCGAAACATTCATGAACATGATACGCGGAAGCGCGAGCGACGAGGAGATTGAGGAGCTTGACGAGGCAGGGCTTTTGCGGGACATCTCGCACATGCCATCCCGCGTAAAATGCGCCCAACTCGGCTGGCGCACGATGAGGGAACTTTTCTCGAAACCATCCGCCGGCACCATCACCGCAAAAGCCGACTCCCCCCACGAATCCTGCCCCGCACACTAACCCACCCCCACAAACAGTGCGCCCCCGCATCGGCGCACGCTTGCTCCCACCAAGCCGAACTCGGAACACGCAACGTCTCGGGCACACATCGCCCCCCCAGCATGGAAGATGCGCCCCGCGCATCGGCGCACGCTTGCTCCAAGCAAGCCGAACTCGGAACGCGCAACTGTTCTAGCATTCGGAACGCGCAACGTCTCGGGCACACATCGCACCCCGGCAAGGAAGATGCGCCCCGCGCATCGGCGCACGCTTGCTCCAACCAAGCCGAACTCGGAACACGCAACTGTCCTAGCATTCAGGACACGCAACGTCTCGGGCACACATCGCACCCCCGGCATGGAAGATGCGCCCCGCGCATCGGCGCACGCTTGCTCCAACCAAGCCGAACTCAGAACGCGCAAACGACCAAGCATTCGGAACACGCAACGTCCCGGGCACACATCGCACCCCCGGCATGGAAGATGCGCCCCGCGCATCGGCGCACGCTTGCTCCAACCAAGCCGAACTCAGAACGCGCAAACGACCAATTCGGAACACGCAACGGCGCA
>NZ_AGRW01000024.1 GCF_000255555.1 Treponema saccharophilum DSM 2985
GTGCTGTGCGCGTTTTTTTTTGTTTTTGGGAAAATTTTCTCGGGGAGATGGAAGCCGCATTGTTTTCGGGACATGTTTTCCCGCGAGATGGAGCGGCTTTGTGCGCTCTGTCCGGAATGTGGCGCGGCAAATAAATTGTCATCCCGAACAGGTTTTTGACGAAAGGTCTTTATTTTACCGTTATGCAGGAGACGACTTTGCCGTCCGTGGAGTAGCCGCGGTCGGGGTTCGTTTCGTCGATGAATTGGGTCATGCCGATGTAGTAGGCGTAGTAGTAGAGTCCCGTCTGGAGTGGAATGTCGATTTCGTATCGGCCGGGGATGACTTCGCGCATCGAGTATATCCATGAATCCCAGTTCGTGAACGTTCCGCCAATCCTGACGTTCTGGCCGGGCTTTGCGAAGCAGACGAAATGCGTGAGCCCGTTCGGAAGAACCTCGGTTATTGCCGGGTCTTCGGTGGGGATTATCACCTGCGAGAGTGTTATCCCTTCTTTTTCGTCGAATACCGTGCGCTCGTTGTTCGGGTCGGGCGTCCACAGCCCGTCGATTATCAGCCTGTATGAGACCTGGCGCGTTTTTTTCGGCTTCTTTACTATATAAAAGAACCAGGTTGACGTGACTTCTCCCTCGTAGTTCGTGCGTTTCTGAAGGTTGAAATAATGTATCTTCTTGAAATTTTCGAAGTCGAATGCGATTCCGATGTTCCTCGCGTTGTTTTCCGCCGTGAACACTATGTAATCGCCGGAGATGAACGGCGCGCCGACTCCGGACAGGTTCGCTACTATGTTGTCGTATTCGTACGTATCTTCCGCGGGCTTTTTCTGCTCCTCCGCCCATGCGATTCCGGAGGCGAGGAAGAGAAACCCGATGACTGCTGAAATCACTGTTTTCATATAGTATAATATCGGAATCCGTCGGTAAATCTAAAGGACACTATTCAAAACGCCGAAATAGAATAAGAAAAAGAACGTCTTTTAGTGGGAGAAGGCGATGCCTGGTTTAAAGCAGCTCGAAAAATTCAGTGAAGACATAAAGAAAATCGGTGACGAGGAAGTCGTCAGGGCAAAACGCGGCGAGAGGTTGTCGTATCCGCAGATTCCCGGTGACGTCGAGGACAAGGACGATTCTGACGAGTTCATCTCGGGGCTTCCGTCAGGAAAAGAGGCCGAGGACGGGGAATCTGCCGTGGAAAGCGCGGCTCAGGACGACGAGGATATTCTCAGCTCGCTTCTAGGTCCTTCTGACGGCGGAAATGCCGGCGATGGGGCGCCCGTTGGCGACGGGCAGGACGTGCTCGGCTCCCAGGACGGCGCTGCGGAAGAGAATCCGTTGCCCGACGACGATGTGCTCGGCGGCCTTCTTTCCGGGGAGGAGAACGGTTCGGGGACGGATGACATGGACGCCGGTTCCGAAGATTTTCCCGGCACGGACGGCTTTGAGGAGTTCCTTTCCGATGGCGGGAATGCCGAAGTGGCGCCCGCTGACGCCGGCGAGCCGGTTTCTCCCGCAGCCGATGATGAATTAGGCTCAGAAATGTCCCCCGACGAAGGGGAAGCCGCGCCCGAATTCGGGGATGCAGGGGCGGCGGGAGCTGACGAGATTCCTGACGGCGAATTTGCTGACGGCGCGGGGGCGGACGGTTCTTCCGCTGATGGGGCTTCCGACCCGATGTGGGGCGAGGAAGGAGCCGGCGAGGAATTCCATATGGATGATTTCGATCCCGATGTGATGGAGAACATCAACTTTGCGGGGGACGACGGCGAGGAATTTCCTGTCACCGGAAGCGGTTCCGACGACGACTTCATGCTTTCCGACGCCGACGAATTCGAGATTCCCGGCGTCACCGATTCGGAATTCGCCGACCTTGGGAAGAAAAGCGTCGATGTCGCCGACTTCTCCAAGGCGGTGCAGAAACCGAAGAATTCCCTCACGGAGGAGGAGTACGAGCGGTTCAAGAAGAACCTTTCGGAATATCCGCTCAACCTCAGGGTCATCATCGAGGATTTCATTTCGAAGGACGATTCCAGCGCGTTCACAGATGAGGCAATCTTCGAGATAATCGAGAAAATTCTCAAGAGAACCTCGGCACGGCAGATTGCCGCCCAGCTCGAGAAGATGCTCGACATATCGATAGACATCCCGCGCGATTTCGAGCACCGTTCGTATGAGCAGTACGAGGCGTACAAGTCGTCGTTCCAGTATCAGCTCAAGAACAGGATAATTCCCGCGGCGCTCGCGTTCATCGTCGTGTGCGTGGTGGCGCTGGGGCTTTTCAAGGCGGGGCAGCAGTTCATCTACAAGCCCGTCATGGCGGAGATAAACTACAGGCAGGGATACGAGCACCTCCAGAACAACGAGTACCCGCTTTCGGAGGAGAAATTCGACAAGGCGGTGTCGTACCGGCCCAAGAAAAAGTGGTTCTTCAAGTACGCGAGCGGATACCGGGAGCACAAGCAGTATGAGCGCGCCGCCCTCATGTACAGGAAAATCCTCGGCTTCTTCAATTACGACAAGCGGGCCGGGCTTGAGTACGCGGAGATGGAGCTTTACGACAGGGCGGATTATGCGAAGGCGGAGGCAATCGTAAGGCGGTACGTGCTCGACAATCATCTGAACGACCCCGACGGCGAGCTTCTCCTTGGGGATATTTTCCTCGAGTGGGCGTATGAGGACCCGTCGAAATTCGAGGACGCGCTTGAATTCTACAACGACCTCAAGACGAGGTTCCCGAAGAGCAACCTCTATCTGTCGAGGATGCTCCGCTATTACATACGGACGGATCAGCTCAGGAACGTTCTCGTCTACAAAGGAATGTTCTACCCGAAGAAAAATTCCCTTTCCGCCGCCGACTGGACGGAGCTGAGCGGATATCTTCTCGACAAGCTTTACGGGAAGCTCAGCAAGAACGACGAATATCTCCGCGCGTCGATAGAGGACGTCAGGAGCATGCTCGAGATTGCCGTGAACCTCGACCCGTCCGCGCCTGTCGGAAGGTACAACCTCGCGAGGTATTTCATCCACAACGGCTACACGGCTCAGGCAAAATCGGAGCTTCTCACGTCGATAAGCCTGTTCGACAAGCAGAAGGTGCGGACGAAGCAGAACGTCTACCGCGAGGTGAACGCGACGCGCCTTTTGGGCGAGCTGTATTCCGGCGAGCGCGAGTACATAAAAGCACAGGACGTCTATACGAAGGGGATAACGCTTTTCAACGACGAGCACGATAGGATAGGTCTTTCCGGAGACGTCAACGTCGGGCGGCTTTTTGCCGACCTGGGCGACATAAACTATTTCATCACGGGCGATATCGACAGCGCCCTCGGAAATTATGAGACGTCGATTCGGATGAAGAACGACACGCCGTCGATAAACTACAGGGTCGGCGCAATCCGCTACAACAAGAAGGATTACGATTCCGCGCTCTCGTCGTTCATCAAGGTTTCCGAGACGAATTATTCCGATCCGAACCTCCTTATCGCGCTCGCGAATGTCCTCTCGCTCAGGGGCGACAACTTTGCCGCGCAGAGCTATTATTCCGACCTGCTCCGCATCCTCGACATCGAGCGCGGCGTCACGACAAGCCGGACGGGAATCCTTTTCCCGCAGACGAAGGACGACGACACGGAGCTCGTCGACATGTATCTCCGCGCGAACAACAATCTCGGCGTCACGCTCTACAAGCTTGCGAAGCAGACCGGGAACAGCAACTACTATGCGGAATCGCTCGTCCGCTTCTCCGTTGCCCTCCGCGCGAACGATGCGCTGACGCGCGACCTCAGCACGATGGTGCGGAAGAACGAGGGAAGCCTTGCCGCGTCCAACTCGAAATATGCGACGCATCCGATTCCCGACTTCGAGCCTGAGATATACACGGAGATTCCGAAAATTCTCACCGACGAGAAAGTCCTTGAGTAGCGGGGATTCCCTATGAAGTTGTTCTGCGTTCACGAGAGAATCGAGGCGAGGCGGAAACTCAATTCCCTCAGCAAGGAATTCTTCCGCAAGACGATACATATCTGCACGGCGTTCGTCCCGCTCGGGATACATTTCGCGCGGATTCCCGTCGTCTGCGCCGTTGCAGCCGCGGGGCTTTTCTACATCGTGTGCGAGACGCTCCGCATGAGGGGGCGCGAGATTCCGTTCATATCCGATGTGACCGCCGCCGCCGCGAGAAAGCGCGACGAGAACAAATTCGTGCTCGGTCCCGTCACGCTCGTCGTCGGAATCGTGGCCGCGTCGCTTTTGTGGGACGAGGTTCCCGCCTCAATCGGAATTCTTGCGCTTGCGTTCGGGGACGGGCTTGCGAGCCTTGCGGGGAAAACGTTCGGCATGGTGAAAATACCGCTGACGCAGGGAAAGACGGCCGCGGGAAGCCTCACCTGTTTCGGAGCGATATTCTGCTCGGCATGGCTCGTCTCGCGAGACTCGTTCCTGGCGATGTCTGTTGCTGTTGCGGGGGCGTTCATCGAGGTGCTTCCTCTGAAGGATTTCGACAATCTCCTCATTCCAGTCCTTCTCGGCGGAATCGCCCAGTTCGTGTAATCGTCCCTTCTTCTCGTTATCGCCGAGAAAATCCTGATTAGCTTTCAGTTCCAGAGATAGAGCGCGTGGATTGTGCGAATGTATCTGAATATGCCCGCGCAGAAAAGAACCGCGCCCAAAATGAGCGTGGCGTAGCAGTCCGACGACGTGAGCGTCGCGTATCCGGTGAAAAGGACAGCCGTGACTATCGCGAGCGTTATGAATTCCTTCCTGTCGTGCTTTTTTGCCTTGTAGACGAATGCCGCTATCGATGTTGCCGCCATCGTTGCCGTGAGAAGCCTGAACATGTCCGGAAATCCGACCGTCACCATTCCCGTCGACAGAATCCTTGCGGTGTTCAGCGGCGTCGTCATGGCGACGAGTGCCGACACGGAGAACAGAATTGCCATGTTCCGCGCGTTGTCCTGGCGCTGGCTCGTCTCGCTCAGTACGGACGCGAAGACGAAGCTCAGCGTCGTCAGCACCCTCCCGAAAAGAATTATCCGCCCGAGCATCAGCAGCACGTCGGAGAACGTCTGCCAGAGACGCATCCCCATGACGAACATCCGCGCCGTCTCGCACGATATTCCGACAAGGCATGCGATGAAGTAGCCGATTTCCGTCGCCTTCGTTTTGTTGAGGTACCGCTCGATTATGAAAAGCGCCGCGGGGACGGAAAGCACGAGCAGCGCGCATGACAGCGCCGTCGCCGCGAAGCTTACCGGCGTGAACGGGATTGCCGACAGGATTCTCATCGGCCGTATCGTCTCCGGCGGCGGAATCAGGTTCGACTTTGCCGCGTTGACCGCTATCGTCGCGGCTGAGATGGCAAACCCCGCGATGCTCGCCACGATGAGGATGGTAATGAGCCTGTTTCGTTGCTTGAGTGTCATGAGGGGGAATGATAAATGCAAGGCAGAAATCTGTAAAGACTCGCTTTCCGCTTCCGAAAATGTAATAGACTTGTTCGGCATTCCGTTTCCGGGCAGGTTTCTTGGCGAATTGCCGGGGCGGAATCCGGTTCCGCCGTTTTTTTCTGTCGCATTGGGTGGAGCCTTCTTTTAAATGTGGTTTGGGGGAAATATGAAAAGATTTTTTTGCGCGCTGCTTTTTCTCGTCACATCGCTTTCTGCGTTTGGTGGGGATGCAGCCGCGTTCGTCGATATAGGCATATCGGAGGACGGAAAGACGTACGTGTTCGGCGAGTACGGCATGACGGACAGGAATTTTCAGGGGTATGCGGAAATATACGCCGTCGATATAGAGAAGAACGATTTCCTGAAGAACGGCGTCTACAGGACGAAGCCGTCTGCGGATACGTTCTCGAAAAGCGGGAAGGACGTTTTTGACGCGCTGATGTCGCGCTCGTCGTGGTGGCTTCGGCGATTCAGCTGCATGCCGGTTCCTTCTGACAGGGTGCTGTACGTCGCTGACGGAAAGGTTTCCGGTGACAGCGAGATAATCTTCAAGGATGCGGAGGGCTCCACCGTCGAGCACTCGATTTTTTACCATATAAGACTTGTCAAGACGATGGAGAACGTCATCTCGGCGTCGTCCGTTCCCGGCGGGGTGCGCTCGTCGTTCTTCATCACGCTGGAGAAAACGGACGAGAACGGCCACGTCGTCTCGCGCAATATCGTTGGCTCGCCCGACATAAAGAGGGACGGCGTCCTCGACTACAAAATCGACAGGATTTTTACGGACGGCTCAAGCCGGAACCTTATTTTCGTCGTGGAGAAAATCGTCTCCGACCCGGCTGGAACGTCCGTCCGCTATATGGTCGAGACAATCCGCCTGTAGCGCTTGACAAAAATTATTCTGCTCTGCTATAATCGTGGAACTTCTTGAGGGAAGTGCGGGCTACTAGCTCAGGTGGTAGAGCACCGCCCTTTTAAGGCGGCTGTCGATGGTTCGAGTCCATCGTAGCTCATTTCAGGTCTCGGAAAAAATCCGAGGCCTTTTTTATGCGGTTTTGCGGATTTTCCGCCGATTCCGTTGAATTTCGTTTTTGAATTCGGGTATAATCCAATTCTATTATTTCAATTTTGAGCCGTTGGAGTTCCGTTACACTTCGCGGCGGATAAGAGGTTTTACAATGTACGCACTTTTCGAATACAAAGGCAAACAGTACAAAGCTGAAAAAGACGCTCTCATCAATGTCGATTTGGTTGATGCGAAAGAGGGCGACAAAATCGTTATCGAGGACGTTCTCCTCGTCAGCGATGGCGACACCGTGAAGGTCGGAACTCCGAAAGTTGCCGGGGCGAAGGTTGAGGTTGTCGTTCAGAAGGAGTTCAAGGACAAGAAAGTCCTCGTCTTCAAGTACAAGTCAAAGAAGGACTATCACCGCCTCATCGGCCACAGGCAGCAGTATACGACTGTCAAAGTCGAGAACATCATCGGCTAAAATCCGTCATGACCGAGGTGACTCTTTCGTGTGGCAGGAACGGCGCGGTAAAAACTTGTGAAGCTAACGGACACGCCTGTTCCTCCCGGAAAGGTTCGGACGTCGTTTGCGCGGCTGTGTCCGCGCTCCTGAAAACGGCGATGCTCGTCCTTTCACATACCGAGAATGTCGCTTTCGATGCTGACGTTTCTGCGCGCGGAAAACTCGCATTCCGTGCAGACATGCAGGAAAATCTGGGCGGCCCCGATAAAATCGAGGCGGAATCCAGGTTGCGGTGCGTCGCCGATTTCATACGGAGCGGGGTTTCCTCCGTTTCTGATGAGTATCCCGGTTACGTGCTTTTGCGGGAAAATACAATTGGCTAATATCTAAACGGAGGCTAAAAATGGGACGCAGTAAAGGTGGTAGCGGCGCGAAAAACGGCCGCGATTCAAATCCGAAGAGCTTGGGTGTAAAGGTATACGGCGGACAGTCCGTAACGGCTGGTTCAATCATCGTTCGCCAGCGCGGAACAAAAATTTTCCCGGGCGACAATGTTCGCATCGGTGGAGATGATACGCTGTTCGCGGTTGCTGACGGTGTTGTGACGTTCTACGAGCGCAACAACAGGAAGTACGCTGGCGTCACTGTAAAGGCGTAAGTTTTTACATTCGTTCACAAGAGCCCGGATTCAGTTCGCTGCGTCCGGGCTTTTTGTTAGTGGCGCGGATTCCGGGGATTTTTTTCAGGAATTGGAGGGAAGGAACATGAAACAATTCGCAGACGAGGCAATTATCGAGGTCACATCGGGGAAGGGCGGCAACGGCTGCATCTCCTTCAGGCGCGAGAAATACATTCCGAACGGCGGACCGAACGGCGGCGACGGCGGCCGCGGCGGCGATGTCGTTTTCTGCGTGAAGAGGAACGTCAAGACGCTCGCGAACATACGGTTCAGAAGGTTCTTCAAAGCGAAGAACGGCGGCGACGGGCAGGGATGGAACAGGTTCGGGAAGGACGGCGAGGATGTCGTCATATGCGTCCCGCCGGGAACTGCGATACGCGACGCGGAGACGAACGAGCTCATACGCGAATTCACGACGGAGGAGGACGGCGAGCGGTTCGTCTTTCTCAAGGGCGGGAACGGCGGCTGGGGCAATGTCCATTTCAAGTCGTCGACGAACCAGGCGCCGAAACGCGCGAATGCCGGTCAGCCCGGCGAATACAGGAAGCTTCTTCTTGAGCTGAGCATCATGGCGGATATCGGTCTCGTCGGCTTTCCGAATGCCGGAAAGTCAACTCTTCTCGATGCGTTCACGAAAGCGCGCCCGAAAATCGCGCCGTATCCGTTCACCACGAAAATACCGAACCTCGGCGTCCTGCACGCGGACGAGGAGCGCGACATAATAATCGCCGACATCCCGGGAATCATCGAGGGCGCGAGCGAGGGGAAGGGGCTTGGGATACGGTTCCTCAAGCATATCTCGCGCACGGCGGGACTCCTTTTCATGATTGACTGCTCTGACGAGAACTGCCTTTCCGCATACGGGACGCTCTGCGCCGAGCTTGAGGGCTATTCGTCCGAGCTTGCGGGAAAGCCGCATATCGTCCTGTGCAACAAGATTGACGTCGAGGGCGCGGCGGAGAACGCACGGAAAATCGCCGAGGAAATCGCGCGTACGGAGCCGGATACGGTCGTCCTTCCCGTTTCCGTGGCGGCGCACATCGGGATGAACGACATCCGCGTTGCCCTGCTCAAGCTCGTTTCTTCGATAGACAAGGAGAATGCCTCCGTGAACGAGAGCGGCGAGCGCGTGTCGAACGGCGGCTTCCTGACGAAGCGGAACAAGTCGTCGTTCTTCAACCCGATGTTTGCGGGCGGGACGTCGATAGATGACGGCATGGAAGTCCAATATCCGGGAAGCGAGAAATGAGAATCGCGATTCTTGGCGGGAGCTTCAACCCGATTCACATTGGACACCTGATTCTTGCCGATTCTGTCTGCTGCGAGCTCGGGTACGACAAGGTGCTGTTCGTGCCGACGTTCATTCCTCCCCACAAGGAGATGTCCGGGTGCGTCCCGGCGGAGGACCGTCTCGCGATGGTGCGCGCGGCGGTCTCCTCCGACAGCAGGTTCGAGGCGGAGCCGTGCGAGATTGAGCGCGGCGGCGTTTCATACACGTGGGACACGGTTCTTTATCTCGAGGAGAAATACCGCGGGCGCATCGACGGGAAAATCGGCGTCGTCTTCGGCGAGGACCTCATCGGGGATTACGACAAATGGGAGCACGCGAAGGAGCTTTCCGAGCGCGCCGACCTGATTCTCGCGTGCAGGCCGAAATATTCCGAGGACAACGGCGAATTCTGCAACAGCCCGACGGAAAAATACGGCAAGAATCCCATGTCCGGGGTGACGCGCGGGAATTTCCCGTACCCGCACAAAATCGTGATGAACCCGAAAGTCGAGATTTCGTCGTCCGAGATTCGCAGGAAGATATCGTGCGGCGGCGTCTGGCGTTACCTTGTAAGCGAGGGGGTTTTTCACTATATTTTGGAAAAAAGGCTTTATGGAATCAGAACTATTTGAGAAAATCAGAGAATTCGCGCGCGGCCGGCTTTCCGGCGGCAGGTTCGCCCATTCCGAGCGCGTCGCGGATACTGCCGTGCTGATGTGCAGGCGGTACGGGCTTGACGAGGATGCGGGCCGCATCGCCGGAATCGCGCACGATATATGCAAGGAAATTCCTGACGACGAAATAATCTCGCTCGCGTCGATGGACGGGCTTCCGTTCGAGGAGGTCGAGAAGGCGAAGCCGGGGCTGCTCCACGGACGGGCTGCGGCCGTCGTCCTCCGCTCCGATTTCGGAATTCGCGACAAGGATATCCTTGACGCCGTCGCAAACCACACGTTCGGGCGGCCGGGGTTGTGCGACCTAGGGAAAATCCTTTTCGTTGCGGACAAGATTGAGCCGGGGCGCCCGCAGTCGACCGACGAATACAGGGAGAACCTCCTTTCGATGTCGCTTGCCGGTGCGGCGCTTTCCGTCGCGGAGGAGAACATCGATTATCTGAAAAAGAAGGGGAAGGTCGCGGCTCCGATTACCGTTTCGTGGGTCGCCCAGCTCCGTTCGGGCGGTGGAATATGAGGAAAAGCGAGTTCGACAGGGAGATGAACAGCCGCGCGAAGCGCAAGAGCGGCGTCATATTCCTCGCGCTTATATTGCTTATACTCGTCTGCGTTGCGGTAGGGCTTGCCCTTTCGCTCCGCACCGACCCGCTTTCGGAGAACCTCAAGAGCGACCGCGTTGTCAAGACGCTTTTCGTGATGGAGGACAAGGGCGAGGTGCTCTTTACGGATGTCTTCATCTATTATCCGCCGACGAAGCGCGGCGCGCTGATAAACATCCTCGGGAACACGGGCGCAATCTACCGGAGCCTCGACCGCGTCGACAGAATCGATGCGATTTACGCGGAGAAGGGTATCGACGTCTACAAATCGGAGATAGAGAACCTCATCGGGCAGACGATTCCGTTCTATGTCGTTTTCAAGCTCGAGGATTTCGGCGAGCTTACGGACATGCTCGGCGGCATGAAGGTGTTCATCCCCGATTCCGTTGACGCGAAGAGCGACGACGGCGAGCATTGGCTTCTTCCGAGCGGCGTCGTCAACCTCGACGGCGACAAGATTCACACGTACCTCACGTTCTCGAAGGCGGACGATTCCGAGGACGACGTCATCGAGCGCAGGCAGAACGTCATGCTCTCGATTTTCAACGCGTTCGGGAAGAACCAGCGCATTCTGGGCGACCGGGTGACGTTCGACTCCGTCAGCAAGAAATTCAGCGCGAACCTCGCCCCCGACGATTTGTTCAGGCTTTTTTCCGAGCTTATCCAGGTCGATTCCGAGCGCCTCATCCCGCAGGCGATAACGGGAACGCGCCGTGTCGTCGACGGAAAGGTGCTCCTCTTCCCGTTCTACGACGGCGACCTCATAAAGGATGTCGTGAAGCAGGCGTCGAACGCGCTCGTCAACTCAGACGACGAGAACGTCAACCGCGTCTACGTACTCGAAATCCAGAACGGAACGACGAAGACGGGATTCGCGCGGAATACGTCCGTGCTTCTGCAGAGCGCGGGCTACGATGTCCTGAGCACGACGAACGCCTCGACGCAGGATTACGAGAAGACGGTCATAATAAACCACATCGGGAATTCTGAGGCGGTGAAGCAGCTCGGCGACTTCATCCACTGCACGAACATAATCGACGAGGAGATTGATTACGAGACCGACGCGAATGTCGATTTCACGCTGATTCTCGGAAACGATTTTGACGGGCGGTATGTCCGCTGAGGACGCGGCTTCATTATGGTTGATTTGAAGGAGAAGAAAATGGCAGAGAAAACTGCATGCGAGGAAGCCCTTGAGATAGCGGGGCTTCTCGAGGACGGGAAGGCGGAGAATGTCCGCGTTCTTGATGTGTCCGAGCTCAACAGCTGGACTGATTATTTCGTTATCGCGACGATACACAGCTCCGCGCATTGGCAGGGGCTTGCGAAACAGGTCAAGGATTACACGAAGGAGAACGGCATGGAGATTCATACCGTCCACCAGAAATCGTCGAACGGCGACGACTGGAACCTCATCGATATCGGGCCTGTCGTCGTGCATCTGATGTCGGAGTCCGCGCGCGCCTTCTACGAGCTTGAGAAGCTCTGGCACGCCGGCACCGTGCTGAAGTAATTCCGCTTTTTCTGGCGGAAAAAAAATAAGACCGGGAAAACGAAAATCCGTTTCCCGGTCTTTTTCATGTCGAAGGGGACAAAACCCTACTCGTCATCGAAGTCGTCCAAGAATTCCTCGTCCGCGCTGAATGCGAGCACAGGCTCCTTCTGGAGGACACCTCGCGCCGTCTTCGGCTCCGCGTCGTCGGTATCGCCCATGTCATCGAACATCTCATCGTAGAATTCGTCGTCGAGAGAATCAAGCTCGTCGCATGCGTTCTCAAAGTCGTTGTTCTCGGTGAAAATCGGTTCGGGCTCCATGAAATTCTCGTCGTACTCGTCGTCGTACGAAAACTCATAAAGATTGTCGTCTTCGAGCATAAATGCCTTCCTTGTGTTTTTTGTTGGTGATGGAAAAACTGTAATTGAGAGAGGATTTTGTGTCAATTGCTTCGGCTGCGAATTCGGACAAACAAGTATAACGCGCTTAAAACGCTTTTCCATTCTCCGGCCCGTTTTTTTTGCGTTCTTCTATTTCGTCTGCGTGATTGACTTGAGGTTCTTGTTGGCTGTAAAATGATGGACGTGTCTGTGAGAATTTTTGCTCCTGCGAAGATAAATGTCGGTTTGCGCGTGCTCGGAAAAAAAGAAGGTGACACGTACCACGGCATAGAAAGCATTTTCCAGACAGTTGGTCTCTGTGATGAAATTGAGGTCGGGCTCGTTCCGGGGCGCGGGCAGTGCTACGTCTCGTGCGACGCGATGAGCCTTCCGGAGGACAATACCATAACGAGAACGTACCGCTCGTTCGTCGGTTTGACGGGATGCGGGGATTCCGTTTCGGTTTCCATCAAAAAGCGGATTCCCGCGGGGGGAGGGCTTGGCGGAGGTTCTTCCGATGCCGCGAGTTTCCTCCGCGCGCTTGCGGATTTGAACGGAATCTGTCTCGATTCCGGTTTGTCCGATGCCGTCGCGGGCGATGTCGGAAGCGACGTGTTCTTTTTCCTTGGGCTTCGTTCCGGTTTTGGGGCCGCGCTTGTTTCCGGGCGCGGCGAGGTCGTCAGGGAGATTCGCGCGCGCGACTTGCATGTCGTGCTCGTCCTTCCCGACGTGTTCAGCTCGACGAAGGAAGCGTATTCTCTGCTCGACAGGGAATACGGCGAGGAAGGGGATGTCGGCGGCTACATCGATTTTGAGTCTTATGAGGACGAGTACAACGGTGCGGTTCGCGGGTGGCGGTTCAGGAACAGCTTTACGCGCGTTCTGTCCGCCGTCCATCCCGAAATAGGCGAGGCTGTCGGCGCCCTGCTGGAGTCTGGCGCGGAATTTGCCGATATGTCCGGTTCGGGCTCGTCGGTTTTCGGCGTCTTTTCGAGCCGGGAGACGGCTTCCTCGGCTGCTTCCGCTTTGGGAAGACGGTGGCGGTGCGTTCTCGCGTAATGCGGGACTCTGCGGAACTTTTGACACGGAGGTGCAATATGGAAATCACGGAGCTGAGAATCAGAAAGGTCTCTAAGGCAGATGACGGAAGCAAGCTGTGCGCTTATGTCACGGTCACGTTCGACAACTGCTTTGTCGTCCACAATGTGAAGATAATCGAGGGGAAAACCGGTTTGTTCATAGCTATGCCGAGCCGGAAGACGTCCCGCGGCGAATACAAGGATGTCGCGCATCCTATAAGCCCTGAATTCCGGAGTGCCCTTCAGGAGAAGATACTCGCGGAATATAATGCGGGGCATTTTGACGAATCGGCTGCCGATGAGTAGTCGGTTCGCGTTACGGAAAAGCTGGTGCCTGAGTGCGGTTCGATTCCGCATTTTCCGTGTAAAATGGAAAGCTCTGGCGTGATGAACGATGGGGTTTGAATAAATCAATTCGCACTTACGGTGCAGGTCTTTCCAAAAAAACATTTTTTTAGGAGTCCTTAAATGGCACAGTTCACGATTGCTGCAAAAGTACGCAACGAGACAGGAAAGAAAGCGGCAAAAGCTATCCGCGCCGCGGGAAACATCCCTGCTGTCGTCTATGACGAAGCGGGAAAAGCAACTTCAATCACTGTAAACTCAGTGGAATTCAACAAGGTCTGGCGCAACATCACGAAGACGACGCTCGTTACGCTCGATGTTGACGGAAAATCATGCGATGCGTTCATTTCTGATGTAGAGTATGACATCATGACGGACACCGTCCTCCATGCCGATTTCTTCGCCGTGTCGAACACGAAGAAAGTTGTCCGCTCATACAAACTCCAGTACACGGGAACTGCTGCCGGCGTTCTCAAGGGCGGATTCATGGTCAGGCACATTCCTGAGGTTCGCGTCTGCGCGCTCCCGAAGGACCTTCCCGTGCGCATCGTTGTCGATGTCTCTAAAATCAACATCGGCGATGTCTTCTCTGTGAAAGACCTCAACCTCGGCGATGCCGTCACCGTCCTTACGCCGGCTGATGCTGAAATCATCACTGTCGCACCGCCCCGCGCTAAATAACGCAGCGGAAATCCGTTGACAGAAAAGTCCCCGCTTGCGCTCGCGCAGGCGGGGTTTCGTTTTTATGAGGAGTTTATGGAATTCTTGGATTGCGTACGCGCGGGGCTTCTCGGGTGCGGAATAGACGTCGGTTCGTGCCGCTCGATCGGGGCAGCCGTCTCCGGCGGGGCTGATTCCGTCTCGCTTCTCGTCTCGCTCGCGGAAATTTTCGGTGCGGGGCGCGTCCGTGCCGTTACGGTGAACCACAACATTCGTCCTGACGACGAGACGAGGGGCGATGCCGAATTCGTGCGCGATTTGTGTGCGCGTCTCGGGGTTGCCTGCGATGTCGTGGAGATTCCCCGCGGAAAGGTCTGCGAGGTCGCGTCCGAGCGTGGCGGCGGAATCGAGGAGGCGGCGCGGTTCCTTCGTTACGGCGCGTTCGATTCGTTCGTCGAAAAAAGCGGTGTCGAGGCGCTATGCCTCGCGCACAACGAGAACGACCAGCTCGAGACGGTTCTGATGCGCTTCATTCAGGGGAGCGGGACGGACGGGGGCGGCGGAATCAGGATGAGGCGTGGCGTGTTCGTCCGGCCGCTGCTTTCCGTTTCGAGGAGCATGATAGAGGAATTCCTGCGCTCCCGCTCGCAGCCATGGCGTACCGATTCGACGAATTCCGATACCGGATACATGCGGAACAGAATTCGCGCGAACCTTGTTCCGTTTCTTGACGCGCAGTTTCCCGGGTGGAGGGGCGCCGTTATACGGGGCGCGGGCAAGGTCCGCGACGACGACGATTTCATCGACAGCGCCGTCGTTTCGTCCGTCGGGAAGAACGCTTCGTCCGTTTCCCGCGCCAGATGGGATTCTTTCCCGCCGTCTATAAGAAGGCGCGCCGTGCAGTCTATGCTGCTCTCCGCCGGATTTTCCGCGCGATTCCCGTACGCGCTCATGGGGCGCATCGTTTCCGTTCGGGCGGGGGAATGCGATTCCGTTTCGTTCGGGGGATTTTCGATAACGGCGGATGAAAATTCCGTCCGGGCTTTCCGGCTTGATTCCGTGGAAAAAACGCGTGAGCGCGGTTTCTGCAGGTCGTTCTCCGCGGGCGGAAGGAGGTTCGTGGAGCGCAGCGTCATTTCCGGGGACTGCATAGCGATGAAGGACGGCCGCCGGAAGGACGTCCAGAAAATCCTTTCCGAATGGAAAGTCCCGCGGCAGTCGCGGCAGTCCGTTCCCGTCGTCGTCGATGCGGGGACGATGAATGTCGTCGCTGTCCTCGCGGGAGGTTACGGCTCGTGGATTGTCGGGGAATTCCGCGCCTTCCTTGAGGAGGCCGGGCTTGTCTAGGGCTTCCCGCGCCAAAATCCCGAAATGAACGATTGCGCGAACGCTCGCCTTTTCATCTGCCGATATTTAGAGTAACATTAGACCTTCAGGAAAGACCGATGAAAAAAATTCTTGCATTTTTGACTGTTGTTTTGATTTCGCTGCCGTCGTTTTCCGCGCGGGGGAATCCTTCCTCGGCAAACAGGCGGACGGCCGTCCGCTATCTCCAGCTCGCCAAGCAGTATGCGGCTGAGGGGCGGTGGGCGGAATCCGATTCGCAGTCCCGGCTCGGGTTGCAGTACGACGGGTCGGTCGCGGACTTGTGGTACATGCAGGCCGTTGCCCGCCAGGCTTTGGGCGGCTCCCGCGCCGAAATTCTTCCCCTCGTGACGAAATCCCTCGACGGGAAGGAGACAGACTGGGTCGATTACAACAGGGACAATGCCCGCGTGCTGTGCGCCGACATCCTCTGCTCGTCGCTTCGGCCGCGCGATGCGATAAAACTGCTTGACTCGAAGCCGATGGTCTATTCCGCCGACGCCGAATTCATCCGCGTAAAATCGTATTACAGTCTCGGGGACAAGGATTCCCTCGCGAAGGCGCGCTCCCGCGTCGATACGGCGCGCAAGGTGTATCCGGACGACGTGCGGTTCGCGGAGCTTTTCTACAATTTCGAATATCTGAAATCGTTCTGCGCGGGCGGGCTTTCGTCTGATGTGAAGCGCATCGCCGGCTCGTTTTTAGCGTGCATGGGGAACTACGCTTCCGTGAACGACGATGTCCGCCTCCTGTCGTCGCTTTTCACGCTTTCCGGCGACGAGCTTGTGCGCTCGCTGAAGGCGTTCGATTCGGAGAACCACCGCTCCGTTCTTTTCGCGACGTACGGTTTTCTGAACGGGATCCTCGACAGGGACGGCGCGCTCGATTATTTCTACGGGTATTCCGATTCGTCGCCTGTCCGGCTTTCCGTCCTTGAGGTTTTTGCCGCCGCCGTTTTCGGTGGTGAGATGGACGAGGGCGGGGAGACGCTTCGCAAGGAATTCTTCGACTACTTGAAT
Source organism: Treponema saccharophilum DSM 2985 (assembly GCF_000255555.1). GTDB lineage: Bacteria > Spirochaetota > Spirochaetia > Treponematales > Treponemataceae > Treponema_D > Treponema_D saccharophilum. Next base: position 16,478 of record NZ_AGRW01000024.1, read on the forward strand.
TCGTTCAGCGGGACGATTCTCGACGACACGAACGGGGACGGGACGTGCGACATGACGGTCGTGTACAAGCGCGGCCGCGCGCTGGCGATATCGTATGACGGGAACCAGGACGGCGTCGACGATTGGGTCGCCGACTGCGATTTCGGCGTTCCCGTTGCCATCCATGTCGGGGAAAGCAGGCTCGATGTCGGGTACGGAACATGGCCGTTCGTGAGGAGCGCCGTTTACGACGTCTCGGATAAAGTCGGCGACGGGACGAAGGTCAAAAAGCTTTCGTTCAACCTTATAGCGGACACGCTTTCGTGGACTCCGTTCGACATCGTGTTCGATTCCGTCCTCAAGGAAGCTGTCGGAATCGATTTCTTTATACCGAGCATTCCAAAGAAGCGCCGCGCCGTTTCCGGAACTGATTTGCTTCTCGCCTCGACCTCGTATTCGCTTCCCTCGGCGGAGCGCCCTGACGCGTACGTGACGGTGAGCGTTCTCGGCGGAATCCCGCAGAGCGCGCGGTACACCGTCGGCGGCGTTGACGGCAGGATGTACGCGACTGCGCGCTTTGAGGACGGGCTTCCCGTCATGCGCCTTGTCGATTCCGATGACGACGGGCTGTTCGAGACGACGGAGATGTTCGGGCACGATTCGGAAAAGAAAGGGCGGTTCATGTCGGAGGCCGACGAGCTTCAGGTCGTGACGAACCTTTTCGGGACGCCCGCAAAGGGGACGGGCGTTTACGTGAAGATGATTCAGGTGGACTGGAACGGCGACACCGTTCCGGATTTCATCGAGGAATATACCGAGGGGCTAGGGAAAATCTCGACATGGGACTCGGACGGCGACGGAAAATGGGATGTCCGCTATGTGAAAAGGCCCGAGTCGAAGGACGGCGTGAAAAGGGAGGATTCGCTTTTCCACCAGCCGTTCTCCGGAGATGTCGTTACGGTCTCCTCCGAGAACGGCATTCCCGTCAACGTGAGCATCTCGTCTGCCGAAAACGGAAAGGTGCTCCGCAAAAACGTTCGGATTTTCGGCGGGCTTCGCGACGGATTCTACTGGATTGGCGGGAAGGAGCGCGACGACATCGCGACGGGCGCCGTTGAGATTGCCGTTAACCGCGAGCTTGGCGGGGTGGAGCAGGGCGTCTCGAAGGTTATTCAGCTTGAAGACGCGCGCTACCATGCTGTCCGCGTCGGCTCGATGGTTTTCATAGAGATTCTTCCCTCGGACTCGGGGGAAAAGTGATGAAGCTGCGTTCTTTTCTTGCGTCGGCATTTTTTCCGCTGCTTCTTTTTCCCGTCCTGTCATGCGCGTCGGACGGGGGCACTGTTTTCGTCGCGCCCGATTATTCCCTTGCGGAGGTCAGGAAAGGAGAAATCGACGCGATTGACGCGCTGCTGTCAAAGGAGAACGAGGATTCGTACAATCCCGTGATGGGGCTGTGGCGTGCGAAGCTTCTCGGCGACGAGGAGACGGTCGGGCGCGCGTTTGCGGCTGTCGTCTCGGAATTCGATTCGGCGGTCGAGAAGGAGAACTGGTATGCCGCGAGGAGCCTGTTCAAGGCGCTCCGTGTCGAGGAATATCCGTCGCTCGGCTCGCTTTCGAAAACGGAGGAGGAGCTTGACAGGCTGTGCGCGCTTTCCGTTCCCGGGCTCGGCGGCGGCTCGTCCGGAGTCTCGAAGGTTTCGTCCTTGATAAACGGAACCGTCACGATTTGGGTCGACAAGGGCATCTCGTTCCACAACGGGATGGGGTATGCCGACCGGGTAATCGGCTCCGGGTTCTTCATCTCGAAGGACGGGTACATAATCACGAACAACCACGTAATCGAGGACGTCGTTGACCCGAAAAACAAAAAATACTCGCGCGTTTTCATAAAGCTTGCGGAGGACAGCACGACGAGAATTCCCGCGAAGGTCATCGGCTGGGATTCAATCCTCGACCTTGCGCTTTTGAAGGCGGAGGTCGACGCGCCGTTCGTGTTCAATCTCGGCTCGAGCAAGGACCTCGATGTCGGGGACAAGATTTATGCGATAGGCTCGCCCGTCGGTCTTGAGCGCACGCTGACAAGCGGAATCGTCAGCGCGACGGACAGAAAGCTCTTCACGCTCGGCTCCGTCATGCAAATCGATGCCGCGGTGAATTCGGGGAATTCCGGCGGTCCGTGCATCGACGAGAACGGGAACGTCCAGGCAATTGTCTTTGCGGGGATGCTCCAGTACGAGGGGCTGAATTTCGCGATTCCCGTCGAATACCTCAAGTCGGAGCTTCCGGCGCTTTTTGCGGGCGGCCGCATCGACCACCCGTGGATATCGTGTTTCGGAAGGACGAAGAAAGTCCTCGGAAAAGAGGCGGGGCTTGAGATTCTGTATTCGCTGCCGGGCGGAAGCGCAGACAGGTCTGGGCTGAAAGTCGGCGACGTAATCGTCGGGGCTGACGGGCAGAAAATCCGCACCCTTGAGGATTTCCAGGGCATCCTCCTCAAGAATTCCGCGAAGACGGTGATAGACATTTCGGTCATCAGGGGAATCGATTCCGACGAGCCTTCCGAGAAGAAAGTCGCCGTCTATCTCGGCGTCAGGCCGTCCGCTCCCGGGCTCGACATCTACAACTCGGATTTGATTGCCAACGCGTTCGTTCCGCTTTTCGGGATGAAGCTCGTCCCGCTTTCGGAAAACGCCAGCCGGAAATTCGTCGTCCAGAGCGTTCTGCGGGGCTCGATTGCCGACGAGTCCGGGTTCTCCGAGATGGATCCGCTCCAGATTCGCTCGAAGAAGGTCAGCGAGGATAAAACAGCGCTCTACGTAGAGGTCTACACGAAGAACCGCAAGAAGGGCTACGTCGATGTCCCGCTTGCGATGATATCGTCGTTCGACAGCCCGTATTATTTTTAGCGCGGAAAGCGATTTCCCGTTTCCGGGAATTTCGCCGTCGCCCTTTTACTTTTTCAACACGACAAGGAAAAAAATATGACAGAAATGAAATTCAAGAGGAACTTCTGCATCGTGGCGCACATCGACCACGGAAAGTCAACGCTCGCCGACCGCCTCATCCAGAAGGCGAAGATAATCGACGACAGGCAGATGATGAACCAGATTCTCGACAACATGGACATCGAGCGCGAGCGGGGAATCACGATAAAGAGCCAGGCGGTCACGATTCCGTACCGCGCGAAGGACGGGAACGACTACGAGCTGAACTTCGTCGACACGCCGGGGCACGTCGATTTTTCGTACGAGGTCAGCCGCGCGATTGCCTCCTGCGAGGGCGCGCTCCTGCTCATCGACGCAAGCCAGGGCGTGGAGAGCCAGACCGTGTCGAACCTCTATATGGCAATGGAGCACGATTTGACGATTGTCCCCGTCATCAACAAAATTGACCTTCCGAGCGCGGACATTCCCTCCGTGAAGAAGCAGATTGACCACGACCTCGGGCTTGATTCCGCCGACGCCGTTCCCGTGAGCGCAAAGACGGGCGCGGGCGTCGACGAGCTTTTCGAGGCAATCGTCACAAAATTCCCCGCGCCGACGGGAAATCCCGACGGGAAGGCGCAGGCGCTCATATTTGACTGCCACTACGACGAGTACCGCGGCGTCGTAATCCACATCCGCGTCAAGGAAGGACGAATCAAAAAGGGCGACACCATCCGCTTCATGTCGAACGGCGCCGACTACAAGGTCGACCAAATCGGCATATTCCGCATCCAGTACGAGGAGCGGCAGTTCCTTGAGGCGGGCGACGTCGGGTACATCATCGCGGGCGTGAAGACGGTCTCCGACGTCCGTGTGGGCGACACCGTGACGCTTGCGGGCGACCCAGCCGCTTCCCCGCTACCCGGCTTCAAGGACGTCAAGCCTGTCGTCTTCTCCTCGATTTATCCGCTCGACTCGAACGACTACGAGGAGCTCCGCGACTCGATGGAGAAGCTCAAGCTGAACGACGCAAGCCTCGTCTACGAGAAGGACAACTCGCTCGCGCTCGGTAACGGGTTCCGCTGCGGATTTTTGGGGCTGCTGCACCTCGAAATCATCCAGGAGCGTCTTGAGCGCGACTACGACCAGGCGGTCATATTCACCGCGCCGAGCGTCCAGTACCGCGTGAAGATGCCGAACGGCGAGGAGAAGATAATCGACAACCCGACGGAATTTCCGGAGGGCAGGGTCGAGGCGAGCGAGCCGTACATCGACGCGAGCATCATCACGCCCGCCGAGTACATCGGCTCGATAATGAACCTCTGCACGGAGAAGCGCGGCGTTCAGAAGAACATGAGCTACCTCGACGAGAAGCGCGTGGAGCTTGTCTACGAGATGCCGCTTTCCGAGGTTCTTTTCGATTTCTACGACAAGTTGAAGAGCTACAGCCGCGGCTACGCGAGTTTCGACTACGAGCTTACTGATTACCAGCCGACGGAGCTCGTGAAGGTCGACATCCTCCTCAACGGGAAGCCCGTGGACGCGCTCGCCCAGCTCGCCTACAAGCCGAGCGCAGCTGCCCGCGCGAAGAAGGTGTGCGAGCGGCTCAAGGACGAGATTTCCCGCCAGCAGTTCAAGATTGCGATTCAGGGCGCAATCGGAAGCCAGATTATCGCGCGCGAGACGGTCAATCCCGTCAGGAAGGACGTCCTCGCCAAGTGCTACGGCGGCGACGTGACGAGAAAGCGCAAGCTCCTCGAGAAGCAGAAGGAGGGAAAAAAGCGCATGAAGATGATTGGAAACGTCGAGCTTCCCCAGAGCGCGTTCCTTGCCGTGCTGAAGGAGAAGGAAGAATAGGGAATAAGCGGAAGGCTTATTCCTCATTCCTTTGGGAGAAATTCCGCTTTGCGGGATTCCTCTTTGTACGGCGAGCTATTTTCCAAGCATGGATATTCCTTTCCGGATGTCTTTCAGGAAAAAATCGGTCTCGGTTCTTATGCGCTTGAGGAAGCTGATGTTTTTCGTGTCGCATCTGTATCCGTCCGGAAAATGGAGGAAAAGGTACTCGCGGCATGAGACAATCGACTCGATTTCCTCCTCCGCGGTTTTTCCGCAGCGCGCGACATCGTTTCCGAACATGAGCAGTTCGCGGAGACGCTCGAGCGCGCGTTCCTCATCCTCGAGCCACTTTTCTGCGGCGCGTTCCGCCTGCACTTTTCCTTTTCCCTTTTCCTTCAGGAGAATTCCGTTCCCGCGCGGGAAATTCCAGAAATAATCGCCCGCGTCAGGAATGCCGAGCGGAAGTCCGCTTTTTCCTGCGTCGAAAAGATTTGTTTGAGCGCGGAATGCCGAGCGGAAAAGCTCCGCGTAAGAGGAAAGGGCTATGTCCGTGTAGACGTCGCCGTTTTTCCCGCATTTCTTCCGCGCTCCGTTCCCGAATGCTGCCTCGAAAAATCCGTCCGAGGAGAGCCTCGTCCGTTTTGCGAGCCGCGTTTCCTCCGCGTTCGTTCCTGCCGTGTGCGTCCGCCCCGCCGAGAACGAGAAGTCGAGCCCCGCGACGGCTATGGGAATTTCCGTTCCAGCGCGGAGAAGAAGAGCGATGTATGTCGCGGTAAGCCCGACCGAGCCGAGCGGCGGGATTGCCGGCGGGAAGAAATCCTCCTTTTTCAGCCGCTCAAGGAATTCGGCTTTCGTGTACGACGACGCGAAGAACGAGAGCCTTCCGCCCGTGCTGTCTGCGACCTGCGAGCGCGAGGACATGTCCGCGAAGACAATCGTCCCGTTCGTGTGCCCCCTCGCGCCGATGTACGACGGCTCGATTGCGAGCTGCGACTCGACCGCGACTATGGCGTCAATCCTGATTCCATTTGCCGAAAGCGCCGGGACCGCGGCGTCGACCGCAATCGTCAGGCATTCCCCGATTTTGTCCGCGCCGATTTCCTCTATCAGCTTTCCCGTTCCTTCTCCCGCGCCGAGGACGAGGATTTTCTTGCTGACCGTGCCGCTGATGTCCCGGAAATCAACCGATGCCGGAATTTTCGCGATGTTCCGTATCGTGTTCCGGGAAAAAAGCCTCCCGAACCTCGTCAGCGTGAGCCTGTTCTTCCAGAACCGCGAGACCGCATCCTCCGCCGCGCCCAGCATCATCCTGTATGTTTCCTTTCCGAATGCCGCGCCGCCGCTCATCTCAATCATGATTACGCGCCTGACGGGCGGTATCCTGAAGCCGGCGCTGATTTCCCGCGAGAGAATTTCCGCGATTTTCCCGTTCATCCCGAGCGGAAGAAGCTCCGCGCGGAGCGAGCTGTCCGCCGCTTTCTTTTTTTCGAGCGCGGCTTCCGCGAAGTCGTGCAAATCCTTGTCCGTCTCGATGCCGAGCGCCAGACAGTCGTCTCCCAGCTTCCCGCACAGTTTCTCTATCCCGTGCCAGAGGGCGGGGGAGGCGCAGAGGACGATTGTCGCGGCGCGTATTTCGAGCGTGTCGAGCGTTTTTTCTATCGCTTTTTCGGGGGCGTATTTCGAGTAGAGGAGCCTTCCCTTGTATGAGACGGAAAAGCCCCGGCCGGTGTCAACCAGACGGGGCTTTTCGTCGTTGCTTTCGTTTTTCGTCGTTTCCATAAATCGCAATTCCGCGGAAAAAAAGAGGGCGCAGGTTCTGCCCGCGCTCCCTTTTTTCCGCTTAGTTTTTCACCATCTTGAAGTATGCCTGAAGGACGTTGTTCTCGACCTTCTTGCTGCCTGTCATCACCGACTGCGCCGAGCTGCTGTCGTAATTCGCGATTTCGCTCCTGAGAGCGTCGTCGCTGAGCCCCTTCTCCTCTGCATCTTCCGCAGCCTCAGCAATGCGGAGGACGACGACGTAGTTTCCGATGACGAGCGGCTCCGAGTATTCGCCGGTCTTGAGCTTGAACGCTTTCTCCCAGAAATTCTCGTTCCTGTCCGCGCCCGCGAGCGGGGCAACGTCCGTGGGAAGTTTTCCCGCAATCGTCGTGCTTCCGTAGTTGAGCGGGAACGGCTTCGTCGTGAAGCTCTCCGCACCCTCGGGAAGCTCAGCGCCTTCGCCCGCAACCGCCGCGCTCGCGATGTAGTCCTTCGCCTTCGCGACGAAGTAATCCTCGATTCTGCCGGATTCGTTCGACGTGATGTACCTCTTCGCGACGTCAAGCCCGTCCGGGGTCTCAAAGTCCGTTCCGGCCGTCTTTCCGTCCTTCCTGAACACGGTCCAGCCGCTTGCCGTCTTGACGACATCGGAGAACGCTCCGTCCGAGAGCGACTCGATTGCGCTGAGCGATGATTCGTCCGCGAGGATTCCCTTGACCTGATACCGGTGCGCGGCAGTGACCTTTCCTTTCGCGTCCGTGTAGTTCTTCTCGGAATATTCCTCGGCAACAGCGTCGTCGAATGAAATCTCGCCGCCCGCAAGCTGCTTCTGCACTTTCTTCGCCGTCGCCTCATCGGAAATCGTTATCGCCGAGATGTCGAACTTGTCGAACAGCTCCTTGTTTCCCTCCGCGAACGATTTTATCTCCGACTCGGGGTAGTTTGACTTGCTGAACGACACGATGTTGAACGCGCGCTTGTCCTCGCCCATTTTCTTGAGGAATGCGATTTCGGCGTCCGACGATTTGATTCCGTAGAGCTTCTTCCCGCCGACTTCCGTCTCCGAGCCGAAGATGTCGTCGTTGAACCTGCTGACGACGAGGTCCTTCTCCACGTTCTTCCTGAGCTCCTCCTTCTGGTTGTCGGAGTACATGCTGTATATTTTTGACGAATACTTGCCGGTCTCGTCCGAGTAGTAGCGGAGGAGGTTCCTGCTGACGCTCTTCTTGCTCGGTTTGTACCCGACGGATTTCTCCGCCTCGCGCGCCGTCGTCGTCACGATTGCCGCGTTGAACGCCATGTTGTACAAATAGAAGGAATTCTGCTCGTCAAGGTTCACGCCCTGGTTCCTGTAGAAATTCGAGTAGTTGTTGACCGCCGTTGCGAAATCGGTTCCCGGCTTGAGCTCGATGGGCTTGCCGTCGTACTTCCCGAAAACCGGGTACGCGCCGTTCTGCCCGCCTCCGGCTTTTGCCGGGACGAATACGAATGCAACCGCCGCCAAAATGAAAATCAGGACGGAGCCGATGTAAAGAAGAGGCTTTTTCATAAATTTTTTCCTTATTCTTGGATATTTGAAATATGTGAGACATGGATTTTATCATCGTCAAAAATAGCTGTCAACGATGGACGGGGCGCGCGTTTTTCGGCAATTCGCGCGTTTTTTGATTTTTTTTTCGCGATGGTGTTGACACGTTTTCCGCATTTCTGTATTATCTAAACATCTTTGCGGGGATGGTGGAATTGGTAGACACGCTAGCTTGAGGTGCTAGTGGCGCAAGCTGTGCCTGTTCAAGTCAGGTTCTCCGCAACGGCGGCTTCCTAATCGGGAGCCGCTTTTTTTTTGTCTGCGCGGAATTTCCTTTTCAAATCGCTGAATTATCCAAAAAACGCTGATTTTTGAAAAAAAATATAACAGGGGTGTTGATTTCCGTCCTGTTGTGGTTTATTATCGGAAACATAATTCATAATCCCAATGTCATAAGGAGTAAAACATGGCAAAGGTTGAGCTTAAGGGCATCACAAAAATTTACGACGGGAATGTTCTCGCTGTCGAGAAGTCGAACGTAACAATCGAGGACAAAGAGTTCTGCGTTTTCGTAGGACCGTCTGGCTGCGGAAAGTCAACGACGCTCCGCATGGTCGCGGGTCTTGAGGACATCACCGCTGGTGAGCTTCTCATCGACGGCGAGCTTATGAACGATGTTCCGCCGAAAGACCGCAACATCGCGATGGTTTTCCAGAACTACGCTCTCTATCCGCACATGACCGTTTTCGACAACATGGCGTTCGGTCTCAAGCTCCGCAAGGTTGACAAGGCTGAGATTAAGCGCAAGGTTGATGAGGCGGCTAAGATGCTCGACCTTACGACATACCTTGACCGCAAGCCGAAGGCTCTCTCCGGTGGACAGAGGCAGCGCGTCGCAGTCGGCCGCGCAATCGTCCGCTCTCCGAAAGTATTCTTGTTCGACGAGCCGCTCTCGAACCTCGACGCGAAGCTCCGCGTAACGATGCGCTCCGAGATTTCTAACCTCCATCACAGGTTGCAGGCGACGATGATTTACGTTACCCACGACCAGATTGAGGCTATGACGATGGGTACGAAAATCGTCGTCATGTCAGAGAAGAGAATCCAGCAGATTGGCGCTCCGCTCTATCTGTACAACCACCCGATCAACAAATTCGTCGCGGGCTTCATCGGAACGCCGCCGATGAACTTCTTCACGCTCAGAATCGCCGAGAAGGACGGAAGGGTCGTCGCTGAGGAAGGCTCGTTCACGCTCGTTCCGACTCCGGAGCAGCAGAAGTCCCTCAAGGATAAGGGCTATGTCGGCAAGGAAGTTTACTTCGGCATCCGCCCGGAGGACATCCACTATCAGGCTTCACCCGCGGCCGAGAACAACATGCAGCTCAAGGTTACGAACAAGGAGCCGCTCGGTGCGGACACTCACGTGTTCGTTCAGGTAAAGGACAAGACAATCGTCGCGCGCGTCGCGCCGGAGGTCGAGGTTCAGCTCGGCGACTCAATCAACTTCACGCCGGATATGTCAAAGGCGAAGTTCTTCGATTTGAGCACAGAGGTCAACATCTGCGAGGAAATCAAGAATACATGGAGCGACACGAACTCTTCAAAGGGTGCGAAATAACGCTTTTATGATTCGTTCCGTGCGGGGATGATGCAGCGCTTCCCCGCGCAACGGCACCGTCCCGGTTTTTCGGGCGGTGCTTTTTTTGTGCGTTTTTACTTCCGATAAAAGAATATGCTAAAAAAGAATGCGATTGTTATTTACAAGAACCTGCCGGCATTGGTGAAGGACGTCGACGGGGATAAATTCGTCGTCGAGTGGTGCGCGTCCCGTGCGAGCGCAGGCGGGAAAAAGGCCGTCTATGCGGAGCAGCGGGTGCGCGAGAAGGATGTCGTCCCGCTCGTCCTGGAATGCGGCGAGTCGGGGCATGCGTTCCTCGACAAGATGCTTGCGTTTGCGGACGCCGCCTGCGCTGAGAATTCTGAGGCGGGAAAGCAGATTGCGGAGGTCCACGAGCTCCTTCTGGGCGATGGAGAGACGGCATCGGCTCCGATTTCGTTCGGCGATGTCGTCGATTTGATGAAAGGGGCGCTCGTTCCTGTCGAGGTGTGGGGGCTTTTTTCCGCGCTCCGCGACTCGTATGAATTCAAGGTGGAAACGGTCGACGGATCCGTGATGCTCGTCCCGAGAAGCATGGACGAGATTGCCGCGATGAAGAAGAAGGATTTTGAGAAGGAACATGCCGAGGAAATTCGGGCTGCCTTTATCGCGCGGCTGAAGGAAGGTAAGCTTCTGCCCGAGGATTCCGTCTTCATGACGGAGGTCGAGACGGTCGCGCTCGGAAAAACGGACAAGAGCCGCGTCATGAAGGATGCCGGAATCGCGGAGACGCCCGAGAACGCGCACCGGCTGCTTCTCGAAACAGGCATTTGGGAGATGACGCGCAATCCCTATCCGCTGAGGTGGGGGCTGAGCGCGAAAAGCGCGAGCGAGCCGCTTCCGCCTCCGCCCGACGAGGAGCGGGTGAGAATTCCCGGCATTTCGTATGCGATAGACAACGCGTGGTCGAACGACCCGGACGACGCCATCGGCTGGGACGGGGAATTCCTTTGGGTGCACATCGCCGACCCTGCGAGCGCCGTCTCCCCCGACTCGAAAATCGACAAAATCGCCCGCGACCGTGGCGCGACGCTCTACATTCCCGAGGGAACGAGCATGATGCTCGCGCCGAACTGCCTCGAGAACTACGCGCTCGGCCTTTCCGAGGAAAGCAAGGCGCTGTCGTTCAAAATCCGACTCGCTGATGACGGGAGCGTCGATTCGTGCGAGGTTTTGCGGACGATTGTCTCCGTGAAACGATATTCGTACGAGCAGGCCGACGAGCTCAAGGAATCGCCCGAGCTCAAGCCGCTTTTCGAAATCGGGCGGCGGAATTTCGAGCGGAGATGCAGGCGGGGCGCGGTCAGCATCGAGATTCCCGAAGTCCACATAACTGTTGAGCCGGAGACGAAGAAAGTTTCGATTGAGCCGACCCCGCATCCCGAGAGCGCGGAGGTCGTCAGGGAGGCGATGCTTCTTGCGGGGGAGGGCGCCGCGCTTTTCGCGTTCAGGAACAAAATTCCGTTCCCGTTCATCGCTCAGGAAATCCCGGAGATTCCGTCGGACATTCCCGAGGGGCTTGCTGGTCAGTTCCGCCTGCGACGCTGCATGAGAAGGAGAAACGTCGGGCTTTCCCCGTCGCCGCACGGCGGGCTCGGGCTTTCGATGTATTCCCAGGTCACGTCCCCGCTCAGGCGCTACGGCGACCTCATCTCGCACCAGCAGCTCCGCTCGTTCATACGGGGGGAGAAGATGATAGACAAGGACGAGATGCTCATGAGGATGAGCGCGGGAGAGGCGGCTGCGCAGGCTTCCAAGAAGGCGGAGCGGAACAGTCGCATGCATTGGACGCTCGTCTATCTCCTTCAGAATCCCGGAAAGGAATTCGACGCCGTTTGCGTTGACCGCTCCCGCGACGTCCCGCAGTTCTTCATCCCCGAGATTGGTCTTGAGATTCAGCTGGCGTCGGAAGCCGCGCTCAACGATGTCGTCCGCGTGAAGGTGTCCCGCGTCGACATCCCGACGCTCGCCGCCGTTTTCGCCGCCGTCTGATTTCTTTGACGACCTTTTTGACGCACCTCCTGAGCCGTGCGGACGCAAACGCCGTCCGGTTTCGGGAGGTGCATTTTTTTGTGCGGATTCTCTTATTTTTCTCTTAGCCGTTTTTTATGATTGCAGAAAAGGCCTGCGTGAAAATCAAAGACTGTGTTCGGAAAAACGAGGGAAATTCGTTCTGGATGGCGCTGGAAATCAGGTGCCCGCCGGAAAGCCGGACAGGAAAAAAAGATATAACGGGAGGCTGGATATGAAAAAACGCGGCTGCTTTTCGCTTTTCGCGCTTTTTTGCGTGGTTGCCGCCGGATGTTCGGGCGGATTTGACGATTCTTCGGAAAAGGACGGCGCATCGGGCAAGACGGATTCGGCGGGCGCCATTTACGATGACGGGAGCACTACCGACTATGATGACGAGTCGAGCGCCGGTGCGACGGGGTTCGTGGAGGATGATTTATACGAAAACTTCAGCGCGGACGGCACCGTGTATGTGAGATTTGACGGAACTGCGGTGAGCGCATGGCTTGGGGACGGCTCTTCCGGCACGGTCACGGCAAGCACGACTGAAACGTCGCTCGGAACGGTTTTCGACAAAAAAATTACCGTCGTTCTGAGCGGGAACGCCGTCCAGGATGAGGCGGGCGGCACGGACGAATCTTCCAACGGCGTAATCATCCAGTACAAGGGCACGGGAAAAATCAAATATGTCCTGTCAGGAACGTATACGGGGACGGTGTTCATCAAAAACAAGGGCGCGGATGCGGCAGTCGTCCTGAACAACGTGAGCATCACGAGCGATTCCGGCGCGGGACCCGTCCTTCGGCTGTCGTCCGAGCTCCGCACGTTCATTGTCGTCCCGGAATCAAGCGAGAACATGCTGTGCGATACGCGGGTCCTGAACCAAAGCCAGACTATGTACGACGACAAAAAAGGCTCCGTCTATGCGAAGGGCGCGCTGATTTTTACGGGCGAAAGCTCTGAAAGCGCGGGCGGAACGCTCACCGTTACGAACAGCGGCTACAAGCACGCGATTTATTCGAAAGACTACATCAGAATCGCGGATGTGAAGCTGAACGCGATTGTAGAGGGAACGACCGGGCGCGACTGCATGCGGAGCCTGAATGCCGTGATAATCGACGGCGGAACAATCAGCCTCACCGGAAACGGCACCGTAACCGATGACGAGAGCGCCGGAATCAAGGTCGAGGGCGAGGATGCCGACGAGGATGATTTGACTGTGGAGTACACTGCCGGCGCGGGGTTCGTCATCATCAACGGAGGGACAATCACGATAAACACCGTCGCGAAGGGAATCACCGCTCACTGGAAGTCGGACGAAAGCGCGATTTCCTCTTCCGGTTACACACAGAAATCGAACACGTCGCTTTTGTGCGGGAACCTGCTGGACGGGACGAGCGCGACCGTTCCCGACCCGTATGTCGAAATCAACGGCGGAAAAATCAGCATCACGACGACGGGAACTCCTTACGAGGACACGTCCACCGGCGCGAAATGCTCCCCGGAAGGAATCGAGGCGAAGGGGAACCTGACGATAAACGCGGGCACGCTCTCGCTCTGCTGCACCGACGATGCGATAAACGCGGGCGGCTCAATCCGCATCAACGGCGGGGCTGTTTATGCGTACAGCTCGAAAAACGATGCGATCGACGCGAATGGTTCCGGCGGAATCACCATCTCCGGAGGGGTCGTCGTCGCCATCGGAATCAACAGCCCGGAATGCGCCTTCGACTGCGACAGCTACCCGCTGAAAATCGAAGGCGGGCTGCTCGTCGGCCTGGGGACGAACAATTACACAGCTCCTAAAAACTGCACGCAAAGCACCGTCGTCCTTTCAAGCAGCTATTACGGCAGCGCGGACACGACGATGGCGGTTACGGATTCCGGCGGAACCCCCGTGTTCGCCTACACGCTCCCGTCAAGCACGGGAACGATAATGGTTCTCTCCTCTCCGAAAATCGAGGCGGGGACGACCTACACCGTGAAGAGCGGGGTGAGCGCGAGCGGCGGAACGAGATTCCACAATTTGTATACGAGCCTTCCCGAGATTTCCGGTGGCACGAGCCGGACGACATTCTGCACGTCATCCGGAAATTATGTGGCGACCGTCTCGAGCGCGGGCACGAATCCCGGCGCGCAGGAAGGCACGCGGACGCGCTGAACCGCCTGTTCGGAAATACTTCTCCCATAAATCGACGCATTGTGCTAGAATCACCGCGTCCCGGCTTTTTCGGGCGGAAATCGCAAAAACAAAGGAAGAAGAACGATGATTGTGATGAAATTCGGCGGCAGTTCCGTGGCGAACGCGGAGAGGATTCGGCATGTTGCGGAAATTATTCGGGCGTATGCGGAGAAGAGGCCGGCGGTCGTGCTTTCGGCGATGGGCGACACGACGGACCATCTTCTGGAGGCTGCTGACGCGGCAGTCGGCGGAACCGTCGACATCGAGAAGGTCGAGAAGCTGCATTTCGACACCGCCCGCGAGCTTGGAATCGACGTTCCGGCTATCGCGGAGCTTCTCGGGGAGCTGAGGACGCTCCTCACGGGAATTTCGATGCTCCACGAGCTCACGCGCCGCACGCGCGACTATCTCGTATCGTTCGGCGAGCGCATGAGCGTGCGCATGATGGCGGCGTACCTCCAGAAACTCGGGACGCCCGCGCGTTTCTATGATGCCTGGGATGTCGGCATGGTCTCCGACTCGAACTACATGTCGGCGGAGCTGCTCGACGAAGTTTGGGAGAACATTCCCCGTTGCCTCGGCGACTACAAGTCGGGCGCGCAGAAAGAAATTCCGATTGTCACGGGTTTCATCGCGAAGGACAAGAACGGAATCATCACCACGCTCGGACGCGGCGGAAGCGACCTTTCGGCGACGATGATTGGCGCGGCGATGGGCGCGGAGGAAATCCAGACGTGGAAGGACGTCGACGGAATCCTCACGACTGACCCGCGCGTCGTCAAGGAGGCGCGCCCCGTGCCCGAAGTCACCTACGAGGAGGCGCAGGAGCTTGCGATGTTCGGCTCTCAGGTTCTCCACCCTCGCTCGATGATTCCGTGCCGCAGGACGGGAACGCCCGTTCGCGTCAAGAATTCCTACAACATAAAAAGCCCCGGCTCCGTCATCGTCGAGAAGCATTCGGGAGAGACGCCCCGCGTGACCGCGATAACGAGCGTCAAGGGCGTGACACTCATCGACATCGAAAGCTCGCGTATGCTCGGCGCCGCGGGATTCCTCGCGCACATCTTCAACCAGTTCCTCAAATGGGAGCTTTCGATTGACGTCATCGCCACGAGCGAGGTTTCCGTCTCCCTCACCGTCAACACGAAAAAAGACCTTTCCGGGCTCGTCGCCGATTTGGAGAAGGCTTCGAAGGTCGTCGTCAAGAAGGACAAGGCAATCGTCACGATAATCTGCGACGCGACGCGCTCCTCGTCGATTCTCTCCGACGTTTTCACGGCGCTCGGCCGGGAGGGCGTCAACGTCCAGATGATTTCGCAGGGCGCGAGCAAGGTCAACATATCCATGCTCGTCGATGCTTCCGAGGCGAACCGCGTCGTTCAGATTCTCCACGGCGCGCTCTTCGGCTAATTCTCCGGCGGGGCGGGCATCCGTCCGTTTCCCGCCCGTTTTTCGGGGATGCCTCGGGGCATTCCGGGCTATTTTTCAAGACGCCTTCCCCGTTTTTCGTGGGAGGCTTGCTTTTCCGGCAGTTTTTATAGAAAGGAGTTCTGAATGAAAATCGCATTGGTCGGTTATGGGAAGATGGGGCACATGATAGAGTCGTCCGCGAAGGCGCTCGGGCACGAGATTGTGGCGACAATCGATGTCGTTTCGAAGGATGCCGGCGTCGTCGTGGAGGCGGGTGATTATGACGGTGTCGCCGATGCTGTGAGGAAATCGGGCGCGGAGGGCGTCATCGAATTCAGCCATCCGTCAGCCGTCGTGGGGAATCTCCGCGCGCTCGTCCCGCTCGGCATTCCGATTGTCTGTGGGACGACGGGATGGGCTTCCAGCGAGGAGGAGATTTCGGCGCTTCTTGCGGAGAAGAACGGGGTCGCGATGCGCTCGTCGAATTTCTCCATCGGCGTGAACATGTTCTACAGAATTGTCGAGGAGGCTGCAAGGCTCCTTTCCGAGTACAGCGAGTACGATGTCGCGGTTTGGGAGGCGCACCACAACCAGAAGGCCGACAGCCCGAGCGGCACCGCGCTTGAGGTCGCGCGACGCGTGATGGCGGGCAATCCTTCGAAGACGGAGATGGTCGTCGACGCGTTCCACGAACGGCCCAAGGCGAACGAGCTTCACGTGTCGTCGACGCGCGTCGGCTCCGTTCCGGGGACGCATACCGTTTTCTTCGACTCGCCCGCGGATTCGATTGAGCTGACGCACCGCGCGAGAAGCCGCGAGGGGTTCGCGAGGGGTTCCGTCGTCGCGCTCGAGAAGCTTGTTTCCCGCGTGAATTCCGGAAGCCTTGCCCGCGGAAAGCTTTACGGCATGTCCGACCTTTTTGACTGAGCAGTTTTTGTGCCCGTTCCGGCTCGTTTTTCCGGGGCGGGCGTTTTTGTCCGTTCCTGTTCCTCCGGCAATGGCGTTCGGCGAGCCGTGTTTTTTATAGTCGATTGGCCGGAGAAAAGGTTGCCGTGCCGGACGGCTTTCGTAAGAAAGTTTGCTTCTGCGTTTCTTGTATTGCAGGTTCGGAAACAGATTTCGAAAGTCGGTCCGCATGGCGCTTCTCAAGCTAATCGGCTGTATGATGCGCCGTCTTCGTTCTGGACAGTTTTCACTTCCGATTTTTTCCTCTATAATCTTGTCATCTTTTAGGTACAATCCTTTGGAGGACTTATGACAATTGTTGAAATGCTGACACAGAGCGGAATTCTGACTGTGCTTGGTATGTGTGTTGTCTTCGCGTTCCTTTGCATCCTCATCGTCTGTATGAACCTGCTGAGAATTTGCGTTCACGCGGCGAAACTTGACGAGGTTAAGAAGGAGCCGGTGGCACCGGTGGCGGCTGCGGTTCCCGCAGTTGATGAAAAGGCAATCGTCGCGGCTATAGCGACGGCATTGCACGAGAAAAACTAAACGTTTCACTTTTATTTTCAGGAGTTTTTAGAAAATGGCTAAGAAAATCGGTATTTCTGAACTTGTCCTTCGCGATGCTACACAGTCACTGCACGCGACACGTATGACTTTGGCTGACATGCTGCCAATCGCCCCCAAACTCGACAAAATCGGCTACTGGGCGGCCGAGGCGTGGGGCGGCGCGACATACGATTCATGTATCCGCTTCCTCAACGAAGACCCGTGGGAGCGCCTCAGAAAGCTCCACGCGGCTATGCCCAACACGAAAATCATGATGCTCCTCCGCGGACAGAACCTCCTCGGATACCGCCACTACGCTGACGACGTCGTCGACAAGTTCGTCGAGACCGCGGCGAACAACGGCGTCGACGTGTTCCGCATCTTCGACGCATGCAACGACCCGAGAAACCTCGACCGCGCGACGAAGGCCGCTAAGAAGACCGGAAAGCACGTCCAGATGGCAATTTCATACGCTACGACTCCGTACCACACGAAGGAAGTCTACGCCGACCTCGCCAAGACATACGCCGATTTCGGCGCCGACTCAATCTGTATCAAGGATATGTCCGGCTTGCTCAAGCCGTATGAGGCATATGACCTCGTGAAGGCAATCAAGGCGAAGTGCGACCTTCCCGTTGAAATCCACTCTCACGCGACGACTGGCCTTTCTGTCGCGACGCTCCTCAAGGCTGCTGAGGCTGGTGCCGACGTTCTCGACACGGCGATTTCGGCCATGGCTATGGGTACTTCTCACTCTCCGACGGAGACTGTCGTCGAGATGCTCAAGGGAACTGAATTCGACACCGAGCTCGACATCGGCGCGCTCCTTGAGATTGCGGCGTACTTCCGCGACATCCGCAAGCACTATTCATCGCTCGAGTCTAAATTCCTCGGAGCCGATACGCGCATCCTCAAGTCTCAGGTTCCGGGCGGAATGCTCTCCAACCTCGAAAGCCAGCTCAAGCAGCAGGGCGCAAGCGACAAGATGGACGACGTTCTCAAAGAGCTCGTCAACGTCCACAAGGATGTCGGATACGTTCCGCTCGTAACGCCGACGTCCCAGATTGTCGGAACGCAGGCTGTCTTCAACGTTCTCTTCGGACGCTACAACAACATGACGGGCGAGTTCTGCGACCTCCTCACCGGAAAATACGGAAAGCTCCCCGCTGCTCCCAACGCCGACCTCGTCAAGAAGGCTTTGGAGAAGAACAAGATGACCGAGCCGCTCACCTGCCGCCCCGCGGACAAGATTGAGCCGGAATGGGACAAGATGGTCGAAGAGGCGAAGAAGAACGGCGGAAACGGCTCCGTCGAGGATGTCCTTACATACGCTATGTTCCCGAAGGTTGCGACGAAGTTCTTCGAGACTCGCGCCAACGGTCCTGTCGATGCTGAGAAGTCATTCGCGAAGAAGGAAGAGGCTCCCAAGGCTGCTGCTTCCGCAAACGGCTCTTACACTGTCACGGTCAACGGAACGGCATACAACGTCACGTCGAACGGCTCTTCAATCACGGTCAACGGAACGGCATACGACGTCGCGTTCGGCGCGCCCTCTGCTGCGGCTCCCGCTGCCGTTGCGACGACTGTCGGTGGAGAGGACGTGAAGGCTCCGGTCGCCGGAACGTTGCTCAAGCACTGCTTCTCTAACGGCGCTAAAGTTACCAAGGGACAGACAATCATCATCGTCGAGTCTATGAAGATGGAGCTCGAGGTCAAGTCGCCCGCTGACGGAACTATCACATACACCGTCCCGACCGGAACCCAGATTTCGAACGGCCAGACGATTGCCACAATCGGCGGCGTCGTGAAGGCTGTCGCGGCTCCGGCACCTGCGGCTGCTCCTGCAGCGGCACCCGCTCCCGCAGCATCTGCCGGCGGAAAGGCTGTCAACGCTCCCGTCGCGGGAACGCTCCTCAAGTACGCTGTCGCCGAGGGCGCGGCCGTTCAGGCAGACACGACTGTCATCATCGTCGAGTCTATGAAGATGGAGCTTGAGATTAAGGCCGGTGCCGCCGGAAAAATCCACTTCATCGCTCCGACCGGAAGCCAGGTTTCTAACGGACAGAAAGTCGCCGAGGTTCAGTAATCGAATCGGGAGAATGAATAACGTTATGATTGATTTGCAGAAGAATTTCAAAAGGCAGGTTCTTGGTGTCTCTCTCGCTGTGATGGGCGTCGCGTTCGTTCTCAGCGTGGGCAGCCAGGTTCTCGCCCAGACGTCGGAGACCGCTCCGGCGCAGGCTCAGGAAAAAGAGGCTCCGGCCCAGGATGCTTCGAAGCACGGGCTTTCCCGCGTCATAAAGGGAACGGAGACATGGGGCGACGAGCACAACATCGACCCGGGACGCTTCCTCAGCGGCATCTGGAATTCCACGGGAATCTCTAAGATGACGAAGGAGAAGGGCTCGTCGGCAAAAACTGACGAGAACGACGTCAACTTCCTCAAGCAGCCGACGACTCAGGAAGAGTACAACAAGCTCGTCGAGGCGGCTGATTCAATGTCCGCTTCCGACAACAACAAGCCCAAGACAATCGTCAACAAGCTCCGCTTCGTCCTTCAGGGCGACCCGAACGCGAACGACGAAATCCTCCACGATGTAATCGAGGAGGCTGAGAACCACACGACAGATTGGGGAACGGCTCCCGGATGGCAGTCGTTCATCATGATGGCAATCGGATTCCTCATCGTCTATCTCGGTGCGGGACGCGGTTTCGAGCCGCTCCTCCTCATCCCGATTGGATTCGGAACGATTCTCGTCAACGCTGTCGGCGCCGGAATGGGCAACCTTCCCGACGGAATGCTCGCCATCATCTACAAAGCGGGTGTCGGAAACGAGTTCTTCCCGATGCTCATCTTCATGGGTATCGGCGCGATGACGGATTTCGGTCCCCTTATCGCGAACCCGAAGACGGCGCTTCTCGGCGGTGCGGCCCAGTTCGGCGTGTTCTTCACGCTCTTCGGTGTAGCCGTCATGAACATCTTCGGATTGAACTACAACATCATGCAGGCGTGCGCTATCGCAATCATCGGTGGCGCTGACGGCCCGACTTCAATCTACGTTTCCGGAAAGCTCGCTCCAGAGCTTATGGCAGTCATCGCCGTCGCCGCGTACTCTTACATGGCGCTTGTCCCGATGATTCAGCCGCCGATTATGAAGCTCCTCACGACGAAGAAGCAGCGCATGATTCACATGCCAAACCCGAGGCAGGTTCCCAAGGCTGAGCGCATCCTCTTCCCGATGATGCTTCTCCTCCTTACGATTCTCCTCCTCCCGCCGGCAGCTCCGCTCATCGGAATGCTCGCGTTCGGAAACTTCGTGAAGGAATCTGGTGCGGCACAGCGCCTTTCAAAGACGATGGAGAACGAGCTTATGAACATCGTTTCCATCCTTCTTTCTCTCGGAGTCGGCTCTCAGATGACCCCGGAGAAAATCATCAAGGGCGAGTCAATCGGTATCATCGTTCTCGGTCTCGTGGCGTTCGGCGTCGCGACTGCCGGCGGTATCTGCATGGCTCACATCATGAACCTCTTCATGCCGAAGGGAAAGAAAATCAATCCGCTTATCGGTTCTGCCGGCGTCTCGGCAGTACCGATGGCTGCCCGCGTTGCCCACAAGGTCGCGCAGAGCGAGGATCCTTCAAACTTCCTTCTGATGAACGCGATGGGACCGAACGTCTCCGGCGTCATCGGAACGGCTATCGCCGCGGGCGTGTTCATCGCGACCTACGGAAACC
>NZ_AGRW01000023.1 GCF_000255555.1 Treponema saccharophilum DSM 2985
ATTCTTTTTCGGTGTAATCGCGGACTGTTTTCAAAATCGCGAGGAACTTTTTTGCAATCAAAAGGATTGTCGGCTTGACTCTCTCAAAACTCACTTCGTCGGCAACATAAATATAGACTGAGTCGTCGTCGCAAACGTGCGGTTTTGTGATTCTGCAACAAAAATCACCATCTTTTTCTTTTTGGAGCACCAAATCTTCGATTTTGTACAAAAAATAATTTTCTGAATAACTCTGCATAATTTTCTCCTTCTGCGTAAAATCTTTCTCTTAATTTACCTTTTTATTTTTTGTTTTTTAGCCGTTTTTGCAAGAAAATGGGCTTTAAACAAATGTTTATTCCTCGTTGCAAAATCTCCTGCGGCTCACTCCATGCCATTGGTATCATTCAGTCATCAAGTTCCAGCAATTCCAGCCATTCTACTTCAACGGGGTGAATTTCTACTTCAATATCATGTTCCGTCCAGTCAAGATAATTGTTGAACTTGCTTAAATCCAACAAAACTATCTCGCAGTTTTTCGCCTCAAATGTTTGTGCTTGTTCTTTGTATGGATTGTACCATTCAGTTTTATATTCATCGACATAAAAAACAACGGTCGGATTATATTCCGGCTCAAGAAGCGTATACAGTTTTTTCACAATCGGAAGAATTACCTCTGCATACTCTTTTGAACTTAAATCAGGGGCTTTGCTCTTTGCTTGTGGAAGTTTTATATAAATCCAGCTTTCATAATCCTTGCTTGCCTTATATTCCTCATAGGTTGAGTCTTTGGACCATTTGCTAAGATTTCGGCTCATGCCTCGGAATTCAAGAAATGAGTATTTTATGCCGTTGTCGTTTAGTATTTTCTCGACATCTGCTCGGAGCTGTTTTTCAAACAAACTCACATGTGCGTGTGTGACGAAATCACCTCTACTATTACAGACCGTGTAATATCTGTGCAATACATTTTCGTTTCCAGAACTGCTGCTTGCAGGTCTTACATTTCCTGTAAATCCTGAGTACCCTCGTTCAAAATGGAATAACGGATCTCTGCCTGTAACATATTTTTCCACAACGAATTCCATTCCGTACTGCTCTTCAAGGCTCTGCAAAATAAACTTCTCGAACTCAGCCCTGTTCTTGTAGACTTTTATTCTTTTCACTTCGCCAAAACAGCCCGTGAAACAAGTCATAATTAACACACTGGAAATTAAGTTTTTAATTACCTTCATATTCACCTCCGAATTTTACTTTTATTATTGAACTGCCTTCCTCACATTCAACTTTTATTTTTTTATTAGTCTCCAAAGCTTTTTTCATTACGGAAATTAGTTTAGGATCATCTTTTTTTTCTAAAAAGGGCAGGCCAGTGTGCCTGTCGTCATAACAATGAGTTAAACCGCAAAAACGGTTCTACCAACGGCAAAATTAGCGCAAAAGTTGCGGTGGCACAAAGCCACGAAGAGCAACTTTTGTGACAAAGTTTTTATCGGTTTTGAAGCTTTGTTATGTGTTATTTCTTAAAAATATCGCTGTGAGTTCCTGTATTAACTAGTGTCAGTACAAGAACATTTTTCTTTATCTTGTCATCATATTCTTTTAAATACAGAAGAAGCCAGTCTGGTTGAATATGACATTCCCAAATTCCTTGGAAATTGCCGACAAGCTCATGATTGTGATACTTTTCTTCAAGAGGTTTATCTTCCATTAATTTATTTACAACTTCTTCAAGAAGCGAAATATCCAAACCACGCTTCTTTGCAAGCTTAAAACTTGACTTGAATTGCGAAGTTTTCTTTAAAATACATTCCATTATTCGCAATCCTCAAAAAGTTCTTTTGCACTTGAATACGATTTTACGCTTGAATCCTTGCTGATTCTGCGGGCTTCATCAATTGCTGCAAGAGTTTCTTCTGAAAAATTGTACTTTGGAGGAACAATATCAAATGGAATTCTCTGTTGATTTATGGACTGGCGCAAAAAAAGCCTTATGGCTGTAGTAATATCCAATCCTAATGAGTCAAAAAGAGATTCTGCTTCTAATTTTGTTTCTGTATCTACTCTTGTCTGTAAAACTGATGTAGCCATAATATACCTCCATTAAAATTGTTTCTAATACAAATATAATACAAATAGAGTGTATTTGCAATAAAAATATACAAAAAAAGCAAAGGCTTGACCTTGCTTTTTTTAACTAATCCCCGATAAGCCAACCATCATCTGTAAGAATATCAAACTCGGCAATACAGGTGTCATTATACTTAGTACCTTTGTATAAGTTGGTAGATTTTATACTAAAACCTCTTGAAGAAAAATCCACATCAAACACTTGAGGTTGAAGAGTTTCTTTCAAATCCACACTTATAGTATTATTACCATTTTTAATTGATAAAGTTTTTATTCTGTTATTTTCAATTCCTATTTTTTCTTGTTTAGGCAGCTTAATGTAAATCCAAGTCTCAAAATCATTTGTTTTCTTGTATTCCTCATAAGTTGAGTTTTTGGACCATTTGTTTATATTCCTGTCCATTCCGCGGAATTCCAGAATGTCATATTTCATTCCGATATCGGCAAAGATTCTATCGACATCAGCTTTGAGCAGCTTCTCGAACATACGGACATGTGCCTGTGTTTTGAAAGTTCCAGTTTCATTGCAGACAGTGTAATCGGTATATAGGTTATAGTTCTTATAAGATTCCGGAATGTCGGCAGGGCGCAAATAACCATAAAATCCATAATCCCAGCCTAAAGCCATTGTTGCATTACTTCCACTAAGAGCAGGAGTAATCTCAAACTGCATTCCATATTGCTCGCTCACCGCGTTCACAATATCCTGCTGTAACTCTTCTTTTGTGTTGTATTCTCTTTTCAATTTTCTTCCTCCAAAACAACTTGTGAAACAAGAGAAAAGAACGAGAAGAGACAGTATTGCGATGATTGTGAATCCGATTTGCTTGGCAAGCGATTTCATTTTCTGCTACTCCAGTCCGTTGGCTTTTTTCCACGCTGTGATGAACGGTTCTTCACTTGTTATATGTACTTCTCTTCTAAAATCCTCTTCTGTCCAGTCTAAGTAATTATTGTATCTCCCCAAATCAAGACATACAGCCACAGGATTCTTAATATCATCTACATATAATTTCTTCTCAAATTTAGAATAATATTCAGAATGGAATTCGTCCAAATAAAAAAGAAGAGTCACATTATATTCTGGCTCAAGAGCTGAATACAATTTCTTTACCATAGGCAAGACTATAGGTGCATAGTATTTTCTGTTAGATTCATGGTCAAAAGTTTTTTGAGGTGGCAACTTAATATAAATCCATGTCTCAAAATCATTTGTTCTCTTATATTCCTCATAACTTGAGTCTTTTGACCATTTGTTTATATTTCTGTCCATTCCGCGAAATTCCAGAATGTCATATTTCATTCCGATGTCGTCAAGGATTTTCTCAACATCAGCTTTGAGTTGCTTCTCAAACATACGGACATGTGCCTGTGTTTTGAAAGTTCCAGTTTCATTGCAGACTGTATAATCAGTATAGAGATTATAGTTCTTATACTCCTCACTATAATCAACAGGACGCAAATAACCATAAAACCCGAAGTCCCAGCCCAAAGCCATTGTTGGTGGATTACCACTAAGTCCCTTTCCGATTTCAAACTGCATTCCGTATTGCTCGCTCACTGCGTTCACAATATCCTGCTGTAACTCTTCTTTTGTGTTGTATTCTCTTTTCAATCTTCTTCCTCCGCCAAAGCAGCCAGCGAAATTGAGCAAAACCACCGCAAGCAAAACGATTTTTCCAAAATTCATCTTCTTCTACTCCACAACTATGCCGACTTCAACGCTTCTGTTGAAATTCTCAAAAGTGATAACACCATCTTTGCAAGAAAAGCAAACGTCAAACTGGTTGTTTACAGCTTCTTCCCACATATCGATGTAAAAATGCGTATCGTCTTCCATGCAAACCAAGCCCACGTCATATCCCAGCTCTGGGTATTCTTTTTCGGTGTAAACGCGGACTGTTTTCAAAATCGCGAGGAACTTTTTTGCAATCAAAAGGATTGTCGGCTTGACTCTCTCAAAACTCACTTCGTCGACAACATAAATATAGACTGAGTCGTCGTCGCAAACGTGCGGTTTTGTGATTCTGCAACAAAAATCACCATCTTTTTCTTTTTGGAGCACCAAATCTTCGATTTTGTCAAAAAAATAATTTTCTGAATAACTCTGCATAATTTTCTCCTTCTGCATAAAATCTTTCTCTTAATTTACCTTTTTATTTTTTGTTTTTTAGCCGTTTTCTCTCCAAAATAGGCTTTAAACAAAAGTTGTTTCAATACTTTCTTAAGAAAACGAGCCGACAACAAAATTATTCCTCGTTGCAAAATCTCCTGCGGCTCACTCCAGTCCGTTGGTATCATTCAGTCATCAAGTTCAAGCAATTCCAGCCATTTCTCTTCAACGGGACGAACCTCTACTTCAATATCATGCTCCGTCCAGTCAAGGTAATTGTTATATTTGCTCAGATCCAATAAAACTATATGACAGTTTTTCTTTTCATACTCCCTATCTTTTTCGTCGTATGGGTCATACCATTCAACTTTATATTCGTCGACATAGAAAACAACTGTAGGATTATATTCAGGCTCAAGAAGCGTATACACTTTTTTCATAATCGGAAGAATTACCTTTGCATACTCTTTCGGGCATGTTTCTGGATCTTTACTCTTCGCTTGTGGAAGCTTTATATAAATCCAGCTTTCATAATCTTTGCTTGCCTTATATTCCTCATAGGTTGAGTCTTTTGACCATTTGCTAAGATTTCGGCTCATACCTCGGAATTCAATGAACGAGTATTTTATGCCGTTGTCGTTTAGTATTTTCTCGACATCTGCTCGGAGCTGTTTTTCAAACAAACTCACATGTGCGTGTGTGACGAAATCACCTCTACTATTACAGACCGTGTAATATCTGTGCAATACATTTTCGTTTCCAGAACTGCTGCTTGCAGGCCTTACATTTCCTGTAAATCCTGAGTACCACCGTTCAAAGTAAAATAATGGTTCGTCGCCTGTAACATCTTTTTCCACAACGAATTCCATTCCATACTGCTCTTCAAGGCTCTGCAAAATAAACTTCTCGAACTCAGCCCTGTTCTTGTAGACTTTTATTCTTTTCACTTCGCCAAAACAGCCAGTGAAACTAAACAACGCAAAAACTCCCAAAATCGCCAAAAACTTTTCTTTCATCCTCTCCCTCCAAAGCAACTTGTGAAACAAGTCATAATTAACACACTGGAAATTAAGTTTTTAATTACCTTCATATTCACCTCCGAATTTTACTTTTATTATTGAACTGCCTTCCTCACATTCAACTTTTATTTTTTTATTAGTCTCCAAAGCTTTTTTCATTACGGAAATTAGTTTAGGATCATCTTTTTTTTCTAAAAAGGGCAGGCCAGTGTGCCTGTCGTCATAACAACTGCTTAAACCGCAAACCGGCTTGACCGGTTTGAAGCTTTGTTATGTGTTTTTATTTCATCGCATCAGCACTTTTTTGGTGTTCTTCCATAATCGGATCCCAGTAAGCATGATATGAGTTTATATAATCTAGGTTCTTTGAATAAAAAATACCATATTTGATGTATGAATCTCTTAAATTCGATGACCTGCTGTATATTGAACCAAAAATACTTTCGGAAGAATACAAAGCCTTCAAGAAAGTTTTTACACTAAGATTAAAGTTTGAACTGTCTTTATCTGTGTTTTTAACATTTTTTTCATTATATAAGACGCCCCACTGACAATAGGGAATGTATCGTTGTCCATTTACCGTAAAAGAAAACTCGGTGATATTTCCAATTTTGTAAACTATTGTTTCATCTTCAGGCGTATAATCATCATCACCTGCAAACATAAAGGCAGATTTGGTGACTACAGACATATTCTTAAAATCAATCTGCCATTTTCCGAATGCACCCGCTCCTCTTTCTTCAATCTGTAGTTTAAATTCTCCGTCTTCCTCAAAACATAAAATAGTGCGGTCGTACTTATCGTTGTCTTCTATCCAATGAGATTTTGAAAGATAATTTTTGAAATTCCAGTCTGTCCAGCCTTTCGTTGAAAAAGTCGCCTGTTTTGCTGAAAGATATCCGCCGAACACCCAGCCATATTCCGCTTCAAAATCTTTCCATTCGTAGCGGGGAAGCAAAATCTCTACCCACGGAGCTGTAATTCCGTCTATCGTTTCTTCTTTACCGATTGCCACAACTTTTACTGGGGAACGATGTGTAAGTCCGCAGAGTCTGTTTGATTTGAGGGAAGGATAATCGCGAACCTTCAATCCGTCTTCTGAATTGACATACATTGTGTCGATGACTTTTCCATTTTCATAAAAACGACTTTTATCGGCAAATACTGAAGTGAGCAAAATTACAAAACTGAATAATATACAAATTACTTTTTTCATTCTTACTCCAAGCGCCCCAAGTAGCGGGCGTCCACATAACAATTGCTTAAACCGCAAACCGGCTTGACCGGTTTGTCGGCTTTGAAGCTTTGTTATGTGATATTCTACTTCAAATACCCGCCGTAGCACCATCCGATTAGTCCAGGTCTTATTAAATGCCCCTCAGGAGTTCTAGAACCTTTCTGTATTTTTACTTTTACCCAATTACTCTTTATTCCACCAATTATGTCAGATTTTCCAATTTCAAGAATTTGAACTTTTGAACCTTCTGACATTACAGTAAGCCCTTCTGATGAAGTTGCTTCTTCAGAACGTAATTTTAAATTTTCTTTTACTGTCATTATTGATTCTAAAGTAAATGATGTTTTTTGTGTCAGTTCATAATCACAAGAACCGTCGGCATGACGTGGCCAAATAACTTTGCTTATATTATAAGTTTTGCCTTTTATAAACTTGATACATTCATCTTCAAGATTATTATCAACATTTACAAATGTCATAAAGAAATCATCATCAATAAAAACATTTAGGTAATCACCATCAAAACTACAAGTAAGAATATGTCTCTCATTTTCTTTAAATTGATTGGTATATTTATTTTTTGTATAATTCCAAACTGAATAATCATATAGATGATAAATCTTGTCTTCTATTCCATTGAATATTCCCAAATAATTATTTATCGAAAATGAAATATTGATATATAAATTATTTACATATAATCTTGTTAAATCCATATAATCTTGCCACGGCCAATCATGATCCAATTCTACAGGTCTACCTTCAACATATTTTTTTATATTTCCTTCATTCTCAAAAATGATATTTATGTCATTTTTATATATTGAATCTATACAATATTTTGCAATCCAATTTCCATTCTTTAACCTTTCATCCGCTACAGCACTATTCTTTATTTTTATATCTTCAATATTTATACAACCAGATTCTCCTTTATCTGTGTAAGCTTTTATAAAATGGATACCATACTCTTTTTCATTCCAAGATAAAAATTCTGAATTATTATTAAGTATTTCTCCTTTTTGTAGAATTTTAATAACTCGATAATGTGGTATAGGATTTTGAGTTAATTCTGCTTCGCTAATTACTTCATATTCAATATAAGGGCTTGCAAAAGTAAAAAACATTGTAGTAATCGCTAAAAAAAACAGAGAAAATTTTTTTTTCTTCATACACTATTCACTCCATCTATCATTATGTCTAAAAGGATTATAAGAGTTACACCTAGATGATGTAATTTTGCCATTTTCAGAATTATAAAAATCTTTTAACGCACCAACTATTACCAATTGGACATGCAAATGTGTACCCCAACCAGCATTAAAATATTGAGGATAATTTTCTACGCGAACAGAGTTTTTAAATACACCGCCACATTTGGAATAACATTTTCCGGTATTTCCTGCTTTTCCTAACTTTGAACCTGGCGAAAGTATATCGTTTTTATTTACAGAAATAGTCTTTAAATGTCCTAAAATATAAAATTTCTTTTTATTATTTAAATTTTGACAAATAATAAAATTTCCAAAATCGACATCTTTTCCTACGACCAAAACTTCTGCAAAAAGATTATATGAAAAAAATAAGGCAAAGAATATAAAAAAACTTTTTTCATTTTTACTCCTTCGAAAGCGCCCCAGTGCGGGCGTCCACATAACAATTTGCTTAAACGGTTTTGCGGCTTGACCGCAAAATCCGCTTTGAAGCTTTTGTTAGGCTGTAATATTTCATACAGATTTTACATGCCTTTTATACTTTTGGAAATAAAATCCGTATATTTTTAGAAGCAATGCTTCTGTTTCTCAAATCCTAAGCGACGAAAGTCGCGTACAACCGCTTCTTTGTCACCGCCCTAAAGTTCAATTCATTTTATAATCGGGCTTGACCCGATTATAAAATATTCCTTATCAATTCTCTTTGCTCTCATTTGGCTCCACCTCTTGCGGCATATTCCCATTCAGCTTCGGTGGGAAGGCGGTAGCCATCGGCATTCCAGTCGCAGTGGATTTCGGCGTCCTTTCCACCTTCGCCGAAGTAGACATCGTGCATTGTGTAGATGTCCACCCGCCTGTGCAAGTCTGAATCGTCAATAACATAGTAACACGGCGAAAGCCCTTCATCTCGACTCCGTGCGTTGCAGTAGAAAACTGCATCGTACCAGTTCACTGTTTCCACGGGGTATGAACCGCCTTCCTTGAATTCGCTTGTGTTCGCGTAGAACTGAGCGTATTCTTTCTGCGTTACCTCGTGGATACACATATAAAAGCTATCCACGCTCACTTTGTGCGCTGGGAAATAATATTCATTTATTAGCCCCCTCTTACCTAGCGTTTCATCTTCCAGTATCTCATCGCTTCCCATGACAAACGAACCGCCTTGCACAAAAACAAAATCGTCCGCAACGGTTGTGTCTTTCGTTGCGTTTCTTACCACGCGGAAGCCGAAATCTGTTCCGAGTCCTGTATCTGTGGAAGCTCGGCGGAAAATGTTGTTGCAAAAAATCGCTCTGTCAATATAACTTCCGCCTCTTGCAACTCTGCAATCCCCAGAATCAGCACCGCGCGGATTTTTCTCAGGGCTTTCTTCGTAGTATTTTCCTTTGTAAAAATCCCAGCACCATTCGCAGACATTGCCGCTCATATCGTACAGTCCGAGCGAGTTGGGAGCTTTTGTCATCACTTCGCGAGTTCTATCTCCGCTGTTTTTCTCGTACCAGGCAACGCTGTCGATGTCGTCACTTCCGCTGTAGGCAAACTCGCTTGCTTTTTTCTTTCCGTCCGCACTCGCCACGCTCAATACACAAAATGCCAAAATGCAGATGATGATTTTCTTTGCTTTCATTTTTCGCCCCATATACCACAAAAAAAGCGGCTCATTGAGCCGTCAGCCTAACAACTGGTTGTACCGCAGCGGGCTTGACCCGAAGGTCGTAACCTTTGTTATGTGATTTTACATTTATCATAATTATCGATTCTTTCGTATTTTATTTTTTTACTAAACAAATCGCTTTTACTACAATTGTCATCATATAGACGTTGTGCTTTTTCCGAATATTCAGAATAAACAGTTAGGGGGCGACTATAAATAGGACTGCATCGATATTTTAATCCGTTCCAAAAATGTTCGTCAATCAGAGCTAGCGGTACTGTAAGTTTTACGCCGTTGAATTTTATATCATGCCAATACCGAGCTTCTTTCGGGAGGGTTACAGACTGACTACGAGGATTTATAAACAAAAGCGTATTGTTAGTCAGATTTATCAAACAGTTGTCTATCAGCTTGTAAGATGGATTTCTTAAAAGCACTTCCGTGGTTTTTGAATAAGTCCCGAAAGCCGTCGTAGAACATTTTATCAACGAAGATGGTACTTTTATCAAATCAAGATTCTTGTTGAAGGCTTTGAATGAAATTGATTTTAATGACTTAGGCAAATCGTAATTATCCAATGATGTGTTTTCAAAAGCGCAAGGACCAATTTCTTCCAGAGTCGTTGACCAGTTTATGCTCAGATTACGGCAGTTCGCAAAAGCCCCTTCATCGATTAAGCGTATAGAATCGGGCATTCGTACTTTCTGCAATTTTACACAGCCAGCAAAGCAACCTTCGGCAATTATTGTTATGCCCTTTGGAATTACGATTTCTTCTGTAGTTTCTTGTTCTACGTCTGAGCTTTTAAAATAAAACGAATCTTCCCAATATCTTGTACCTCTTGAATAATCAAGAATCGTGCCTGCTGGAATTATATATTTAGTATCTTCGTTATATGTATTCAAAATTATATCCTATCTCCAAGCGCCACTAAGTAGTGGGCGTCCACATAACAATTGCTTAAATGTTGACTAGCTTGACTGCGACATTTTCTTTTAAGCTTTCTTTTGTGATTTTACTTCATCTCCTCAGCTTTTTTCTGGTGTTCTTCCATAATCGGATCCCAATAGTCGTGATATTGCTGTTCGTAATCCGTGCCTTCTGGCGACAATCCATATTTAATAAAATTCTGAATATCCGAGTCTTGTATTTCGTTGAACCGTTTTTTTTGATAAACATAAAACTCAAAATAGTTCCTGAATTGTTTATAGTCATAGTAATTTCCGCTGTGCCATTGAAAATCATCGGTTTCGTAAAGTTCGCGTCGGGTAAAAAGTTCCGGAAAATCTGCGGGAACATAGTAAAACAAATCTAACGCACTTGATTCTTTTGTTCTGACGTGCAGATTATCACTGAATTCCAAGGTGTAGGTCTGGTTGTAAATCTCGCTGCTGGGCGGTTGCTGAATTGAGTGAGAGCGGATTTGTGTGTCAGAAATATTGCTGATTTTGATTTTCTTGCCGCTTAAAATCTGATAGTTGAAAGTCCATGTTTTGGAAGAGGACATACTTTTTCCTGTTATTTCAGCCTTGCCGTTTTCATAAAAATTTACCGCTCCCCAGTTGTCATACCAAACCAGCATCTGCCATTCCTTTGACATGAGATAACGCTTTACAGCTGCACTGTCCCAATTCGAGCTGTCAAATTCAGGCTGTTCTTTTACCAGATACCCGCCGAACACCCAGCCGTATACAGGCTCTTCGCTTTTCCACTCGTAACGTGGAATCAAAATCTCTACCCACGGAGCAGTAATTCCGTCAATCGTTTCTATTCGCCCTAATGCCACAATTTTGACAGGAAGCCTGTGCACAAGTCCGCATAGTCTGTTTGATTTGAGAGAAGGATAATCCCTAACTCGCAAGCCTTCCTCGGAATTCACATACATTGTATCGAGGACTTTTCCATTTTCATAAAAACGACTTTTATCGGCAAATATTGAAGTGAGCAAAATTACAAAACTAAATAATATACAAATTACTTTTTTCATTTTTCTCCAAGCGCCCCAAGTAGCGAGCGTCCACATAACAATTGCTTAAACCGCACAGGCCTTGAGCCTGTGTCGGCTTTGAACTTCTTGTTATATGATTGTTCAACGGTCGGTTACAATTCTTCCCATTCTATACATTTTGGTAATTGCTTTGTGTAAAAAAATTCCTCAACGGCTGACACGGCTTTTTCAACTTCAACAATTGAATAATTTGCAACTTCGATTTCTTCATTATCCGTATTAGTATAAAATACACTAATACCTGATGAATCCAAAATAGGATTTGCATTTACGGAAGAAAAGCCAGGATCATCTTCATTTCGGAAATAACTCAAACAGGCATATATTCCATTTACACCCATTATCATATATGGAAATTTTTCATTTGGTGAAATAATGAACTCATTAACACCTTTTTCTGTTCTATTTTTTAGAACTTCTTTTAACTCATTGATATTATCACATTCCTTTTTTCCAGTAAAATGTTCAATAAGCATATTTTATATCCTCCTTTATATTGTGGACTAATTTTTGGAGCATTACTTGTTCCTGTATATATTTTTGTATAGTCTATGGCTTTACTATTATTTGCTTTTGCATTTTTTGGAGGAACTACAGTCAACGCAGTTCCTTCTGGCAAGAAAGTAGCTGTCATAGTATTACAGTATCCACAAGTTCCATTTTCCTCTGCGCCACAAGTAGCGGGCGTCCACATAACATTTTATTTTAAACCGCAATGGGATTGTCCCACTGTCGGTGTTATACGTTATGTTTTTATTAATCTTATGAAATCTACTGTTTGCAGGAGTTTTTTAAGCTCCTTTACAAGTGCAAATCATATCTTCCCATAAATATTCTATGTTTATCAATATTCCATTTACAGTTTTTATATGGATTAATTGACCATTTTGGAGTTTCTCTATTTCATGAGATTGAATTAAGGTGGAATTATTTATTGCATATCCTAAAGATTTATATCCTGGATCTGAAAGACAAGTTCCATAAAAATTGATTTTTTTTATATTTGTATTTTTAAACATATCTTCCAATTTATTTAGAAACTTCTCATAAGATTTTGTTTCAAAAACAGTTTTATTTTTCTTATCAAAGATTTTATAAGTTGAAAATGTAAGGAATCCATTATTTTCACAGAAAATCGCATAGTCATGCTTTCCATAATAAGTTATGCCATTTTGTTCAAATAATCCATAAGAGCCGATTGGCTTTATATTAGAAACAGAATTTTTTCTTGTAACTAAGATACAGAGAAAACAAATGATAGGAAGACCTATATAAAAAACTAATGAAATAACTATAACTTTTTTTGTATTTCTTTTTTTTAAATTATTTAATGCAATATTACGTTCTTCTTCGGATTTACATTCATTTTTTATCTTTTGTAGAATTGCAGAATTTTTTTTAAGTTCTCTTGAAATCAATTTATATATTACAACAGAAGTGCAAATAATAAAAAAAACTATAATTGAAATAAATATAATCTTCATTTTTTATTTTCCCAACGGTACATAACCATTATTCTCGATAATTCCCTGCCCCTCCGGCGAAAGAATCCAGTCTATTACGTTTTTGACATTTGCATTTTTATTATCTTTTCTGTATACAGCATAAAAATAAGAAGATAGAGGATATTTTCCGTTTTGGATATTTTCTTTTACAGGTGGAATTCCATTCAGCGAAATCATTTTTACTTTTTCATTTCGTGTGATTCCTTCTACATAGTAACGGAATGAATATCCAATGGGCTTACCAATTAAAATTCCAATTGGATTTGTTAGAGTCTTTTCTCCATTCATAAAGTTTAAAAATGCCGTTTGGCTTCCGCTTCCTTCCTTTCTTTGCCACGCTGCAATTAAACAGTTTTCTCCACCAAGTTTTTTCCAGTTCTCAATTTTCCCAGAATAGATTCCTTTTATCTGATTAACTGACAAATCAGTAACGGGGTTGTTTACATTTACAATAAATACAAAGGCTTCCAAACCAATTGGAACAAATTCCAATTCTACATTATTTTGTTCTGCGTATAATAATTGTTCTTTTGAAGGCGCAGCACAAAACACAATATCAGAAGTTCCGTCAACAACAGACTTGTAAGCGCCCCTTGTATTGCTCATTTGAACTTTGCTTTCTTCAGTAAATTTTTTGCCGTCAAAGCAAACTGATTCTTCAGGGTAAATTGCTGATGCAATGGCAGAAAAAACAGGATACAATGCGCTTGCTCCGTCAAGGATTGGAATATTTTCGTTTATTTTAAAATTCGATCTTGTATATTGTATTTTAGAGTTTTTATCAAACGGAAGATATTCATTCAAACTGATTGCAAGTGTTGAAGCTTCGTTACTTCCGGCAACTACTGATATCATTCCAGAATTTTTATGAACTATATTAAATTTTATTCCATAAAATATAAGACTTGTCATCCCTAATATGGAAATGATAATAAAAAGTACAATAAAACTTTTCTTCATATTACATTCCGTGAACAGCAATTGAATATATTATAAAAAGCAAAAAACCGCCAATTATTGCAATCCAAGCCACAATCAATACTGCAGAAATTATTATATGTTTTTTTATTTCTTTTCTTTTTTCTGAGTTTTCTTTATTTGTCCTGCAAAATCGGATTATAGAAGATATCATCCAAATTAGTGCCAAAACCGGAAGTGCTAAAATTATAAATTCCATTTTTTTTCTCCTCCAAAAAGCGCCCCAGTGCGGGCGTCCACATAACAATATTTATAATTATTATCTATTTCTCTTATGATTTTATTATTTTTTGATGCAAGTTGAGCTAAGTCAGTGATTTAAAATGTTTATTATGTATCGTATATTGAAAGCATAAAAAAAGTAGAATCTTTTATTTTTTTTGTTTCCACTTCATACCTTATTTTTTTCGAAAAGTAATTAGTAAACGCTTTCACTATTTCTTTAATTGTTACATTGCTATTTTCTGTTTCAATATATAATTCAATTATATCCCAATACTCTTCAAAATTGAATTCTATTTTTTTTCCAAAAACATTCCATAAGATAACAATATGATTGTCATCAATTATTATGTCGCCGAAAGCTTCTCTTGATTCAAAAACTATATTTGGATTTGTTTTGAAAACTTCTTCATACAAATCCCCCATTCTGCTGTAAAGTATCTTTTCTGTTTTAAGCCTTTCTTCTTCATCAGTGATTATTTTATTAATATTATTGAAAGTTTCACCGTTGAATTTAATAATTAAATTACTCATTACATTTTTCATAGAAAATTCCCATTTTCAATATCATACCACTGGAGTGTCACCATAACTAGCGTTTTAAACCGTAAAAACGGTTTTGCCCAACGGGCAAAATTGGCGCAAAAGTTGCGGTGCCGCAAAGGCACGAAGAGCAACTTTTGCGACAAAGTTTTTATCGGCTTTGAAAACCTTGTTATGTGTACTTCTAAATTGATACAAAATAACAAAGTGCATCTTTTTCAAGTAAGTTTCTTTGTTCCTCTATCAATTCTTTATTTATATTTCCAAATTTTTCTATTTGATTTTTCATTAATTGTTCATATTCTTCAATTGACAAATGGGCAGCAAGCCTTTTTTTTACTTTTTCAGAACCAAACTTTAGAATTCTGAAGTTTTTTTCGTACGAATCATACTTAAACCTATTTATTCTTCCAAGAACACTTATCCTGTGATTAACAAAAGCTTCAACGATTACCTTTAAATCATTATCTGAGTTGTCTTTCAAAATATTATGAATTTCTTCATCAGAAATTTCCCGGTTGTTAACATATCTATTTATTGCTTCACAAACATCAGCAATATCATGAGGAGAATACCCATTGCCACCATTACAAAGATAGTTAGGAAATAGAGAGGACAATACAGAATCCTGTGTATAATCTGTTTCTTTCTGCCCCTCAAACATTTTATCAAAGACACGTGTTTTGCAGATTTCTTTATTTTCGTTCACAGATAATAGTGGATATTTTTGCTTTGAAAACCCATTTATTATCTCTTTTAATTCATTGTCTGAATAATTGTAGATTTTATTACTCTTTAATTCTTTTTTAATTTCATCAAAAGTTATACCATTCTCATAAGTCATCACATCTTCATATTTTGGACTATCATTAAGAAAATAAAACGCAAATAAAACTTTTCTTTGGTTTTCAGAGAGCCCATCTCTAATATCAAATTCTATATTGTTATTTCTTATTTTCGTCGAAACAGTTTTTTTATTATAAATCCAAAACATATATTACCTTCATATTTGCGCCCCAAGTAGCGGGCGTCCACATAACAACTGGCTGTACCGCAGGCAGCTCGACCCGCTGTCGGCTTTGAACCTTTGTTAGGCTTTTTGGTTATTGAAACAATCTTCATATAAATTTTCTAAAAATTCTACTTCCTCAGAACTACATAATTTTAAAGCATTTATCATATGTGTGAAAATTGTATCATCAACCATTTCAATAGGTTCTGGAAAATATTTTTCTCCATTAACTAGATATATTTCTTTTGTTATATAAGCAATGGCATCTATTATGCAATCCCAAGCATCCCTTATTTTTTCATCAATCTCCATTTCTTGAAAAATGGTAAATCCATTATTCTCATTATCCAAAAAATTATACAAAACTTCGCCATTTCCTTTTTCTGTTTGTACAAATGTTAATGCTATTTCTATTGCATTATTAATCAAAGTTAATTTTTCAGTATCTACAATATAGCGAGAAGCTCTTTCTGCTAATTTTATAGCAAATACACACTTATTTTTTTTATTCAACTTAAATATTTCCATAGTATCCTCCACTATTGTATATATTTTCCATTCATCATCACAAAATTGCTTTTTCCACTTACATTTACATTTGGTAGAACCTCTGATGTAACTTCTATGCGAAGCTTTGGATATTTTAGGCTCAGCTGCTTCAACACTTGGTTTGACAATATCATTATCTAAACCTTGAATACATTTTCTACATACACCTGAAGGATTTGATTGATGAATTTTCCCCCCTCTGACATCTTCGGGCTTTGTATCAGCGCTCTGCACGGGCACGCGTAAAATCAGGCGGACACAAAAACCGGCGCAAAAAAAAATGCCCGGGCCATCTGGCACATGGCGTGCGATTCAGGCTCGGGACGTTTTTCAACCGCTCAAAGCGAATTGGAGCGGGCGCGGATTGTCACGCGAGGTGCTTTTTGAGCGTCGCGCGGACTGCGCCAGCTCCCAAAAGCTCCTCCCTGAACATCGACTCGACTTTTGCGGCGATTCCCGCCTCGTACAGGTCAATCCCGAAAATCTTGTCGTTCGCGAGGATTTTTCTCAGCTGGTCCCCGCAGCTTTCGGGCTTGTTCCAGACGATTCCGGCAAGAGACGCGCGAAGCTCGTCCGCCATCGGGTCGGGAGAAAGCTCGAACGAGTTCCCGTCGTCGTCCACGGCAAGAAGGTAGCGGCACCATCCGGCAATGGCAAGCGGAATCGCCTCAAGCTTGGAGGCATCGCCGTATTTCTCGACATAGCTTTTTATCGTCTCGCCGAAGCGGATTCCTACTTTCTGCGACGTGTCGCACGAAATGCGCTGCGGGGTGTCCGGAACGAACGGGTTCGGAAGGCGCGTGTTTATGACCTCGTCGACGAACTGCTCAGGAGAAAGTATCCCCGGATTCGTGACGACGGGCATTCCCTCGGAAAGGCCGATTCTCCGCACAAGCTCAGAAAGCTCCGCGTCCTTCATCTCGTCCGCAATCAGCTTGTAGCCGAGAAGGCAGCCGTACACCGCGAGCGCCGTGTGGAGCGGGTTCAGGCACGTCGTAACCTTCATGCGCTCGACGCTGTTCACGGTGTCGCGGTCGGTCATGTAGACGCCGGCTTTCTCAAGCGGGGGGCGTCCGTTGGGGAAGTTGTCCTCGATGACGAGATATTGCGGGCCTTCCGCGTTGACGAACGGCGCGATG
The DNA here is from genome assembly GCF_000255555.1 of Treponema saccharophilum DSM 2985. Taxonomy (GTDB): domain Bacteria; phylum Spirochaetota; class Spirochaetia; order Treponematales; family Treponemataceae; genus Treponema_D; species Treponema_D saccharophilum. The sequence goes on from NZ_AGRW01000023.1 coordinate 17,303, forward strand.
AACGTCTTCTTCTCCGTGACGAACGGGCGCATGTTCTCGATGCCGCTCGATTCGAGCTCCCTGCCGATTTCCTCGCTCGGGCGCGGCGTGATTTTGTCTATCATCGACCACGGGAACGACACGCGCTTCTCGTCGCTGATGTATTCTATGAAATCCCTGCCGACGAATCCTTTCAGGAGCCATTTTTCCGCCATCGTCATGACGGAATCCCGGAGCTTCTTCCCGTTCCGCGAGCAGTTGTCCATGCTGACGAGAGCGACCGGGGTGGCGCCGCTTACGAACCGGTGGAAGAGAAGCGCCGTCACCTGCCCCATCGCGCTTGTCGCGCCGCACGGCCCCTTCTCCATATCGCCCTGTATATATGGAAGAAAACCGCCGTCCGCGTTCGTCAGCGCGTATCCTTTTTCCGTTATCGTGAAGCTCGCCATCTGCAGGGACGGGGACGCGAAAATCTGCTTCATCCGCTCCCATTCGGCGGCGTTCGACGGGCTTGAGCGGACGGCCTCCGAAAGCGACGCGATGATTCTCCTGTCGGACGAGCCGTCGGGACGGAGCGTTACCGCGAGGACGAGGTTGTCGTACGGCTTGTAGATTTCGTCGATGATGTCGAAGCTGAACGTCTCGGCGCAGATTATCCCGGTTTTGCACAGGTTCTGCTCGAGGAGCGAGTCTGCTATTCCGCCGATGAACATGCGGAAAATGTTCCCCGCGCCGAAATGAACCCACGCCGGATTCCTCACGGTCCGCACGCGCGCCGCTTCTATGTCGTATGACGGAAGCGCGACGCCGGCACGCTTCCATCCTTCCCTGTCGCCGAGCCCCTCAAGAGTCATCCTCATTTTTCCGCCTCCGATTTCTCGATTGCCTCCCAAAGGCCGCAGATGTATGCGGCCCCGAGCGCACGGTCGTACAACCCGTAGCCGGGCATCGCCTTCTCTCCCCAAATCATCCTTCCGTGGTCCGGGCGGATTGGTCCCTCAAAGCCGATGTCGTACAGCGCCCTGACGATTGCGTTCATGTCGAACGAGCCGTCGCTCGAAAGGTGCGCCGCCTCCTCGAAATCGTTCCTGCCGTCGTTGAACTGCAAATTCCGCACGTGCGCGAAGTGGATTCTCCCTTTCAGCGCGCGAATCATCGCGGGAAGGTCGTTCTCCGGGTTCGTGCCGTAGCTTCCGGCGCAGAACGTGACTCCGTTGTGCGGATTGTCCACCATCTTCATCATGCGCTGGATGTTCGGCAGGCTCGTGATTATGCGGGGAAGCCCGAAGACGCTCCATGACGGGTCGTCGGGGTGAATCGCCATTTTTATGTCGTACTTGTCGCAGACGGGCATTATCGCCTCGAGGAAATATTTGAGGTTCCCGAAAAGGGCATCCTCCGTAATCCCCTCGTACATCTTGAAGAGGTCCTTTATCCGCGCCATGCGCTCAGGCTCCCAGCCGGGCATGACCGTCCCGTTCATGTCGCCCGCGATGCTGTCGAACATCTTCTCGGGGTCAATCGCGTCCACGGCTTTCTGGCTGTACGCCATGACGGTCGAGCCGTCCGGACGAACGCGGGCAAGCTCCGTCCTCGTCCAGTCGAACACGGGCATGAAATTGTAGCAGACCATGTGGATATCGTTCTTCCCGAGGTTCTCGAGCGTCTGTATGTACGCGTCGATATCCTTGTCGCGCCCCTCGCCCGCCGTCTTTATCGCGTCGCTCACGTTGACGCTCTCGATTCCGTCAAGCGTGAGCCCGGCTTCCTCGACCTCGTCCTTGAGCGACTTTATCTCCGCCGCGCTCCAGACCTCGCCGGGCATTTTGCCGTACAGCGTCGATATCACGCCCTTGACGTAAGCCGTCTGGCGGATTTGCCTCAATGTTACGGTATCGTATTTCGAACCGAACCATCTCATCGTCATTTTCATATCAAAATCTCCTAAAAATCAGCCTGCCACGCCAAAAATCATGTTCGGGATGAACAGGACGAGCTTGGGGCAGAACACCAGAATCGCAAGCTCCACCAGAATCGCCAGAAGGAAAGGCAGGCTTTCCTTCGTGTATTCCTCGGGCGGGCAGCCGATGATTCCGCAGACCGTGTAGAGCGCGGAGCCGATGGGAGGCGTCATGACGCCAAGCGTCACGATTGTCGCCATGAGGACGCCGAAATGCACCGGATCCATCCCCACGCTCGTCACCATCGGAAGGAAAATCGGCGTGAGGAGAAGGAAGTTGACGTTGCTGTCGACGAACATGCCAGTGATGAACAGGAAGCCGAGCATAATCATCGTGAGAATCTGCGGGTTTTCAGTGATTCCGAAGATGAACGTGCTGAGCATGGCGGGAAGCTTGACCCACGTGATTGCGTAGCTGAACGGCCCCGACATGGCGATTATCAGCATTATCGCGCCGTTGTCCTTTATCGTCGTTATGAGCGCTTCCTTGAAGTTCTTCCAGTTGAGCTTCTTGTAGATGAATTTGCCGACGACAATCGCATAGACGACCGCGAACGCGCCCGACTCAGACGGGGTGAACAAGCCGAAGCGGATTCCGACGATAAGGATAATCGGGAACAGGAGAGCCCAGACGGACACCTTGAGGTTCAGAAGCACCTCGCGCAGGGTGAGCTTGGGAGCGTCGGCGGCAGGCGGATCGAATTTCCGTATCCGGCTCGTAATCGTCGTCGTTCCCATCAGGAAAAGCATCATCAGGATTCCGGGGATGATTCCCGCGGCAAAAAGGCGCCCGATGGAGACATCCCCGACGAAGCCGAATATGATGAGGCCGAGGCTCGGCGGAATCGTCGCCGTTATGAGCGCCGTAAGGCAGTTGACCGAGCAGATGTATCCCTTCGTGTATCCGCGCCTCATCATCTCGGGCGCGAGGATTCTCGTCTCCATCGCTGCATCGGCAGTCGCCGAGCCGGAAACGCCGCCCATCAGCGTGGACATCACCACGGAAATCTGCGCCGTCCCGCCGTACATGCGCCGCGTCAGGAGCCGAGAAAGCCCGAGAAGCTGCTCCGTGATTCCGGAGACGTTCATCAGGTTTCCAGCGAAAATAAAGAACGGCACCGCGAGGAACGTGAACGACTGGCTTTGGATAACAATCGTCTGCACCGCCGCCTCAAAGGGAAGTATCGGGTTGCTCATAAAATAGGCGAACCCCGCTATTCCTATCACAAATGCTATGGGCATTCCCAGAAAAAGGAAGACCACAAAACTCAACAGAAGAAGTGTCATGTTCTCTCCGCAAAACTATTCGCTTTTATTGAAATGCTGTATGCATTTTACTATTTTCACGACGGTCGAAACCGACATCGAGAATGTCGCGACGACAAGGCTCAGCGTCATCAGCGAGTAAGGAATCGGTATCGACTGGTACGTCCTGAGCCGCTCCGTCCACGCAAGGCGAATCCCGAAAACGCATATAACAGCAGTCACGCAGAAAATCACCATGTACAGGGCAATAAGCACGACCTTCTGCATCTTTTTCGGGAAGAACCTCGTCACTATGTCGATTCCGATGAGCTGCCCGCTCCTCCACGCGATGTCCGCGCCGAGGAACGACGTCCACGCGAGGAAGAACATCGCCAAATCCATGTTCCACGACATCGATATTTTCAAGAAGCGCAATATCGCCGAGGAGAACACGAGGATTATCAGGAACACGAAGCCGGCCCCGCATACCGCCGTCTCAATCCGGCAGCACCATTCATATATTTTTTTCATAACCACTTCCAAAACGCAAAACGGCTCCCCTCTTTCCGACACGGGCAAAAGGGAGCCGGAAAAACACCTTGCAAGGCTGTCCGGAATGACAGCCGGCCGCTATTTAAGCTCGCTGAAAAGCCTGTCCTTCAGCCCAGCGGAGAACCCGAGGTCGTTGTTCGTGTACAGAGGCTCGATTGCCTTCTGGAATTCGGCAATATCGACGTCCGTAATCGTGACGCCGTTCTTCCTCATGTTGTCGTAGAACCCCTTCTCCTCGCCAGCGATTATCTCGCCGTACTCGACGGCAGCATCGCGCATAATCTTGGTGAAAAGCTCGCGGTCGGCGGGCGACATGCTGTTGTAGAACGCGGAAGAGCAGACGAACGCCGACTGGAGCATGTAGTGCTTCGTCATCGCGAGGTTCTTGATGACCTCGTAAAGGCGCGCGCCGTCAGCCGTGGCGACCTGAACCTCGCAACCGTCAAGCGTCTTCGACTGGATTCCGGGGAAAACCTCGCCCCACGAGATTCCGATGTTCGCGAAACCGAGATACCGCGCGAGGTTGTTTCCGATGGAATTTCCGAAACCGCGGATGCGGAGCCCCGACAAGTCGCTGACATGCTTCACGGGCGTCGTCGTGTAGAAGCAGCGGAAACCGTTGTACATGTTCGTGATGTACACGATTCCCTGCTTCTCAAGCTCCGCCTGCCATTCCTTGAAAAGCGCCGTGTCAGGAAGTTTCTTCAAGACCGCCGGGTCGGTCAGGATGTAGGGCGCCATGAGGATGTTCAAATCCGGAATCTTGAACTGGCTCGCGAGCCGTCCGGGGTCGCTCGGGACGACAAGGCTTATGCCGAGCTTCGCCTGCGTCACCAGCGCGTCCGTATCGCCCGAAAGCGCGCCCGCAACCTGAACGGTGGCGTTGAACCGTCCCGTCTCGTTGAGCTTGTCGGCGACAGCCTGCATCATGCGGCTCTGCCCCGTCGTCGCCGCCTCGGTCCCCGCGAACGTGACGGGAATCTTCGCGTCGGAAGCCTTCTTCGTGCATGAAGAAAAGAGAACGCCGCACAGAATCGCGGCACCGATAGAATATAAAACCGTTTTTTTCATAAAAAACTCCTCCTTACTGACATGCTGACATGTTAGTGTATAACATATCCGTCGTCAAGAAAAAATGCCGCAAAAAATGAAAAAACTGATAGATTTTCAGTCCGACACATCAAAACCGCAGGGCAAGCGCGTTTCCGTTTCCTTGACATCACCTTTTTGCAATGATAACATGTCAGCATGAGAAAAAATGACTCAAGCGTACAGAGCGCCGTATACAATGCGCTCAGGAACAACATAATGACACTGGTTCTCAAACCGGGCACGACGATGAGCACGCAGGAAATCGCACAGAAGCTCAACGTCAGCAGGACGCCCGTCAGGGAGGCGTTCATCCGCCTGCAGCGGGACGGTCTTGTCGACATCCACCCGCAGAAGGAAACGCTCGTCTCTCGGATAGATTTCTCAAAAGTCGAGCAGGAGCGTTTCGTCCGCGAGAGCCTCGAATGCGCGAACATCGACCTTCTTGTCGAGCGCTGCACGCGAAAGGACGTAAACGAGCTTGAGCTGAACCTCGAGAAGCAGCGCTCCACCGTGCGGACGTGCGACTACAACTCGCTCATCAAGCTCGACAACGACTTCCACGCGTACATGTTCAAGGTCACGGGGCAGGTTCTCAGCTGGGAGACAATAGAAAACACGAGCAACCATTACGCCCGCATCAGGATGATTACCGTCTGGAACAAGGACATCATGATGGAGACAATCCTCCAGCACCAGAAAATTCTGTCCGCGATACAGGAGCAGAACGCCGAATACGCGAAGATATACACGAAGGCGCACCTGCACAAACTCGAGAACCAGCTCAAATCGCTGATGAGCGAATACCCCGACTATTTCGTCACCGAATCCATCCCCGCCGCGGAGCGGTTCGAGGCAATCCTGGCGCAGTAAACGGCAGGCAGAAAATTCCCCCTGCCGGAAGACGCGCGGGAACGTGGAACTTCCGGCAAATCGCCTTATTTTTTTCCGAGAAATTCTTTTTCCATGTTAGAATTGAACGCATGGTGCAGAATTGTTCCATAAAAAAAGCACACGATTCTTACAGGAAAAGGGCATGTCACCAAAATCATTCATATATTACGGTTTCGACCGGAACACATACTATCATTGCATAGACATGATACGCTCGACGAACAGGAAGCACGCGATAATAATGACCACGTGGTTCCTAATCATCAACGTGATATACATGACGTTCAGCGCGACGAACATCATGGGCGTGACGCAGGAGGAAATTCCGTTCTATGCGGCATACACAATCGTCGCGATACTGTTCTCCCTCGCGCTCAAATTCCTGCCGCAGCTCACGGAGCGGCGGAGCGCGCTAATAACGTACACGAGCACCCTTACGCTGATGTCATACGGAATCCTCAATTCGATAGCCCATCCGTACATGCCGGCGACGATGTACCTCGTCCTGTTCATGCTCGCCTCCCTCCTCTACATCGGGAACATGCCGAACACGATTTTCCTCGCGCTCGCAAGCAACGTCGCGTTCGTCGCAACGTCGTTCCGATTCAAGACGTTCTCTATCGCGTACAGCGACACGTACAACGCGCTCATCATCTCCGTCATATCAATCGGACTGCACTACATGTTCCAGCGCACGAGGATAAGCCAGTTCGAGCTTCTCCACAGGAACCTCCAGATACAGCAGGAGCTTGAGGTAAAGTCGAGCTTCGACTCGCTGACCGGGCTTCTGAACAGGGGCAGGTTCTTCTCAATCTCGGAAGCAATTCTGAGGAAATGCGGCGGGGAATTCAAGGTTCTGTGCCTCGTCGATTTGGACGGATTCAAGCAGATAAACGACAAGCTCGGCCACCAGATGGGCGACAAAGTGATACAGACCACCGGAAGCACCATAAAATCGGCGCTCGACATCGAAAAGGAATGGGGGAAAGACCGGCAGACATCGAAATGGGATTTGACGAAGCGCATAAGCGTTGCGGGAAGGCTCGGGGGCGACGAGTTCATCCTGCTGCTGAGGGGAAAGGACACCCGCGCGGAGCTGGCGGCAGTGCTCGAGCATCTTCTTTCCGCGCTGAACGCGGTGAAGTTCGACGGCGTGAACGGAATCCGCGCGTCAATCGGGGCGACGGAGATACGGGACGGCGAATTCGACATGGACGACGCCTATTCCCGCGCCGACGACGCGCTGTACGAGTCGAAGCGCTCTGGCAAGAACGCGATACACTTCCACGAGGACAAGGAGCAGATGCAATGAACGAACTTTCCCAGATAATGATAGCCGCGGGCGCACTCCTCATAGCGGCGGATATCGTTTTCTATATATGGCTGATATTTTTCCGTCATTCGGTACTGACGCGGCAGACAAAAGCAAACGCAGGCTTCTCGCTCCTCTTCGCGACAAGCCTTGTGTTCGTGCTGGGGCTTTACGTGCTCATCTATTCGATACACTTCCTTTCCATATATATGGGGATAATGCTCCTGACGGGAAGCATCATATCGAGCGCGGCACTTTTCGGGTTCTACTCGTGGATGTGCAGGATGGAGGCGCAGGGGATGGAAATACTCGAGGCGCTCGTCGGCATCATCGAGGCTGGCGACCCGAACCTCGACGGGCATTCGATACACGTGCGGAACCTTTCCATGCTCCTGTACGACAGCCTTCCCGGACGACTCAAGAAGCTCGCAAACAGGGACTCGCTGATGTACGCCGCGCTCCTCCTCGACGTGGGTAAGCTCGGCGTCCCGAGGAGCATCATCAACAAATGCGGCAAGCTCGAGGAATCCGAATGGGAGCTTGTCAGGCGGCATCCGGAGATAGGGATGAAAATCCTCGCCCCGCTAGAAGGGTTCGGGACGATCGCCACCTGGGTGAAATACCACCACGAGCGCGTCGACGGAAGCGGATACTACAAGCTTTCCGGAAAGGACATCCCGTTCGCATCGAGGCTCATAGCCGTCGCGGACACGTTCTCCGCGATAACGATGGCGAAAAACTACAAAGCGGCACTCTCATACGAGGACGCGCTTTCCGAGCTGCGCCTTGCCGCAGGAACGCAGCTCGACGCGGAGCTTGTCGATTATTTCTGCTCCATCCCGCTGCACAGAATCGAAACGTGCATGGAGGGAGTCAGGAAGACGATGGAGCGGTACAAGGAAGAGAATTTCCGATGATTCTCACGGAAGGAGCCGACAATGAGGACGAACAGTATAATTCGGTTTGCGATTCTTTTTCTGATGGTTCCCGTCCTGTCGTGCAGGAACGCCATACCGAAGGACAAGCCGGAGGCGACGCTCACCCTGCTGCTGCGGGCAGGCGCATACGCGAATGCCGTGAAGGCGGGGCTTTCCGACTTCCAGACGGAGACGAACACATTCGTAGTCGTCAAGGAGCTCGGAGAGGAGGAGCTCCACCGGAAAGTCGCAGAATCGGCAGGCGGCGCGGACGCGTTCGACCTGTGCATGGTCGACAGCTCATGGATGGCGGAATTCACGTCGAAGAACGTGCTCGCGGAGCTTGACTCGCTCGGATTCTTGCTCGACGACGACATAATCCCCGCGACGAAGAACATCTGCTACAAGGACGGGCACCTTTTTGTCGCGCCTTACTACGGGAACGTGACCGTCCTGCTCTTCAACAAAATCATAGTGAAAGAGGCGGGTTTCAGGCCCGACGATATAACGTCCATCGAGGACATCGAGAAAATCTGCAAGTTCTCGAAAAAGCGCCACAACCTCGGCTTCATGTACCGGGGCGACACGGCAAACAACATCGTCGTCGATTTCCTTCCGATACTCCGCTCGTTCGGCGGCTGGGTCGTCGACGAGGACAACAACCCCACAATATACACGAAGGAATTCGTGGCGGCGCTAAGATGCTACATCGAGCTCACGAAAACCGGGCGGAGCGCGAAAAAGGACGACCTGACAGCAGCCATCGCGAACAAAGCCGCCGCGATGGGAATCGGGTGGCCCGGCTGGTACACCCCGACACGTAACTCGACGATGGATTACATCGCGCTGACGGGAAAACGGCAGAAGAACAGCGCCGCCAACAACGCCAACATATACGGAATATGGACGCTCGGCATATCGCAGTTCAGCACGGAGAAGGAGCGCGCGGCGAAACTGCTCAGCCATCTCATGGACAGGAACGTCCAGATGGCATCGCTCGGCGCGGGCGGCGTCCCCTGCCGGTACTCGAGCCTGCGGAACGAGGAATACCTCCGGAAATATCCGCAGTACGCCGCGGTCTGCGACGCGCTCGAAAACGGCGTCTACCGTCCTGTGATGGAGCGCTGGAACGAATTCTACGCGATACTCGGAAAGCACATGAAGGAAATAATAGAGGGGGACATGCCGATAAGGGACGGGCTGCTCGCCGCCCAGCGCGAGCTGAACGAGGCATTCGGCACATCCGCCTCCCCAAAGTAGGCTACAGTATCGTCTCCATACCTATTTTCTGCACTTTCATACCTATCTTCTCGTAAAACGCCCGCGCGGAACCGTTCAGCGCCCAGACGTTCAGCGTCACATTGTAGCACCCGATGTCCTTCGCGAACGAGCAGGCGCATTCGTACAGCTTCTGCCCGATATGCCTTCCCCGCGCCGAGGAATCGACGCACAGGTCGTCTATGTAAAGCGACTTCATGTCGGCGAGGAGCCTGTCCCCCTTCGTCTCCTTGACCACGCAGAAAACATACCCGAGAACAGTTCCGCCGTCGTCGAAGACGAACACGGGAGAGGACTCATCGGCAAATATCGCCGAAAGCTCCTCCGCGGAATACTTTGTCGCCAGATTGAATATGTCAGGCCGCCCGTCATGATGAATTTTGTTCACCTGCTCGAGCAGCCCCAGCACGGCGGGGATGTCCCCGTCAACGGCACGCCTTATCCTTTCCATATTTTCCCCGAACCCGAAATCCGTCACAGCGAAATCGCAGGCTTGAGCTGCTCTTCGCGCTTCTTTATCTCGTCGCTGTCCGCCCTTATCTCCGAGAGAATCTTGACGACACGCGGGTCGGACGGCTGGAGCGGCGCTCCGCTTTCCGAAGAAAGCACCTCGTAGGCAATTTCCCCCAAAGACGCCTTCGCCTTCTGTATTTTCGACTTCAGCTGGGCAATCTCGATTTTGAGGACGCTCTCGTCCTTGAATTTCGAGACAGCCCTGCCCGCCTCGTTGAGCGCGAACACGGACGCCTCGACGCTCTTGTTGACGAAATCCTTCAAATCATCTTTTGTCATGAAACACTCCTTGCGCCTTGCAAAAGCAAGCCCGACATAGATTTGACCTGTCCGGAAAACGATATCCGGACAACTTCATTCTACCACAAAAAGGCGGTGCGCGAAGCGCGAACTTCCGGGCCCCGCACTGTCAGGCGCTTTTCATGGCGGAAAAAAGTTACTGAGTTTTTTTAAAAAGTTACTGAGAATTTTTAAAAACTCAGTGACTTTTTGAGGAAAACTCACTGAGAATTTTCGGGCGGGTTTCTTTGAAATCTTGTTCCTGAACCTCAAATTCATGATTTCTTGCCAAGACCGTTCGCCATGACAAAATCGAAACCAACTTTTTTTCGGGCAAAGCGTAAAAAAAAATTGCCGAAAAAGCGCATCCTTATTATTTTCAATGCGTATCTTTTCGGCCGAAGAGATGAGGCTCGTTGAGCTGACAATAAGTATACGTCGACGGAGATTTTTATAAGATATACAAAAAACGGAGTTATATATGCTCTATTCAATTAAAAAAAGGCAGAACCCGCTCAACAGGGATGCCGAACAGAAATATTATGCGACTGCTGAATACGGTGAGGAAATCGATGTGAACGTGCTGGCAAAGGAGATTTCAAAATCCTGCACGCTAACACCGGCGGATGTTATAGCTGTCATCGAAAGCCTTTTGGAGAAGATGCCGCAATACCTCAAGAATTCAAACCGTATACGGCTGGACAAATTCGGAATTTTCAAGCTTTCCTTCAGCGCCGAAGGGCATGAAGAGGCGGAAAAAGTTAGTGCGACCGACATAAAAAAACTGCGTGTTATTTTTACGCCGAGCGCCGAACTGAAAAGAGAATTATCTGACATTAATTTCAGCAGAAAGTAATTTTTGAATTACCTCCGCAATCTTTGTCGCGACAGATTGCAGGACTGAGCAAAAACCGCCCATGAAGCGAAGCTCTCCCATTCCAGGATGTGCGCTTCAGTTTCATGGGTATTTTTTTGAGGGGCTGTCTCAGAAGGGATTGTATTCCGCTCTGTTACAATGCAATCTATCCCGCATATCTCTTGAAGTTCTCTGCCTGCTCGAATACTTCGCGATACTCTTCATAATAAAAATTCTCAACAATATGTTGTTTTAGATATGGATGGTAATATAACAAATGAGGATTGTGTTGAATTTAAAACAAAAGAGGAGGCTGAAAAATGGGCAAAAAAAATGGTTAAAAATAAAAAGCTATATGATGGTAAATATGAAATTGTAGATGACAAAGAAGTGCAGCAAAAAATGAAAAATATTTAAATTTTGGTTTCAAAATCTTCATCTACATATTTTGCAGCACCTGAATAATAATTAGCAAAATCCTCTTCAAGAGGGTTTAACCATCTCCATTTGAAATTTTTTCTGCAAGAAAGTTTTATGAGGGTGGTAAAGGTACAATAACCTAATTCTCTTTTACTACCCCCCTAAAAAATATACGACTTTTACTATGGGGTCTACCTTAAAAGTTTTTTTCAAAAAATCAGCGTCTTCTTTTGAAGGAAGTTCGGCTGAATCTTGATAATCAATTAGATTGCTGTGCCAGCCTGTATCCATTTTTCCAATACGAAGATACGCCTTTCTTAAAATATTAACTTTTTCTTTTTCTGTTATTCCGTAGATGTTGAAGTTCCTTTAGATAAGTGCATTAAAAAATGCTTCATCAACCTCTTTTATTTTTTGGTCGTGCCACAACTTGTAAATAGCTTTTTTCAGAGGATTTAATTTTAACCATTTGTTGTTAGAAACCTTTGAGTGGTAGTATTTATGAGTGACTTCATTGTACCACATAAAATGAATTTCACTACCTCCGAAATTTTTAGGAAGTTTGAAAATATGTACATTTTTTGGATCTTTGATTTTTGCCTTTATTGCTTCAAATAAACAATTGCTGTACATCTTTCGTATCTCCTACCCTTATAATATAGGTTGTTAAGTCTGCAAATTTTCTAAAAAATGCTGTTTTTGGAAAATTGCTGACGGAACGACCTATATTATAATCAGATACAGGAGGTACAGAGATGTTGAACTTTGACGAATGGAACAAGACAAACGTCGTGATTGTTGACGAAACAAAATCAACGGGTCAGTTACGGATTCGCTCAAGAAAATCCCACAGCATACTCCCGGACGATATGATTATCTCGTTTGAAACTGCATTCAAATATGCAAAGGAATACGGCTGGAGATTTTATGCGTCCGAGCATCTTTCAAGCATAAGGATTTATATTGAATTGCAAAAGGAACTGAACCGACCCGTAGAAGACTATCTTTTCTTGTCGGTTATGAATTGGGATTCAAAAGAAAAACTGATTTGTTCCGAAAATGCAGACGAAGAAGTCGTAAAGCAATATCGGCTTGCAAATGCGATTCTCGGGCATAAAGACGAATATGAACTTCTTGAAGACGATTGTAAGGCAACGTTCGATTCAAACAAGCGTTTTGTAGAAAATATTGTGAAACGAAATCAGTGAAGCGGATAATCATGCACAACGGTATCTTTGCTTTTATTTGTCCAATTTGCCTGTTTCCTAAAATTCGGTTTTGTTTCTGATACTTTCGTTTGCGTTCAGTGCTGCAATGCCAAAAAACAAGGTCAATGCAAAAAATAGTGTTTTCATTTTTTTTCGTCCTCAAAAAATTTCATTGTGTCTATTTGTATCGGAACACAAAAACTTAGGATTGACAAGTTTATGCTTCGACTACGCTCAGCAACTGCAGAGTTTACGTTAATACAGTCGATTTTTGCTTTCTCTGGTATACTTAATTTTATGGAAATCGAGAAAGATAGCGAAAAAGCAAGAGAGATAGAAGCGGAAAAAGATTTTCAAAAGCAGCGTCGCGGGCTTTGCGTATGGAAAATCGAGAAAAACAAGGCTGGGGATTTTGTAATCGAGGCGCGAACGATGTGCTATCCTGCGTTCACTGACCCCTACAGAGATTTTCGTGCGACTTTTAGCGAAAGCGAAATCGTTTGGTTCATAAACGCTGTCAGAAGCCAAGAAAAAGATGCGTTTTCTGGCTATGGTGACAAAACTTTTGCAGCAAGCGATATTGGAAAAGCGCACTTGTCTGTTTTCAGAAAGGGTGATGATGCTGCGATTTATCAGCCTCTTGAGCTTTGCGCTTATGAGAGTGAAGATAACGAGGTAAAACGGTTTGACTCTGTTGTGCTTCTTCTTGGTGAAGACGGGACGCCGAAAACTGGAATGTTTGTTGAGGAGTTTTTTTCTGATTTGATTGATTGTTTGTCGCCGAATGCGAAAGAGGTTGTTTTGCCAATGGGTGATTGCGTCATTCGGAGAGTTGATTTTGAAAAGATGGAAATCGAGAAAATCCAAAAAAAGAAAAAGCGAAAAAAGTGAGTTTTTGATGATGATTTTGATTAAAAAAATTTTTTACGGGGTAAAATGCACAAAGATTATAATATATAGTTGATTGAAATTTATAAATGGAGGCGATTTTATGCCAATGGGAGCAAATGATGTTTATTATTGCGATGAGTGCGGGCGGGCGATTTATCCTGGGGTGCAGTGTTGGAGCTCGGAAGTAACAGGCGGGCGCGCAGATTATGGCGGCGATATGGGTGGACGAGCGAAGGCGTTTTGCTCGGAATATTGTCTTGAGAGGGCGAAAGCGAGAATACTTGGTAGAAGTACAAGTTGTTCTGGCTCTTCTTCTTCTGGCTCTTCTGGCAGGGCTTATTTTACTCGTAAGGAATTTAAAAAACTGGAAGAAGCGGGGAAAACGCTTCAAGAGTGCGCAGATGCTATTGGAATTAAAAGTGATAAAAACAAATGGGTGACTTTTGTTTTATGCTTTTTTCTTGGTGCAGGCGGCGCTCATCAGTTTTATACAGGGCATATCAAAAAGGGATTTTTGTATTTGTTTACGGGCGCTCTTTTTATGGTCGGTTGGTTTGTTGACATCATTTTGATTTTGACAAATCGCTTCCGAGATGCAAATCAATATTTGGTAAAATAGCGCAAAAAAAATCCCTGCTGAATCAATGAAGTGTACCCCATTTATTGGACACTTTAACTAACGGACTTAAAGGACTTAGTTCTGTAATCAACAGGGCTGAGTCCTTTTAATTTTAACTTAATCCGTCTGTTGTTATAATAATCAATGTAATCGATTAAATCCTTTTTGAAAACTTCAATGTCAGTATATTTATTTGGATAAAAGCAATTCTGACTTCATAATCCCAAACCAATTTTCCATAACTGAATTATCCAGACAATTTCCCT
>NZ_AGRW01000022.1 GCF_000255555.1 Treponema saccharophilum DSM 2985
AGAACGCGTACGACGAGAAAATCGACGCGATGCAGGATGAGCTCGGCGGGAAAATCGACACCGTTTCCGCGGACGCGAACGCAAAACTCGACGCAGTTTCTGGCGACATCACGGGACGGTTCGACAAAATCAGCGCGGATTTGGAAGAGAAAACCGCGGGAGCGAATTCGATTGCGGAAAACCTCAAGTCTGCGTACGAAGAGAAAATCAACGCGATGCAAGACGAACTTGGCGGGAAAATCGAGGGAGTGCGCGACGAGCTTGTCACGAAATCGGACAACATCGAAAGCGATATCAGTGGAAAAATCGACGATATGCACGGCGAGCTTTCTTCAAAAATGTACGATTTGCAGGACAATTTGGGAACGCGGATGGATATCGTTCAGAACGAGCTTGATTCGCGAATCGGCAAGGTCGAGGACGATGTCGACGAGCGCGTCTCGGCAATTGAGGAAACGGTCAACACGCAGATTACCGGAATCGAGGATGTCATCGGCGAGAAAATCGGCACGTTCAAGGAAGATGTTACGAGCAGGATGAACGCGTTCGAGGGGGATGTCAGCTCAAAAGTCGAGCGTATTGTCGGCGATATGGAATCGAAAATCGGCGGGCTCAACGAGAAAGTCGAAGGAACATTCGAGAAAATCAACCGCGATTTGGACGACGCTGCCTCCGGTGCGAATTCCCTCGTTTCGAAAGTCACGCAGGACGTTCATTCGACAATCGGTTCCCTTACGGAAGAGCTTCGTGAGAATGTCGAGACGCTCAACGGCGCGTACAGCCTGAGAATCCAGAATATCCAGGACAATTTGAACGCGCATATCGAAGATGTCCGCGCGGAAGCTTCGTCAAAAGCAGACAGCGTCGCCACCGACCTCGGCGCGCGCTTCGACAAAATCAGCGCGGACTTGGAGGAGAAGACGGCGGGAGCGAATTCCGTTGCGGAGAACCTCAAGTCTGCGTACGACGAGAAGATTTCCGCGATGCAGGATGAGCTCGGCGGGCGCCTCGACGAAATTTCTTCGGACGCGAACGCGAAACTGGACGCGGTTACCGGCGACATCACGGGGCGCTTCGACAAAATCAGCGCGGACTTGGAGGAGAAGACGGCGGGAGCCAATTCCGTTGCGGAGAACCTCAAGTCTGCGTACGACGAGAAGATTTCCGCGATGCAGAACGAACTCGGCGGGAAATTGGAAGGAGTGCGAGACGAGCTCGTCACGAAATCGGACAACATCGAAAGCGGGCTCGGCGGGCGTCTCGACGCTATTTCCGCGGACGCGAACGCGAAACTGGACGCGGTTACCGGCGACATCACGGGACGCTTCGACAAAATCAGCGCGGACTTGGAGGAGAAGACGGCGGGAGCCAATTCCGTCGCGGAGAACCTCAAGACTGCATACGACGAGAAAATCAACGCGATGCAGAACGAGCTCGGCGGAAAAATCGACACCGTTTCCGCGGACGCGAACGCGAAGCTCGATTCTGTTTCCGGAGACATCACGGGACGCTTCGATAAAATCAGCGCGGACTTGGAGGAGAAAACGGCGGGAGCGAATTCCGTTGCGGAGAACCTCAAGTCTGCATACGACGAGAAAATCAACGCGATGCAGGATGAACTCGGCGGAAAATTGGAAGGCGTGCGAGACGAGCTTACCGCGAAGTCGGACGAAATCGAAAGCGGCATGAGCGGTCGGCTCGACGAAATCGAGAAGAACGCGAACGTGCGTGCAGACGAAATCGAAAGCGGGCTCGGCGGGCGTCTCGACGCTATTTCTTCGGACGCGAACGCGAAATTGGACGCGGTTACCGGTGACATCACGGGGCGGTTCGACAAAATCAGCGCGGACTTGGAGGAGAAGACGGCGGGAGCCAATTCCGTTGCGGAAAACCTCAAGTCTGCGTACGACGAGAAAATCAACGCGATGCAGGACGAGCTCGGCGGGAAAATCGAGGGAGTGCGAGACGAGCTTGTCACGAAGTCGGACGAAATCGAAAGCGGGCTCGGCGGGCGTCTCGACGCTATTTCCGCGGACGCGAACGCGAAACTTGACGCGGTTACCGGAGACATCACGGGACGGTTCGACAAAATCAGCGCGGACTTGGAGGAGAAGACGGCCGGAGCGAATTCTGTTGCGGAAAACATCAAGTCGGCGTACGACGAGAAAATCAACGCGATGCAGGACGAGCTCGGCGGGAAATTGGAAGGCGTGCGAGACGAGCTTACCGCGAAATCGGACGAAATCGAAAGCGGGCTCGGCGGGCGTCTCAACGCTATTTCTTCGGACGCGAACGCGAAACTCGACGCTGTTACTGGCGACATCACGGGGCGGTTCGACAAAATCAGCGCGGACTTGGAGGAGAAAACTGCGGGAGCGAATTCCGTTGCGGATAAACTCAAGTCTGCGTACGACGAGAAGATTTCCGCGATGCAGAACGAGCTCGGCGGGAAATTGGAAGGAGTGCGAGACGAGCTTACCGCGAAATCGGACAACATCGAAAGCGGCATGAGCGGGCGGCTCGACGAAATCGAGAAGAACGCGAACGCGCGTGCAGACGAAATCGAAAGCGGGCTCGGCGGGCGTCTCGACGAAATTTCTTCGGACGCGAACGCGAAACTCGATTCTGTTTCCGGCGACATCACGGGGCGGTTCGACAAAATCAGCGCGGACTTGGAGAGAAGGGCTTCGGGGGCGGCGGAGATTGTGGAGAGGCTTCAGGGCGAGCTTCAGCTCAAGGTCGAGAAGCTGCAGAGCGAGGTCGAGTCGAAGGTCGCCGGCGTCAAGAATGGCGTGGAGACGAAAGTCGATTCGCTACAGTCGGATATGGAAGGCGCGCTTTCCGAAATGCAGAAAGAATTCGGCGACACTGCGGAGAAATCGAAGAAATTCGCGGAGCAGGTTTCCGCGGAGGTCACTGTCGCGATCGAGTCGCTTAAGAAGGATATCGACGCGGCGATTTCGGAGGGGTACGAGAAAATCGCTTCCGCGAAGGACGATGCGGCAAACGTGGACAAGAACATCAAGGCGACCGTCTCGAATTATCTCACCGAGGTCAACGCGAAAGTCAGCGAGCTTGGTTCCGCTGTCGGAAGCCAGATGGATGAGGTCGAGAAAAATCTCCTTTCCACGACGGAGCGCGCGGACGAGGCGTACGAGCGCATAAACGAGAAGATTTCGCAGGCGAACGACAAGCTTTCTTCGTTCGAGAGCGATTCTGATGCGAAGCTTTCTTCGATAAACATAAAGCTTTCCGAGATGATGGCGACGCTTTCGGAGTCGTACGACGAGAAGCAGACCGACCTCCTCGAAAAACTCGACAGCCAGCTTTCGAACTACCGGAAGAACATCGAGTACCGGTTCAAGAAACTTGAGGAGACTGGCGACGACGTCGACGACCTCGAGCGCGCGCTGCGGCAGTCCCTCGCGAACACGCAGCGGAGCGTGCTTGACGAATTCGCGGAATTCGCGAAAAACCAGAACCTTCGCCTTTCCGAGTTCAAGGAGACGAGCGCGCGCGAGTCGCAGGAAATCGCGGGAAAAATCGCGGATTTGCGCCAGGATTTGGACGAGATAAAGGATTCGGCGACGGACAACATCAGCGCGACGCTCAAGGATTTCGAGCAGGCGTTTGCGGATGACCTCCGCGTCAGGAGCGAGACAATCGACGAGACCTTGAACGGCTGGCAGAAGAATTTCAGCGACAAAATCGAGAATTTCACGACGACGTTCAGGACTTCTCAGCAGATTCTCGAGAATTCGTTCGAGGAGGGATTCAAGGGAAAGGCCGAGCTTCTTGAGAGGAGCCTCGGCGAATGGAAGGATACGCTCGACAAGAAGATTTCCGATTTCACGAAAAAATACGAGGAAATCCAGTCGGCGCTTGAGGAGCGCGTGGAGAAGGGGCTTTCCGACAAGGGAAACAGCATCGACGATAAGATAAAGACGTGGAAGCAGGATTTCGACGCCAAGCTTTCCGAATTCGTCACGTCGTACCAGGGCAGTTTCCGCGCGATGGAGGCGGATGTTTCCGGAAGCCTTCAGAAGAAGGGAATGTCGCTTTCCGACGAAATCGAGAAGTGGCGCGCGGAATTCGACGGAAAAATCAGCGAATTCACTTCCGCCTACACGAAGAATCAGCGCGACCTCGAGAACAAGGTCAACCTCGACATCGAGCGCCAGGGCGACGAAATCGACAAAGACCTCGCCGTCTGGAAGGAATATTTCGACGGGAAGCTCAAGGAACTCTCGCACAGTTTTGAGGACGAGCACGAGCGCATCCGCGGCGAATGCGAGTCGCGCCTCGAGGAACTTTCCGCTTCTTCCGAGAACGAGCGCCGCATCATCGAGCAGAAATATACGGAGGAGCTTCAGTCGCGGCTTGGCGGGCTCCAGACGCGGAACGACGCGCAGGCGGAGCGGTTCGAGTCGATTATCGCGAACACCCAGAGCGAAATTCAGCGCAAGCTTTCCGAGGTCGAGAAAGCCGTGCAGAAGGCGGCGTCAGATTCCGATTCCGTCGTGAAGGGCGCAATCGAATCTTACGAGAGCCGCGTCGACGACGTCCTGAACAAGTCGCTTGAGAAGACCGGCGAGAAACTGGCCGAGCTTGAGGGCGGCGTCAAGGAGCGCAGTTCCGCGAGCCTTTCCGAAATCGATTCGATAAAGGGCGAATTCAGCACGTGGCGGGACAGCATCAAGCAGCAGTTCGACCAGACGAAGACGCTCTACGACTCGCAGCTCGGGTCAATCGAATTCTCGACTAACCAGAAAATCGACGAGCTCCAGTCGAAGGTCGATTTGAGCATAGAGAATTTCCGCGGCAAGTCGCAGAAGCAGCGCGAGGAAATCGAGGCGCAGATGGAGGAGCTCCGGAAGCAGGCGGAGAAAAACGTCTCCGAGTACAAGGAGAATTCCGCGAAGACTGCCGCCGAGCAGAAGCAGCGCCTCGAGGAGATGGTTTCCGGAATCGAGAAGCGCATTTCAGACTCCGACGAGAAGACTTCGTCGCGCCTTTCGGAGATAAAGTCGCAGATTCAGGAATTCTACGAGGAGAACGCTCGGCGGAGCAACGCGCTCATCGAGCAGATGGAAAGCGACGCGGACGGCCTGCAGAAGCGCATGGGCGGCCTTTCCGACGAGGTGAAGAAATTCGAGGGCCAGCTCGACGTGTACCAGAAGGCGGACGAGCTTAAGGAGCGCCTTGACGGGCAGATTAAGGATTTGCGCCACGACGTGTCCAAGCTCGACTCGTACCAGAGCAAGATGGACAGCCTTGAGGAGCATTTCAAGAACATCGAGCGCATAAACAACGATGTCGATGAGAAGCTTTCCCGCTTCAATTCCGAGCGCCTCAGAATCGACACAATGAGCCAGAAATTCGACAAGCTCGTCTCTCTCAGCGATTCGATGGACAAGAAGATAAGCGAGCTCCATTCGACAAGCGACGATTTGCAGAACATGCAGCTCACCGTGAAGGGATTCAACGAGTCGCTTGACAAGATTTCCGAGCGCTACGACAGGCTCGACAAGAAGTCGGAGATGATAGACATGGTTTCCGACGAGGTGGACAAGACGTTCCAGAACCTGAAGGACGTGGAGGAGAAGGTGAAGACCGTTTCCGATTCCGCGTCCGTTCTTCCGGAGCAGCTTTCCGACATCCAGCAGCAGGTTTCGTTCCTCATCGAGAACAAGGACAGCATAACCGACGCGCTCGACAAGGTTTCCGACCTCAAGAACATATTGACCGACGCCGAGAAGCGGGCTGAGCAGCTCCAGATTTCACGGCAGGGAATCGCGCGCAGCGAGACGCGGCTCGAGAACATTTCCCGCTCGATTGACGAGAAAATTCGCGACCTCGCGAAGTACAACGGAATCGAGGGCGACATGGAAGTTCCTCTTTCGCAGCCGTCATCGTATCCGTATCCGAACGATTTCTCTCCGCAGGACAAGGCGCGCATAATCCAGCTCAAGCGTCGCGGATGGTCGCTCGAGGAAATTGCCCGCAACATGAAGCGGAGCATTTCCGAGATTGAGATTGTCCTCGAGCTCGGGCTTGAGGAATAAGCGGACAACAAAAAAGACTGTGCCGGAAAACGGCACAGCCTTTTTTTCTGCTGGTTTCCGCCATAAAAAGCGAAAACCAGCTGTTTTTGCGGATGCTTTACCGTTGGAGGAGGCATGTCGCCCAGACCTCGACGGCGCGGCGCTGGCCGATGTCGCCGAGTTTTTCTCCGGTCTTTGCCTTGACGAAAACCTGCTCCGGCTTGCAGCCTAAGATTTCAGCAATCGACTGGCGGACTTCATCCCTGTGCGGGAGGAATTTCGGCTTTTCGAGAGCGATTACGCAGTCGACGTTCCCGATTTCCCAACCGGCGTTCCGCACTTCCTTCCATACCGCCTTGAGCAGCTCTTTGGAATCGGCATCCTTCCATTTCTCGTCGTCAGGCGGAAAGTACGAGCCGATGTCGCCGAGCGCGCTTGCCCCGAGAACGGCATCCGTCACCGCGTGCAGCAGAACGTCGCCGTCCGAGTGGCCGTCCTCGCCCTTGTCCGACGGAATCTCGATTCCCCCGAGCATGAGCCGCCGCCCCTCGACGAGCGCGTGCTTGTCGTATCCTAGTCCCGTCCGTATTTCCATTTTGCGGCCCTCCGTTTTGTAGTCGCCCGCGAACGTTATCTTCTTGTTCGATTCTTTGCCCGGGACGACCTTCACCGTGCGGAGCCCCGTTTTCGGAACGACGAAATCGTCCCAAATCTGCGTGTCGTCGGTGCATTCCGTTTTCGACGCGCGCGCCATCCGGTGACCTTCGAGAATTTCCCTGAACCGGAAAACCTGCGGCGTCTGGACCGCGCAAAGGGAGGAGCGCACGAGATGCTTTTTTATGAACCCGTCCGCGTCGATTTCGTTTTGGGTGTCGGTCGGCTGCATTCCGGGAACTGCCGCGCCGAATTCAGATGCGGCGTCTTTTGCCGCGTTTATCGTGTCCGCCGTTATGAACGGGCGCGCGCCGTCGTGGATGAACACGAGCGGGTCCGCGTTTTCCGGTATGATTTTTTCGAGAGCTTCTAGCGCGTTCAGGACCGATTCCTGCCGCGTTTTTCCGCCTGGGACGAATAGCGCGCCGGATTTTTTTTCGGCGTTATTCCCGGAAAAAAACGCTTTCCGCGCGTCAGTCCCGTCGTCCGTCATGGGGTAGGCGACGGCGACCGCGGAGAGCGGAAGCGCGCCGTAAAAAGCATCGGCGGCCTCGGAGAGAACCGTGCCGCCGTTGAGCGGGAGATATTCCTTTTTTGTCCCCGCGCCGTTTCCTCCCGTGCCGTTGAAGCGCGATGAGGAACCTGCTGCCACGAGGACAAGAAGAAATCCGTCCGCGTTTTTAGTCTTCGTCGTCGTCATCGTCGTCGTCAGAGTCGGAATCCGATGAGTCCGAATCGGAATCGTCGTCAGAGTCGTCGTCCGAATCGTTCGAGTCGTTTTCCTCCGGATATTCGTCGTCGTCGTCGTCGTCGTCGGTAATCGGCGCTTTTTTGACGACGGCGGCCCCGAGCGGCTCAAGCTTCGCGTGAATCATGCGCTCGACTTCCTCCGCCGGAATTCCGAGCGCAAACGAGACTTCGTCGATGAGGTGCTTCGTCGCGTTGTCGTAGAGTTTTCTTTCGAGAATCGGAAGCTCCTTGACCTTTGAGCGCTGGTAGAGGCTGCGCACGATGCTGGCGATGTCGTCAGCGCTTCCTTTCTTGAGGAGCTCAAGGTTCTGCTGATAGCGGAGCTTCCAGTCAGAGGTGACAGGACCGCAGTCTATTGAGAGCGAGTCGAGAGCTTTCTTCGCTTCCTCCGCCGAGACAATCGCGCGGATTCCTATCATCCCGACGTTCTGAACGGGGATGAATACGTTCATGTCGGATTCCTGAACGTAGATTTTGTAGTGCTTGACGACCTCGCCGTTGAACGGCCTGTCAACAATGTCCATCACGACGCCGACGCCCTGGCAGGGGTAGACGACCTTCTGGTTGATTTTGAATTCTGTACTCATATGCGTGATTTTATCATAAATCTTATTTGTCGAGAATAGTCAGCTCCACGCGCCTGTTCTTCTGCCTTCCTTCCTCGACGGAATTGTCGCCGATGGGTCGTCGCGAGCCGAATCCCTCCGTGAAGATGTGGTTCCGCGTGCGCACCCCGATTTCCGCCATGTAGGACGCGACGGCATCCGCTCTTTCCTCGCTCAGCATCTGGCATGAATTCTCGTCGCCCGCCGATGCCGTGTGCCCGCTGACGAGTATGTCGTTCGGGAACGGGCTGATTATCTGCGCGATTTTCCTGATTTTCTCCTTCTCGCTTTCGACGAGAATTGCGGAATCCGGCTCGAACTGAATGTTCTCGAGCGCAATCCGAAGCCCCCTCTCCGTCTTCGCGACGGAAACGTCCCTGATGCCGAGCGAGTCCACTTTCTCGCGGACTGCCTTCACGTTGTCGTCCGTTGCCGCCTTCACGAATTCCGTGACTTCCGTCACCGATTTTCCCGAGAAGACGTAGACGGTGCCGCGGTAAGTCTCTATCGAGATGCGGAACGTCTCCTCCGAATGGTCAATCTGCCCTTTGTCGTTGTCCCACCAAATCGTGACGTCCGAATATCCCATCGTCGATGCCGGCGGGTCGCTGAAATAGTTTCCTGAATCGGGGCTTTCAAAGACGAGGTTGTACCGCGCCTGAATGACGGAAAGGTTCCCCTCGTCGCGGAGGTATGTGTATTTTGCGGTGAACGGAACTTTCACCGGTTTTGCGACACCGAAATTCTTTCTGAAATCCTCCGCCTCGTAGCCGTCCGCCGTCCACGTGTCGCCCGCGCCGACTTCCTTCTCCGGAAAAATCGGCATGTCGCGCACAATCGGCATGAAATACTCGTCCGCGATTTCGAACCGTCCCGCGCTGTCCCGCCACCATTCGCTTGCCGAGCTGAACTGGTCCCAGTCGACGGAGCGGAAGAACCCGTAGTCGGAGAAGCTTTCGCTCGTCATGAAATTCGCCGTGATGAACCCGCGCCCCCTGCCGTCGGTGTCGTCGATTGAGAGGGAAATCCTGTTGAGGATTGTCATGTGCGGCATCCGCTTCCCGTTTATCCGAACGTCCTCCTCGACGCGCGATACCATGCTGATTTTGTCGCCTTTCGAATAGCGGAATCTCAGGAGCTTCTTTCCTGATTGCTGCGCGCCCGCCGAAAAAATCGATGCCGCCAGAATCGCGATGGAGAGTATTTTCCTTGCGTTCATTTTCCGAATTCCTCCGTGCTTCGATTGGACCTGCTCGATAACTTCGTTATCGCTCAAAGGTCGACGAATTCAAAAACGTGCAGATGGCACTTTTTTGAACATCGCATTTTACGGTAACCTGTTCTGAAAATGAGGTTTCCGAACAGGTTTATTATAAATAACGCCCGCTCCTTTCTCCATAGGCATCCGGGCGAAACGGAAAAATCGGCGATTTTGGAAAATCCCTATACAAAGCGTTGGAATTTTGATTAACTTCTACCGATATATTGTGATATGGGAAATAGTTACGAGAAGCCGGATTTTTGGTCGAGAAAGGCGTTTTCCGAGGGGTATCCTGCCAGAAGCGTCTACAAATTGAAAGAAATCGACGAGAAATTCGGGATGATAAAAAAAGGCTACACCGTCCTCGATTTGGGGGCAGCTCCCGGAAGCTGGACCGTGTTCCTCCTCCGCACGTTGAATTCGCTTGGGGAAGGGGGCAAGGTCGTTTCCTGTGACCTCAATCCTCTTTCCAAGTCAGTCAAGGCGGAGAACCTCGTCTTCATTCAGGGCGATTTGGGGCAGAACGAAATCGTCGAGCGGATAAAAGGCGAGGGGCCGTTCGACCTTGTCGTGTGCGATGCCGCGCCTCTTACAACCGGGAACAGAGTCGTCGATACGGCGCGCTCCCAGGGGCTTGTCAAGATGGCGATATGGTACGCGCAGACGATGCTCAGGCCGGGCGGAAACTTCGCGGTTAAGATTTTCCAGAACGGTGACCAGCAAGCTCTCCTGAAAAGCATGAGGGAAATTTTCGCATCTGCAAAAGGATTCAAACCTGTGGCGTGCCGCTCGGAGTCGTTCGAGACATATCTGATTGGTATAAACAAAAAGTAAGGAGCGGGAAGCCTCGGATTCTGAGACGCCCTGATACCAAAAACAAGGGAATTGAAATGAAACTTGAAAAAAAGAAAAAGTCATTTGGGACAGCGGTGAAATGCACGTCCATAACGCTGGGAATATGCGCTTTTGCCGTTGGAGTGACGGTCGTCATGACTGACCTCTCATTCCCCGAGAACGGTCAGGGTGGTTTCGAGACGCCGGGAATCCCGACCGTGACGGAGCGGGTCGTCCTCGACTCCGATTTGTCCGCAGTCAACCTCGATGCCGTTTCCGAGACTCCCGTTCAGGAATACATCGACAGGAAAAACGGCATCGCGTCCGGCGAAATCACGCAGGACGGTTCAGATGTGCTGCCTGCCGAAAATTCCGACTACAATCTTTCCTATGTTTCATACAGAGTGAAGGAAGGCGACATGATTGGAAAAATCGCGCAGAAATTCGACGTTTCTTCCGATTCAATCCTCAGCCTCAACAGGATAAACAACGCGCGCGGAATCCAGATTGGAAGCTATCTCAAGATTCCGACCATGTCCGGAATCCTCTACACGACGCAGAAGGCTGGCGAGTCCGTCTCCTCAATCACCGAGAAATTCGACGTCGATTCCAAGAAATTCGCGTCGGTGAACGGCGTCTCCGCGGAAAACGTCTTCCAGGCAGGCTCGACTGTTTTCGTTCCCGACGCGAAGCTCGATTGGGCGACCGTCCAGGAGATAAACGGCGACCTCTTCAAGAAGCCGGTTCACGCAAAATGGTACAAGTCGTCCGATTTCGGATGGCGCGCCAGCCCTTTCACCGGAAAGCGCTCGTACCATAGCGGAATCGACATGGCGTGCCCGCAGGGAACATCGGTCTATTCGGCGCTCAACGGCGTCGTGACGTCGACGGGATACAGCACTACTTACGGAAATTTCGTCATCGTGACGCACCATTCCGGATACAAGACGCTTTACGGCCATCTCAGCGCGATTCTCTGCGTAAAAGGTCAGCGCGTCGGTCAGGACACAAGAATCGGAAAGGTCGGAAGCACCGGATTGAGCACCGGTCCGCACCTCCATTTCACCGTTTACAAGAACAACGTGGCAGTAAACCCTGCGATGCTGTGGCATTAAGCCGCATTGTTTACTCCCACCCGCTTTGATTGTTGGAGCGGCTTAGGGGACGCGGGCAGGAGCCCGAGTCCCCCTTTTTTGTGGTTGAGGTAAGCCGCATTGTTCATCGCCACCCGCTTTGATTTGTGGAGCGGCTTAGGGGACGCGGGCGTGGCCCGAGTCCCCCTTTTTTTTGTGGTGATGTAAGCCGCATTGTTCATTGCCGCCCGCTTTGATTCATGGAGCGGCTTAGGGGAGGCGGGCGTGGCCCGGGTCCCCCTTTTTTTGTGGTTGATGTAAGCCGCATTGTTTATCGCCGCCCGCTTTGATTAGCGGAGGGGCTTGAGGATGGCGGTGGGGGGGAGTTTTTTTATTGTTTTTATGAAGAAATCGAGGTTTCCGGCGACGAAGACGGCGCAGTAGATGCAGATTGCGGCGGCGAATGTGAGGTAGAAGACGATTTGCTGGGCAGGGGAGGAGTCGCGCATCGTTATGCCGAAGAGAAGAAGAAGCGATGTCATCGCAAAGCCTCCGATTACCCATTTCGTCATCGAGATATGGTTCTCGTTTTGTGCGGAGGTGCCGAAGCCGTTCTTCATCGTGCGGGAGGCAAGCCGCTCGGCGACGGAGAGCCTTCGGACTGCGGTGCGGCATTCCCTGCACATGAGGAGGTGCGCCGTTATTTTCAGCGGGACGATTTCGTTCTTGTCGAGCGAGAGGTATGCGTCCATTATCATTTCGCATTTCTTTTCGTTATTTTTCATAGAATTGCCTCAGTTTTTCCTTGAGAATCTTTTTTGCGCGGAATATGTTCGACTTCACGGTGTTCAGGTTCAGCGACGTTATCTCGGCGATTTCCTCGTAGCTGTTGTCGTAGAAGAAGTAAAGCTCGATGCAGACGGCGTATTTTTCGGGAAGCTCCCTGACCGCTTCTCGTATCGCAGCCGCAGTTGCCTTCCGTATCTCCGTCTCCTCCGGCGATTTTGTCGGGGCGGCTATGCGGTCCTCGTCTGCCAGCGGCTTGTATTCCTGCCGCCTGTTCTTCGCGTTTATCGCCGTGTTGAGGGCTATCCGCGTCAGCCATGTCGAGAAGAGCGAGCCGCCCTTGAACGTGCCGAGTTTGTTGAACGCCTTCAGCAGGACTTCCTGGACGAAATCCTCGACATCAGCGTCGTTCTTGAAGAAACTGAACCCGATTGCCTGAACGCGTTTTTTGTGGAACGAGACGAGAATCGAGAACGATTTCGAATCTCCGCCGAGCGCGGCTTTTATGAGAAGCCAATCGCGCGCCGTGGCGACTGTTTGTTCAAGAGTCTTCAGCCCGTTCTTCATTTAGTCCTTGTGGAATTCGGGGTTCACCTTGTAGAAAATGAGAAGGCTGACCCCAATCGCCAGCGGGACAAGCCCGCCGAGAAGCGACTGTACCGGCCCGTTCGTCGCCACGACGAAAATCGCGAAGAATATCGAGAGAATCGTGCCCAGCCCCGTCAGCAGAATCCCTATCAGAAGGGTGTAGGTTTTGATGTCGAACGATTTCTTTATGTAGTTGCCCGTTTTTATCTGCGCCTTGACCTCGTGGTGATGCCAAAGAAGCGAGAAGAAGATGATTATCCCGCCTATTCCGATTCCGACAATCGGGATTATCGAGATTATCACCTGCGGTATTGTATTCGTCATTCTTTTTCCTCCGTCTGATTCGACACCGTTTCCTGCGATTTGTTGCACGCGCGGAAAAAACTGCCTATTCCTCAAGGAACTGGAAGTCGTTGAAGTAGATGCGCTTTATTTTGCCGAGGACGAGAATGCTGTTTATCCTCGCCATAAGCTCCGCCTTCATCGTGTCCTCGCTCCGCGCGCGTATTTCCTTGAGCGTCATCTGCGAAAAATAATCCGTTATCGTTTTCCGAATCTGCGTGTATTTTTCCTCCATCTCCTCGTAGAACGCCCTGTCCTGCTCGTATTCGAGCCACGGGGAGACGATGAGCGTCGCCTTCCGCCCGCCTTTCTCGCTTTTGAGGACAATCCAGAGCTTCCCAATCAGGTTGAACTCGCCTTCCGCGCCGAATTTTCCGACTGACGGGTCTTCTGGCCTGTCGAATATGCGCTCGAGCCCCTCGCCCGGAACCGCGTGCTTTTTCAGCACCGCCACGGCCGTCACCGCAATCGCGGAAATCACCATCAGAATCGCGACAATCGAAAGGAATTTGTTGAGCATCGGTCTATTCCGCCTTGTACTGGCCGAGCATCGCGGAAAGCTTTTTACCCGACTCGGATGTTCCCGCCCGTATCGTCGCATGGATTCCGTCGTCAAGCCATTCCTCCGACTCGACGATTCCCGTCTTTCTCGCGACGGAAAGGATGTGCTGCTGCTCGACGGGGATGACGTATTTTCCGCCTGTTCCCATGAGCGCGTCGCATATTTTTTCGGAAAGCTCCGCGAACCCGGTTCTGTTCTTGGCGCTGATTTTCACGTTTTCGGGGAAGAGTTTTTCGAGGCGAGACAGGACGAGAATCCTTTCCGCCTCGTCCATCTCCTCGATGCGGTCGATTTTGTTGAGCGCGATAATCCGCGGCGAATTCTCCGCGCCGATTTCCTTAAGGACTTCAACGACTGTCCTGTACTGCGATTCGGCATCGGGGTCGGACGCGTCGATGACGATGATGATGAGGTTCGCGCGCTCTGCTTCCTCGAGCGTCGACTTGAATGCGTTCACAAGCCCGTGCGGAAGGTTCGAGATGAAGCCGACCGTGTCCGTCAGGAGGATGTTCGCGCCGTTCGCAAGCTGCAGCTTCCGCGTCGTGGGGTCGAGCGTCGCGAAAAGCTTGTCCTCGACGAACGCGTCCGCGCCTGTGAGCGCGTTCAGGAGCGACGATTTCCCGGCGTTCGTGTATCCGGCAAGCGCGCATGTGGGGACGGGAACTTTCTCGCGCCGCTTCCGCTGCGTCTCCCTGTCCCGCACGACGGCGGAAAGCTCCTTCTTCACGAGCCTGATTTTCTCCCGTATCGCGCGCGTGTCCAGCTCAAGCTGCGTCTCGCCCGAGCCTTTCGAACCGAAATTCCCGCCGCGCTGCCGCGCCATGTCGCCGTAGCTGTGCGCGAGCCTCGGAAGCGAATGCTCAAGCCGGGCAAGCTCCACCTGAAGGACAGCCTCCTTCGTCTGCGCCCTCTGCGCGAAAATGCGTAGGATGACCTCCTGCCTGTCGAACGACGGCTTTTTGGAAAGCTTTTCCCAGTTTCTCTGTTTTCTCGGGTCGAGGTCGAAGTCGAATATTATGACGTCCGCGCCGATTTCCTCAGCGAGCGCGGAAAGCTCCTCCGCCTTTCCTTTTCCCATGCCGTAGGCGGGCGTTATATCCATCCTCGTGAGCGTGACGGCTCTGAGCGTCTCCATGCCGAGCGTGTCGACAAGCCCTTTCAGCTCCGAAAGGTCGTCGCCCGGCGCGCCGATAAGAAGCGCGGTCGTTTTCCGCGACTCTTCTTCCTGCAAATAAATCATTCGGAGAATATACCATTTACGGAGCCGGAAACGTAAGCCCCCGCGCCGGACGGTGCAGGGCAGCCTCATTTTTATGAAGCGGCTGCAAAAATGGGAGCGATGACGACGAGGCGTCTGCCGTAGCGACTTATGCTGGCAGCAGCGGGGAATCTCTAAAAAATGCGATGTTCAAAACGTAATGTTTGCGCGCTTTTGAATTCGTCGACCATGAGCGATAAAAAAGCTGTCGGACAGGTCTATTATAATGCGGGCGCCCCGCCGGATGGCGGAATTGCCCGCGATGAAAATGCAGTTTCCCGCGCCGCTCTCATCATGTTGCCGGAAAAAGAAGCCGAAAATAATAAGTAAACTTGTCCGGAGAATTCCGTTTCCGGGCATCGTTCGTGTTTGGGATTTCAAAATCGTGAGCAGATTGACAGCAGGTCAGAAAGTCGCCGTCAGCCTTCTCATTTCTTCGCTGCTGTTCGCCGTTTTTTCCGTGGCGGCGTTCGCGCGGTTGTTCGGATTCATCGAGGTGCGGTTCTACCAGCCGATGATAACGGGCGATATAGAGAGGCGGCTCGGCAGAATTTCCGAAGCGCAGGACAGGTATATCGAAAGTCTCTTCAAAAGGTTCGAGTCGTTCGCATCGGACGAGGCGGTTCGGAGCTATGCGTCCCAGCGTCCCTCCGACGATTTTGCGCGGGGCAGGGAAGCGGCGCGCGCCGCGCTGATGATGGACACGCGCGCGCTCAAAGGTATCCGCATAATCGACGCTGCCGGAATAAACATCCACTACAGCTCATTCCCTTCCGACCTGATGTCTTCGTCCGAAAGCGAGATTACGTACCGGAAATACTCCGACCTTTCTTCCGCGCCCGTGTCCCCGGAAATCCCGTACCAGTCGATTCGGGCATCGGACGCGCATTCGGGAAGGGCGGGAGCCGTCTACAAGGACGGAGCCGGAAACAGGCTCGTGCTTTCCCTCCCGTTCTACGATTCCGACGGCGCCTATTCCGGAACGATTGCGTTCTACTGCGATCCCGGCGACATAAGCCGATTCCTTTTCGAGGAGAACCTCATCGACATAACGGGATACGCTTTCCTCGTCACCGACGGGAAGGGATTCGGAGGGTACGTTTTCGGAATGCCGAATTCCGGCAGGGCATCGCTTGAGAGCCTCATCATCGAGCAGTGGCGCGCCGACGAAAAGGAGCCTTCTGGAAATCTGTCCGTCCGCTTCATCGTTCCCGAGCTTCCCGTTCCGAATCCCTATTCCGCGGGAAAGGAGCCGGACGTCCAGGTTCTGTTCACGAAAAAAGGCGCGCGCGATGACGTCGGGTTCGTTTCGTGGATGTGCGACAGGAACGTGATGGTTTTCCCCGAGACGACGCGGGTTCTGCTGCTCGTCCTTTCGGGGGTGACGCTGTTCCTTCTCGTAAGCCTCCTCGTCAACATCAGGCACGACGACATGGTCGTCATCCGCGACAGGATCAAGCGCTTCCAGCTTGCCTTCATAACGGAATCCCTCTCGCAGAAATCGGAGCTTCCCGCGAACCTGGCGGAGCGGCGCGATGAGATAAACGAGGAGATTCGGCGGAGCCTCGGTTCGCGCGGAAGACGCCACAAAAAGGAAATTGACGAGCTTCTTAACAGAAGTTGGGACGATATATTCCGCCTTCTCGGTGTCGGCGGCGGCGATTCGCTCGATTCCGCCGAGCTCAAGCGCGTCCTTTCCGAAATAATCGGGAGCGCTTCCGTCCGTCTTCCCGTCCCCGCCCCCGAGGCGCGCGCCGTTTCCCCCGGGCAGAACGCCCCCTCCGCCAAAAACGACGAGCCCGAAGTCATCGAGGATGGCGATATTCCCGAACCGATAATTTCCGGAAAACCTGCCAAAACAGAACATGCCCCCGCCGCGGAAAATGCCGACGAAATCGAGGAGATTGAGGAAGTCCCCGAAGCGGAGGACGCCGAGGAAATCGAGGAAGTCGACGAAGTCCCCGAAGCGGAGGACGCCGAGGAAATCGAGGAAGTCCCCGAAGCGGGAAATGCCGAGGAAATCGAGGAGATTGAGGAAGTCCCCGAGGCAGAGGACGCCGACGAAATCGAGGAAATCGACGAAGTCCCCGAAGCGGAGGACGCCGACGAAATTGAGGAAATCGAGGAAGTCCCCGCCGAGGAAATCGAGGAGATTGAGGAAGTTCCCGAAGCGGAAAATGCCGAGGAAATCGAGGGGATTGAGGAAGTCCCCGAAGTGGAAGACGCCGACGAAATCGAGGAAATCGAGGAAGCTCCCGAGGCGGAAGACGCCGAGAAAATCGAGGAGATTGACGAAGCCCCCGAAGCGGAGGACGCCGACGAAATCGAGGAGATTGAGGAAGTCCCCGAAGTGGAAAACGCCGACGAAATCGAAGAAATCGAGGAAGTCCCCGAAGTGGAAGACGCCGACGAAATCGAGGAAGTCGAGGAAGTCCCCGCCGCGGAAAATGCCGACGAAATCGAGGAAATCGAGGAAATCGTGGAAGTCCCCGAGTCGGAGGACGCCGAGAAATCCGGCGGCATGTCCGGGATGGAGGACGCGGCTGTCGAGGACTTTGGGGTTGCAGGAAAATCGTACAATTTCAACGAGGATTCCGTGTTCAATGAGGAGCTTGTCTTCAGCTCGCCGGAAAATGATTCCGTCATTGACGACGTGGGGAACGAGGTTGCCAAGAAATTTTCGGTGCAGTCGCCGGATTATTCGATGCTCGATGAGGATAGAAGCACTTCGGCGGATGAGGCGGCTGAAGTCCAGGGGCTTGAGCAGGAAGAGGAGGCAAAGCCGTTCATGCTGACGCATTTCAGAACGGGCGATTCGGCTGACTCTCTGGAGGAGCTTTGATATGCAGGCGCTTCGTGTGCTCGTGTCCTTTTTGTGCGCGCGCGATTTGATTGTGTTCCTCGCGTTCGCGCTTCCCGCGGGATTCCTTGCGGCGCGCCGTCTCCGCGTTCCTTTTCCGCTCCTTCTTTCCGGTATTTTCGGTTTCCTTCTTTTGCGCATTGCCGCGCCGTGGGCGGATGGAACCGGATTTTCTGGGGCTGGCGTCTATTTTTGCGCGATGGGACTTTCCTGCGCGACTTCCGCCGCC
This sequence comes from Treponema saccharophilum DSM 2985, assembly GCF_000255555.1. GTDB lineage: Bacteria > Spirochaetota > Spirochaetia > Treponematales > Treponemataceae > Treponema_D > Treponema_D saccharophilum. The sequence goes on from NZ_AGRW01000022.1 coordinate 17,847, forward strand.
GTTGTTTTTGTCGCGATGCTCTTTTCTGCGGGGGCGGTCGGAAAAACGGAAATCGCATTCTCGGTTTTCTGCGCGCTTTTTTTGTTCTGCCCGTGGAACCTCGTCGCGCTCGCGTTCGCTGCTCTTTCCGCCGTGATTTTCTACCTCGCGCGCGTGTTCGTCGAGTCGCGCTCTGTCGGTAAGGGCGTTTTCCGTCCGGTCTTTTCCGTCCCGTTCGTGCCGTTCATGGCTGTGGGCGCCGTCATCGCGAAGCTGATGGAGAGAATCTGAATCAGAAAAAAAGGCTCTGTTCGGATTTCCGGCGGATACATGATTTCCACGTCATTCCGAATCACGTTCATCATGACAAAATAAATCTGAATCAACCGTTTTTTTCAGACAGAGCGAAAATAAAAAGTGCATTTGAAAGGAGCATTTTATGAAAACAACTTCCCTGCTGAAGGTCCGCACGTATGAGTGCGATTCATACGGCCACGTGAACAACGCCGTTTACCTCAATTATCTTGAATTCGCGCGCATGGATTACCTGAACCAGATTGGGTTCGACTACAAGGGAATCGTGGATGCCGGTTTCGCCATTTACGTCACGCGGGTGGACATATCGTACAAGTCGTCGGCATTTTTCGATGACGAGCTTCTGATTGACACGGAGCCGGTGAAGCTCGGTGCCGTATCCGGTACGCTCCGCCAGAAGATTTCGAAGCGGGACGGGACGGTCTGCGCCGAGGCTGACGTGACATGGGCGTTCGTCACAAGGGAAGGCCGCCCGAGCCGCATTCCGCCGCAGTTCTTCGTTGACGGGCTTCGTCCTGCATCTGCGGAATAAGTTCCGGGCAAAAAAAAATCCCCGCCGGTTTTCTGAAGTGTACCCCAAAAGTTGGAGACAATT
>NZ_AGRW01000021.1 GCF_000255555.1 Treponema saccharophilum DSM 2985
GGAGCGGCTTTGTGCGCAAGTTCAGGGGAACTTGCGCCCTTTGTTGGGGGTGGAAAGACCGCATTCGTTGCGCGTTCTAAGTTCGGCTTGGTTGGAGCGGCTTTGTGCGCAAGTTCAGGTGCGAACTTGCGCCCTTGGTGGGGATAGGGCGCGTGGCTTTACTTTGCGAGGTCTTGCACGGAAGAAAGTAGAGTTGGCGTTCTAAGTTCGAAGCCGCATTCGTTGCGCGTTCTAAGATTGGCTTGGTTGGAGCGGCTTTGTGCGCAAGTTCAGGGGAACTTGCGCCCTTTGTTGGGGGTGGAAAGACCGCATTCGTTGCGCGTTCTAAGTTCGGCTTGGTTGGAGCGGCTTTGTGCGCAAGTTCAGGTGCGAACTTGCGCCCTTTGTGGGGTGTGGAAAGTGCGCATTCGTTGCGCGTTCTAAGATGGGGAAGCGCTGTTTTGTATTTTATGGGGCTTGTCCGGGATTCGGGAGGGCTGTTGCTGGTGCTGTTCCGGGGCGGACGTGGCTTTTTATAAAGGAGGAAAATAGATGAAGGTTTTGGTAATCGGCGGAGCGGGGTATATCGGTTCGCATGTCGTGAAGGAGTTGATGAAGGCGGGGCATACTGTTGCCGTTTTCGACAATCTTTCGAGCGGGCTTCGGGCGAATCTTTTTCCTGAGAACGAATTTATCTACGGAAATATTCTTATTTCCGCCGACTTGGACAAGGCGTTTGCGCGCGGATTCGATGCGTTCGTCCATCTTGCGGCGTTCAAGGCTGCGGGCGAGTCGATGGTCGAGCCGGAAAAATATTCGGTGAACAATATCACTGGAACGCTGAACATCCTGAATTCGGCTGTCGCGCACGGATGCAAATTCATGGTTTTTTCTTCGAGCGCGGCTGTTTTCGGCGAGCCGAAATATCTTCCTATCGACGAGAACCATCCGAAGAATCCGGAAAATTACTACGGGTTCACGAAGCTGAAAATCGAGGAAATCATGGAGTGGTACGAGAAACTCCGCGGGCTCAAATTCGCTTCGCTCCGCTATTTCAACGCTGCCGGATACGACGTTGACGGATTTCCCTGCGGTCTTGAGCAGAAACCGGCGAACCTTCTTCCCGTCATCATGGAAACGGCATGCGGTCTCCGCAAGCAGATGAAGGTTTTCGGGACGGATTACGACACGCGCGACGGAACGTGCATCCGCGACTACGTCCATGTTACGGACCTCGCGACGGCGCACGTCAAGGCGCTCGAATACATAGCGAAGAGCGGCGAGAGCCTCAAGGTGAATCTCGGAAGCGAAAAAGGCGTTACTGTAAAGGAAATGCTCGACATGTCGCGGAAAATTACCGGAAAGGAAATTCCTGCGGAATTCGCAGGTCGTCGCGCCGGAGACCCCGCATCCCTGATTGCGACTTCCGCGTTTGCCCGCGAGAAGCTCGGCTGGGTTCCGCAGCATTCCGACGTCGAGACACTTATACAATCGACGTGGAACGCCTACAGAAAAGCATTCTCGGTTTGAGAAATCGGTATGAATAAACCTGTCCAGAAACTTCAGTTTCCGAACAGGTCTAATCTGTTCTGTACTATTTTTTCTATTGCGTCGGGCGCATTTTCGTTCGGTTTCTGCCGTGGCGGGAATGCGCCCGAATTTTTTCGTTTTGAATCGTTCCCCGACGAAAAATGAATGCGGGAATTACCGCGCGATTTTGTGTGCGAGCCAGCGCCCGCTTTTGAATCGCAGGAGGAAGCAGACTGAACGGACGCACCAGTCCGACGCCATGCCAATCCAGACGGCGAGCGGCCCGAAGCCGAATCCGCGCGCGAGAACCATGACGATTGCGACGCGGCACGTCCACATCGTCGTCATCGAGACAATCATGGAGAATTTGACGTCGCCGGCGGCGCGCAGACCGTATGCGGGAAGAAAACTTCCCGACCAGGCGAACGGCTTTATGACGTGCACGAACCAAGTCAGATGGATTGCGAGGGATGCGACTTCCTTTTCCATGCCGGAAAGCGCCGTTATTGGAATGACGAGGACGGAGACTGCGGCTGCGGAAATGAGCAGCGCGACGAATCCGTACAGCGACAGCCGCTTTATGTAATATGCCGCCGCCTTGTCGTCGCCCGCGCCGATGCATTGCCCCACAATCGTCATCATTCCAAGTCCGATTCCGACGGGCGCCTGGCACGAAAGGCTTTCGAGCATCGACGTCATCGCGTTTGCGGCGATTGCGGCAGTTCCCATCAGCGAGACGGTCGACTGGATGGCGAGCTTTCCGAACTGGAACATCCCGTTTTCGATTCCCGTAGGGATTCCGATTCTGAGAATTTTCAAGGTCGTCCTGAAGTCCGGGCGGATTGAAAGATAGTTTTCGATTCTGACGAGCTGCCTCGTCGTTTTGAGGAACGCGAGTATCGCAATTGCTGAAAAAACGCGCGACAAAAGCGTGCTGAGCGCGGCTCCCGTAACTCCGAGCCTGAAAACGAAAATCATGACAGCGTTTCCTGCGATGTTTATGAAATTTGATATCGTCGAAATCGTCATCGGCAGTTTTGAATTCTTGTCCGCGCGGAACAAAGCCGCCGCCGCGTTGTACATCGCGATGAACGGGTACGAAAGCGCGGTGATGAAAAAATACACGCGCGCGTTCGCCATGACTTTGCCGTCTACCTTCCCGAAAATCGCGCCGAGAATTCCGTTTCCCCACATGACGCAGATTGCAGTTCCGAAAACAGAAATCACGAGAATCGCGAAAAGAAGCTGCTTTCCCGCGGCGTTCGCTTTCTCATTCTGCCCGTTTCCGATGTATTGGCTCACGATTATCGCGCCGCCCGTGCACATTGCGGAAAAAAGGTTTATGACGAGCACGTTTATCGAATCGACGAGCGACACCGCTGAAATCGCCTCTGCTCCTGCCGTCGTGACCATTATCGTGTCGGCCGTCCCCATCAGGGAATTGAGGAGCTGCTCCACCATGAGCGGAACGAGAAGCGACCAAATCTGCTTTTTCGTGAATTCCATGGCGAGATTCTACTTCCAACGCAATTCATTTGAAAGGGGCGCGGCAAATGCACCGATGGGGCAAATCGTGTAGAATGGTCGGCATGAACGGAACAAAAACGTACTCCGTCGTCTTCGGAGAGGGCGACTTTCTCGGGCTGGATTCCCCCGCTTTTTCATTTGAGCGCGACGGCGCGTCTGAATCATTCTTCTTTTGCGGAAGCGGCGTGCGCGGGGACATTTCTTTTTCGTGCGACTGCGGCGAGGACGTTCTTTCCGTCCCCCGTTTCGTCGATTTTCTCCACAAAATGCTTTTCGTCGCCCCGCTTTCCGGCATTGTCGGCGGGTGCGTGAGGATTTTCTGCGGCGGTGCGGAGATTCCGCTTGAGAAAAGCCGGATTCCGTCGCTCGGCATGGATTTCGATTTTTCGTCGGCGCCGGAAAACGAGGTGTCGTTCCTGCGCTCTCTCCTTCTCCGCGTCGATTTCGGCAATCCTTCCGCGCTCGACGATGTTGTCATCGCCGAAATCGTGAACGTCGGGCTCCATTTTTTCGAAAAAGCGCATCCCGATTCCGCACGGAAAAACGAATCAAGCCCGCGCCTTTTCCGGCTTGCGCTCAAGACGCTCGGCTCCGTTTTTGCCCGCGGCGTGAAGCGCAGGATTTCAAAGCAGGACGAAGCAAAATGCGAGTCGCTTCTCCGAGCCGTCTCGTCCGCATCCGGAGCGATTCTTCCGCTTGTGGACGATTTTGCGCTGCGCGTGTTTCCGTTTTTTGCGGGCGAACGGGCGTTCGGTTCGGGGAGCGACCCGCTTCTTTCCGTTTTCCGCGACTGCGATTCCGAACGGGCGGTAGCGTTCGTCAACGGCGCGTTCCGGTTGTTCATGAACGAGTGGGGCGGCGTTCTCGTGCGCGACCCGCTGTATTTCAGAAAGCGCAAGGTCGTGCTGTGCGACAAATTCGTTTCGGAGCCGTATTTCCTGAAATTTTGCGAAGATGTGGAATCGCCTTCCGGGAAGGATTTTCAGGAAAAGCGCGCGCTTCTTTCTCCGACGGAATGCCTTTCGTCGGGAATCGCTTTCACGCCGGAGGAGATAACGGGCTTCGTTTTTGCGGGAGGCGAATTCGACGTTTCCGCGGTGGAAAAACTTCCGTTCGATGAATGCGCGCAGGTGATGAAAAAAATCGCGTCGCGCTCCGCCGTCGCCGACGAATGGCTGAACTCGCACGGTTTTCCGTCGAACGAATTCTCGAAGTCGATAAAAATCCGCGATGTGGCTCTCAGGGGAATTTCCGCCGTCGTGAACAAAGTCGCGGAGCCGTTCCGCGTCGTCTGCGACGTTTCCCCGAACGAACGCCATTTCCGGGCGACGGGCGACCCGACGCGCGCGACAATCACGCTCTGGTGCGGGCGGAATGTTGCCGCGCTCGACGTCGGAAGCGATGCGGATTCGTGGTGCGTCGGGTTCGGGAAATTCCTTTCCGTTTTCTGCGACGGGAAGTCGACGCGCGGCGAAATCGAGTCGGTTGCCGCGGCAGAGAACATCGGATTCGGAACGTTCTCCCGTTTTTCAGTGGAGCTTCCTCCGTCCGGAATCGAGCTGTTCGCCTCCGAAATCGGGACCGATGCGTTCAAAGGATACCGCGGGGAATCGTTCGTCGTCCCGCCGTGCGTGAAATCGATTTGCCGCGGCGCGTTCCGCGGTTCGTCGCTCCGCTCTCTCGCTGTTCCTTCTTCCGTCGTCGAAATCGGCAACGACGCGTTCAGCGAGACGCTCCTCGAAAAAATCGAGCTTGATGCGAAAATCCGCGTGCTTCACGTGCTTTTTTCCGGCTCGAACAACCTCCGCGAGATAAAAATCCCCGATTCCGTCGTATGGATTCGCCGCCTTGCGTTCGAGGGCTGCTCGTCGCTCCGCTCCGTCGTGATTCCGCAGTCCGTGAAATGGATTGACGAGGACATTTTCCTGGGGTGCAACAACATCGAGTCGGTCGATGTGAGCGGGAACAAGAATTTTTGCGTCAAGGACGGGATTGTTTTCGACAAAAAACGCGAGCGGATTGTCTCCGTTTTCGGAAGCGGCTTCGATTTTTCCGTTCCGCGCAGGCTTTTGTCCGTTTCCGGATACACGTTCCGCGACAGGGACATCTCCTCGGTATCGTTCCCAGACACGCCGCGGTTCGTCTCCGTCTCCGATTTCGCGTTCGCGTCGTGCAGAATCGGAAAGATTTCCCTTTCGCCGTCCGTTCTCTTCGGCGGCCCGAACGTTTTCGGCGGCTGCTCAATCGAAAAAATCCGCGTGAACCCGTCGTGCAAGGGCGCGTTCCTCTACGGAAACGTGCTCGTCGATTCGTCGATGCGCCGCGTCCTTGCCGTGGAAAGCGGCGCGCGCGAGGTGGAAGTTCCGCCGTGCGTCGATGAAATCGGCGGCGACGGGGAAAGCCCGTTCCTCGCGTGTTCGTCGCTCGAGAGCGTCGTCGTTCTGGAACGGTTCGGTTTTTCTTCCGTGCGGATTCTTCCGCGCGCGTTTTCCGGGTTGTCGGCGCTCCGCGAATTTTCTGTCCGCGCGGAGAATTCCTGCGTGGAGATTTGCGATGGCGCGTTCGAGAATTGCGGGAACCTTGAGATGGTGACGTTCGGCGAGGGAATCCTCGACATCCGCGCGTCGTCGTTCCGCGCCTGTTCCCGTTTGCGCAGCGTCGTCCTTCCCCAAAAAACGAGGGCAATCGGCGCGCGCGCGTTTGCGGAATGCACCGCGCTTGAGGGAATCAGGATTCCGCCGGAAGTCGTCTACATCGGCTCGGGGGCGTTCTCGTCATGCACGAATTTGCGCGAGCTTACAATCGATTCCGAGCGCGTGGAGATTGCCGACGATGCGTTCGACGGCTGCGTGAACATGAAGCGCCTGAAAATCCGCAAAGGCTCTTCCGCCGAGCGCTGGGCAGAAAAACTCGGCACGTTCGACGAGCTTTAGGAAATTTCCGTGCCCGCAATCAGTTTTTCAGGCAGAGTCTTCTTTTTTGCTGGAAATCTGGTTGCGCATTTTTGTGGTTCGCGTCTTGAGAATGAAATCCGCGTCTTTTTTGACGTCGTGCGATTTTCCGTCCGCCGTGAAAATTTCAAATTCGTAATGCAGGGACACGGTTTCTGCCCCGTCAAAATCGACGGCAGGAAGCGAAATCGAAAATGTGCCCGTCGTATACGGCTGCTCTCCGTTTTCTGCGCGGAAGCTGAATTTTTTCGATTCGGAAAAAGATTTGTGCCGTTTTTTTGATGCCGGACCGTATGATGAATGGTGCTCGCCGTAAATTTTGTCGGACGTTATGACGAAATTCCGTTTTTCGCTGTTGTCGGAATAAACCATCGCGCCGAGCAAATCTTTTTCCGATTCTCTGAACGAGACGGCGGCTTTTTTGAGCTGAATGCAATCGATTGTGCCGGACGTGTTTTCGATTCGCAGCGAAATTCCGTAGGGCGCGCCCTTCGTTTCGTACATTGTGTTCGGAAATTCGTATTTGAATTTTTCCCCGCGTGATGAAATCGACGAGAAAACGGAAAAACTTCCGTTTTTAATATCCATTTTGTCTTCGTCCGTTTTCCGCTCCGCCGTTCCGCCGTTTTTTTCGACCTTGAAGTATTCGGCATCGTGCTCCACTGTCCGAATCCAGCAGAAAAGCAGCGCGACGGACGGCGCCCCGCACGATGAAAGCAGCAGGACGAGCGCGGACGCAAGGGAAAAAGCTATCAGTTTGTGATTTTTCATAGAGAGAATTGGCGCGGATTTGCCTTGGAATCATCGGCAAATCCGCGCAACAAAAAATCAGCGCGACGTTTTGAGGTTCCTTGTCGTGTTGAAGCGGGCAATTGCCTCGTCGATGAGGAGCGTCGTGAGAGCGGTGAACCCGAGCCCGAATTTCTCGCACATCTTGGGGAACATGCTTATGCTCGTGAAACCCGGGATCGTGTTGATTTCGTTGAGGTAGAGCGCGTCCGTGTCGCGGTCGATGAAGAAATCGACCCTCGAAAGACCGCACAAGTCGAGCGCTGCGAACGCTTTTTTTGCCAGCGTCCGTATTTCCTCAAGCCGCGCGTCGGGAAGGTTTGCGGGAATGAGCAAATCCGCTCCGTCCGGGTCGTTGTATTTCGCGTCGTAATCGTAGAACACGTGCTTCGGGACGATTTCCCCGGGGCCGTAGGCGGTCAGTTTTTCCGCGGCGCACCTTCCGTCGTCTGTCGTCGGGTTTCCCGTTACGGAGCATTCGATTTCGCGCGCGTTCACGGCTTTTTCGATGAGGATTTTGTCGTCCCAGTTGAATGCCTCGATAATCGCGCCGTTGAGGTGGCGGAGGTCGTCCGCTTTTGAGGCACCGTCAGAGCTTCCCGCCGAGCACGGCTTCACGAAAAGCGGATAGCCGATTTTTCCCGCTTCCTCAAGAATCTCGTCGTACCGCTTCGAGTCGGCGATGTCGCTCCGCCGTACGCATATTCCCGGGACGACGGGAATTCCCGCCTGTGCGAGCGCGCTTTTCGTCTTTTCCTTGTCCATTGTTATCGCGCTTGCGAGCGTCGAGCAGCCGACATACGGGATGTTCACCATCTCGAACAGCCCCTGAATCGTTCCGTCCTCGCCGTATGTTCCGTGAAGGACGGGGAACGCGCAGTCGATTGCGATTGTCCGTCCGCCGACGCTGAACGCGGATTTTGTTCCGCCACCCGGAATTACGGAAACTGCCTGCGATTCGTCCTCGATTATCTCGAATTTCGCCTTTTCGTCCGCCTTTATCCTTGAAAGTTCTGTTTCCGGCTGCATGAACCAGCGCCCGTCTTTTGTTATCGCGATGAGCACAATCTCGTTTTCCCCGCTGATATTGCGCGCGATTGCCGATGCTGACACGAGCGATATTTCATGCTCGCCTGATTTTCCGCCGTAAAGTAATGCGATTCTCATGTATTTCTCCATTTTCCGGATATCCCGGCAGGGTGAACAACACCCGTATTAAGATTTTCGGAAAAGAAAGCCCCAATGTGAGAGCGACTTGTTTTTCTGCGTGTTGGAGGGGCTTTGTTTTTATCGCGCTCTTGCGCGATAAAACCGTGGTGGATTTTGGCGGTGTGTTTTTGGTTGTGGTGGGCGTTTTTCGAGGGGCTTTGTTGTTTTTCTGTGGAAAGAAAGCCCCAATGTGAGAGCGACTTGTTTTTCTGCGGATTGGAGGGGCTTTGTTTTTATCGCGCGCTTGCGCGATAAAACCGTGGTGGATTTTGGCGGTGTGTTTTTGGTTGTGAATGTTTTGTAAGG
>NZ_AGRW01000020.1 GCF_000255555.1 Treponema saccharophilum DSM 2985
TCCCATTAGAGCAGGAATGCCGTTCCCATTGGAGCAGGAACGCCGTTCTCATTGGAGCAGGAACGCGTTCGATAAAGTGGTGAAAAATATACTGTAATGCACGGCGGAAACGGATATTTCCGGCAGGTTTTTCCGTTTATGGCGCGTTTGTCCTGAATGTGTCCCGTTTTTTATGGCAATATTATGGTAAAATATATCAGCCTGTTGTATTTTCCGCCGGGCAAGTCGTCTCTATCCGGAACAAGGGGGCGCACCATGTCTTTTTTGAGGAATGATATGTCAAGAAAAGAAAGAAACAGAGGCTCGCTGAGCTTTACTTTTATTGCTGCTCCTGCCGCGGGGATGCTGATGGCGCTCGTCGCCGTCGTGATAATTTCTACTATGAGCATCATAAAAACGGCGGAGCAGTTCGCGAAGATGCAGGGCGTTCCCGTCGTCGAGAAGGTTGTCGGGCACATCGACGGGGACAAATTCGAGCGGCTCGCCGCGAGGCTCGATGATACCGACCCGTGGGCGGAGGAGACGCGCCTGTGGATGCTAGACGTCGCGCAGTCGGTCGGATGCGCGTACCTGTTCACGATGTGCCCCTCGTCCGGCTCGACTTACCGCTATGTCATCGACGGAAGCTGCGACCCGAGCGACACGGAGAACTATTCGCCGATGGGGACGGAGGAGAACATATCGTCGTGGAGCGATGCCCCGATTGATACGATGAGGAGCGGCGAGCTTACGAGTTCCGGGATGGTCTACCAGGAAGGGTGGGGCTGGACGGTCAGCACGTACAAGGCAATCAAGAATTCAAACGGAAGGAACGTCGGTTTTGTCGGCTGCGATTTCGAGATTTCGTTCATCATCGAGATGATAAAGAAGAAAATCGCGCTGATTGTTTCCATAAGCGCGGCGATTTTTGTGGTTTTTGTCGTCATCATCCTCAAGTTGCGGAGCCTCATGGCGCAGATTCGCCTTTCGATGAGGAAGGAAATGAAGATGGGCGAGGAGCTTTTCGTCGCGGCGCAGAACCTCGTCGTTTCCACGCGGGAGACTGCCGCCACGAGCCAGGATTCGAGCGCGGCGGTGAAGGAAATCGTCGCCACGATGGAGGACTCGAACGTCCTTTCGGATAATATCTCGAAGAAAATAAAGGGCGTCTCTGAGGTCGCGAACAGCACCTCGTCGGATGTCGTCGAGGGCGTTTTGCAGATTGGGCACAATCTCCGGCAGCTCCACGACATTTTCGACGCGAACCAGCAGACGATAGACGGAATCAAGAAGCTCGGCAAAAAAATCGAAAGCATCTGGGAGATTGTGACGCTCATAAACAACGTCGCCGACCAGGCAAAAATCATCGCGTTCAACGCGGAGCTTGAGGCGAACACGGCCGGAGAGGCGGGGAGGAGCTTCAAGATTGTCGCGAACGAGATTCGCCGTTTGTCGAACGGCATTATCGGCGGCACGCGCGAGATTAAGGAAAAAATCGGCGAAATCCAGCAGTCGTCCGATTCGCTCATCGTCGCGTCGGAGAGCAGCACCGAGAAAATAAAAACCGGCTACGAGACCGCGAACGGCCTTAGCGAGAAATTCGAGAATATCAAGAAATCGGCAGGAATCACCGCCGCGAGCGCGGCGGACATCGCGAGCATCATACAGCAGCAGGCAATCGCAAGCGACCAGATTCTGATTGCGCTGCGGGAGATTTCGGCGGGAGTTGAGAATTTCACCACCGCGACGGACACAATTTCGGAGTCTGCGGAAAACATACGGAGGATTTCCGAGGACCTGAACAACGCGAGCCACTCGGTCGGAAAGAAAAGCGGCTCCTAAATCTCGTCGCCCGCCGTATTCCCGTCGTCCTGCTCGGGCGGCAGGGATGCACGCTCGCTTTTGTATTTCATGCGGTATTCCCTCGGCGTCATGTTGATGAATTTCTTGAAGCATCGCGAGAAATAGTTCGAGTCGTTGAAGCCGACGGCGTATGCAATCTGCGTTATGTCGTAATCCGTATAGATGAGTTTCTGTATCGAGGCGAACATCCGCTGCCGCATCTGGTATTCGAACGGCGGGTATCCCGTTATGCGCTTGAAATTGCGGAGAATCGTGCTTTCCGACATGTTCCCGTTGTCGATTAAGTCCTGCATCGTGATTTTCTTGGCGTAGTTCTTCTCGATGTATTTGATGAGCTTCTCCGCGCCGTTCCGCTCGGTGTTGTTCGGATAATTCGGGTCGTTGTAGATGCGCAGGAGCATTATGAGGAGCTGGAAAAGGTAAATCTCGCCGGCAAGCTCCCAGCAGACGTGCTGCGAGCTGAGCTCCTCCTGCATCTCCTCGATTATCGCCCGCACCTCGAAAAGCTGCATCTTGTTCAGGCTGAAGATGATGGGGCGCGCGTTCTCCGAAAGCCCCTTGTCCCTGAAGAATTTCTCCGCGGAGGGAAGGCGGGAGAGCGTCTGCTCGTTCGTCTCGAAGAACGAGGGGCGTATCAGGATGTTCATCAGAATCATGTTGTCGATGTCCTTGTATCCGTGAACCTGCCCGGGCTTTACGAATATGACGTCGCCCGCCTTGAGCCGCGTGTCCTTTCCCGTCTGCGTGACGTGCGTGCCGGAGCCGCTGTATATGAAGACTATCTCGTAGAAATTGTGCGAGTGGAGCGGATACGGAATCTGAGGGTTCCTGAATTCGAAGTGCCAGAGAGAATCGTCCGTCCAGATGCGTTGCGCTATCAGCCTGTCCATGAAGTTATTGTGCTAATTGATGGATTTTTTGTCAAGGAAACAAAGGCTTCGTGCGCATAGCATTTCAAGCATGAAAACAGGAATCATCGTCATCGACATCGGCATGACAAACAAGAAGGTCGCGGTCTACGACGAGCGCCTGAAGCAGCTCGACGTGGCGTACAGGAATTTCGCGCCAGTTTCCGTGAGGGACTCGCTCGGAAACGATGTTCCCGCGCACGATTTGGACGGGATGAGGGAGTGGTTCGCTTCCTGCATAAAAGAGTTCGCGTCGAAGTATGACATCAGGGCGCTGTCCGTGACGACGCACGGGGCGACGGCGGTTTTTGTTGGCGTCGACGGCAAGCCGTGCGCGCCGTGCGTCATGTATACGTACGAGCCGGGTAAGGAATTCCACGATTCGTTCCACGCGCTCTGCGGCTCGGGCGACGAGCTTCAGCGCATGACGCATTCGCCGCGGTTCGACTCGATGATAAACCTCGCGAAGGGAATCTATTTCGTGAGGGAGCGGTTCCCGAAGGAATTCGCGGCGGCGGAGACGATTCTCAATTTCCCGCAATACTGGACGTTCCTCCTCACCGGAAAAAAATGCTATGAGCAGACGTTCCTCGCGTGCCACACGTATTTATGGGAGCAGAACAAGCGCGCGTGGTCGTCCGTCGCGGAAAAGCTCGGCATCACGGGGAAAATGCCGTCCGATTTTGTCGGCCCATGCTCCGCCGCGGGAACGGTTCTTCCGGAAGTCGCGGAGAAGCTCGGCCTTTCCGCTGGCGTCGTCGTCGCGTCGGGAATCCACGACTCGAACGCGTCGCTTCTCCCGTATCTTGCGAAGGGCGGCGGCGACTTCGTGCTCAATTCGACGGGAACGTGGTGCGTCCTCATGCATCCGGACGACAGCTGCAGCAGCGCCGTTATGGGCGAGGACGATATAGGGAAGGCGGTTTTTTTCAACAGGAGCGCGCTCGACAAGCCGGTGAAGACGGCGATTTTCCTCGGCGGGCTTGAGGTCGATTCGTACGTGAAGATTTTCCGGCGCGAGAATTCCACCGATGCGTTTCCGTGCGCGACGATGGAAGACGTAAGGGACGTCCTCCGCCGGAAAAGCGATTTCGTTCTTCCTGAAATCGTGAGGGGGTCCGGGCAGTTTCCGTCATCGCGCGCAGGAATTTCCGAAGGCGGGAAATTCTTTCCGTATGAGTCCATCCTCGGCGGCTCGGCGGTTCCCGGAATCCTTGCCGACGAGAGGCGGTTCTGGGCGGCGCTCGTCGTGTCGATGGTCATCCAGACGGAGACGGCGCTCCGCCGCGTTGCCCTGAAGGACGGGACGGCGGTTTTCACGGAGGGCGGGTTCCGGAAGAATGCGCTCTACAACACGCTGCTCGCCTCGGTCATGCGGAAAAACGATTTCTTCATTACGGGAATCAGCGAGGCGACCGCCGCGGGAAGCGCGATGTGCGCCCTGACGGCGCTGACGGGGGCTTCTCTTTCCGAGCTCGGGAAGAACATACCGATAGAAAAAACGAGAATCATGCCGGATGATGCCGGCGATTACGAATCATACAAACAAGAATGGCTGCGGATGGCGGCCGAACAGGAGTGAACGATGAGCGTACTAGGACAGTCTTTCGTGCAGGGTTTCATCAGGATGTGTTCCGATGGGTGGGACCTGGGATGGCATGAGCGCAACGGCGGGAACCTTTCCTACCGGATGAAGGAGGAGGAGGTTTGGGCAGTCGAGGACGAGCTGAAGACCGACAAGCCGTGGCAGCCTATCGGGACGACCGTTCCCTCCCTTGCCGGCGAATTCTTCCTCGTCACAGGAAGCGGCAAGTACATGAGGAATGTCCAGCTCGACCCGGAGGCGAACATCAGCATAATCGAGCTTGACGGGAAGGGCGAGAATTTCCGCATCCGCTGGGGAATGCGCGACGGCGGGCGCCCGACAAGCGAGCTTCCGAGCCATCTCATGAACCTTGAGGTGAAGAAAATCGCCACGAACGGCGCCTGCCGCGTCGTCTATCATGCCCACTGCACGAACACGATAGCGCTCACTTTCGTCCTTCCGCTCGACAGCAAGGTTTTCACGCGCGAGCTGTGGGAATGCGCGACCGAGTGCCCCGTGGTCTTCCCGCAGGGAATCGGCGTCGTGCCGTGGATGGTTCCGGGCGGGCGCGATATCGCCGTCGCGACGAGCGAGCTGATGAAGGAATTCGACGTCGCGGTCTGGGCCCACCACGGGATTTTCTGCGCGGGTCCGGATTTCGACACTACGTTCGGGCTTATGCATACGGTCGAGAAGTCCGCGGAGATTCTCGTCAAGGTGCTTTCGATGGCGCCGAGGAAGCTCCAGACAATCCGCCCCGATGAATTCCGCGCGCTCGCAAAGGATTTCAAGGTTTCGTTGCCTGAGAAATTCCTTTTTGAAAAACCGTTCTGATTTGTGGAAGAGGCAGCTCTCTTCTTCACTTTTTTGATTTCTCCTCCTTTGCCAGCCTTCCGACGTTTTCGGGAGGCTGGTTTTTCTCTTTGCGCTTCCTGCCGCGTTTTAGTATCATTGCACCCGTTCGATGAATTTGTTGCCGCTCAGCTTTGTGGCGGATTAACCGGAAAGAAGTCGTCATCTACTGCGGAATCCGTTCGCAATGGCACTTTTCACGTTAATCGCCTCTATTCTTGAGCTTGCCAGGAGGAATACGTTATGAAAGTCGGAAGGTTCGCCCCGAGCCCGAGCGGAAGAATGCATTTGGGGAATGTCTACGCCGCGCTGCTTTCGTGGCTTTCCGCGCGCTCGTCCGGGGGAAGATGGATTGTCCGCATAGAGGATTTGGACAGGCAGCGCTGCCGCCCGTGCTATTCCGACATGCTCCTCGACGATATCCGCTGGCTCGGGCTTGAGTGGGACGGGGAAGTCGTCAGGCAGTCGGAGCGCACGGCGCTTTACGAGGAGGCGTTCTCGGCTCTGTCGAACGAAGGGCTTGTCTACCCGTGTTTCTGCCGCCGCGCCGACCTCCTCGCCTCGTCCGCGCCGCATTCCTCCGACGGAATTCCGGTTTATTCGGGAAAATGCCGGAACATCGCCCCTCTTGAGCGGAATGCCTTGATGGAAAAGCGTGCGCCGTCGTGGCGCGTTCGCGTCGGTGGAATTTCCGAATTCGAGGACGGGCATTATGGCGCGCAGCGAATCCTCCTTGAGGATGATTTCGGGGATTTCGTCGTCCGCCGCGCCGACGGTAATTTCGCCTACCAGCTTGCGGTAGTCGTCGATGATGCGGACGAGGGCGTGACGGAGGTTGTGCGCGGCCGCGACCTGCTTGCGTCGGCGCACGGACAGCTTTTCCTGTACCGCGCGCTTTCCCTTCCTGCCCCGTCGTTCTCGCACATCCCGCTCCTCGTGTCGTCGGACGGCCGGCGGCTTTCGAAGCGGGAGCGCGATGTCGATATGGAATTTCTCCGGAGCCGATTCACGCCGGAATTCGTCGTCGGAAAAATCCTCCACATGTGCGGCTTCGTCGAAGAGGTTCGTCCGGTCGCGCTTTCCGAGGCGGTGTCGCTTTTCAGCTGGAATGCGCTTCCGTCCGAGGACATCGTTTTCCGCCCGTTCTGATTTTTTGCGGGCGGATGAATTCCTGAACAAAAAGCGCTCCGCCGTTTTTTTGTGGATGCAGGGAAAAAATCGAAATAAACCGCTGGAGATGGTGCGCAAAGTATGCCGAAATAAAAATCGGTCATTGAGCGAAAACGGAATGGCCGATTCCTGCGTGAGCGGGCTTCGGCTCTCCGCCATCTTGTTAGCATATCGCTCGCAACTCCACGATTTTTCAGGCAGAGCAGCAAAAAAAAGCCGGAAGGGGAGAGCGTCTCAGCGTGCTTCCCTTCCGGCGGATTTTCGATGCGATTTTGCCCTGCCCGAATCAAGCTCTGGATGAGAAGCCTGCAGATTCGGGCAGATTCGTTCTGTTTTTCCGCGTTTTTACTCGGCGGATGTCTCCTCGGCTTCTTTCAGGAACGAGATGTATCCGCCGAAAATCCATCCCTCGACGGTTTCGTCCCCGTTCTTCGCCTGGACGAAATACCAGTGCTCGGTCAGCCCCTCGATTTTGTCCGTCTCGGCGGTCATCTTCAGCAGCGTGATGGCGCTTCCGTTCGCGAGTTTTGCGAGCACGTCGCCGTTCTGCGGAACCGCGCGGAGGTTTACGGTCGCTCCGTCGTCGGTCGAGACGAGCGCTTCCTGCTGCGGGATGTCGGCTGCGTTCTTTCCGTCGATTATGTTGAACATCTTCCTGTTCGTCTCCTCGACGTACTCGCTGATTTTCGCGGTCGACTCGATTTTAAGCGCGAGCTTCATGAAGTTCTCTTTCATGCCTTTGTCGGCCTGCACGAACGCAAGCTCCACGAGCTGCGCAGCCTTGACGTCGTTCTGGTCGTCGCTGATTTTCTTCGTCTGCACCCAGCGCGTTTTGAGCGTCGCCTCGTCCGTATCGTAGAAAATAACCTCGGAGAAGGAGACGCTGCCCGCCGTCTCGCGCCTTCCCGTCGCGAGGCAGATTGTCCCGCGCAAGAGGAAGGCGTTCCTGAACGTCGAGATGCGCGATTTTGTGAAGAGCGTCGCGTCCTCCGTCAGGACGATGGGCGAGTCGCCGATTGCGCATTCGTTTGCGGTGATGAAATATTCCTTTGACTGGTACTGGACCTTGTAGAATTCCATTGCGTTCTTGCTTTTTCCGCCTGTCCAATAGTAGATTGCCTTTACCGGCGTCTCCGACAGAATCTCGACCTTCGCTCCGAACGGAATCTGAACAGCCCATTCCATGCCGCGCTCCGTCTGCTTTTTGAGGGAGCCGTTGTTGCTTCTGAGCATGTAGCCGCTTTTTGCTGTCGCGAGGAAGGCGGACGCCATCATGATTGCTGCAAAAAATACCTTTTTCATCGTTCGTTCCCCCTGTTATCTCTCGCTTCCGACAAGCTCGAGTATTTCGTTGCGGACGACATCCTTGAGCTGCTCCGCCGGGTTCGTCTTCTCCGCATATTCCTTGAGCCGCGCCTGCGTTATCATCGAGTCGATGGTGAAGTCGTCTATCGAAATCATGTTTTTGAGGATGTAGAGGTCCTTTCCGTACGGGGAGGATTTGCTGTAGGTGACTATCGCCGCGAAATCGTCCGTCGCGTCGTACGTCACGACGAGCTGGCCCGTTTTGACCTTCGACTGCGTCATCGTCGCCATGTCGGGAGCGGAGAAGAGGTAGCCGTCCTCAAGGATGACGCCCGTCCTTCCGGTGCGGGAGACGAAAGTCGTCCTCGTCCAGTAATCCTTCCCGTCGACATCCACCTTCACGAACGTGAAGCTCTCCTCCGTGCCGTTCGCGTATTTCTGCGTCGCCATCTTCTCCACCGGCGCGCCGTCCTCGGTGACGATTTGGACGGAATCGCCGACGGAGCTCCATTCGGCCGCGACCATTTTGCCTTCTTTTTCAGTGCAGAATCCCCAGCCGCCGTAAATCATTATTCCGTCGGCAGTTCCGATGACTTTCGTTGGTTCCTCGATGACCGGAACCGTCTCGACTTCCCTTTCCGGCTCTGTAGTCACCGTTTCCTGCACGACTTTGCTTTCTTTTTCCTTGCATCCCGCCACAAGAAGCGCGAGGAGCAGCGCGGCTGCCGCCGCCGTCGTTTTTTTCATGTTTTCTCCTTTTTGATTGGATTTATGCGTTGTGCCCAATCGCGATGATGGGCAAAGTGTAGCATTTTTGTTTTCCTGTTCCAAGTTCCGAGCCTTTTGCGGGAAGAAATCGCATCGCGGACAGAAAAGCCCCAAAAAGCGTCTCCGCCTTCTGGGGCTTTCTCCGGCGCCGTTACTGCACCTTGAATTCGTTTATCTGAACGCTGATTTTGTCGATTGCCGTCTTCACGTTGCTCGCGACGTCGTTGAGCGCCGTGCCGGAATCGTTTATCTGCTGCGTGCCCGACGACATCTCCATCATGCTCTGGCTGATAAGCTCCGTCGAGTCCTTGAGGTTGCTCATCTCCAGCACGATGACCTTGTTTCCCTCCGTCATCTCGCTCGCCGCCTGCTGAACTTCAGCCGTGCTGTCGTTGAGGAGCTTGAGCGCCTCGCTGATTTGCTTCGACCCTTCGTTCTGCTCCTCCATCGCGTTCTTGATGTGCGCGACGAGCTTGTCAGTTTCGGAAAGCTGCTTCGACACGGAGTTGAACGCCTCGCTCGACTCGCGCGCCGCATCGACGACCTCGTTTATCGACTCCTTGATTTTTCCGAGCTGCTCGCCGATTGTCTGCGACTGCTCCGATGACGTCTCCGCGAGCGACCTGATTTCGTCCGCGACGACGCTGAATCCCTTTCCCGCCTCGCCAGCGTGTGCCGCCTCGATAGCGGCGTTCATCGCGAGGAGGTTCGTCTGCTCTGCAATCGCCGAGATTACCGCGTTCGCCTCAAGGAGCATCTCCGACTGCGTTTCGATTGTCTGTATCCTGTCGTTGACGTCCTGCTGCTTCTTGAACCCGCGCTGCGAATTCTCCTCGAGCCCGGAGAACGACTGCGCCATCTTGTCGACGGACGAGTTGACGGACGATATGTTCCCTATCATCTCCTCGATTGCGGCGCTTGCCTGCTCCACGCTCGTAGACTGGTTCGCGATGAGCGCCTCGAGCGCGTTCACCGTGACGGAAATCTGGTCGACGGCGCCGGCAGTCTGCGACACGCTCGCGTTCTGGCTCTGCACCTGAGCGTTGATGCTTTTTATATTCGCCGCGATTTCCTCAATTGCGGACGACGTCTCCTCCGCGCAGAGGTGCATGGCGTCTCCGAGCTGCGTGAGGTCGTGCTTTGAATCGTGGATTTCGGAGAGAGCGGCGCGCATCTTCCCCGAGAATATGTTGAAGTCGTCTACGAGGTCGCCGAGCTCGTCCTCCGATGTCCGCTTCAGCGTCTGCGTGAGGTCGCCATTCGACATCATGTCGAACGAAATCTTGAGAAGCTTGACCGGCGAGACGATTTTCCTGACCGTTATGAACGCGACGACGAGTATGATGAGGATGAGGATGACGATTGCCGGGACAACCATGAGGATAATCGAGACGAGCACGCGCTCCGTCTCGGAAAGGCGCTTCGCGATGAAGAACATCGCCGAAAGCTCCCCGTTCGAGTCGTAGCCCGGCATATATATGCTCATGTATTTCTGCCCGAGGATGTTGTTCATCCCCACGAACGTGTTGCCGCTTTGTATCGTCCCGAGAATTGTCTGGTTCGAGAGCGTCGTTCCCCGCGCGTTGGGGATTGTCGAGGCGACGCGCCTGTCTCCCTTGAAGAGCGTGCATTCCATGTCGAAGTCGGTTTTCGCGTGCGATATTACGTTCTCGCCCATGTCGAGCACGATTGCGAGCGCGCCGGTTCCGTTCCGCGTCCTCAGCGGGCTTGCTCCGACCGCAACGAACTGGAATTCGTCCGACTCCTCATAGCTGTAGCCGCTTTTGCCCGCCATGGCGTTCCTGATGACGGAAAGCGACGGAAGATTGTTCGGAAGCCCGCTTCCTGCCGACGCGATGATTTTTCCCGACGAGTCGAGCGCCGCGAGCGCGCTTATCCGGAACCTCGTCTTTGCGGACGTCAGAACCTTCGACAGCTCCCTGTAGTCGCTTTCCTCCATCGGCCTGTAGATGGAGGCGTTTTCGGTCAAGGATTCCGCAAGCTGCTGCATGTTCGTGCCCTTCTCGGCGTACTCGCTTGCGAAGCTTTTCGAGATGTTCTGGATGTTTTTTTCGGTTAAAGATATGAATCCGTCCCTGAAAATTACGAGCGATGCTACGGATATTGTCGTAGCCACGACAAGAATGCTCAGAACGAGTATGAGCTGGATTTTGATGAAAACAGTCTTCTTCACTTTCATAAAAAACTCCGGGATTTCGATGGTCAACTGTAATAAACTATTCTGACTTTTTTCTTAAAAAAAAAGTTATATGACTGATTTTGACTGTTTTTGAGCAAGTTTTGCATTATTTTAACATCTTTTTTTCCGGAAATTCATACATCGCGGTCTCGGCGCGGCGTTTTTTATTGGGAGAATGCGTTTTTCAGGGGATGAGGGCTGTCGCGGAATCTGGCGGGTTCGCCCGTTTCGTTGCTCGCGGGCGGATTACGTCCATGTCGGGCGGGCGTGAAAAGGCGGAATGATGCCTACAATGAGGGCGCCTGTTCTGCCTGCTGGGAGAGCGCCGCCTCGGCGATTTCCTTCGACGACGGAAGGAAGCGCCCCGTCGAGTAGAAGTGCCGCCTCCAGTACGGCTCGTCAAGAGCGCTGACGACGACGCCCGTCCTCGGCCCCTTGTTCGCCGCGTTTATGAAGATTTCCCTTCCGCTGAGCGAGCCGCTTCCGGAATACGTCCCGAGGTAGATTCCCACGTGGTCGATTTTTCCGCCGCTTTTGAAGAAGACAAGGTCGCCAGGCTCCCGTTCCGCGGACGAGATTTTCTGCGTGCTCGCATACATCTGCTGGGCGGTCCGCGGGAGCGCGACGTTTATCCCGTTCTGCGAGGCGTATTTGACGAACCCGGAGCAGTCGAGCCCGCTTTGCGGGGTTTCCCCGCCGAACTTGTACGATATTCCGCGCAGCGACATGCTGTAGTCGATGAGCCTCTGCCTGAGGAGCGACATTTCCGCGACGTTCATCGCGCTGTAGTCGAACGAATAGCCGCCGGACGATTGCGGCGCGGCCGTCCTTCCCGATGGCGCCGCGATTCCGTGCGCCTCGAGTATTTTCTCCATTTCCCGCTTCAGGTGGGTGAGGATGGTGTCGGCGTGCTTCATCGCCGTCCTTTTCGCATCCTCGAGCGCCGCTTTCGCCCCGCTCGATATGACGATGCCGTTTATCTGCGAGTCGATGTCCTCGAAGTCCTTTTCCGATTCCGGAATAATCGCCCCCGCGATTCTGTGGGCGGCGTTTATCGCGGATTCCGCCGCACCCCGTATGTCGAACCCGAAGAAATGAACGGCGACGAAAAGCGCGAGCGCGATAAATAGTATTTTTTTCATTGAATTCCTCCTCTCGTGGCATCCCGTTTCCGGAAAAAACGCCATCACGGAAAAGGATAGCCTTTTTTCGGAAACGGTCAAATCCATCGCATGAAGATGGCTGGGGAGCATCCGCCTTTTTTACGGGCGGGATTTGAAGAACGAGGAATTCCTCCGCTCAAGCTCGTCGAGCTCGTCGAAAATGCGCGACAGGTGCGCGCGGTCGAGCTCCTTCACGAGGGAGACGTCGCCGCATGTTATGGCGTCGGCGATGCGCTTGTGCTCCTCCTCGGCGCGCGCGATTGCGCCGCTGTCGCCGTAGCTGAGCATCCGTATGCGGCTGTCGTTTCCCGTCCGCGATACGAGCGTCTCCCAAATCCACGCGCAGTCCGCCTTCGTGTAAATCATCCGGTGCATCTCGTCGTCGTAGCGCATGAACGAGGGAATGTCGGACGACAGGGCGCTGGCGTGCTGCGAAAGGAGGTTCCCCCCGAGTTTTGCCGTGAAGATTTCGCGCTCAGCCTTGTCGGAAAGGGCTTCCATGCAGGATTCGATGACGCCCATCTCGATTGTCGTGCGCATGAACCGCTCCTGCCTGAGGATTTCCCTGTCGAGGAGGGAGACGCGCGTGCCTTTCTGGGGGAATATGTCCACGAGCCTGTCCGTGGAGAGCCGAATCAGCGCATCCCTGACGGGCGAGCGCGAGACACCCAGCCGCCCGGCGATTTCGTTCATGTCGAGCTCCTCGCCGGGCTTGTATTTCAGGCTGGTGATTTCGTCCCGCAGCTTAGAGTAGACAGTCTGTTTTCTTTCTATTCCTCCCGGCATTGCCGCCTCCCGTAAAAAATCCGCGCGGAACCGTTTTCTGCGTTTTCCGCGCGTTTTTTGTCATACCGCGAAGCCCAGAAGCTTCGGGAGGAAAAGCGAGACCTGCGGGACGAACGTTACGATGAGAAGTCCCGTGACCATCGTGAGATAGAACGGAATCATCGCCTTCGTCGTCTTCTCGATGCTTATCTTTCCGACGCCGCACCCAACGAAAAGGGCGGAGCCGACAGGCGGCGTGCAAAGCCCTATGGCGAGGTTGAAAATCAGCATGACACCGAACTGGACGAGGCTCATTCCGCAGACATTCTGCACGACGGGCGCGAGAATCGGCGTCACGATGAGGATGAGCGGCGCCATGTCCATTATGCAGCCGAGGAAAAGCAGCATCACGTTGATGAGAAGAAGCAGGACGACTTTGTTTCCGCTGACCGCGAGAAGCCCCTGCGTTATCATCGTCGGCACCTTGAGGAGCGCGAGCAGGTATCCGAACCCGCCTGCCGCCGCGATGAGCGAGAAGACCATCGCGAGCGTCTTGACGGTGTTCATGAGGAGTTTCGGCATCTGGGAGATTTTCAGCTCCTTGTACACGAAGACGGAGATTATGAACGAGTAGATGCACGCGATTGCCGCCGATTCCGTCGCCGTGAACCAGCCCGCCGTGACTCCGACGAGGATGATGACCGCCGTGAAGAGCGCGAGGATTGCGTCGAGGCAGATTTTCGCGGCTTCCTTGAAGCCGACAGCCTCGCCTTTGGGGTAGCGCCTGATGATGCTCATGACGGCGCAGACGACGAGGAACAGCACGCCGAGCGTGACACCCGGAACAAGGCCCGCCATGAAGAGCGCGCCGACCGAGACGCCGCCCGCCGCGACGGAATAGATAATCATGTTGTGGCTCGGCGGGATGAGGACGCCCTGGCATGATGTCGCCACCGTCACAGCGACGGAGAAATCCCTGTCGAATCCCGCCTTGACCATCATCGGAATCTCAATCGAGCCGAGCGACGACACGTCGGCAACCGCGGAGCCGGAAAGGTGCCCGAAGAACATCGAGCCGAGGACGTTCACGTATGAGAAGCCGCCCCTGAACCGTCCGACGACGGCGTTCGCCGCCTTCAGCAGCCTGTCCGATATTCCGCCCGCCCCCATAATCTCGCCGGAGAGGATGAAGAACGGGATTGCCATGAGGCTGAACGAATTGATGCTTTTTCCCATCTGCTGTATGAATGCCATCAGCGGGATGTTGCAGTATACGAGCGTTATGCACGACGACACCGCCAGCGCGAACGTCACCGGCATCTTGCAAAGTATGAATACTATGAACGACCCGAGCAGAAGCCAGATCGCAATCGTTGGATCGAACATTACGATTCCCCTCCATTGTTTGCGGGCGCGTCCTTCGCGGTGCTCGCCCTCATCTCCTCGATAATCTGCTGGTCCGTCTTGTCGGAGCTTTCCTTTCCCTCAATCGAGGCGTGGCGGTATTTCCGTGCGCCGAACAGGTCGAGGAGCGCGAAGTAGATTATGAAAATGCCTCCGACGGGCATCATGCAGTACGCCGTTCCTGCCGGCCACTGCGTCGCCGGCAGCGTGCTTCCCATCGTCATCGAGGCGAGCTTTATGCCGTACACGACGAGGATTCCGCCGAAGAAAATCGTCGCGAGCGTGTTTATCTTTTCGATGATTGTCTGGACGATTTTCGGGAACCTGTTGAAGAAAAGCGAGATGGAGATGTGGAGCCCTTTCTCGACGCCTATCGCCATCGCGATGAAAGCCGTCCACACCATGAGGAGGAGCGCGACCTCCTCCGACCACATTATCGATTTGTGGAGGACGAGCCTCCCGAACACCTCGCAGCTTACGATGGTGACGATTACGAGTATGACGAGCTTCGAGAATTCGAGGAGAACCCTGTATATGCAGTCGAATACGAACGTCACCGCCGAAACGGCAGTCTGCGCCGGATTGAAGCCCGGCTTGCAAATCTCGCCGGGAGCCGACGATATGAATGATTTGACCTTTTCTATTATGTTCATTGCATCCTTCGTTTTTTTTCCGTCTGGACTGAAAAACGGGGCTGCCGGATTGACAGCCCCGCTTGATGTTCCCGCGCCTGAGCCATGCGCTCCGGGCGGGCGTAATCAGATAGCCGCAGCGTTATTTCGACTGTATGAGCTTTATGAGGTCCTCGTAGCCCGCGCCGAACTGCGTGTAGAGCGGTGCCATGGCAGCCTGGAACTTCTCCTTCTCGCCCGGCTCAAGCTCCGTGATGACAGAACCTGCCGCCTTGACCTTCGCCTCGGACGCGCCTTCCTTCGCCGCCCACAGCTCGCGCTCAAGCTTTGCCGACTCGAGCGCGCATTCCTTTATAATCTTCTGGTCGTCCGCCGAGAGCTTGTTCCATGTGATTTTCGAGACCATCTGCATTTCGGGAACGCGCGTGTGCTCGTCGATGACGTAGTATTTCGCGACTTCGTAGTGCGAGACGGAATCGTATGACGGCCAGTTGTTCTCCGCGCCGTCGATGACGCCCGTCTGGAGTCCCGAATAGACCTCGCCGTATGCCATCGGGGTGGCGTTCGCGCCGAGGGCGGAGACCATGCCCATCATGAGCTGCGATTCCTGCACGCGGATTTTCAGGCCCTTGAGGTCCTCGAGCTTCGTGACCGGCTTCTTGCTGTTGTAGAAGTTGCGCGCGCCCGCGTCGAACCATGAGAGCCCGATGAGCCCGGCCTTCTCGACAGAGCTGAGGAAGTTGTCGCCAATCTGCCCGTCGAGAACCCTCCACATCTGCGACGCGTCCTTGTAGAGATAGGGAAGCTGGAGTACGTTGAGCGATTTCTCGAATTCGGAGAGCGGGGAGAGCGATACGCGGGTGAAGTCGATCGCGCCGAACTGGAGCTGCTCGATGACCGCCTTCTCGTCGCCGAGCTGGCCGCCGTGGTAGACGTCGATGTGGATTCTGCCGTCCGTCCTCTGCTCGACAAGCTCGGCGAATTTGTACGCCGCCTGCGTCGTCGGGTAGTCCTGCGCCTGGTTCTCGGCGTATTTCAGGACCATCTTCTTCGCTTCCGCTTTGGGAGCCTCCGCCGCGTCGGTCTTTTCCTTCTTGCATCCGGTGATGGCGATTCCTGCCGCCATAAGCGCGCATGTCGCCGCAATGAGCGTTCTTTTCATCATGTTTCCTCCGTTTTTCTCTTTCGCGCGTTTTTTCCGCGAACTGATATATTAGTATGAAACATACTCTAGCACCACGTGATTCCGTTGTCAAATCGAAAATGTGCGGAGACGCCTTTTTTCGAGGATTTTATGTCAATTTTTTGAATCGCCATCGCAGAAAAACGCGTTCTCTTCCATATAACATAACGCCTTCTTGTTTCCGCGCTCCGCCGTTTTCGCTCTTTCGGAGAGGCGCCATTTTTTGCGGGGCAGGGCGGAACGAAAATCATACTATTGTCATAATTTTTGAGAATATTTTCACTAGGAACAGATTTTTTTATGAATATAATCCCACACATGATTAAAAGATACGAATTCGGGCAGCCTGTTGTCGATACTGGCGCCGTTGTCATGGATGTAGCCCCCTCCATAGGGGAGATGCCGTTTGGGGTGGTCGAGAGCCGCTCGCCTCTCAAATTTAAGTGCGGACTTTCCCGTGGCGAGATGGTGTTCGGGTTGGGGGAAAACGTGCGTGGAATCAACAAGCGGGGGTTCAGATATGTCAGCTGGTGCTCCGACCACGCTTGTGCCGGGGAGAACGACAGTTCCCTGTACGGCGCGCACAATTTCCTCATCATATCAGGCTCCGCGCGCACGGTCGGCTTGTTTTTCGACACGCCGTCCCGTGTGGAGTTCGACGTCGGCTGGACGCGCGGCGACGAGCTCGTCGTGTCTTGCGATGAGGACGGTATCGACGTGTACGTCATAACTTCCGAGGAGAAGCGGAAGGAATGCGCGCTCAAGGATATCGTCAGGCAGTTCAGGCGGATGGTCGGACGGAGCTACATACCGCCGCTGTGGGCGTTCGGCTTCCAGCAGAGCCGGTGGGGATACAAGACGGAGGCGGATGTCCGCGCGGTTGTCGAGAACTACCGCAGCCGCTCGCTTCCGCTCGATTCCGTCTGTCTCGACATCGACTACATGGAAGGGTTCCGGGATTTTACCGTGAGCAAGGAGCGCTTTCCTGAATTCGCCGCGCTGAACAAGTCCCTCGCCGAAGAAGGAATTCACCTCGTGCCGATTATCGACGCGGGCGTGAAGGCGGAGGACGGGTTCGGCATTTACGACGAGGGGCGCGCCGGCGGGTTCTTCTGTACGACGCCCGGCGGTGACGTGTTCAAGGCGGGCGTGTGGCCCGGGCTGAGCGCGTTCACCGACTTCATGAGGGAGGATGCCCGCGCGTGGTTCGGGAGCAAGTACAAGGCGCTCGTCGACTGCGGCGTGGAGGGATTCTGGAACGACATGAACGAGCCGAGCCTTTTCTACACGGACGACGGGCTGAAGGCTGCGTTCAGAAAAATCGACGACTTCAGGGGGCGCGAGCTCGACATCGACTCGTTCTTCGACTTCACCTCCGTCGGCGGTTCCATGAGCTGCCGGCTCGAGGACTACAGGAACATGATTCACGAGGTTGTCGGCCCCGACGGAAGCAAGAAGTCCGTCCCGCACGCCCGCATCCACAACATATACGGCGCGATGATGACGAGGGCGTCGGGCGAGGGGCTGTCCGCGATTCTTCCCGGGAAGCGCACGCTGCTTTATTCCCGCTCGTCGTGCATCGGCGCGCACCGCTACGGCGGAATCTGGATGGGCGACAACTGCTCGAAATGGGGCGACATAGAGCTTGAGATGCGGATGCTTCCGTCGCTCAACATGTGCGGCTTCATGTATACGGGAGCCGATATCGGCGGGTTCGGGGACTCCTCCTCGCGCGACCTCGTCCTGAGATGGCTCGCGCTCGGCGTTTTCGTGCCGCTCATGAGGAACCACTCCGCGTGGAACACCCGGATGCAGGAATGCTACGCCTTCGACGGCGGAACCGAGGATTTCAGGAGCGTGCTTTCCCTCCGCTACGCGCTCATCCCGTACATCTACAGCGAATTCGTCAAGGCATGCGATTCGGGGGACATGATGTTCCGCCCGTTGTGCTTCGATTATCCCGAGGACGAGATAGCGCGGAGCATCGAGGACGAGCTTATCGTCGGGAACGAGGTGCTGATTGCGCCCGTCTGCCGGCAGAACGCCGGAGGAAGGCTCGTCTATCTTCCCGAGGACATGACGCAGGTCGTGTGGAAGGACTGCCGCGCGAGCGAGAGCCACGTGGGTAAGGGCGTTCATTACATAGATGTTCCCGAGGACACCGTCGTGTTCTTCATAAAGCGCGGGAAATCGGTTCCCATCTGCGGCACAATCGCGCAGAGCACGGACAAAATCGACTACGGAAGCCTCGTGCGCCTCGGCGACGACGTCCCGTATTCGCTCTACCGCGACGACGGGTTCACGACGGACATCGATGTCGCGGCGAACACCGTGGAGCTGTGGGCTTGATGGAGGGGCAAAGATGGATTTTTCAGCTGTAAGGCATTTTTCATACGACTCGTTCTGCTATCCGCTTGACGCCGATTCGCTTCAGGTGAACGTTCAGACTGGAAGCGATGTCCTTTCCGTCAGGCTCGTCTACGGCGACCCGTTCAAGGGAAAGCTCGACGGCGGAAAATGGAGCTGGGAGCGAAGCCGCGCCGACATGGAAAGCCGCCGCCTGCCGGGCGCCCTTTTCTGGAGCGCGACCGTCCGCCCTGAATTCAAGCGGTGCAAGTATTATTTCGAGATTCGCGCCGACGACGGGACGTGGCTTTTCTTCGAGGACGGGTTCTACCGGAGCGAGGGGGAGGATGTCCCCGTGGAGGCAAGCCCCTTCATCTTTCCGTGGATGAACGAGTCCGACATCGTGTCGCCGCCGAAATGGGCGGAGGAGACGGTCTGGTATCAGATTTTCCCGTCCCGGTTCTGCAGGGGAGGGGACGGCGGCGGGGATTTCCTTCCGTGGGCTGATTCCTCCCATGCCGTCAGGAACGAGGAGCGATACGGCGGGAACCTCCTGGGGATAATCGACAGGCTCGGCTACCTTGAGGAGCTGGGGATAAACGGGCTTTACATAAACCCGATAAACCTTTCCGTGTCGCAGCACAAGTACGACACCGCCGACTACCTCACGATAGACCCCGAGTTCGGCACGGGCGCGATTCTGCGCCGGCTCGTCGACGAGGCTCACGCGCGCGGGATGCGCGTCATGCTCGACGGCGTGTTCAACCATTCCGGATGGGAATTCTTCGCATGGCAGGACGTCATAAAGAACGGGAAGAAATCGCGCTATGCCGGATGGTTCATGGTGAACGACTACGGCTTCGAGAAAACTCCCTGCGACAATGCCGAGCGCGGCGCGTACTTCTCGTTCGCGTTCGCCGACAGGATGCCGAAGCTCAACACGAACAATCCCGAAGTCCGCGATTATTTCTGCTCGGTCTGCGAGAAATGGGCGCGCGATTACGGAATAGACGCGATACGGCTCGACGTCGCCAACGAGCTTTCGCATACGTTCTGCCGCAGCCTGCGCGAGAGGCTCCTTTCCGTCAAGAAGGATTTCTTCATCGCCGGCGAGATTTGGAACGACTCAACGCCGTGGCTCCGCGGGGCAGAATTCGATTCCGTAATCAACTATCCGCTCCGCTCCGCGATTTGGCGGTTCGCGTCAAACCCCGAGAAGGACGTGCGCTTCCTTGAGTCGGAGCTGAACCGCTGCCTCGTGCGATACACGCGCCAGACCGTCCGCGTCCTCATAAACCAGATGGACAGCCACGACACGATGCGCCTCGTCACGCGCATGGACGGTGACAGGGACATGGCTCTCCTCCAGTTCGCGCTCATCCTCTCGCTTCCGGGGGCGGCGTGCATGTATTACGGGACGGAAATCCTGCTTCCAGGCGGGGAGGACCCCGACTGCAGGAGGTGCATGCCGTGGAAGGAAATCGAGGAGGGCGCGTTCGACGACGTGCTCGGCTTCATGCGGGAGCTTGTCTGGCTCAGGCGGAACAGCCCCGCGCTTAAGAGCGACGAGCTCTCGTTCCGCTTCCTCCAGAACGACCTGAACGGCCGCCGCAGGGTCGTCATCCTCGAAAAGCGGGACGAATCTTCCGGCGAGCATGTCGAGTGCCTGTTCAACTTCGGGCGCGCGCCGTTCGCCGTATCATCCTGCGGCGTCGTCGGCTCCGCGGACATCGCGCTCTCGCGCCGCCTTGAGGGAGGGCTTCTCCTTCCCGGCGGGTTTGCCGTCGTGCGCCGCCGCTGAAACGCGTTTTTTCCGGCGCACGGGGAGCGTTTTCGCCTCTTCCGTGCGCCTTTTTTTTTTCGGGAGGAAAACGCGATGCTTTTCCGTACAATTTTTTTGACGTGTTTGACTTTTTTCCGGCGGTGATTTATTCTTTGTTTTTATGGAAAATGTGAAAGCGACAAAAAGCCAGGCATACAAAGAGACGCTGCAGCGCGGGACAGTCGTGTTTCCCATCCAGTACTCGCTCTGCAACACCGCGAACCCGAGTTATGACCTGCCGCTGCATTGGCATGACGAGTTCGAGATTATCCATATGATTTCCGGCTCGTACAGAATTTTCACGGGCATGGGGGAATTCTTTCTGGAGGAGGGCGACATCTGCCTCATTCCCGGCGACGTCGTGCATGGGGATGCGCAGGAGCGCGGAATCGCCCTTTACGAGTCCGTCGTGTTCGACATGGATTTGATACGCCTCCATTCATACAGCCCCGACATCTTCTTCAACGACATGCTCAACGGCGGCATCTCGCTCGTTCCCGTAATCGGGGCCGGCGAGGAGGAAATCCGGAACTGCGCCAGTCGGTTCTTCTCGACGATAAAGCTGCAGCGCGAGGAATTGGACCTGCTTTCCGTGGGGCTTCTGATGGAATTCTTCGGGCTGATAAAGAAGAACAGGCTCTTTTCGGAGCCGCAGTCGCCGTCGTCCCATTCCGCCAAGGATGCCCGGATGAACCAAATCAGCTCCGTGCTGAACCTCATCCGGAACGAGTACGGCAAGGACATCACGCTTGACCGCATGGCGGGCGTCGCCGCCCTTTCCCCGAAATACTTCTGCCGCCTTTTCCGCGAGAGTACCGG
The DNA here is from genome assembly GCF_000255555.1 of Treponema saccharophilum DSM 2985. Taxonomy (GTDB): domain Bacteria; phylum Spirochaetota; class Spirochaetia; order Treponematales; family Treponemataceae; genus Treponema_D; species Treponema_D saccharophilum. Next base: position 20,765 of record NZ_AGRW01000020.1, read on the forward strand.
CCACACCCCGATTGAGTACCTCAACTGGTTCCGCGTGAACCGTGCCTGCACGCTCCTGCGCGAGACCGACGGCAAACTCCTCGACATCGCCCTCGAATGCGGCTTCAACGATTTCAGCTATTTCACGAAAACATTCAGAAGATACAAAGGAATCCCGCCCTCAAAATATAGAGCCGCATTGTTTTAGCGACCTGTTTTCCCGCGAGATGGAGCGGCTCTGTTTTCCACGCGCGATGCGCGTGAAAACCTTGATGGATAAGAGCGCGTGGCTTTCATAGTGCGACATTTTTTCCTGTAAAAGTATGATGTCCTGGACAAGTGAGAGCCGCATTGTTTTAGCGACATATTTTCCCGCGAGATGGAGCGGCTCTGTTTTTCACGCGCTATGCGCGCGTGAAAACCTTGATGGACAAGCGCGTGTGGTTTTCCATAAGGCGACAAATTTTCCCGTAAGAGAATGCCTGCTCGGACTGATGAGTGCCGCATTGTTTTAGATACATATTTTCCCGCGAGAAGGAGCGGCTCTGTTTTTCACGCGCGATGCGCGTGAAAACCTTGATGGATAAGGGCGCGTGTGGTTTTCCATAAGGCGACTTGTTTTCCCGTAAAAAACAGTGAAGGTCGTAGACCTTCACAAATCCGCGTGACAACAAAAATCAGCGTTCCCCAAAAAAACGTTGCCCCCGTAAGCCCTCGCAATTTCCC
>NZ_AGRW01000019.1 GCF_000255555.1 Treponema saccharophilum DSM 2985
GAAAAACAACAAGCGCAATCCCGCAACGGTAGGTGCGCGCCCCCCGCGCACCGTCGCACGCTTGCTCCGAGGAACTCAAACTCGGAACGCGAAAAGGTTCGCAAGTGAAAGCATCGACGCGGGATTTTTTCGTGTTGAAAAAAACGCGCGCAATGAAAACCAACAATCGCAATCCCGTCACGGTAGGTGCGCCTCCTCGCACCGTCGCACGCTTGCTCCGAGAAACTCAATCTCAGAACGCGAAAAAGGTTCGCAAGCGCGTGCACCGTCGCACGCTTGCTCCGGGGAATTCAATCTCGGAACGCGAAAAAGGTTTGCAAGCGCGTGCACCGTCGCACGCTTGCTCCGGGGAACTCAATCTCGGAGCGCGGGAAGATTCGCAAGCGCGAGCGCCTTTGTAAGGATTTTCCGCGCGGCGGCGTGGTTTTTCATTATGAGGCGGTTCATCTCGTCGGCGCCGATGACAATCAGCTTCGACTGGATTTCGGCGCGGGCGGACGATTTTCTCGGCAGGTGCGCGAGGCATTCCGTCTCTCCAAAGAATTCGCCCGGTTTCAGGACGGCGCTTTTTCCGTCGCGCTCCACCGAGACAATTCCCTCGGCAATGAAGTACGCGCATTCCGCCTCGTCGCCTTTTCTGAAAATCTCGTCGCCGGCGCAAAAGTCGCGGACACGACGTGGGCAGGCGAGAAAATAATCCGGGCGGATGAAAAGGCGTGCCCTCGCCGAGCCGAAAAATCCCGCCTCGTCCTGCTTCGGGAGCATGTAGAGCGTCCCCGTCAGGATGTCGCCGAAGAACTGGCAGACGAACATGAACTGCGCGAACGCGAGGAAGAACGTGAAGAAAAAGTAGATGTCCATGAGCATGATTATCACCTGCCCGAGAAAGCCGTAAATCAGGTTGTAGTTCGCGACGTTCAGGAAAAGGTGCATGATGCTCCTGAAAACGAAGAACGCCGCCGTGCACAGGAAGGACGAGAGCGCGCACAGCGATTTTTTCGGGCGGGAGCCGGGAACTGTCCGGTAGAGAATCAGGAGGACGGTGAAAATCAGTATGTTTGGGAAATACCGGATGAAATTCGTGATGAGGATTCCGTTGAAGAAGAACGACAGCGCGGGAATTTTCCGCAGGAAGGATGATATTATCGGAATTTCCGTCACCGTCTGGATGAGCATGCAGGCGAACATGACGGCGGCCGTCACGATGATGATGAGCGCCTCGACGACGAACGTGAACCCCTGCGTCGCAATCGCCTTTCTCTGCGCGTGCGTGTGGAAGATGTTCTGGAGCGAGTCGAACACGGACGCGAAGAACCGCCGCGCGAGCCAGAATATCGATATGCCGATTAGTATCTCGAACAGGTTCACCGTTTTGAGCGACTGGACGGCTTTTATTACGGAGTCTATCGAAAAATAGTTCCCGAGCTGGGGAATCAGCGCGAACACCGACTCGACGACATCGGGCGACGCGTGGAGGATGCGCACGAGCACGACAATCGTCATCAGGAAAACGGGGATGAATGAGAAGAGAAAACTGAACGAGCATGCGCCCGCGTACGACAGGAGCCTGTTCTTTATGAAAAGCTCGACGGTCAGGCAAACGCACTGCGAGAACGTCCTGATGGTGATTCTCCTCGGCTTTTTTTGTTTAGGCATGTTTCCATTTTAACGAAGATTTGGTAGAGTGTCCGCCGTCCCTTTTCGGGATGCCGCAGTTCGGAACCATCCTGCGGCGAAAAAAAACAAAACTATGGAGATTTGAAATGCGTTCAGAATCTGAACTCTCTGGCGTCACGCTTCTCGGCGCGGGAAAAACCGAGTACGCGTACGACTACAATCCGGCTCTTCTTGAGCGGTTCCCGAACAAGCATCCCGGGAACGATTACATGGTCACGCTCAACTGCCCGGAATTCACATCGCTCTGCCCGAAGACGGGGCAGCCCGACTTCGCGGAAATCCGCATCAACTACATCCCCGACCAGTTCATCGTCGAGTCCAAGTCGCTCAAGCTCTATCTTTTCAGCTTCCGCAATCACGGCGATTTCCACGAGGACTGCGCGAACATCATCATGAAGGATTTGGTGAGCCTCCTTGAGCCGAAGTACATCGAGGTCGAGGGAATTTTCACGCCGCGCGGGGGAATTTCGATTTATCCGTTCGCGAACTACGGAAAGCCCGACACGCCGTACGAGCTGCGCGCGCGCGAGCGCCTGTTCTCCGCAATCGACCGCCGCCGTTGATTCGGACTGGACACGCGCGGCCGGCGTCTTTCCCTGATTTTTTTTGCCTGCGCCGATGATTTTCCGGCCAGGCTCTTTTTATGATTTTTGCTCTGCCCGTATTTCCCGTGCCGTTATGTGACGGGCGCGAAATCAGCCTTTTTCCGGGCAGGGCCGTGATTTTTTTTAGGAGTTTTTATGTCGTTTATCAATGAAATTCTAATGCTCGCGTCGATTTTCGTGTTTTTCGGCGCGCTTGTCGGGTTTTTCCGCTTTTTCGGGAAGGCGGGAATCTACGCGTGGACCGTCATCTGCACTATTGCGGCGAACATCGAGGTTCTGATTCTCGTGCACGCGTTCGGGATGGACACGACGCTCGGGAACGTGCTTTTCGCGTCGAGCTTCCTCGCGACTGACATAATGAGCGAGCTTTACGGGAAGAAGGAGGCGAACCGCTGCGTGAAAATCGGAATCGCGGCGAACATCGCGTTCATCCTGATTTCGCAGAGCTGGTTCCTTTATCTTCCCGCGGGCGACGACACGATGTCCGGGCCGATACGCACCGTCTTCTCGAACACGCCGCGCGTCATGCTTTCGAGCCTCTTCGCCTACGTCGTCTGCGAAATCTACGATGTCTGGGCGTACCATTTCATCTGGTCGAAAACCGAGAAGATGACCGGCGACAAAAGGCGCTTTTTGTGGCTGAGGAACAACGGCTCGACGCTCGTCAGCCAGCTCATAAACGTCGTCGTCTTCAACATGCTCGCGTTCTTCGGCGTTTTCCCTGCGTCCGTCCTCGTGCAGATTCTGGTTTTCGGCTACCTGATTTTCATCGCGACGTCGCTCGTCGACACGCCGTTCCTCTATCTCGCGCGGAAAATCGCCGAGAAGCATCCGGAACTTCTTGAGAACTAAAGCCGGACGGTTTCCGCAGAGAACGAAACAGCCCTCCTTTTGGGATTTTCCCATCAGGCGGGCTGTTTTTTATTTCCGGTATTGCGAAAAATCAGCGGACTAGAAATCCGCCAGCTTCGGGGCGCGCGGGTAGGGGATTACGTCCCTGATGTTCTGCATTCCCGTCACGTAGAGAAGTAGGCGCTCGAAACCGAGTCCGAATCCCGAGTGCGGGACCGTCCCGAACTTGCGCAGGTCGAGGTACCAGCTGTAGTCCTCGGGCTTGAGTCCGAGCTCGTTGATTCTGGCGAGAAGCTTGTCGTAGCTTTCCTCGCGTTCGCTTCCGCCGATGATTTCGCCCAATCCCGGGACGAGGACGTCCACCGCCTTCACGGTCTTCCCGTCGTCGTTGAGCTTCATGTAGAACGCCTTGATTTCCTTGGGGTAGTTGTAGACCATGACCGGGCATTTGTAGATTTTCTCGGTGAGGTAGCGCTCGTGCTCCGTCGCAAGGTCGCAGCCCCAGTACGGCTTGAACTCGAATTCGTCGGCGTGTTTCTCAAGCTCCGCGACTGCCTCCGTGTAGGAGACGCGCTTGAACGGGGTCTCGACGACGTGCCTGAGCGTGTCGATGACGCCCGGCTGGATGCGCTTGTTGAAGAATTCCATGTCGGCGGCGCATTTCGTCAGCGCCCAGTTCAGAAGGTACTTTATGAATTCCTCCTGGATGTCCATGTCGTCCTCGAGGTCGAAGAACGCCATCTCAGGCTCGCACATCCAGAACTCGGCAAGGTGTCGCGTCGTGTTGGAGTTTTCCGCGCGGAACGTCGGCCCGAACGTGTAGACGCGTCCGAGCGCGGTGGCGAGCGTCTCCGCCTCAAGCTGCCCCGAGACCGTGAGGCTCGCCTGCTTCCCGAAGAAGTCTTTCGAATAATCGACGAGCTTTGCCGCGTCCTCGGGATTCATTCCCTTCGCGCCCTTCTCGACGGCGATTTTCGCGAGCTTCTCCATCGAAAGCGTCGTTATCTGGAACATCTCGCCCGCACCCTCGCAGTCGGAGCACGTGATTTCAGGCGTGTTTATATAGTAGAATCCGCGCTCCTGGAAGAACGTGTGCAGCGCGAACGCCATCTGGCTTCTCATGCGGAACACCGCGCCGAACGTGTTCGTCCTCGCGCGAAGGTGCGCGTTCTCGCGGAGGAATTCCATCGACGCGGCTTTTTTCTGAATCGGGTAGTCGCCCGGGCACTTTCCGAGAACGACGAGCGTCTCGACGTTGACCTCGACAGCCTGTCCCGATGCCGGCGACTCGACGAGCTTGCCCGTCGCCTTGATTGACGCGCCCGTCGAAATGTCGGCGACGGCGCTTTCGATTGATTCCGCATTCGACGGGTTTGACGGGTTCGTCCTGTCGAACGTAAGCTGGATTGACGCGAAGCATGAGCCGTCGTTCACCTGTATGAAGACAAGGTTCTTTGAATCGCGGATTGTCCTGACCCAACCGCAAACCGTGACGGTCCTTCCGTCCGGCGCTGATGTGAGTATGTCCTTTATAAGTTCTGTTTTCATGGCGACGATTCTAGCAGATTTCCCTGTTTTGGAGAATGCAGCGGCAGCCGCATTCGTTGCGCGACCTATTTTCCTGCTGGTTGGAGCGGCTGTTCGACCGCCGAGGAACTGCGTTCCGCGGCTCCGTGGTGGGATTTTGCGCGTGGATGGAATTTTGGGGAGGTTGTTTTTTTGTTTGCGGATTTTTTTGGGTGATGCAGCCGCATTCGTTGCGCGACTTGTTTTCCTGCTGGGTGGAGCGGCTGTTCGACCGCCGAGGATGCGGTGCATCCGCGGCTCCGTGGTGGGGATTTGTCGCGTGGATTGGATTTTTGTGAGGTTGGGTTTTTTGTTTGCGGATTTTTTTGGTGATGCAGCCGCATTCGCTACGAAGCCGCTTTTCATCACTTCGTCTATAATGCGGTTGCCCTGTTACGTGGGGCTTTTCATGTATCGGTTCGATTTGTAAAATACGGGGAGAGAAATTGAACCAGTTCGGGAAACATAAGTTTCCGAGCGGGGCATTATTAGTTGTGGGTGGTTTTAGGTCTTCGTGTGGGGAGCCGAAATTTTAATTATGACAGCGATTCGTATTCTTTTTGTTTGCCAGGACAATGTGACTCTTTCTCCGATGGCGGCGCAGATTTTTATCCATCTTGCGCGGAAAAGGCAGGTTTTCAACAAATTTGTCGTCGATTCCGCCGCTGTTGATTCCGATGCGCCCGAGGGCGTCATGATGGATTCCCGCGTGAGGGAAATCCTCGCGAAGAACGGAGTCGATTCCGGAAGCCATTCGTCCGTGCAGCTCGACCACAGCAAGCTTGAGAAATTCGACTGGATTATCTGCATGGATGCGAGAAGCCGCAGGATGTGCTTCGACAGGCTCCACTCGAACGCTGTCTATGTCACTCCGAAAGATGTCGTCCGCGTTTTCAGGACCGACCCGTCCTCGCCCATGTCCCTGAACGGAATGCTCAAGCCCCGCGTCTGCTGCCTCCTCGATTTTACGCCCGCCCCACGGGACATCATCAATCCCGCACCCTCCGGCGACTACCGCTACGCGTTCAATGAAATCGCATCAGGATGCCGCACGATAGTGTCGCTCGTGTCTTTGTGACGCCACAAGCGCGGGCGGTTTTATTGTCCGAGTTTTCCCGATATCGTGAGTATCCCGTCTTTCTCCTTTATCCTGAGTTTTCCGGTGTAGGGCTTTTCGGCGCTTTCGCTCCGCTTGTCCGCGGTGAATTCGATTTTGTCCATGTCCGGCGCCGCGCTTTCAGGTTGTTCCGTGCGGAATTCCTCCTTGGTGACGAAGACGCCGTCCTTCTGCTCCATGATTCCCTCGGCAATCGAGAACGACGATTCCGTGTCGAGCCGTCCTTTTCCGTCGCTCTCGATTCGGTAGAAATTCCCGCGGTGGTTGAACGTGACGGTGATTTTCCTCGGGTTTTCGGCATCGTGCTCGACGCGAAGGGAATCCTTTCCGACGAGGCTGAAATCGGACACGGGGAAGAGGAGCAGCGCGCGGAGCCCTTTCGGCATTGTCTGCCTTTTCTGCTGGTCGAACAGCAGCGTTCTTGTCGTCTTCGTCGATCGCTTCATTGATGCTCCCGTCGCCGCGTCGAATCCGTCCCGCGTCTTCGTTTCAGACGATGCTCCCTCAATCGTCAGCGTGAGCGAATTCCGCTCGTCCCTGTTCCTGATGTTCATCCTGAAATCGATTTTGAGGGAATCTGCCGCCGCTTTTGACGCGAGCATTGCAAACGATGCCGCGGCAATCAATGCCTTTTTCATTTCCTGACTGTCCCGAGCACGAGGCAGAGCGCGAATGCCGCCGCGTTCACGATTACGATTGTCGCCCCGCTCGCGCTTCCCATATACCACGACAGCGCCAGCCCCGTCACGCACGAGACGAGCGATATCGCGACGGAAAGCGCGATGTACGTCCGCGCGTTCCGGGAGACGAGCCTGCTCGATGCCGCGGGAAGGACGAGAAGGCTGTTTATGACGAGCAGCCCCGTCCATCGTATCGATATCGTGACGATTGCCGCCGTGAGGAGCGCGAACGCCGTTTCGACCGCAAGCGTTTTTATTCCGCGGGAACGCGCGAACGTCGTGTGCAGGTTCGTCAGGAGCATCTTGTTGTAGAGCGCGACGAACGATATCACGAGCAGGATGAGCGCGACGAGAAGATGGAGGATTTCCTCCGGGCGGATTGAGAGGATGTCGCCGACGAGATACCGCTGGTATTTCGCGAAATTTCCCGTAGCGCTCAGAAGGACGATTCCGAGCGCTACCGACGTCGAAGAGAATACGCCGATTATCGTGTCCGCGCTCGATTTTCCCTTCGTCTTCACGATTATTATCGCGAACGCGAGAAGAAGCGAGAACGCGACCATCGTGACCATCGGCTCCCGTATCCCGATGATGACGCCGAGCGCGATTCCCGTCAGCGCGGAATGCCCGATTGCGTCGGAGAAGAACGCCATCTGGTTCGAGACGACGACGCTTCCGAGCATTCCGAACAGCGGGGCTGCGACGAGTACTGCGAGGAGCGCGTTTTTCATGAATGCCGGCTCAAGCCATGAGAACGGCAGGATTGTTCCTAATGCGGAATACAAAGCGTTCATATCGTTATTCTTCCGAAAGTTTCGATGAATTTCGCGTCCGAATAGACGTCTTCGGGCGTTCCTTCCGCGGCAATCCCGCGGTCGATGAAGACGACCTTGTCGGCGTGCTCCGCGACGAGGTCGAGGTCGTGGCTGACGAGCAGAATCGTGACGTCATAGTCGTGGCGGAGCTTCGACACAAGGTCGTAGAAGTCCTTCAGCCCGTTCCTGTCCACGCCGCTCACCGGCTCGTCAAGTATCAGGATGTCGCAGAGCGGGTGGATTGCCAGCGCGAGCATTACACGCTGGATTTCGCCGCCGGAAAGGTCCCCGGCTTTTTTGTCCGCAAGGGATTCCGCCTTCGTCGTCGAAAGTATTTTTTCGACAAGCTCCCTGTCCTTTTTGCGCCTCGGGAGCCATACCGGATAGTTCGACACGCAGCTCAGGACCAAATCGGAGACGGAGACGGGCGAGCCCGGCGCTATCGCCAGTTTCTGCGGGACGTATCCGAACGACGGTTTCTTCATCGATTTGATTTTCAGCCCGCTCGGCGTCGTTCCCCGCTCGTAGAGAACCGTGCCCGTGTGCGGTATTTCGTCGAGGAGCGCGCGCAGGAACGTCGTTTTTCCCGCGCCGTTCCTGCCGACGATTGCCGTCAGCTCGCCGCACCGTATTTCGAGGTTCACGTCGTTGAGAATCGTCTCCCCGTTCGACTTCACGCCGAGATGCTCGATTCGCGTGAGGCAGACGTGCGGGTAGAGCGAATTCCTGTGCAGGTTCATGTTCGTCATTGCAGCGCTTCTTTGAGTGTCATCATGTTTTTCCGCATCGCCTCGATGTAGGAGTCCTTTCCTCCGTTTCCGGTGACGGCAGGGTCAAGCTCGTAGACTTCGCTTCCCGTCTCGCTCGCGATGATTTTTGCGGACGCGCCGGAATACTGCGGTTCCGCAAAAAGCGGGATGTTGCGCCCCGTTTTTTCGTTCGCCTCTTTTATGACGGCGACGGTGTCGCTGAGCTCCTTGGGGCTCGGTGCCGTTCCCGGCTCGCGTTCGATTACGCTGGCGATGTCGAGGTTGAATTCCGCGGCAAAATACGGGAACGCCTCGTGGAACGTTATGATTTTCGAGCCTGCCGCCTTGTCGAGCGAATCGTGCATCTCCTCCTGAAGGTTCTGGAGCTTTTCGATGTACGATTCGGCGTTTTTTGAGTAAATCTCCGCGTTCTTCGCGTCAAGCTCGCAGAGCCTGTCCGCGATGTTCCTGACCTCGTAAATCGCGCCGGCGATGCTGACCCAGATGTGCGGGTTGTCGTCCACGGTGAGGAATCCCTCGCCCGCCACAATCGTGGAATCCTTCTTTTCCTCAAGGACTTTGTCTATGAAGTCCTCCATGCCGAGCCCGTTCACGACGATTATGTCGGATTTCGAGATTGCCTGCATGTCCTTCGTCGTCAGCTGGTAGTCGTGGAGGCATCCCGTGTCGCTCGGGGCGAGCATCGATATGTGCGCGTCGGCTCCGTCGCATATGTTTTCGAGCATTACGAAAAGCGGATAGAACGACGCCGTTATTGTCGTCTTTCCCTGCGTCGCTTTCTTGCTGCACGATGACAGGAACACCGGCAGCGCGAGAATCATCAGAATTTTTCTAATCATGAGTGAATTATTGTTGCAAAAAGGAAAGTTAGTCAACGCGCTTGCTTGGTCGTTTGCGTGTTCTGAGTTCGGCTTGATGGGAGCAAGCGTGCGCCGATGCGCGGGGCGCATCTTCCATGCCTGGGGTGCGATGTGTGCCTGCGCCGTTGCGTGTCCTGAATGCCCGAGTTGTTGCGCGTTCTGAGTTCGGCTTGGTTGGAGCAAGCGTGCGCCGATGCGCGGGGCGCATCTTCCATGCGGGGGGGGGCGATGTGTGCCTGAGCCGTTGCGTGTCCTAAATGCTAGGACAGTTGCGCGTTCTGAGTTCGGCTTGGTGGGAGCAAGCGTGCGCCGATGCGCGGGGCNCACTACGTTCCATGCGGGGGGGGCGATGTGTGCCCGAGACGTTGCGCGTTCCGAATGCTAGGACAGTTGCGCGTTCTGAGTTCGGCTTGGTTGGAGCAAGCGTGCGCCGAT
>NZ_AGRW01000018.1 GCF_000255555.1 Treponema saccharophilum DSM 2985
AGAGAAAATCGCCAAGGAAAAAGCCGCGAAAGCGGAGGCAGAACGCATCGCCAAGGAAAAAGCCGAAAAAGCGGAAGCAGAACGCATCGCAAAAGAAAAGGCCGCGAAAGCGGAGGCAGAACGCATCGCCAAGGAAAAAGCCGCGAAAGCGGAGGCAGAACGCATCGCAAAAGAAAAGGCCGCGAAAGCGGAAGCAGAGAGAATCGCCAAGGAAAAAGCCGCGAAAAATGGGACGGGAGAGGATTTGTATGCCGGAGGAATTCAGACGGTAAACGGAACTTCGTCTGGCGGAGGAACGGAGACGCATACGGAAAGTTCCGTGGCGGCGAACCTCGCTCTGAAAAAAAAGAAGGCGGCGGAACAGGCGGGAACGAAATGACGTTCCGGGGGCGGACGTGTTATTTGTTGTACGCAATCGCCTTAAAAGAAAATATTTGGTATGATTGAAATATGCTAAAGGACATCAAGGTAATCGCTTTCGACATCGACGGGACTCTCTATCCTGATTATCGCTTATACCGCAAGCTCGTTTTTTACGTTCTGCGGCATGCGAAATTCTACATGCATTTTTTGGCGGTCAGGAAAATTCTGCACAGGACGGCGCCGCTCTCTGATTTTTACGAATATCAGGGAAGGCTTCTGGCGGAGGAATTGGGGTGCTCCGTTGACGAGGCGCGGTTCAAAATCGATTCGATTGTCTATAAGGGGCTGACTCCTTACCTTGAAAAGACGAAGCCGTTCAGCCACGTCGAGGAATGTTTCTCGAAAATAAAGGAAGCCGGATACAGAATCGCGCTCCTCTCCGATTTTCCGCCGTCTCAGAAAGGGGATACGTGGGGGCTGCTCAAATACTGCGATGTCGTCCTCGGCTCCGAGGAAAGCGGCGCGCTCAAGCCGTCGAAATATCCGTTCGGAATCCTTTCGCTGAAAATGAACGTCCGTCCGGAGGAAATCCTCTATGTCGGAAACAGCATCAAATACGATGTCTGCGGCTCGAAAAACGCGGGGATGAAAAGCGCCCTCATAATGTCCCGCGCGGAGATTTTTTTCAGGCGGCTGTTCGGGAAACCGTCGCGCGCGGAGGATATCGGCACGGACATTTTGTTTTCCGACTATCGTCAATTCACAAATCTTGTGCTACAATAACCCCCAAATTTCATCATCCCTGAACTTAAATTCTCGGAACGCATAGTGTTTCATTTTATAGATTTTTTGACATGTCACATTCATTTTTGTCGGGCGTTTCCATGGTCAGAAGGACCTGCCGGAATGCCTGCTTACCGGGGGTTTGGGTTTAGGCGGGATTGGGAAGGTAAAAAGTGGGCGCATTCACTGCTGTCATCGTCGTTGTAATATCAGCTGTATTTTCAATCGTCATCGTCGCGATTTCAAAAATTGTGGACAAGGACGGAAATTCCATGGACAAAGTCCGGAGGTATTCCGACAAGCGGATACGCGAATTCGAGGACTTTTTCGAAAGCAGCTCCGACAAGCTGAACGCTCTTTCCGCGGATGTCGAGACGCATCAGGCAGCGGCGGGCGCCGCCGTGAAAAGGCTCGACAGGCTCACCGAGGAATTCGACAACCAGAGCAAGACGTTCGAGGAGAAATTCCGCCAGGTAGACGATATCAGGAAGAAGCTTGACAGCTACGGGAACGTCCTTTCCGAGCTTATGCAGATGACCGAGAATGCCGAGACGAACCTCAAGCGCGTCAGGGCCGAGTCGGCGGCGCTCGAGAAGATAAGCGGGAAAATTTCCGCGCTTGAGAAATCAGCATCGTCAATCGAAAACAGGCTTCCGAAAATTTCGGAAGAATTCACGAAGAAAAACAACGAAAGCCTCAAGACCATCGGGACGGAGCTTCTCAATCAGTACCAGAAGCGCGCGGACAACCTCGATTTGTCCACGAAGGATGCGGCAAAACAGTGCGCGGAGCTTCTCGACAAAATCAATTCGGACATACAGAATGCGTACAGCTCGGCGTCGGAGCGGGCATCCCATCTTGAGGAGGAGGTTTTCAAGCGGCTGCAGGAGGAGGCGAATTCCCGCACGCAGAATTACCTGAGCAAAGTCGAGATGAGCGCGCAGGAGCTTGAGAAGCAGCTTGCCGAGAAAATCGGCGCGGCTCAGCAGGCAATCGACGCGAAGACGGACGACATCGCGCAGAGCGTCAGCGAGAGGACGGCGACGCTCGAGGAGCTTCTCCGCGGGAAGACGGACGATTTCACGAACGCGTTCGACGCAAAACTTTCCGCGCTCGAGGAGGCGATGCAGCGCTCGATTACCGAGATGGATTCCCAGGTCCGCGAGCAGACGGCTTCCCTCAACCAGCAGTATTCGGACAAGACGGGCGCGCTCGTCGACCTTCTCCATTCAAAAACGGGCGAGCTGAAATCGCACCTTGCCGAGTCGCTCAATGCCGCCCGCCGCACCGCGAAGGAGCTGCGCGACGACGTGAACGGGAACGGGAAGTCGCTCGAGTCAATCCGCGAGGTTCTCGCAAAGCAGCTCACGCAGATTCAGTCGCGCTACGAGAGCCTCTACGAGAAGGCTGTCACGTCGGCTGACGAGAAGGAGACGGTGGCGTACGAGACGTTCGAGAAGCAGTCGACTGAGAACCTCAACAAGTACAGCGAGAAGACGGAAACCGCGATAAACGCCATGCACGCGGATGTCCTCAGCAAGGTGTCCGACCTCCAGTCGCTTATCGACACGGAAGTCGGCGGGCTGCAGAGCATCGTCGACCAGAAAGTCGACAGCCTCAACGATTCCGTCAACAGGAAAGTCGACATTCTCCAGCAGGTTGTCGACACGAAAATCGACACGTTCGGGACGGGCGTCGACCAGAAAGTCGACAAGCTGCACGAGACTGTCGAGTCCAAGATTTCCGACCTTACGGGCGAAGTTGACGACAAAATCGTCGACCTCAAGGATTCCGTCGATGTGCGCATGAACGAGCTTCAGAACACGGTGAATTCCCGCGTCGACGGGGTTGAGAGCGGCGTCGATTACAAGCTTTCCGAGTACCAGCGTTCCGTCGTCGACAAGGTTTCTGAACTTCAGGACGAGGTCAACAACAAGGTCGAGGGGCTTTCCGATTCCGTTTCGAGAAAGGTGTCCGGGCTTGACGACATGGTGAGCGCGAAAGTCGGCGGGCTTGAGTTCAGCGTCGAGCAGAAAGTCACCGGGCTTGAGAAGAAAGTCGAGGACAAGGTCGGCATACTGCAGAATTCCGTCGATTCGAAAGTGTCCGGGCTTGAGCGCAGCGTGGACGAGAAGGTGCTTTCCCTCGAGCAGAACGTCAACGACAAGGTTTCCGACTTGCAGGGATTCGTCGGCGACAAAGTTATCGAACTTGAGCAGAACGTCAACGAGAAAGTCGTCGGTTTGCACGGGACGGTCGACGAGCGGATGGGCGAGCTTGAGGATGCCGTCGAGGGAAAAGTCGCCGGGCTTGAGGACAGGGTTGACGACAAGGTTCAGACGCTCCTCGACTCGGTTGACGCGAAAGTCGGCGATATGTCGTCGAGCGTTGACGCGAAGGTCGCGGGATTGCAGAACGCAGTCGACTCGAAAGTGGGAAATCTCCATCAGAATGTCGTCGACACGGTCGGCGCGCTCACGAACGACATAAACGCGACGGTCTCCTCACTCACGCGCGACGTCGAGGAGAAGGTCGGCACGCTGCAGTCGAGCGTCGACGAGAAAGTGTCCGGGCTTCAGAGCGACGTGGACACAAAAGTCGCGAACCTCACGAACGACGTCAACGATTCAGTCTCCTCACTCACGCGCGACGTTGAGGAGAAGGTCGGCGCGCTGCAGTCGAGCGTCGACGAGAAAGTATCCGGGCTTCAGAGCGACGTGGACACGAAAGTCGCGAACCTCACGAACGACGTCAACGATACGGTCTCCTCCCTCACGCGCGACGTCGAGGAGAAGGTCGATTTCATTTCGGGCGATGTTGACGCGAAAGTGTCCGCGCTCCAGTCGAACGTGGACAATACGGTCGAGCTTCTTTCGTACGATGTGGATACGAAGGTCACGAACCTCAGAAGCGACATCAACGATACTGTCGACGCGATGCAGGACGAGGTGAATTCGACTGTGCAGAACCTCCGCTCCGATGTCGAGGAAAAAATCGGCTCGCTCCGCTCCGACGTTTCCGAGACGATTTCGTCGCTCCAGTCGCAGGTCACGGAAAGCGTCGACGCGCTCAACAAAGCCGTCAACGGAAAAATCGACGCGCTTCAGGGCGACGTCGCCTCCCGCGTCACGACGCTCGAGAATTCCGTCGACGAAAAAAAATCCGCGCTCGAAAAATCGCTTGAGGAGACGCTTGCACGAATCGAGGAGGAGCTTTCGAAGGCATCCGAGGGCGCGGAGGGAATCGCCGCGAAAATCGCAGAGTCGGTCGAGAACCACGTCAACGACGTTTCGGGCGACATCTCCGCGAAAGTGGAGAAGCTTTCGGGCGAGCTCAACTCGGAAATCGTCGGAATAAGGACGAATTCCGAATTCGCGATTGCGCAGATAAAGAAGCAGCTTGAGGACGCATCCGCGGGCGCAGAAAATGTTTCTGCCGGAATTGCCGCGGAAATAAAGGAAAAGGAAGAAACGCTCAAAAATATCGTCTCGATGATGGTTTCCGACATCAATTCGAGAATCGAGAGCGCTGAGCAGGGCGTGGAGAAGCGCGTCGGCGAATTCGAAAGCGGCGTTTCCGAACGCGTCGGCCAGTTCGAGGGCGATGTTTCGTCGCGCGTCGATTCGATTCTTTCGGATATGGAGCAGCGCGTTTCCGGAATCGGCTCGCGCGCCGATTTGCTTGAGCGCGAGGTCGGCGAGAAAGTGGACAGCCTCCGCAGCGACGTCGACGCGTCGATTCTCGGTCTTCGCGGGCGCCTCGACGAATCTCAGGACGAGGCGAACGCGCTTGCGGCCCAGATTTCCCAGGAAGTGCGCTCGACGGTCAGCGGTCTGAACGCCGACATTCTCTCGCAGGTCGACACCCTCCAGGACGAATTCGACTCGCGCCTTTCCGACGTGCACGGCGACATTTCGAACCGCCTTTCGTCACTCGGCGCCGATGCGTTCGGGAAAGTAGCGCAGGTTCAGGACGAATTCTCGTCAAAACTCGATGAAATAAAAACCGATGTCGGCGGAAAAATCGACGAGTTCGACGCGAATGTGAACGAGCGCGTAGAAGGCATCAAGGAAACTGTCGGCGGAAAGATAGACGAGTTCGATTCGAGCGTAAACGAGCGCGTAGAAGGCATCAAGGAAACTGTCGGCGGAAAAATCGACGAGTTCGACGCGAATGTGAACAAGCGCGTAGAAGACATCAAGGAAACGGTCGGCGGAAAGATAGACGAGTTCGACGCGAATGTGAACGAGCGCGTAGAAGGCATCAAGGAAACGGTCGGCGGAAAGATAGACGAGTTCGATTCAAGCGTGAACGAGCGCGTAGAGGGAATCAAGGAAACCGTCGGCGGAAAAATCGACGAGTTCGACGCGAATGTGAACGAGCGAGTAGAAGGCATCAAGGAAACTGTCGGCGGAAAGATAGACGAGTTCGATTCGAGCGTGAACGAGCGCGTAGAAGGCATCAAGGAAACTGTCGGCGGAAAGATAGACGAGTTCGATTCGAGCGTGAACGAGCGAGTAGAAGGCATCAAGGAAACTGTCGGCGGGAAGATAGACGAGTTCGATTCAAGCGTGAACGAGCGGCTTGAGAAAATCAGCAGCGGGGTCACTGAGCGCGCGGATATGCTTGAGGAAGGCGTGAACGAGCGCGTCGCGAACATCGAGAGGACGACGGGCGAGCAGATTTCTTCTATAGAAAACATAGTCAGCGAGAAAATCGGCACGTTCAAGGAAGACGTTACGAACAGGGTCGATTCGTTTGAAAGCGACGTTTCGGGAAAAGTCGACGAATTCCAGAAGAACGTTACGGAGCGTGTCGATACGTTTGAGGGAAGCGTTGCCGACAAAGTCGGGACAATCCTTGCGAGCATGGAATCGGAAATCGGCGGCCTGAAAAACCGCGTCGAGGATACGTTCAACACGATAAACCGCGACCTTGAGGAATCTTCCGTCGGCGCGAAATCGATTGCGGCGCAGGTTACGGATTCGGTGCGCGAGACGGTCAGCGGGCTTTCGAGCGAGGTGGACGAGAAAGTCGCGGGAATCAGGTCGCGAATCGAGACGGTCGGCGACGGAATCGACGAGAAGCTTCAGGGCGTTCGCGACGACTACACCACAAAAATCGACACGATGGAGACCGAGCTTTCCGCAAAGGCGGATTTTGTCGAAAGCGCGATATCGTCGCGGCTGGGCGGAATCGGCGGCAAACTCGACGCCATTTCTTCCGAAATCGGGAATCGGTTCGATAAAATCGGCGCGGATTTGGAAGAGAAGACGGCGGGCGCGAATTCGATTGCGGAGAACCTCAAGAACGCGTACGACGAGAAAATCGACGCGATGCAGGACGAGCTCGGCGGGAAAATCGAGGACGTTCGCGGCGAACTTTCTGCGAAATCGGACGAAATCGAGAGCGCTATGGACGGCAGGCTCGACGAACTTGACAGGAAGGTTGAGTCGCGCGCGGATTTCATCGAAAACGATTTGAGCGCGCGTATTGATGCGCTCACGGCGGACGCTGACGCGAAGCTGGACGCTGTTTCCGGCGACATCACGGGACGGTTCGACAAAATAAGCGCGGATTTGGAAGAGAAGACGGCGGGCGCGAATTCGATTGCGGAGAACCTCAAGAACGCGTACGACGAGAAAATCGACGCGATGCAGGACGAGCTCGGCGGAAAAATCGAGGACGTTCGTGGCGAACTTTCTGCAAAATCGGACGAAATCGAGAGCACTATGGACGGCAGGCTCGACGAGCTTGGCAGAAAGGCGGGCGCGCGCGCGGATTTCATCGAAAACGATTTGAGCGCGCGTATTGATGCGCTCACGGCGGACGCGGACGCAAAACTTGGCGCTGTTTCCGGCGACCTCGGCGCGCGCTTCGACAAAATCAGCGCGGATTTGGAAGAGAAAACGGCGGGCGCGAATTCGATTGCGGAGAGCCTCAAGAACGCGTACGACGAGAAAATCAATGCGATGCAGGACGAGCTCGGCGGAAAAATCGAGGGAGTGCGCGACGAACTCGTCACGAAGTCGGACAACATCGAAAGCGGCATGAGCGGTCGCCTCGACGAAATCGAAAGCGGGCTCGGCGCGAGAATCGACGCGGCGGGCGGCGAGCTTTCATCGAGAATAGACGCCGTGAAAGCGGGCGCTGACGAGAGAATCGACGGCGTTTCTTCCGAAATCGAGGAGAAATTCGGAAAAATCGACTCGAAAATCGAGAAAAAAGCAGCCGGCGCGTCTGCTGCCGCAGACAATCTCGGGCGCGAGCTTGGCGGAAAAATCGACTCGATACGCGAAACGCTCGGCGAAAAAATCGAGACGGTTTCGGAAGAGGCGCATGGAAAAATCGACGAGCTGCAGAACGAGCTGGATTCCAAACTTGAATCGGTTTCCTCTGACGCTGACGCGAAACTCGACACCGTCACCGGCGACCTCGGCGCGCGCTTCGACAAAATCAGCGCGGACTTGGAAGAGAAGACGGCGGGAGCGAATTCGATTGCGGAGAGCCTCAAGAACGCGTACGACGAGAAGATTTCCGCG
>NZ_AGRW01000017.1 GCF_000255555.1 Treponema saccharophilum DSM 2985
TGGGAATGACCACGGAGGTAAGCGAGTCGCAGCCTCTGAACGCCTCCTCGCCGATTTTCGTAACGCTTTCGGGAATTTCCACCGCCGCAAGTGCCTTGCAGCCTCTGAACGCCTCCTCGCCGATTTCCGTAACGCTTTCGGGAATGACCACGGAGGTAAGCGAGTCGCAGCCCTTGAACGCCTCCTTGCCGATTTTCGTAACTCCCTCCGGAATGATGACCTCGCCTTCTGCCTTGCGGTCGCAGTCCGTAAGAACGCCGCCATTAATCGTGAGCCACTTGCTGCTGCCGTTGTCCTTTGGGGAACTTTCTTTTTGCGCTTCCGCTTTGGGTGCGCTCTCCGCCGCCGCTTCTGCTTTGGGTGCGCTCTCCGCTTTGGGTTCGGGAGTTGCCGCCGCACCCACTTTCGTGCCGCATTCAGGACAGAACTTTGCGCCCGCCGAGAGTTTTGTGCCGCACTGTGCGCAGAACACCTCGCGCACAACCTTCGTTCCGCACTCCGGGCAGAACTTCGCGCTGTCAGCCAAGTCAGCGCCGCAATTTGTACATTTTATTGTAAACTCCTTTTGCCGCAGATTATGCCCTGCGGCGGGCGGTGTTTCTTCTTTGCGCTCTTCTTCCTCTGTGCTGGAATCCTCGTTCAGAAACGGATGGGGCATTTCTTTTATCACGCGAATCATACGCGCAACAAGCTCCCTTTTTGTCTTAGCCTCGCCCGCACCGTCGGAACCCTTGGCAGCTATGGCGGAAATATTTTCGTTCCCGTTTTTGCCTTTTTCTGCGGCTTCCCACTTTTTGCCTTTTTTTACGGCTTCCCACTGTTCTGCCGTACCGTTGAAGGTTTTCGATGTAAGCGATTCGCAGTCGAATGCATGCTCGCCGATTTTCTTGACACTTGCGGGAATTGTTACGGAAGAACAGTTGGCAAAAGCCCTATGTCCGATTTCTTCCACGCCCTCCGGGATGTCTATTTCCGTAAGCCCTGAAGAGCCGAACGAATCCCTGCCGATTTTTTTGAGTTTGCCGCCCTTTGCAAATGTTACGGAAGTGAGCGCGGGACAGCAATCAAACGCCTCCTCCCCAATCTCTTCCAGCGATTTAGGGAATGTGACGCGCTTGAGCTGTTCACATAGAAAGCACGCTTTTTTTGCGATAAACAGCGTTCCCTCCCGCACGGCAAGGACGCGCACGGTTCTGTCAACCTCAACAAGCGTACTTTTGTCCACGCTGTAGTACGCGCCGTCAATGTATATGAACTTTTCAAGCTTTGCCTTATGCTCGCGGCGTTCCTTCTCGTCATAGAACGCTTTTTTGCAGTCTGTGTCGCAGAAGTAACCGTCCGCAGTGGCTATATCGTCGCATTTATCCTTTATAAGCTTTGCCCCGCAATACGCGCAAACAACAACTTCCGGCGGCTCCTCTTCCCTATAGAACGCATCATAATGACCCTCACAACAGAAAACGCGGTTGTCACTGCTATAATCTCCATAAACGCCATGTTCTACTTTTTGCCAGTAGGTGCCATAAAAATGCCTTCCGCAATATGAACAAACCATATAGCTCATACTAAAATCTCCTTTGCGCTTTTTGCGCCGTTTATACCAAACCGCTTTCCGCAGTCTGTTTCCGTTTTGTCCTGAAAAGCCGCGCCCTGCCGTCCGCGCACTTCACGCTCTTTGCGGGAACGTCCTCGTGCCAGTCGCGGCTTTTCTCCACGGCTTTCCACTGCGCCACAGTCCCGCCGAACTCCACCGACGCAAGCGACTCGCAGCCAGAGAACGCCCCGTAGCCGATTTCCGTGACGCTGGACGGAATCCCTACCGACGCAAGCGCCGTGCAGCCCTCGAACGCATACCCGCCGATTCTCGTAACGCTTTCGGGAATGACCACCGACGCAAGAGCCGCGCAGCCATTGAACGTCTCCTCGCCGATTTCCGTAACGCTTTCGGGAATGACCACGGAGGCAAGAGCCGCGCAGCCATTGAACGCATACTCGCCGATTTCCGTAACGCCCTCGGGAATGACGATTTCGCGCGCTTGGCTTGCGCAGTATTGCACTTTGCCGTCCTTTATCGCCACACCGCCCTTTATCGTAAGGCACGGGTGCGAAAGTTCCGTGATGTTGCAGCCATCGAACGCCCACTCGCCGATTTCCGTAACGCTGTCGGGAATGACCACCGACGCAAGCGCCGCGCAGCCAGAGAACGCCCACCTGCCGATTTTCGTAACGCCCGCGCCAATGACCACGGACGCAAGCGACGTGCAGTCCTTGAACGCACGACTGTCGATTCTCGTAACGCTGTCGGGAATGACCACCGACGCAAGAGCCGCGCAGCCACTGAACGCCCTCTCGCCGATTTCCGTAACGCTCTCGGGAATCACGACCGATGAAAGCGACGTGCAGCCACTGAACGCCCACCGATTGATTTCCGTGACGCCCTCGGGAATCACAAGATAGACGGGTTCAGCATTCTTTTTCTTTACGCTTCCGTCCTTTGATACGGTGATGTACTTTCTGCTTGCGTCTGGCAGGTCGTTCGCCTTCGCATACTCCCGAAGCTCCGCTGCCGTGGCGTTGTTTGCCGCCTTGTCCAACAGAACGGGAAGCGTCTGCATCCACTTTTGGACTTTGGAGTTTGCAAGGCAGAGTTCCATGCCGCCGTCCTTTGCAGGAATGACGATGAAGCACTCCTTTTCTTTCTTTCTGACATGCACGTTCGTAACAGGATGTGCCTGAACAATCGAGTCGAGTACCGCGCCCGCGCTTGCAAGCTGCACCTCCTTGATTTTCTCCTGCTTTGCCTCTTCCTTTGCGGCGTTTGCCACGAGTATGACCTTCTTCGTCTTTCCAGTCGCGTCGTAGAGTTTCCTCGTCTTTTCGTTGAACGGAAACAAGGGGGAAGCCGACGTTATGATTTCCACAGCATCGCAGCCCTTGAACACATCTTTCCCGATTTCTTCGAGCGTGGATGGAAGCGAAATCGACTTCAGCGACTTGCAGCGAAAGAACGCATAACCGCCGATTTTTTTGACGCCCTCGGGAATCACAACGGACGAAAGCGACGTGCAGTCCTCGAACGCCTTGTAGCCGATTGCCGTAACGCTTTCTGGAATGACCACCGACGCAAGCGACGAGCAGCCCTCGAACGCCCCCACGCCGATTGCCGTAACGCCCGCCGGGATTACCGCTTCTTTCACGTCTTTAGGGCAACTCGTAATCACCCCATACTCGTTTGGCTTTACTGTTCTCGCCATATAATTTCTCCTTGCGCTTTCCGCGCTTTGACAACGCCGCCCGCAGCGGGTCGCAGGATTCCGACCTCGTTAGACGCCCGTATGCGCCTCCTGCCGCGCCGCCCCTACAGCCGCGCCTCGCCGTCCGAGCACTTTACAGTCGTTGCGGGAGCGTCATTGTCCCAAGCGAAAATACCTTTTTTCACCGATTTCCACTGCGCCATAGTCCCGCCGAACTCCACCGACGAAAGCGACTCACAGCCCTCGAACGCCTGCTTGCCGATTTCCGTGACGCTTGACGGAATCACAACCGACGAAAGCGACTCGCAGAACCAGAACGCCTGCTTGCCGATTTCCGTGACGCCCTCGGGAATTGTCACGCTCGTCGCATTTCTGTCGAGGCATTCCAAGGCGACACCGTTCTCAACATGGACAACAAGCTTCTGCCATTCGCCGTCAGCGCACTTCACGCTCTTTGCGGGAACGCCCCCGTGCCAGTCGTCGCCTTTCTCCACGGCTTCCCACTGCGCCACAGTCCCGCCGAACTCCACCGACGCAAGTGCCGTGCAGCCACCGAACGCCTGGTCGCCGATTTCCGTAACGCCTTCGGGAATGACCACGGAGGCAAGCGACGTGCAGCCAGAGAACGCACTCCTGCCGATTGCCGTAACGCCAGCAGGGATTTCCACCGCCGCAAGCGACTTGCAGCCCTTGAACGCATAACCGCCGATTTCCGTAACGCCGTCGGGAATGACGATTTCGCGTGCTTGGCTTGCGCAATATTCCGCCACGCCGTCCTTTATCGCCACACCGCCCTTTATCGTAAGGCACGGGTGCGAAAGTTCCGTGATGTTGCAGCCCTTGAACGACTCCTTGCCGATTTCCGTAACGCTTTCGGGAATGACCACCGACGCAAGCGCCTTGCAGCCCTTGAACGCCTCACTGCCGATTTCCGTAACGCTTTCGGGAATGACCACGGAGGCAAGCGACTCGTAGCCTCTGAACGCCCACTCGACGATTGCCGTAACGCCGAACAGTTCCGCGCTCCTCACGTCCCTGGAGAAAATGGAATGCCACGTCCAGCCTTGCCACACATAGCCGTGGCCGTACGCTTTCACCTTGCCCTTGCAGAACAGGCGCACCGTCTTGTCCGCGCCCGCCTTGAGCGTCAGGTTCTCCGCCTTTTTCGCGGGGATTTCTGCGAGCGGAAGTTTGTTTTTCAAAAGCGCGTCGTATATTTCCCTGCCGCTCTTCGTGCTGTCGGAGAGTATTTCTGCTGCCTTTTTCGCCTTGTCCATCCACTTGCTGCTGTCCGCGCCCAGCTTGAACACAGCGTTGTTTTCCGCAATCTGCACGAGGACGACCGTTCCCGCCTTTGTGCTTGCAAGAATCTCGAACGAAGAATCCGCCTTGTCCTTTAAGAGCGAGCCGATGAATGCGTCCGCGCTCACCTGCTGGATTTGCCTGATTTTCTCGGTCTTCGCTGTTTCAAGCGCGAGTGCCTTGACGTGCGCCTTGAGCCTTGAACTGCGCTTGACCGCCTTGTACGCCGCACTCCCCTCCGTGCAGACAATCTCGCAGTCCTCCGGCAAGTCCTTGAACCAGTCGGCATTCACTTTCGCAAGGTTATCGGCAAGCGTTACCGTCTTGAGTGCCTTGCAGTAGTTGAACGCCCCCTCGCCGATTTCCGTTACGCTGTCGGGAATGACCACGGACACAAGCGCCTTGCAGCCGCTGAACGCACAGACGCCGATTTTCGTAACGCCCTCGGGAATTTCCACCGACGCAAGTGCCGTGCAGTCATCTAACGCACAGACGCCGATTGCCGTGACGCTTGACGGAATCTCCACCGACGCAAGCGCCGCGCAGCCTCTGAACGCATACTCGCCGATTTCCGTAACGCCCTCGGGAATGACGATTTCGCGCGCTTGGCTTGCGCAGTATTGCACTTTGCCGTCCTTTATCGCCACACCGCCCTTTATCGTAAGGCACGGGTGCGAAAGTTCCGTGATGTTGCAGCCATTGAACGCCCACTCGCCTATTTCCGTAACGCTTTCGGGAATGACCACGGAGGAAAGAGCCGCACAGCCATAGAACGCCCCATCGTAGATTCCCGTAACGCTCGACGGAATCTCCACAGACGAAAGCGGCGTGCAACCAGAGAACGCATACTCGCCGATTTCCGTAACGCCCTCGGGAATGACCACCGACGCAAGCGCCGCGCAGTCTCTGAACGCATACTCGCCGATTTCCGTAACGCTTTCGGGAATGACCACGGACGCAAGCGACGTGCAGCCATAGAACGCCCATTTGCCGATTTCCGTAACGCTGTCGGGAATGACCACGGACACAAGCGCCTTGCAGCCAGAGAACGCACTCCCGCCGATTTCCGTAACGCTGTCGGGAATGACG
>NZ_AGRW01000016.1 GCF_000255555.1 Treponema saccharophilum DSM 2985
ACTACGCAAAAGGTTAGCAAGCGAAATACTCAGAACGACGCAAATTCCCTTCCACTCGCGTCCTCCCACCACGGCGCACTCCCTGCGCTCCGCGCGGGGAGCTGCGTGCGCTTGTGCCGAAATAGCCAATCTAAGAACTCGCAAAGGTTGCAAGCGAAATCTCAGAACGAGCAAATTCCCTTCCACTCGCGTCCTCCCACCACGGCGCACTCCCTGCGCTCCGCGCGGGGAGCTGCGTGCGCTTGTGCCGAAATAGCCAATCTAAGAACTCGCAAAGGTTTGCAAGCGCCAATTGCCACAATTTCCTAAAAATGTTTCAATTCTCGAAAAATCACCGGCGCTCTTCCGTGAACCATTCCGGACGGCGCTGGCGGAAAATCTTTTTTTAGGAGACGAAAATGGAACTCAAGAAATACAACGTAGACTCGTTCAACCTGGACCACACGAAGGTCGTCGCGCCATTTGTCCGCACCGCCGCAAAAAAAACGGGCGCGAAGGGCGACATCGTTTCTAAATTCGACATACGGATATGCCAGCCGAACAAGGAATTCATGCCGACCGGCGCAATCCACGCAATCGAGCACATCGTTGCGGAATTCATACGCGACGAAATCGACGGCGTAATCGACTTCTCGCCGATGGGATGCAGGACGGGATTCTACCTCACCGTCTGGGGAGACGTCACGGAGGAATTCATCGCGAAGCATCTCCTTCCCGTTTTCAGGAAAGTCGTAGAATGGACGGGCGACGTCCCCGCGGCAAACGAGATTCAGTGCGGGAACTGGCGCGACATGGACCTCGACGGCGCAAAGGAATTCGCGCGGAAATGGATTGAAGGAATCGAAACAAAAGGCTGGAATTGCTACAAGTAAAATAGGCAGGCCAGCAGATGAACTTGTATCAGAAACTGAGGGAAACGGTATCGTCGGTCGCGCCAATCATGGTTCTTGTCGCCGCGCTTTCACTCACCATAGCGCCGCTCGGCAGCGGGATGATTGCCCGATTCCTGACGGGCGGCGTTCTCGTCATAATCGGGCTGACGCTCTTCCTTTTGGGCGTCGACATCGGAATTCTTCCGATTGGCGAGCGGGCGGGAGCCGCGCTGACTTCGAAAAGGAACCTTGCCCTCCTTTTGGCATCGTCATTCTTCATCGGATTCATGATAACGATAGCCGAGCCGGACGTTCAGGTGCTTGCCGACCAGGTGAAGGCGATTGCGCCCGGCATCAGCAAATGGGGGCTGATTCTTTTCATAGCGGCGGGAATCGGATTGTTCGTGACGCTCGGAATTCTCCGCACGGTGCTTTCCATCCCGCTCAAGACGATTCTCATCATCGCATACGTCGCAGTGTTCATCCTTGCATTTTTATCGCCGAAAACATTCCAGGGCGTCGCGTTCGATTCGGGCGGGGCGACGACGGGACCGATGACCGTCCCGTTCATAATGGCGCTCGGCGTCGGCGTGGCGGCAGTCCGCTCAAAATCGGGAAGCGCAAGCGCCTCAACCTCCGACGACTCGTTCGGGCTTACGGGCATCGCGTCGGTCGGACCGATTGCGGCGGTCTGCATGTACGGCATACTAAGCGCGCAGACAGGCGAAGGCAGCGCGGACACCCCGGAAGCGATGGAGCAGACGGCGGAGGGACTTTCCGTGTTCATACGCATTCTTCCGCACATCTTCCGCGAAGTCGTGAGCGCGTTGGCGCCGCTGGTCACATTGGCGGCAGTTTTCCAAATCTTCCTTATAAAAATGCCCCCGTTTCAGGTTATAAGGATGATTCGGGGGCTTCTGCTGAGTTTTCTGGGGCTTGTCCTGTTCCTCACCGGGGCGCAGGGCGGATTCATGCCGACGGGAACGAGGCTCGGCGAGATTCTGGGGGAATTTGCCGTCTCGGGAGACAAATTCGTCCGCGTCTTCAACGAGGCGGGGGAAATAACGAGCAGCCTCGACATTCCGGGCGGAGTCCAGATTGCGTTCCTCATCGCCGTCGGATGCGTGTTCGGGGCCGTCGTCGTGTCGGCGGAGCCTGCGGTGTGGGTTCTCACCGACCAGGTCGAAAACATTTCCGGCGGAACGATAAAGCGGAAGGTGATGCTCGCGGCGCTTTCGGCGGGCGTTGCCATTTCTATAGGGATTTCCATGGCGCGCGTGCTGTTCGGATTCTCGCTGTGGTACATTCTCGTTCCGGGATACGCGCTCGCGCTTGCGCTGACGTTCTTCTGCCCGAATCTTTTCACGGCAATCGCGTTCGATTCCGGCGGCGTCGCGTCCGGCCCGATGACAAGCACGTTCGTCCTTTCGTTCACGCTCGGCTCAAGCGCGGCTTCCGGCGGAAATCCTGCTGTCGATGCGTTCGGCGTAATCGCGCTCGTCGCGATGACCCCGCTCATCGCAATCCAGGTTCTCGGAATTTTCTTCAGGATAAAATCGGGGACGTCCGCGAAAAAAAGCAGGGAGGAGCCAAAATGAAACTCATAACGAGCATAGTTCCGCACGACAAAGGCGAGAAGCTGACGCGCGCGGCGATGGAAAGCGGATGCCGGGGCGGAACAGTCCTCATGGGAAGGGGGCTTGCGCGCTCGAACTTGGCGGCAATCCTCGGGCTTGGGGAATCGACGAAGGACGTAATCCTGATGATTGTGGACGAGGGCGCAAAGGATGCTGTGTTCAGCTCGATACTGAAGGCGACACGCAAGGAGCGGCACCTGTTCGGCGAGATGTTCGTGACGGACGTGTGCTCGTTCATGCGCTCTGGCTCAGACATTCGCACCGAAAACGACGGAACAAAGGCGGGAAAGACAATGTACGAGATGATTTCTGTAATAGTGAACAAGGGATACGCCGACGATGTGATGGCGGCGGCACGGAGCGCGGGAGCAGGCGGCGGCACCGTATTAAGCGCACGCGGAACAGCCCGCGAAAACGACGAGCGATTTTTCGGGATGCACATCGTCCCCGAAAAGGAAATGCTCATAATGATTGTCCCCTCCGACAAAAAAGAAAGCGTCATGGCGGCAATCCAAAACCTGAAATGCCTGAAGGAACCCGGAATGGGAATCGCATACTCATCCGGCGTAGAGAACTTCAGCCCGCTAGGCCGGTAGGCACACGCGCACGCATTGCTTAACGCGCGTTTATCGTTATTTTTTGTAGCGCGCGCACGCAGCTTCTTGCTCATTTCGCGCAAGAAGTGCGCCTTGTCGGACGGATGAACGCCGCTTAACTCCCATCCGCGGAAAAAAACGCGCAATCCCACACCGGTAGGCACGCACCCCGCGTGCCGGCGAACGCCCGTTCCGACAAATAACGACTAGGACGCGCAAAGGTCCACGGGGCGCGGAACCTCGCCTACTCCCATCTGTGGTAAAAAAAACGCGCACATCAACCACGGTAGG
>NZ_AGRW01000015.1 GCF_000255555.1 Treponema saccharophilum DSM 2985
CCGCGGTTTTTCATCAGACCTGTTCGGAAAAACATATTCGGAACAGGTCCATTTTTTTGCGAGGGGACGTGGCTTTTTCAGAACGGGAATTCGACCTCTAACCTTTTCCCGTTCCAAGTTCGGCTTCGTCGGAGCAATCGCTCAGCCGGCACGCGCGGCGTGCCTCCGTGCCCACGGGGGCGGGGCGATTGCAATTTTTCCCGTTCTCGATTGCTAAACCTTTTCCCGTTCCAAGTTCGGCTTCGTTGGGGCAATCGCTCAGCCGGCACGCGCGGCGTGCCTCCGTGCCCACGGGGACGGGGCGATTGCAATTTTTCCCCTTCCCGATTGCTAACCTTTTCCCGTTCTCAGTTCGGCTTGGGGAGGGCGGGAGGGGGATTTATTGAGGAATTCGCGACTTTCACATAGAATAGTGGAATCATGATAAGAATAAACGCGAATGAGCTTAAGAAAATACTTGATATGACGCCGGAATCGCAGAACATCCTTCTTGCGGGAAAGCACGGAATAGGAAAATCGCAGATACTGACGAACTACTACAAAAAGACAGGAATAAAGGTCATACCGCTTTTTCTCGGGCAGATGAGCGATCCGGGGGATTTGATAGGCCTTCCGTACAAGAACGAGACGACGGGGAAAACGGAATTCATGCCGCCGTATTGGTTTCCCACGGACGGAACCCCGATTGTGCTGTTCCTCGACGAACTTAACCGCGCGCGTCCTGAGGTGCTCCAGACGATAATGGACCTCGCGCTGAACAAGACGCTCGCCGGAAAATCGCTCCCGAAGGGAAGCCGCATCATAAGCGCGGTAAACACGGGCGACGAGTACCAGCTCACCGACCTCGACCCTGCCCTCGTCTCGCGCTTCAACGTCTTCGAATTCATGCCGAGCGTCCCGGAATGGCTTTTGTGGGCGGAAAAATCGGGAATCGACGAGCGGATTATATCGTTCGTGTCGCAGAACCCGGACTACCTCGACGGCGCCGCGCTCAGGAAGGAGGACATGGGGCTTGAAAAAACGCCGGACAGGCGCGGCTGGGAGCGCATTTCCGACATCATAAAGGGAAAGCCGAACGTATCGGACGAAATCTACAAGAAAATTTCCGCGGGAATAATCGGAATGCCGGCGGCGACGAAATTCTTCGCGGCAATATCGAAGAACAGCGTCCTTTCGGCACAGGAAATCCTCACGCAGGACTTCAAGGACGTCGAGGACACGCTCAAAAAATACTCGACGCCGACGCTCGCCATCGTCAACGAGTCGCTTTTCAGGTACATCGAAAGCAAAAACTACGACAAATCGAAGACGGTGGAAATCGCGCGGAACCTCGACAAATATTTCGGGATGCTCATCCTCGAGATGAAGCAGGAGGCGATGGGGCATTTCGCGAACCTGTTCACGTCCGAGCCGTACCAGTCGGTGGCGGCGTTCATAATGATGAACATACCGTCGCTGCAGGCGAAAATCATGAAGTTCATCCAGTCAATCTGACGAAAACGTGGAGTCGCACAAAAAAATGGAGAATCTTACTGCGCGCGAACGCATAACGAAAATCGCGGAGATATGGTTCCTCAAGGAGCCGCTTCTTTTCGGCGTGTTCTGCACGCACAAGATTTCGGAAAACGAGGACATAAAAGTCGCGTTCCGGTGCGGGAAAATGCGCATCGAATTCAATCCCGCGATACTATCGAAAAAGACCGACGCCGAGCTCGAGGAGCTTCTCAAAATCGAGGTCGTGCGGATAATTCTCAAGCATCCGTACCAGCGCATCCCGCCGTGCCCGAACAGGATTGTCCTCTCGCTCGCAAGCGACATCACGATATCGGACGTGATGGAGACGCGCGTCCGCCTTCCGCGCGCCGAGGATTTCAAGCTGCCGAAAAACCTCTCGTTCGAGGAATACTACGTGAAGCTTTTGTCGGACATGAAAACGAAGCTCGACTCATTCGAACTGGGCAACGAAAGCGCGCTCACGCAGGAGCAATTCCAGGAGCTGACCGAAAAGTACGACTGCTCCGAGCTTTGGGACGAGGATTCCGAGGCGGCGGAGACGATAAACGCGGAAATCGAGCGCGCGCAGATGTCGAACGGCTGGGGCTCGATAAAAGGCGAACTTCAGGAGATAATCGAGGCGACGCTCGTCATAAGCATGGACTACAGGCGCATGCTCGCCATGTTCCGCGCGACGATAATCTCGTCGGCACGGAGGCTCACGCGCATGAAGCCAAACAGGCGCTACGGATTCACCGCGATGGGAAGCCAGAACGAATTTTCGACGGGGCTTCTCGTCGCGGTCGACGTCAGCGGCTCAATCAGCACCGAAGCGCTCAGCCGGTTCTTCTCAATCGTGAACAGGTTCTTCAAATACGGAATGAAGAAAATAGACGTCATACAGTTCGACGCGGATATTACGGCCGACATCCTCTCGCTCAAAAAAGCGAGGAGCAAGGTCGAAGTGACGGGACGCGGCGGAACGGATTTCCAGCCCGCGCTTGATTTTTATGCGAATTCGAATGAATACGACGGGCTTATCATCTTCACGGACGGATGCGCATCGGTACCAAAAATGGAATCGACGAAGCGCGTTTTGTGGGTTCTGACGAGCAAGGCGGAATACAACTCATTCTGCAAAGAGATGCTCCCGTCGCTCCCCTCGTCGAAGGCGACGTACATTCCCCTGTGACGGAATGCCGGAACCGGGCAACCTTGAAACGAGGCGCGCATTCTGATAAAATAAACGCGTTGCTTTTGCGACAAGCCGGGATGGTGGAACAGGTAGACACAAGGGACTTAAAATCCCTCGACATTCAACCGTCGTGCCGGTTCAAGTCCGGTTCCCGGCAACCCCCGAACAAGGGGGATTTTTTTTACCCGGACAGATTTCCGAGAAAACCGCCGGCGCAAAAAAAACGGGATTCAAAAGTGAAGTGTACCCCAATTATTGGACACTTT
>NZ_AGRW01000014.1 GCF_000255555.1 Treponema saccharophilum DSM 2985
CCGTTTTTACGGTTTAAAACGCTAGTTATGTGGACGCCCGCACTGGGGCGCATTGGAGAGAAAATGACTTCACAATCTTTGCAAGATTTACTTAATAATATCGCAAAAAGTAAAATGCCAGAATTTGATAAAGGTTATGCAGAAACAATAGATTGCTTTTGGGAAAAATTTATAGAACCTAGATTACCAAAAAAAGAAATAGTTCTCGCTTGGCACGATTTATTAATGAAATATGTAGATGATGAGGATTGTGTATTTGTAATAAGAGCTTTTTCTAATACTAATAAAACACCCAGAAGATGTCTTTTGACGAAAACAGATGATTCTTTTTCATATACATATTCTGATAATGGATTTGGAAAATTAATCGCAAAAATGACTTATTTAAATTCTGTATTAAGTTATGACGATTTTAAGAATGCTATGCTATTAGGCTGGCTTCCAATAAGTGAATTTATTGGAAGCGAAGAAAAATCAAAAGCTTTTTATAAAATGAAGAAATTTGAGTATGCAGAATATAAACTGGCACATATTATCGATTCCGGAATGATTTTTGATATAGATGGAAAATTGGTTGGTATGCAAGAAATATGTGAAAATTATTTTCCAGCTGGTAATTTAGATGACTGGAAATTAATTAATAATAGTTTCATTCGAAATGTTAAGGTAAAAAATGATGCTAGAAAAATAGTTACGGCACATTTTTTACGTTTTGTGGACCCATTAAATTATGTACTTACTCCTAAGCCTGCACGGAATGGTTTTGTTTATCAGAAAAGTGATGTAGGAATTAGTGATATTGCCGAATATCAAAAATTCCAAAGATATGCAGTAAAAAGGTTTTCGGAGTTATATGGAAATACTTATAAACAATTTTTGAAAAGATTATGTGTTTCAGAATCTATGAATTCAGAATTAACAGAATCGAGCAATTTAGGAAACTCAATAATAAAAATCCATTGGGGAAACTTTTCATTAAATGAAAAAAAAGTAATTTCAACATGCATAACTCATTCCACGGGACCTAATAATTATAAAGTATGTTATTCATATAATAGATTGATTTTTTTTAGAGATATAATAGAGTCATTAAAAGACGACGATATGTTTGCTTGTAAAACACCTGAAGGTACATATGCAATGTCGAAAAAAGATTTTTATAGAGTCTTTGCAAATGTAGCTAATAATATTACTTGTTACCAACAAGATGGAAAGTATTCATATTCTACTACTCCATCAAAAGCTAAACAGTTTTTAATTGAATAGTAGAATTTTATTAATCACATAACAAGAAGTTCAAAGCCGACACAGGCTCAAGGCCTGTGCGGTTTAACTCATTGTTATGTGGACGGGCTGTTGGCCCGCTTATTGTCAATAAGAAAAATCCTCCAGCTTTTTTCTCTAAAAAATTTGTTCAGTGTACACTGAACAAAGGACTTGAAAAAGTCCTTTGTTGCGAAACTTCGCATACGCTCGTTTCGCAACAAAATAAGTCGGAAGACGTAAAATGCGGAGGTTTTTATGCCAAAAAAATCAGAAGTTTATGACAATCCAGAATCAAAAAGGGTTGTAAAAGTTCAAATTCGACCTTATGACTCAAATGGAAATTATGAAGCCTTGGATGATGATAATGGCACTTTACAAGTAAAAAATGCAAGTGCTGACGAAGTTATGAAAGTTGTTAGAGATGCAATATCTTCTCATTTTGGCAATAAAAAATAAATTAGAGGGTTTAACAATGACTGTAACAACTGAAAAAGAATTAGGCAATGCAATTCATGATAATGTCGATACAATTGAAATTGAAGGTGATCTTGGAAAAAAAGTTGTAAAAATAAAAGCAACAGGTAAAGTTGCGTGGGCTGCTTGTATCGGTTCTCTAACAATAGCAATTATTGCTACTGTAGCTGCAATGATTCCTGATCCTGCTGAACCTGTAGAAATTGGAGTTGCAGGAATTGCATATGGATTTTCTGCAGTTACTCTTGGAGCCGCAACAACATCTGCTGTGTCAATAGGAATCGCAGGTGCAATTGCCGCTGGCGCTACTGGAGCTGCCGTAGGAAGCGCTGCAATAGGAATTTTAAACAAACTAAGAGAATACAAAATTACAGAGAAATCAGAAGGCAAAGTCATCTTAAAGCGTTAAAGTATGGAAAAAGCAGAGGTTGCATTCCTCTGCTTTTTACGGGAGAAAAAATTGCAAAATGTACGAATGCCTTTTCCTTGGGAAAATATTCCAAGATTTTGTCTTAATTGTGGGTATCGTGGTTATGGAAAAAACAATACAATATTTTTTTTCTTTATAGGTTCAGCAATAAAATGCCCCAAATGTGGCAAAAAAAAATTTATCAAAGATCCTTCTATTATGTTTTAAAGTAGGAAAAATATTTTTCTTTAATTCCTTAGATTAACTTGACTTTGTAACAGTGTAGTGTTGCATTAGAATTGGGATAAAACAAAGAAAGATTGCGTTTTATACAAAGGCGAGATGTTCACTGTAGAATGGTACTACACAGAGAAAAATAAAAGTCAGCCTTTTGGATACTTTAATTCACTTGATTCCCAGCAACAGCTGAAACTCTTGTATCTGGTAAAACGTATGGGAGACTTTTGAAAAATTTCGGACAAAACGAAATTTAACTTTGGGGAAGATGGTATTTGGGCATTTAAGCCTAAACCGGACAGGTTTCTTTCATTTTTTACAAGTGGAAAGAGAATAATCATAACAAATGCATTTGAAAAAAAATGCCAGAAGCTTCCGCCTGCAGAAAAAGAGAAAACTGAAAAATGCAGAGCGATTATGAAACCCGTGTAAAAGGAGGAACCTACTATGACAACATTTGACCGACTGATGCAAGATCCACAATTTAAGGATGAATTTGAAAAAGGATACAATGAATTTTTAATCTCAGAATTCATGATTGAAAAAAAATGGAAGAGGAGAATATTTCAGTAAGGGAATTGGCAAAAGAAGCAAGAGTTTCTCCTACTACCATCCAGAACCTTCGCAGTGGAAATGCAGAAAGTGTAAAATATAAAACCCTCTCAAACATAATGCAAAAACTTGGATATGCCCTGCAGCCTGTAAAAATGGCGACGCTGTAATTATAAAGAAATATGCTTGCTTGGGAAGTAAGCTGTATCGCCTAACAAAGGTTCGTAGCCGACAGCGGGTCAAGCCCGCTGCGGTACAGCCAAATTGTTATGTGGACGCCCGCTACTTGGGGCGCAAATATGAAGGTAATATATGTTTTGGATTTATAATAAAAAAACTGTTTCGACGAAAATAAGAAATAACAATATAGAATTTGATATTAGAGATGGGCTCTCTGAAAACCAAAGAAAAGTTTTATTTGCGATTTATTTTCTTAATGATAGTCCAAAATATGAAGATGTGATGACTTATGAGAATGGTATAACTTTTGATGAAATTAAAAAAGAATTAAAGAGTAATAAAATCTACAATTATTCAGACAATGAATTAAAAGAGATAATAAATGCTTTTTCAAAGCAAAAATATCCAATATTATCTGTGAATGAAAATAAAGAAATTTGCATAACACGTGTCTTTGATAAAATGTTTGAGGGGCAGAAAGGAACAGATTATACACAGGATTCTGTATTGTCCTCTCTATTTCCTAACTATCTTTGTAATGGTGGCAATGGGTATTC
>NZ_AGRW01000013.1 GCF_000255555.1 Treponema saccharophilum DSM 2985
CGCGAAGTTGGACGCTGTTTCTGGCGACATCACGGGAAGGTTCGACAAAATCAGCGCGGACTTGGAGGAGAAGACGGCTGGCGCAAATTCGATTGCGGAGAACCTCAAGAACGCGTACGACGAGAAGATTTCCGCGATGCAGGACGAGCTCGGCGGAAAAATCGAGGGAGTTCGCAGCGAACTCGTCACGAAATCGGACAACATCGAAAGCGGCATGAGCGGTCGCCTCGACGAAATCGAGGGCGGGCTCGGCGCGAGAATCGACGCGATGTCTTCCGACGCGAGCGCGAAACTCGACGCTGTTTCCGGCGACATCACGGGACGGTTCAACAAAATCAGCGCGGACTTGGAAGAGAAAACCGCGGGAGCGAATTCGATTGCGGAGAACCTCAAGAACGCGTACGACGAGAAGATTTCCGCGATGCAGGATGAGCTCGGCGGAAAAATCGAGGACGTTCGCGGCGGCATTGAAGGCAAAATTTTTGATACGAGCGACGAACTGGGAACGCGCATCGATATTTTGCGGAGCGAGACGAAATCGAAAATCAGCGGCGTCGAGAATGATGTCGCCGACAAACTTGATGAAATCAGCGGTACTGTCCA
This sequence comes from Treponema saccharophilum DSM 2985, assembly GCF_000255555.1. Classification (GTDB taxonomy): domain Bacteria; phylum Spirochaetota; class Spirochaetia; order Treponematales; family Treponemataceae; genus Treponema_D; species Treponema_D saccharophilum. The sequence goes on from NZ_AGRW01000013.1 coordinate 604, forward strand.
GACTTTGCGCGAAGATGTCTCTGAAAAAATCGAGACGGTTTCGGAAGAGGCGCATGGAAAAATCGACGAGCTGCAGAACGAGCTGGATTCCAAACTTGAATCGGTTTCCTCTGACGCTGACGCGAAACTCGACACCGTCACCGGCAACCTCGGCGCGCGGTTCGATAAAATCAGCGCGGACTTGGAAGAGAAGACGGCGGGCGCAAATTCGATTGCGGAGAACCTCAAGAACGCGTACGACGAGAAGATTTCCGCGATGCAGGACGAGCTCGGCGGAAAAATCGAGGGAGTGCGAGACGAACTCGTCACGAAGTCGGACAACATCGAAAGCGGCATGAGCGGGCGGCTCGACGAAATCGAGGGCGGGCTCGGCGCGAGAATCGACGCGATGTCTTCCGACGCGAGCGCAAAACTCGACGCTGTTTCCGGCGACATCACGGGACGGTTCGACAAAATCAGCGCGGATTTGGAGGAGAAGACGGCGGGAGCCAATTCCGTTGCGGAGAACCTCAAGTCTGCGTACGACGAGAAGATTTCCGCGATGCAGGACGAGCTTGGCGGAAAAATCGAGGGAGTGCGAGACGAGCTTGTCACGAAGTCGGACAACATCGAAAGCGGCATGAGCGGGCGGCTCGACGAAATCGAGGGGGGGCTCGGTGCGAGAATCGACGCGATGTCTTCTGACGCGAGCGCGAAACTCGACGCGGTTTCCGGCGACATCACGGGACGGTTCGACAAAATCAGCGCGGATTTGGAGGAGAAAACTGCCGGAGCGAATTCCGTTGCGGAGAGCCTCAAGAACGCGTACGACGAGAAGATTTCCGCGATGCAGGACGAGCTCGGCGGAAAAATCGACACCGTTTCCGCGGACGCGAGCGCGAAACTCGACGCTGTTTTCGGCGACATTACGGGACGGTTCGACAAAATCAGCGCGGACTTG
>NZ_AGRW01000012.1 GCF_000255555.1 Treponema saccharophilum DSM 2985
CTGGAAGCCGCCGTTCTCGATGCCCATGACGTTGCAGAATTCCTGGATGGTGAAGGTCGCGGAGAAGTCGGTCCACTTGAATTTGTCCCCGAGGTTCGAGAGGTCGGTCTTCCTGTAGTTCTCCGGGTTGAAGACGGGGACGATTTTGTATAGCCCCATGACGATGAGTTTTTTGGTCATGACGGGGCAGGTGTAGAAGGCCCGGCTGACTTCGTTTTGACTCGTTTTAGGAAGCGGGCGTTTTCGCTCGCTTTCACGATTTCGGATTTTCGCATTTTTTAGCGGCGCTCCCCTATATGTATTTAAAAGTAGTTATGTATTTATAGGCTCGGGAACCCCTTATTTTACTAGGCTTCCCGCGTTTCAATGACTACGTAACTACGTCCCATTGACTACGTAACTACGTCAAATCGCTCTGTAAGACTACTTAACTACGTGAGCTGTTTTGACTCAAATTTCGGTTTTGCAATGACGTACGCGTATTATACGACTACAAAAAAAAAAAAGAGTCTTACAACGACTCACAACTGTGAAAAAAGTGAGTCATTGAAAAAACGCCCTTTTTTTGCGATTTTTTTCGGGAACCCTAGTAAAATAAGGCTTCGCGAGGTCGACCGCCTCGGGGCGACGCTCGAAACGACGCAAGTTGGCAAATTTGCCCCGTTTTTTTGACGATCGCGAAAAACGGCTTATATTCTGTCCGCGCGGGTGCCCCGGTCGGGGGCGGAGTCGCCGTCCGCATGACGTCGACAAGATGTCGTATGACAAGTGTTTTTCCGCCCCGCGGTGGGTACGGAGCGCAGGAGGAGTCTATGAAAAAAGGATTTGCTTTCCCACGAGGAGACGTGCGCCCTGGCGAGAAGGGCGCGGCTCGGTGACGTCTCAGCCAGGAACAGGCT
>NZ_AGRW01000011.1 GCF_000255555.1 Treponema saccharophilum DSM 2985
TGGCTGCGGTGTACGCAGCCGACGAGAACTTGGTTTGTAGCCTGGTTTTCCTCGTCTGTCTTTTTCGCTGGTTTTGTATATAGGGGATGGTAGCTCAGTTGGTTAGAGCACCGCTCTGATAAGGCGGGGGTCGATAGTTCAACTCTATCCCGTCCCATCAGGACTGAATCAGAGGTTCTAAAGTTATTTGAAACACGATTAGGGAAGGAAGAAGGTTTTACTCAATGAGTTTTTATTCGCCTCGTTGAGTGGAAAAGATAATATGGTCAAGCGAATTATAGGTTAATGGTGGATGCCTATGGAGCTGTGAGACGATGAAGGACGTGATAAGCTGCGATAAGCCACGGTTAGGAGCACATATCCTTTGACCCGTGGATTTCCGAATGGGGTAACCCGGCTGGAGTGATCCAGTCACTGCGCACCTGAATAAAATAGGGTGGCAGAGCGATACTGAGTGAAGTGAACCATCTAAGTAACTCGGGAACAGACATCAATTGAGATTCCGCAAGTAGCGGCGAGCGAACGCGGATCAGGCCAAACCGGTTTTCCGGGGTGTAGGGCTGCATGGGGATGACCCGGCAAGTCATAAAACTAAGTGATAGCAGAATAGTTTGGGAGAGTTCATCGCGAAAGTCAGGACGCTTGCCGCCAAAAAGCATTCTGTCGTCGTCGTGATAAGCGAGGGAATCAGAACCGCGGA
>NZ_AGRW01000010.1 GCF_000255555.1 Treponema saccharophilum DSM 2985
TTCTTCTCGCTTCTTTGGCATCACCACGAGGTCAAGGCGCAGATAAAAACGGGCAACTACATAAAGAAATCGTTCGACATCAAAACCTACACCCTTCTGATAGGGATTCTGCTGACGGGGCTGGGCACGATTCTCTCGATATTCTTCGCGATTTTCGTCGTGGCGACGAACGGGCCGGTACAGTCGCTTCTCGGCGGGCTTGTCCCGCTGGCGATTGGGGTCAGCCTTCTCATTTTCTACAAGGTGAACCCCGAATTCCACAAGGACTAAATGAAGAACGGGCTGAAGACTCTTGAACAAACAGTCGCCACGGCGCGCGATTGGCTTCTCATAAAAGCCGCGCTCGGCGGAGATTCGAAATCGTTCTCGATTCTCGTCTCGTTCCACAAAAAACGCGTTCAGGCAATCGGGTTCAGTTTCTTCAAGAACGACGCTGATGTCGAGGATTTCGTCCAGGAAGTCCTGCTGAAGGCGTTCAACAAACTCGGCACGTTCAAGGGCGGCTCGCTCTTCTCGACATGGCTGACGCGGATAGCCCTCAACACGGCGATAAACGCGAAGAACAGGCGGCAGGAATACAAGCCGCTGGCAGACGAGGACCGCATAGCCGCCCCGACAAAATCGCCGGAGGAGACGGAGATACGGAAGGCAACTGCGGCTGCGATACGAGAAGCGGTCAGGGAGCTTCCCGAAAAATACGCCGTCTGCATCGAGCTTTACTTCTTCTACGACAACAGCTACGAGGAAATCGCCGAGATAACGTCGCTGAACCTGAACACCGTGAAGTCGAACATATTCCGCGCAAAAAAGATTCTCAAGGAAAAACTGAGGCAATTCTATGAAAAATAACGAAAAGAAATGCGAAATGATAATGGACGCATACCTCTCGCTCGACAAGAACGAAATCGTCCCGCTGAAAATAACGGCGCACCTCCTCATGTGCAGGGAATGCCGCACCGCAGTCCGAAGGCTCTCCGTCGCCGAGCGGCTTGCCTCCCGCACGATGAAGAACGGCTTCGGCACCTCCGCACAAAACGAGAACCATATCTCGATGACGAAATGGGTAATCGGAGGCTTTGCGATGACATCGCTTCTTCTTCTCTTCGGCATAACGATGCGCGACTCCTCCCCTGCCCAGCAAATCGTCTTCTACCTCACATTCGCCGCCGCAATCTGCATCTACTGCGCCGTCTTCGTCGCCGGAAACCTCGATTTCTTCATAAAAACAATAAAAAAACTCCCCCCCACCGCCATCCTCAAGCCCCTCCGCTAATCAAAGCGGGCGGCGATAAACAATGCGGCTTACATCAACCACAAAAAAAGGGGGACCCGGGCCACGCCCGCCTCCCCTAAGCCGCTCCATGAATCAAAGCGGGCGGCAATGAACAATGCGGCTTACATCAACCACAAAAAAAAGGGGACACGAGCCACGCCCGCCTACCCCAAGCCGCTCCATGAATCAAAGCGGGCGGCGATGAACAATGCGGCTTACATCACCACAAAAAAGGGGACTCGGGCCACGCCGCGTCCCCTAAGCCGCTCCACAAATCAAAGCGGGTGGCGATGAACAATGCGGCTTACATCACCACAAAAAAAAGGGGGACTCGGGCCACGCCCGCGTCCCCTAAGCCGCTCCACAAATCAAAGCGGGTGGCGATGAACAATGCGGCTTACCTCAACCACAAAAAAGGGGGA
>NZ_AGRW01000009.1 GCF_000255555.1 Treponema saccharophilum DSM 2985
CAGTATAAATTCTCTCTCTTTTGTGCTAAGATGTTTGTAGTGACCCATTTTATCTCCTGTAATAATGTCTTGACTAAACACCATTATAGTTGATTCTATGGGTCTTTTTCATTTGTTGCACTTAGATTGTAAATTCATCCGCATAAAAAATCCCGCACAAAAAAGCGTTTTTTCTGCGCGGGCAACAACTTATACTCTGGATGATTTTTCAGGAAGGGAAAGAAAAAAAATCACAAATCAACCTTCCATAAACCGTGCTTGTTGCAGTACTCGTAGGCGGCGATGGGAACCTCTCCGTCGACGAGCGCAAAGCCGGCCTCGGGAGCGGCGCCGGGAGAGAGCCACTTGCGCTGGATTCCCCTGTCGGTCTCAAGGGCAATCCACTGGATATAATGGTCATCCTCCATCGGGTGCACGGCGGAGCCGACCCTGACTGAAACGGACCAGCCGTCTATGGCGACGACGGGAACGTGTTTTTCAGATGCGCCGTCAGTCGTGTTAGCGCGGAGCGGAGCCATGTCCTCCCCGCAGCAGACTGTTTCGGGTGCGCCTCCGGCAACGACCTCGACGATTTTCCCGCATTTTCTGCATCTCAAGAATTCTGCCATAAAAGTACCTCTTTCCAAGAATTTGGCGCGAACGCCAGAAACAAGTATACCACAGCATTCAAGACTGCCGGAAAAAATCGCGCGCGCACCGCTTCGATTTTACAATTCAAAAAAAAATCACCCCGCCCATGAAGTGTACCCCAAAAGTTGGAGACAAT
>NZ_AGRW01000008.1 GCF_000255555.1 Treponema saccharophilum DSM 2985
TCCGTATCTCGTGGAGCGTGTTCGCGAGGAATCTGCTCGCGTAGTTTATGCCGTCGTTCCGGCTACTCAGTTTTTCCAGCATTGAGCACTTCCATTGCCTTCTTCACGATATTCTCCGGCTTCTGCGGCTTGAGGACGTAGCTCCGCGCGCCGAGCGACAGCGATTTTACAATCATGTCGCGCTTTATCGCCTGCGAGTAGACGATGACGGGAGTCGCGATTGTGTTCTCCTTGAGCTTTATGAGAACCTCAAACCCGTTCATGTCGTTCATGAATATGTCGAGGATGATGATGTCGTAGTGCTTTTCTTTCTTTTCGACGACCTTCTCCACGAATTCCCTTCCCGAGGCGAAAAGGTCGGTCTCCGCGCCGATTGACAGGAACGCCTTGTGGATGAGCGCGCGCACAATCTGGTCGTCGTCCACGGCGGCAACGCGCAGCGTCGTTCCCTCCGATTTCAGCTCCTCCGCCGTCTCCGTGTCCGTGGCGAACCGCATTCCCATGCTCTCGGAATCCTGTGTTTCCGCCGTCGCCGTCAGGATGTTGTCGGAGATGACATCCGCGACGTTCGCGCCCGACGAGCTGTTTTTCGGCGTGACGATTGAGTTGAGGATTGTCGAAAGGTCCTTCGTGACCTCGATTCCCTCGTATTCCGGATGCCCTTCGATAAGCTCCGAGACGATTGAGTCGAGCGAGAGAACTTTTACGTTCTTGCGCGAGATTCTGTTGTCGGCGAGGATGTTGTTGAACAGCAGCTCGAGGTTCATTCCGTCGACGAACGAGAGGCTCAGCGACGTCATCATCAGTATGACTTTGGGGTACGAAAGGTCGTTCGCGTTGATGAGCTCGGAAATCTTGTATTTGAGGAGCGAAATCTTCTCGCGGTTCAGCCCCATCGCGACCTCGATGAAAATGACGTTGTTGTTGTCGTTGAGGTGCAGGTCGAGAACGCACGGCGTCGTGTCGATTGAGAAAATGCCGTTGAGCTGCTTTCCGATTGCGTCGAAGAAAACGTCGAACTTTATCGGCTTCTTGAAGTATTTTATGACGCCGAACTGCACGAGCTTTGCGACAGCCTCGGTGCTCAAATTCGGGCCTGTTATGATTATCGGCGTTGTCTTTGAGTTTGGATCGCGTGACTTCTTCTGGAAAAAGTCCACAATATTTTCGTTTATCGGGTTTCCCGAGCTGTGCTTGTCGATGTTAAGGATTATGAGGTCGGGAAGCGTGTTTATCATCTTCGTGTAAGCGTCCCTGTTCGTGGCCGTCTCAACTTCAACCCGTTCAGAAGACAATTTTTCTTTCACGAAATCCCGCAGCATCGGGGCAGCATCGATTATCAGAACTTTTGCCATAATACTACTATTATCGGAATATTCCGGGGTGGGAATTAGCGCTTGCGGGGGTTGTTCGTTCTAAGTTCGGCTTGGTTGTAGCAAGCGTGCGCCGGTGCGCAGGAGGCGCACCTTCCGTGGTGGGTGGGGGCGCGTGATGGTTGTGATTCTCGCGTTCGAAGATTCGCTTGCGGGGGTGTTCTAAGTTCGGCTTTGGTTGTGGCAAGCGTGCGCCGGTGCGCTGGGCGCACCTTCCGTGGTTGGGGGCGCGTGATGGTTGGAATTCTCGCGTTCTGAGATTACGCTTGCGAAGTGTTTTTCGTTCTAAGTTCGGCTTGGTTGTAGCAAGCGTTCACCGGTGCGCGGGAGGCGCACCTTCCGTGGTTGGTGGGGGCGCGTGATGGTTGGAATTCTCGCGTTCGAAGATTCGCTTGCGGGGGTTTTTTCGTTCTAAGTTCGGCTTGGTTGTAGCAAGCGTGCGCCGGTGCGCGGGGAAAAAAATATTGTGGAGTTGTGCTAGAATTGGAGCAGGTTTTATTTTGGAGGAAGTTTTATGAGCAGAATAGCGGTTTTTCTTGCGCCGGGATTCGAGGAAATCGAGGCGCTGACGTCGGTTGATTATTTGAGGAGGGCGGGGCAGGATGTCGTCACGGTGTCGGTTCCTGCGGACGGGTCGGACGAGATAACGTCCGTCGTGGACGGGGCGCACGGAATTTCCGTGATTACTGACCAGGTTCTCAAGGATTTCGCAGGCGAGAGCGAGGGAACTCTTCCCGACGCCGTTTTCTTTCCCGGCGGAATGCCCGGAGCAGCGAACCTTGCCGCGTGCGACTATCTTCTCGACCTCGTCGACCTTATGGCGGGCGAGGGGAAAATCGTCGCCGCGATGTGCGCAAGCCCCGCGGTGTTCCTCTCAAAAACAGGCATCCTTTCCGGAAAAAAATGGACGTGCTATCCGGGGATGGACGAGGGAATCGGCGAGGGGACGCACGTTCCCGATGTTCCGTTCGTTTTTGACGGGAACCTACTTACGGGGCGCGGGCCGGGGACGGCGGAGCAGTTCGCGATGAAATTCGTCGAGATTCTCGCGGGTGTGGAGACGGCAAAAAAAATCCATGACGGAAGCTGCCAGCGCTGACGGGCGGGACTCGTCGGGATGTTCGGCGGATGATGAATTCTCGCCATTCCGGACGTGATTCGGAATTTTAGATGCTGAATCACGTCCGGAATGACAAAATTTGAATCAACCGTTTTTCAGAATCCGCCTCGTGATGTCGCCGGCGTTCGTATGCGCTCACTTCTTCAGGCAGTCCTTAATCCAGCTGATGAGATTCTGCGTGGAAGTTCCGTTTCTCTCTGCCTCGGTGTGGTAAAGTCCCCAGACTTCCGCAAAATCGACAGACTCGACTTCGCTTCCGTAGTTTTTGAGCGCGAGCGAATAGGCTAGCTCCGTGCTTATGGCGGTGTCCCCCTGGAAGATTCCCGCGTGGACTCTCCAGAATTTCGCTGCTTTCGCGGTTTTGTATCCTGAATAGGCGGGGCTCAGATAGTACATCGGGTTGTACATATCTGCTCTTTTTTCCATCGATATACCGAGGGAATCGGTTTTCGCCAAATCGTTTTTGTACTCTTCTGCGAGCGCCGGGTTCGCCTTTTCAAGGACGTTCGCCATCAGGGCGTCAAAATGCGCGCCTTTTCCGTTCCCGAAACCGAAGAGCGTGTTTTCCGGCTGCGCTCCGTTCATGTCATCGAATGCGCCGACATTTTTCTGGAGCTGCTTCACGTTTCTCATGAACGATTCGACGCTCGTGATTTTTGCGGTGCTGCTTTTTTCGTCATAGATGACCCATTTTTCGTTGGCGTTGAGCGCGGAGATGTATTCGGCCGCGGAGGCGTATGTTCCGCTCAAATCGACATTCCCGCTCTTTTTTTCCGCGTTCCTGCCCACTCCGTCCATATCCTCTGCCGAAATCGCGTTTCCGCCTGCCGTTCCCCTCGGCCCTCTCGGCTTCCAGCCCGCGGGAAGAATCATGTTCTGCCCGAGCGCGGCTTTCTGCTCGTCCGCGTTGTACGGAAATTCAGTGTCGGCAAGGA
>NZ_AGRW01000007.1 GCF_000255555.1 Treponema saccharophilum DSM 2985
ACCACGGAGCCGCGGAACGCAGTTCCTCGGCGGTCGAACAGCCGCTCCAACCAGCAGGAAAACAGATCGCGAAACGAATGCGGGTTCATCACCAAAAAAATCCGCAAAACAAAAAAACAACCTCACAAAATTCCATCCACGCGACAAATCCCACCACGGAGCCGCGGATGCACCGCATCCTCGGCGGTCGAACAGCCGCTCCACCCCGCAGGAAAACAAGTCGCGCAACGAATGCGGGTTCACCACCAAAAAATCCACAAACAAAAAAAACAACATCACAAAAATCCAATCCACGCGCAAAATCCCACCACGGAGCCGCGGATGCACCGCATCCTCGGCGGCCGAACAGCCGCTCCAACCCGCAGGAAAACAAGTCGCGCAACGAATGCAGGTTCATCACCAAAAAATACCGCAAACAAAAAAAACAACCTCCCCAAAATTCCATCCACGCGCAAAATCCCCACCACGGAGCCGCGGATGCACCGCATCCTCGGCGGACCACAGCCGCTCCAACCCGCAGGAAAAC
>NZ_AGRW01000006.1 GCF_000255555.1 Treponema saccharophilum DSM 2985
ATCCGGAAAAGATTTTGGCTATGTTGCTCAGAAGCAGGCAAATCTCAAAAAACTTACTAAACTTCAAAGACGACTCATGCGTAAGCAAGTTGGCTCAAACAATCGTGAAAAAGCTCGTGTAAAAGTTGCTCGTATGGAACATTACATTGCAGAATGTCGTAATGATTGGATTGAAAAAGAAACAAAACGCCTAGTTTCAACTTATCAAGTCATCGGAATTGAAGACTTGAACTTGAAAGGAATGATGAAGTTTAGTCGAAACGCAAAGAATTACGGAGACGCTTCGTGGGGAAATTTCACAAATAAACTGTTGTGGAAAGCATCCCTAAACGAAAACAACTGTCAGATTGTAAAGGCAGATAGATTCTTTGCTTCAAGTCAGATTTGCCATTGTTGTGGATTCAAGAATCCGATTACAAAGAATTTAAATATTCGTTCTTGGATTTGCCCTGAATGTGGAGCAGAGCACATTCGTGATGTAAACGCAGCCATCAATCTCAAAATGAACGCAATAAAAACAGTAGGGCAAGGAGTGTCCGAATTTAGGTCTGTGGAGGGTGTAGAAGATTTAGCAACGCTTGCGTTGCAAATTGGAGCATCCGATGAAGCAGAAAATTTGACCGGCGACGGTCAGAATGTTCTCACGCTTTAACATTTTTTTGTTAATATAAAGTGCGTGAGGGGATAATTCCGAATAATTTTTCGGCGTTTTGTAGGCTCGACCGTTTTTTGTCTGTATACTGTCCGGGAATTCTGAAATTTGAGGAGTAAAAAATGGCTTGCACAACAATTTTGGTCGGAAAAGATGCTTCTTACAACGGCGCGACTTTTATTGCGCGGAACGAGGACAGTCCTTCGGGACAGTTCTGCGAGAAGAAATTCGTCGTTGTTCTGCCGGAAGACCAACCTTCAAAATACAAAACGATACTTTCCCATCAGGAAATCGACTTGCCTGAAAATCCGCTTCGCTACACATCCACGCCGAACGCGAATAAAAAAGATGGAATTTGGGCGGCTCATGGAGTTAACTCGGCGAATGTTGGAATGACCGCGACCGAGACAATCACTTCCAACGAGCGCGTTTTGGGTGCCGACCCGCTTTTGAAAAAGGGCGGAATCGGGGAAGAAGATTTGAACGTAATCGTTCTTCCGTACATAAAAACTGCCCGCGAGGGAGTTCTGCGGTTGGGCAGCCTGCTCGAAAAATACGGAACTTACGAGATGAACGGAATCGCTTTTTCGGACGAGAACGAAATCTGGTGGCTCGAATCAATTGGCGGGCATCACTGGATGGCCAAGCGCGTGCCTGATGATTCTTACGTTGTCATGCCGAATCAGCTCGGAATCGACAGTTTTGATTTTGATGATGCCTTCGGCGCGAAAAAAAATCATCTCTGCTCGGCAGATTTGAAGGAATTTATCGCGGAAAATCATCTGGATTTGACTTTGCCGGGCAAAAAATTCAACCCACGGGAGGCGTTCGGAAGCCACGATGATGCC
>NZ_AGRW01000005.1 GCF_000255555.1 Treponema saccharophilum DSM 2985
CCTCCGCTTTCGCGGCTTTTCCTTGGCGATTTTCTCTGCTTCCGCTTTCGCGGCCTTTTCTTTTGCGATGCGTTCTGCTTCCGCTTTTTCGGCTTTTTCCTTCGCGATGCGTTCCGCCTCGGCTTTCGCGGCTTTTTCCTTGGCGATGCGCTCTGCCTCGGCTTTCGCGGCCTTTTCTTTTGCGATGCGTTCTGCTTCCGCTTTTTCGGCTTTTTCCTTGGCGATGCGCTCTGCCTCGAGTTTTGCGGCTTTTTCCTTTGCGATTCTCTCTGCCTCCGCCTTCGCGGCTTTTTCTTTCGCGATGCGTTCTGCTTCCGCTTTTGCGGCTTTTTCCTTGGCGATGCGTTCTGCCTCGAGTTTTGCGGCTTTTCTTTTGCGATGCGTTCTGCCTCGGCTTTTACGGCTTTCTCCTTCGCGATGCGTTCTGCCTCGGCTTTCGCGGCTTTCTCTTTCGCGATGCGCTCCGCTTCCGCCTTCGCGGCTTTTTCCTTGGCGATGCGTTCTGCTTCCGCTTTTGCGGCTTTTTCCTTGGCGATTCTCTCTGCCTCGGCTTTTGCTGCTTTTTCCTTGGCAATTCTCTCTGCTTCCGCTTTCGCGGCTTTTCTTTCGCGATGCGCTCTGCTTCGAGTTTTGCGGCTTTCTCTTTCGCGATGCGTTCTACCTCGAGTTTTGCGGCTTTTTCCTTGGCGATGCGTTCTGCCTGAGTTTTTGCGGCTTTTTTCTTTGCGATGCGCTCTGCTTCGAGTTTTTGCGGCTTTTCTCTTTCGCGAATTGCGTTCTACCTCGAGTTTTTGCGG
>NZ_AGRW01000004.1 GCF_000255555.1 Treponema saccharophilum DSM 2985
CATCTCCGCAATTTTTCCCTGAAGTAAAGCAATGTATCTCACTTTTGTCTCCCAATCCATTCATCAAGGAACTTCATCTCTTCTTCTGTATGAAACCAGTGCTCGCCGCCCTTCATTACAGTAAGAGTTGCGCCCTGCTTTTCGGCAAAATCCTTAATCGTTTCAAGCGAAGTGAGGTTATCATTTTCGCCATATAAAATTGAAGTGGGAACCAGCCAGTTCAGAGGATGCTCCCTCACATAGCACAAATATTCCCAGGAAAGTTCTTCTCCGAAATCCGTGGGAATGATTTTTCTTTGCTCAAGTTCCGCTTCAGTCACATTTGCCCACTTCATCATATCGCAAATCAGTTTCTCCATATTCACAACCGGCGAAATGAAATATGCTTTTTCAATCAGCCTGTTCAGATTCGCATTCATACTAAAAAATGCACCGATACTGTTTGCAATCAGAATAATGCCCTCAAACTCTGTTTTGAGACTAACGACTACCTCGTGAATTTCCTTCCCCGTTTCCCAGGGAGAAAAAGTCTTACAGGGAACTTCGAAAAACTTCAGTTTTTTGAAGTTCTCACCTTTAAAATCGCGTTCAGCGAAGGCTGAACGACGGGTGTCGCGGGAAACTGACAAATTTTTTCGTGACACCCTATAATCCAGCCCAATCACTTTGCAATCTGGAAAGAGCCTTTCATAATGGGTACTTTCAGATGCATTTCCACCCTTTCCGTGGATGTATAAAACTGTTTTCATTTATTTCCTTTTCTTTGCTTCTGGCAATTCAGCATACATACCTTCCAGAAGTTCCTGAATCAGGGCTTTATCATCAAAAAAGTCAAATACATGCATGAGGGTTTTTGATTCTTCATAGGGGTAACGCAGTTCAGAATCTGCAAGCAGCCTGTCCGATGTCGGTGTTCTCTTCAAAAACAGCTCATCACTTCAATTCTAAATAGTCTTCTATTTTTTTGTTGATCGTTTCACAAAGCTTCAATTCATTCTCTAAGAGTACATCCTTTCCGTCTATTACGGAAGTTGAAGGATGTACTCTTTTATTTGCTTTTGCAATCTTTTCTATATTTTCAATTGTTATTTCGTACATATTTTCATCAAGAAAAGCTCCAGGGAACTCTTTTTGTAGTTCCTTATACTCTTTTCTTTTGAAAAGTGTTGGACAAGTTTCCTTGTCCCAAGATAAAATATATTCATTCATATTCGCTCCTGTTTTATCATTTCCTAGAAGAATCGAACTTCTGTTCTTAGGATGAAAACCTAACGTCCTAACCACTAGACGAAGGGAACATAAGCAAGGTGAATCATAAGTCTAAACTAAGAACAATTGTGTTGTATCACCTTCCGTTTTCGGAAGGGCGGCCAGTAACTCTACTTTATTAGAGTGTTACGATGTCTTTTGTACCTACAAGTTTTTCCTGTAAATCAGGCTTTTCCTGACAGAGCAGACAATTTTCAAATTGTTTTTCCGTCAAAATCAGCATTCGTACTT
>NZ_AGRW01000003.1 GCF_000255555.1 Treponema saccharophilum DSM 2985
CGGACGCGAACGCGAAGCTCGACGCTGTTACCGGCGACATCACGGGGCGGTTCGACAAAATCAGCGCGGACTTGGAGGAGAAGACGGCCGGAGCGAATTCTGTTGCGGAGAACCTCAAGTCTGCATACGACGAGAAAATCAACGCGATGCAGAACGAGCTCGGCGGGAAAAATCGACGCTATTTCTTCGGACGCGAACGCGAAACTCGACGCTGTTACCGGCGACATCACGGGGCGGTTCGACAAAATCAGCGCGGACTTGGAGGAGAAAACTGCGGGAGCGAATTCCGTTGCGGAGAACCTCAAGTCGGCATACGACGAGAAAATCAACGCGATGCAGGACGAGCTCGGCGGAAAAATCGACACCGTTTCCGCGGACGCGAACGCGAAACTGGACGCGGTTACCGGCGACATTACGGGACGCTTCGACAAAATCAGCGCGGACTTGGAGGAGAAGACGGCGGGAGCCAATTCCGTTGCGGAGAACCTCAAGTCTGCGTACGACGAGAAGATTTCCGCGATGCAGAACGAACTCGGCGGGAAATTGGAAGGAGTGCGAGACGAGCTCGTCACGAAATCGGACAACATCGAAAGCGGGCTCGGCGGGCGTCTCGACGCTATTTCCGCGG
>NZ_AGRW01000002.1 GCF_000255555.1 Treponema saccharophilum DSM 2985
AACCTATGTAGGTGGTAAACCACGTAAGCAAAACAATAATCTGCAATTCACTACGCCAAAACCAAAAGACACATCTACAACCGGGCGAGGAACAAAAAAGACTCCAGTAATCGGAGTCAAAGAACGTGGAACTGGAAGAGTTTATGCTCGTGTTGCGTTACCAGACCATAACGGACAAAAATTAACTGGCAAGCAACTTTTGTCTGTAATTTCTGCCGTAACAAAACCAGATACAGTTGTAATGACAGATGACTTCAAAGGCTATAACATTATAAACCATAAATCCACAAATCCAGAAAATTTCACACACATTTCTGTATGCCACAGCTTAGGTGAATTTTCTTCTGGAAAGGGCTTGCATACAAATGGAATCGAAGGATTTTGGGCAATTCTTAAACGTTCAATAATCGGCAGTTATCATCACATTTCAACTAAATACTTACAAAGCTACGTGAACGAATGTTGTTTCAAACAGAATAACAGATTTGTCGATTCTTTTGATAAATTGTTATGGCAAAGTGTGTTGGCAGCTTAAAAGGATTCGGAATTATCCTCTGACGTACTTAACAAAAATGACATAAACTAATTGACACTTCGTTCAAATTTTGGAACTATATTAAGTATGAGTGTAAACATCAGAAAGGTCTGCTGAGAAGCGAAGGAGACTTATCTGTCTACTGCTTTTATGAGGAATTGGCCGCCCTCTGCACTCACTTTTCGTATCATTCTGTCAAATTCTTTCGAATCAACTTTTCTCCAATCAACAATTTCTATATACTTCTTGGTTTCATCAAAATCTATAGTTGAAACGGCATAATAATCACCTTCGTTAACGAATGCTAAGTAATTAGGTTTTGAAATGGGTTTATTTTTCATAAAAACAGTAGGATTGTAGACAGCTAAAGTCAATATTTTTTTATGCATACTTAGTTCTATTTCCGAATGATCTCTTAATGTTTTTAGAATAACTTTTTTCTTCAATAAAACCTTTCTATTTTTAAAGCCTATTAAATTTTCTACAAACTTTGGAATTTCTGGAAGCAGTACTGAATAACTTGGATTTTTAAATAATTCGTTTGGAATTTCAGAAACGGTAGCATATTCATAAATAGAATCTCCATTGATATCTTTTCCGATAGGATTATTTTCGTTCAACCGTCTTTTATAAAATTCGTAATAATTAACTCGCATATTTTAAACCTCTATTTTTTTTCCACTAATTAAATCATAAAACGAAGGTAATCAGGACGGCAATCCCGATTATCCTCTAGCACAACCAATAAGGAAAGTATTGATTATGATGAATAAATTAGTAGTAAATGCTGAAAAACAGCACCGAGCATTAAAATTACGAATATACCCTACCAAAGAGCAGGAAATCCTTATCAACAAAACTTTTGGCTGCTGCCGTCAGATTTATAATAATCGGTTGTTTGAACGAAACGAG
>NZ_AGRW01000001.1 GCF_000255555.1 Treponema saccharophilum DSM 2985
GGGGCTGGACAAGCCGTTCACTATGCAGTATCTCGACTGGCTCGGGCGCGTCTTTCGCGGGGACTTGGGCGTGAGCCTTATTTCGCGCGCGCCCGTCTCGTTCCTCATAAGGAGCAGAATCGCGAACTCGCTTCTCCTGAACATAGGGAATCTACTAGCATTTTCGCTTTTTGAATTTCCGGAACCAAATTTGTCCGGGAAATCTTTTCAACGTATTGGAGGAAAAATGTCAACAAAAGTTTTGTCAGTCGGCGGCTCGATTGTCGCCCCCGAGTATCCTGATGTCGAGTTCGTCGGGAAAATTCGACACGGAGCCGGCGCTCGAGGATGTCTGCATGTTCGGCTCGTCGCGCTTCCTTGCCGGAAGGAAGGGACGGACGGTTTTCGTAATCCACGCGATGACGGGGCGGACGCTCGGGACGTTCAACGCGGGCGGCGCCGTCCTTATCGGCTCGAATTCGTCGGACAGCCTTTTCTACATATCGAACGAGAGCAGGCAGTTCAAGCTGTTCGAGGTGAAGTCGGGAGAACGGGGAAGTCCGTCGGCAATCCGGAGCTGCTCCGCACGTTCAGCGGGATACGGGGACAGGGATTCCGTCGTTTCCGCGGCGATGTC